>NZ_JJNZ01000061.1 GCF_000690055.1 Pseudoalteromonas fuliginea
TTCCTTAAGAACTAAGCTATGATTAGTAACTAGGTCACTTCACAAAAAACACTAACTAATCGCTTTCCTCTAATGAAAACCTCACAACTTCGTTATTTACTAGCTCTACTATTTCTAATGATAGAATGTTTCCTGAACTTGAAAAATTAACTTCTCGAATAACATCTTCTGCTTTACTAATCTCGAATACTTTATTAGGAGCGATATTAACGCCTTTGGAAAAATCATATTCGTATACAGCTTTCCCTGTTGAATGATAAAGTTTATTTTGGTTTGTTGATAAAGAGTGTTTATAGGCTGATTTTTTTACTTTAAAGCCTTTTGTTTGTTCCCCAGTTGATAAGTCGAAAAATATCAACATATCTAAACTATTCAAAAAAACGAGTTTGTTATTTTGTAACTGACCAAACCACACTGCATTTTTTACTGGTAACAATATACTATTAGAATTACTTCTATTAAAAATATAAGAGCTGCTGTTTGCACTAGGTTCATCCTGCACAATATAACCAATATTTTTATCTAGTAAATAATTAACCGAGATCAAATCACCTTTGGGGGCAATAACATCCTTAACGGATAACTCTTCATACTTGAGTATTTCTATTTTCTTTTCATCAACGCCAAAAGCTTCTTGGGAATCAGAAGATATTTTAAAGTCCTTATATCTTAAATTTACCTTTTTAGACGTGAGCTTACCGTCTTTGAATACTGTATTTAATTTAACAGATTCCCCATCACTACTTAAAAAAACAACATTTTCTCCAACTGTATTTGCAAAGCCACTTTCTAGCTTTGATACACGCTCAAAGTTTTCAGAAGTTAAATCGAACCTGTAAATATTATGATAAAAAGGGTAAGTAAGCCCTAAAATATTTTTATTATCAATTGGATAGGTTGATGAGTAAACACTTTCACTATCCACTTTTGTTTTACTTTCTAGACGGTTATTTTTTAATGAGTATTGGTAAAGAATCTCTTCAATATTGTCAAACCATAGCAGTGAATCTGTCTCATTGTTGTAGTTAATTGACCATATTCTATTCTTAGTCTCATAAAGCTTTATTTGGGCACCACCTTCTAAATCCGTCATGTATAATTGACTGGAATTAAATTGGTGTCTTTCAAAAATAATTTTGTTTTGGTTTTTTATAAAATATAAAAGTTTATCACCATACGAATTTAAGTTTGGTGAACTTATTTGAAACTCCTCACCTGTACTTAGGTTTCTATTAACAAGGACCGATAATTCAGAGCGATTTCTGTAACCATATTTAGAATATATATAAGAGTTGTTACCTAAACTTACAACATTCATTAGGTTTGATGGCTCACAATCAAATAAAAACTTACTATCAGCATTACTTGTTAAACCGACTTCCCACAGCTCACATTTACCTTCGCTTTCTAGACTATAAATTGCACGCTCACTATCAATAGACCAACCTGCAGGGAATATATTAGCATTAACTTCTGAGATTATTCTCTCTTGACCGGTATGTAAATTTTTGATTAAAAGCGATGAGTATAGTTGTTCTTTTTCAAGGAGTGTAAGTGTAACAGTTGAACTGTCTGGAGAAAGTACCATTCGGCTATATACGCCTTGTCGCCAAGATAGAACTTCCTCTTTAAATTTTTTATTAACAACATTTAAGTTTTTTGTTTCAACCTTGGGAGGCGTATTTTTTTGGCCAACTTTGCCTGGATCTAATACGTTTAAAACAATGTAAAAACCAATAAAAACGACCAAAGTGAATATAGCCAATAACTCAATTGATATTTTTTGTTTTTTATTAGGTGTTTCTTTTAATGCATTAACTTGGCTGAAAGACGAATTACCTTCTTCATAATATATAATCTCTGGCTCTAAAAAGAAGCTATACCCTTTTCTATAATGTGTTTTTACCACTAGGCCGCGTTGCATATCTGATTTCAGTACTTTTCTAAGCTCTGAAATAGCTCGGTTAATGGCGTTATCGTCGACATAGTGCTGACACCATACGTCATCAATTAAATCTTGACGTGTGATAATCGACTCTTTATTAAGAATAAGGTAGCTAAGAATTTTGAACAGCAACGGTTCTAACTCCCTCTCAATTACACCATCATTAATAGTTTGCCGTCTGGGATTTAAACGCCAGGCTCCAAACTTAATTTCTGCTATTGATTCTGAGAAAGTTGACGGTTTCATTGGTAGGTCACTACGTCCTTATAGCTAATAATTCGATGTAAATTTAATTATTAAAATTAACTACTTAATATTGTTTAGATTATCAGTAAGGCCTGATAGAGTCATCTATACGAGTACAAAAAAGCCCACTTAAAGTGGGCTTTTCAAAACCGGATAGGCTTACTTGTGACGTAATTGCTGAATTACGCGTAACTGAGCAACTGCTTCTGCCAGTCGCGTAGCCGCTTGTTGATAATCAAACTCAACAGCTGACGAATTCGCCATATGTTCTTCAGCTTCACGTTTAGCTTTTTGTACAGAATCTTCATCTAAATCTTCACCACGAACCGCAGTATCTGCAAGAATCGTGATGTGATTTGGTTGAACTTCTAATGTACCGCCAGCAACATATATCACATCTTCGTGACCAAATTGCTTAACTAAACGTACCATACCAGGTTTAAGGGCAGTTAGTAATGGAGCATGGCCTAGGTTTACACCCAGCTCGCCTTCACTACCAGATACTTGAATCGATTCAACAAGACCAGAGAACAAACTCTGCTCAGCGCTTACTACGTCAAGATGTACAGTCATAGCTGTCATACTACCCTCCTAGTTACATGCCTTTGGCTTTTTCTTGAGCTTCTTCGATAGAGCCAACCATGTAGAACGCTTGCTCTGGCATATCATCAAATTCACCGTTTAAGATGCCTTTAAAGCCAGCAATTGTATCTTTTAGTGATACGTATTTACCAGACGCGCCTGTAAACACCTCTGCCACGAAGAATGGCTGAGATAGGAAACGTTGGATTTTACGTGCACGAGATACAAGTTGCTTATCTTCGTCAGAAAGCTCGTCCATACCTAGGATTGCAATGATGTCTTTAAGTTCTTTATAACGCTGAAGAACTGTTTGAACGCCACGTGCTGTATCGTAGTGCTCTTGACCAATTACTTGTGGGTCAAGTTGACGTGAAGATGAATCAAGTGGGTCTACCGCTGGGTAGATACCAAGTGATGCGATATCACGTGAAAGTACTACTGTTGCGTCTAAGTGAGCAAAGGTAGTTGCTGGAGATGGATCTGTTAAATCATCCGCAGGTACGTATACCGCTTGGATTGATGTAATTGAACCAGTCTTAGTTGAAGCGATACGTTCTTGAAGCACACCCATTTCTTCAGCAAGTGTAGGCTGGTAACCTACCGCTGATGGCATACGACCAAGAAGTGCAGATACTTCTGTACCAGCAAGTGTATAACGGTAGATATTATCTACGAAGAAAAGTACATCGCGACCTTCATCACGGAACTTTTCAGCCATAGTAAGACCAGTTAACGCTACGCGTAAACGGTTACCTGGAGGCTCGTTCATCTGACCGTATACAAGCGATACTTTATCAAGTACGTTTGAATCGTTCATCTCATGGTAGAAATCGTTACCCTCACGTGTACGCTCACCAACACCTGCGAATACTGAGTAGCCGCTGTGCTCGATTGCGATGTTACGGATAAGTTCCATCATGTTTACAGTTTTACCAACACCGGCACCACCGAATAAACCAACTTTACCACCTTTAGCAAACGGACATACAAGGTCGATAACCTTGATACCAGTTTCTAAAAGCTCAACTGAACTTGATTGCTCTTCGTATGAAGGCGCTGCACGGTGAATAGACATACGGTCTTCTTCGCCGATTGGACCCGCTTCATCGATTGGCTCACCAAGTACGTTCATGATACGACCAAGTGTTGCTTTACCAACTGGAACTTGAATCGATTCACCTGTATTCATAACTAAAGCACTACGACGTAAACCATCAGTAGTACCCATAGCGATAGTACGCACTACACCGCCACCTAGCTGTTGTTGAACTTCTAAAGTCAAACCAGCTAAATCGCCATCTGTTACTCTTAGTGCGTGGTATACCGCTGGCACGCTATCTTGTGGAAATTCAATATCCACAACGGCGCCGATAATTTGGACGACCTTACCTAAACTCATGTCTATTCCTCTCGTTAATCTTTACCTGAAGCATTAAACTGCTGCTGAGCCAGAACAAATCTCACTAATTTCTTGTGTGATTGCTGCTTGGCGAGCCTTGTTATAAACAAGCTGTAGCTCGTCCATAAGGTCACCTGCGTTATCAGTTGCAGCTTTCATTGCAACCATACGAGCAGCCTGTTCTGAGGCAGCATTTTCTACCACACCTTGGTATGCTTGAGACTCAATAAAGCGTACTAACAAAGACTCTAAAATAGCCTCTGGGTTTGGCTCGTATAAGTAATCCCATGTGTGAGCAGATACTTCTTCTTCAGCTTTTGGCAAAGGGAGTAACTGATCTATAATTGGCTCTTGCTTCATGGTATTAACGAATTTGTTATATACCAAGAATAAACGGTCTATTTTGCCTTCAGAAAATGCATCAAGCATAACTTTTACAGGACCAATAACGTCTTGTACTGAAGGTTTATCTCCTAGGCCCGCTTTTTTAGCGAGTAGTTGACCACCAAAACGTTGAAAGAAGCCAGCTGCCTTACTACCTAAAGTAGCAAATTCAGCATCAACACCTTTCTCTTTCCACGCTTTAACATCAAGTGCAACTTTCTTAAACTCGTTTGAGTTTAGACCGCCACACAGACCACGGTCTGTAGAGATAACAATATAACCAACTCGTTTTACTTCACGATCTTTTAAGAACGGGTGAGTAAAATCAAGATTTGCTTGAGCAACACGACCAATTACTTCACGTAATTTATTAGCGTATGGACGGCTTGAAGCAACGCGTTCTTGCGCCCTTTTCATTTTAGACGCAGCAACCATTTCCATTGCGCTAGTGATCTTTTGAGTGTTTTTAATACTCCCGATCTTGCTTTTAATCTCTTTTCCGCTGGCCATGACTCTCTCTCCGAATCAAGGTGTGCTTTAGTTTCCTAAAGCGCACCATTAATAACTAAATTACCAAGTTTGCGTAGACTTGAACTTCGTAAGAAGTTCTTTAAGCTGCGCTTCGATCTCGGCATTCAAGTTACCAGTTTCATTGATTTGAGCCACAAGCTCTGCGTATGTGCTAGTTGCATAAGAAAGTAAAGCTGCTTCAAAGTCACCGATTTTCGCGATTTCGATGTCTTGAAGGAAGCCTTTTTCAGCAGCAAATAACGACAAAGACATTTCAGCAACAGACATTGGCGCGTACTGTTTCTGCTTCATTAGCTCTGTTACACGCTCACCATGCTCAAGTTGAGCACGAGTAGCATCATCAAGGTCAGACGCGAACTGCGAGAACGCAGCTAATTCACGGTACTGAGCTAGGGCTAGACGAATACCGCCACCTAGTTTCTTAACGATTTTAGTTTGTGCAGCACCACCAACACGCGATACCGAGATACCAGCATTTACTGCCGGACGGATACCTGAGTTGAATAAGTCAGTTTCTAAGAAGATCTGACCATCGGTGATAGAGATAACGTTAGTCGGTACGAACGCAGAAACGTCGCCGCCTTGAGTTTCAATGATTGGCAATGCCGTCAATGAACCAGTTTTACCTTTCACTTCACCATTAGTGAACTTTTCAACGTAATCTGCGTTTACACGCGATGCACGCTCTAAAAGACGAGAGTGAAGGTAGAATACGTCACCTGGGTATGCTTCACGGCCTGGTGGACGCTTAAGTAGTAATGAAATTTGACGGTAAGCAACTGCTTGCTTAGACAAATCATCATATACGATTAATGCGTTTTCACCACGGTCACGGAAGTATTCACCCATAGTACAGCCCGCGAACGGTGCTAAGTACTGAAGTGCCGCAGATTCAGAAGCAGATGCAACAACTACGATAGTATTTGCTAGTGCACCATGCTCTTCTAATTTACGAACTACGTTTGCAATAGTAGATGCTTTTTGACCAATCGCAACGTACACACACTTAACGCCTGTGTCTTTTTGATTGATGATTGCATCGATTGCTAGTGCAGTTTTACCTGTTTGACGGTCACCGATGATAAGTTCACGTTGACCACGACCAACTGGAATCATCGCATCGATAGATTTATAACCAGTTTGAACTGGCTCATCTACTGATTTACGCTCGATTACACCTGGTGCAATTTTTTCTACAGGTTCAAACCCGTCGTTATCTAAAGCGCCTTTACCATCGATTGGAGCACCTAGTGTGTTTACAACACGACCAAGTAGACCAGGACCAACAGGAACTTCTAAAATACGACCAGTTGTATATACTTTTACGCCTTCAGTAAGGTCAGCGTACGGACCCATTACTACTGCACCAATTGAGTCGCGCTCAAGGTTTAGTGCGATAGCATAACGGCTGCCAGGAAGCTCAATCATTTCACCTTGCATACAGTCAGCAAGACCGTGGATGCGGATGATACCGTCAGTAACAGATACAATAGTACCTTCGTTACGAGCTTCACTTACAACTTCGAACTTCTCAATACGTTGTTTGATCAGATCTGAAATTTCAGTGGAATTAAGTTGCATGCTCTTTTTCCCAATTACGATTGTAGTGTTGTAGCTAAGCGGCTTAATTTACCGCGAATAGTACCGTCGATTACAGTGTCGCCAGACCTAATAATAAGTCCACCAACCACTGACGCGTCTTCACTACAATTCAGCTTAACTTTGCGTGCGAAACGTTTTTCAAGTGCCGCTACCAATGACTCTTGTTGCGCAGCAACAAGAGGAGTTGCAGAAATCACATCTACTTCGATTTCTTTATCGTATTGTGCTTTAAATTCAGCAAATAACTGTGCAACTTCAGGTAGAGCTGTCAAACGTCCATTTTCAGCCATCACCTTAACTAGGTTCTGACCTTGTTCGTTGAGCTGCTCAGCACAAAGTTGAATAAATAATTCAGCTTGTGCAGTAGCTGTAGGCATACCTGCTAAAGCGGATGATGCTTGTTCATTGCTGGCTACGTGGCCTGCAAAGAACAACATATCATTCCAGCTTTCTAGAGTGCCTTTCTCAACGGCAAGTTCAAAAGCCGCTTTAGCGTATGGGCGAGCGATAGTAGTCAAATTAGACATGCTCATACCCTCCTAATTACAGCTCAGCGACAAGTTTTTCAACGATGTCACTATGTGCGGCTTGATTAATTTCACGCTCTAAAATACGTTCTGCACCAATCACTGCCAGAGTTGCTACTTGCTTACGTAGCTCTTCTGTTATGCGATTACGTTCAGACTCAACTTCAGAGTGCCCTTGAGCAATGATACTTTCACGCTCTTGCTGACCACGAAGTGTTTCTTCGTCAACAATTAGCACTGCACGCTTTTTAGCTTGATCAATGATATCAGCCGCTTGAGCTTTTGCATCTTTAAGCTGTTCAGCAGCTTTCTTTTGCGCAAGTTCTAAGTCTTTTTCGGCTCTATCAGAGGCAGCTAAACCATCTTCGATTTTTTTCTGGCGAGCTTCAATTGCACCGTTTAGTGGTGGCCATACGTATTTCATACAAAATAATACGAACACCGTAAACGCAATCAATTCACCGATAAGAGTGGCGTTTAAATTCACAACCGCTCCTCCTTAAATAGTAAGCTGTTCAAAAAATAAAATTAAAGTACGAACAACAATACCATAGCGATACCAACACCAATCATTGCTACAGCATCGATTAGACCAGCAAGAATAAACATCTTAACTTGTAGCGATGGTGCAAGCTCAGGTTGACGCGCACATGCTTCAAGGAATTTACCGCCCATGTTACCAAAACCGATTGCTGTGCCGATTGCACCAAAGCCGATTAGTAAAGCTACTGCGATATACTTAAGACCTAATACTAGTTCCATTTTTTTCTCCAAAGTTTCAATTGTAAATTAAAGTTAAATATTAAAGGTTATAAAAATTAGTGATTATCTGAGCTTGCCATACTTAGGTATACGATTGTTAGCATCATAAATACGAATGCTTGCAATACAATTACTAAGATGTGGAATACAGCCCAAACAAAATGCAATGGTAATTGCATAAATCCGATAGCGCCGATCAAGATGAAAATCAATTCACCTGCATATAAGTTACCAAACAAACGTAGCGCTAATGAAAACGGTTTAGAAACCAGCGCAATCAGTTCAAGTAATAAGTTAAACGGGATTAAAAGGATTTGTAGTGCAGTATTATTTGAACTAAACGGGTGAAGTGTTAGTTCTTTAATAAAACCACCGATGCCTTTTATTTTAATTGAGTAGCCTATCATTAAAATAAATACGCCAAGCGCTAGCGCCGCAGTCATATTAATGTCAGTCGTTGGTACAATTTTCATGTACACATCGTGTGAATCCATACCAAACGCAGTTTCACCAACAAAACCAGCTAATGCAGGTAAAAAGTCAACCGGTATTAAATCCATTAAGTTCATTAAAAATATCCAAACGAATATTGTTAATGCTAATGGTGCAATAAGCTTGCTTTTACCATGGAAAGTATCACGTACGTTGTCACCAACAAACTCTACTACCATTTCAATGAAACATTGAAATTTTCCAGGTACACCTAGTGTTGATTTTTTAGCGGCACTACGAAAGATCCATAAAAATATAAGACCTAAACCGATAGACCATGCGAGGGTATCTATATGCCATGTCCAGAATCCACTGTCCGTACATGCTTTATTGAAGGCGAGACCTGTATCGGTCGAGCACATCTTAGCATTGGTCAAATGGTGCTGGATATGGCCAGATAGAGTAACTTCTTCTGCTGCCATGTTATATCCCAAAAGTTAATGTTTAAAAAAAACGGGTGCGAACAATCCAGTAAAGAGCGCCAGTATATAAGTACTAAAAAAGGGTAATAAAATTACCGGAAAATGCTTCAGTACTAGCGCAAACAATACAATTGTTAGCATAAATTTTAATCCGTTGCCGCGTTTCAACGAGGCATACGCTTGATTTGCTCGACTTGCACCCATATACCTAAATGCATAAAGTGCAAATACAAAGTGCGGAAGTACTGCGACAAATCCACCAGCGAGTGATGAAAGCGAAGCATTGGCTCCCGAACTAAAAAAAATAATTACAGCAGCAACTAATGCTACAACACCCTGAAGGCAAATTAACTTTAATACGGCAAGTCTATATGGACTCGCTAACTTATCAGTCACGTTTAGTTAACCTTTATTGCGTTCTAATTGTTAGGGTGTGAAAACTGGCGAAATTATACTTAATCCTGCCAGTTTTGCAACTTGAGTAGACGGTTTGTAACACGAAATAGCTACAAATGTCTCTTTTTAGACATGTAGAAAACTAATGGTGGGTATTGTCTTGATTAATGCGATTTAAAATGCCGTCAAGTTCGTCCAAATTAGTATAAGAAATAACAAGCTTACCTTTGCCTTTTTTATTGTAATTTATTTCAACTTTGGCACCTAGGTTTTCAGCAAGTTGTTGTTCTAATTGCTTAACATCTGGATCTTTTTCGGTTATTTCTTTAGCTGGCACTGGTTCTAAAATTGAGCGAACTAATTTTTCGGTTTCTCGAACTGTTAGTGCTTTAGCGACAGCTAAACGAGCAGCATCTGACTGCGCTTCGCCTTCAAGGGCTAACAGGCAACGAGCATGGCCCATTTCAATATCGCCATGCTCTAACAAAATCTTCACATCGTTATTTAAGTTATTTAAACGCAGTAAATTAGTTACAGTCGTACGTGATTTACCTACCGCATCAGCTACTTGTTGATGTGTTAATTCAAATTCTATTAGTAAACGATTAAGTGCAACCGCTTCTTCCATGGCATTTAAATCTTCACGCTGAATATTTTCTATCAGTGCAATCGCAACGGCAGCTTCATCGGGTACATCTTTAATAATACAAGGTACTGTTTCAAGCTTAGCTATTTGCGCTGCGCGCCAACGACGCTCACCGGCGATAATTTCAAAGCTATTATGTGCAATAGGGCGCACAACAATAGGTTGAATAATACCTTGTGAGCGAATAGAACTAGCAAGCTCTTCTAGCGCCTCTTCAGACATGTCTTTACGAGGTTGGTATTTACCAGAGTGTAAAAACTCTATTGGAAGTTTTTGTAATTCACTGTTATTTGGCCCAGCTGCATTTTTTACAGCTTCAGTCACGTTTGATGTGTCTTGTTCCTTGCTTGCGCTCGGTGCAGGCTTTGACGAACTTAAAAGTGCATCGAGTCCTCGGCCTAAACCTCGTTTTTTAGCAGACATGTTATTTTTTTACCTCAAAGTTAGGCGACAACGGACGCTGTTTTTTCTTTTCTGCGTAACATTTCACCAGCGAGTGCTAAATACGCTTTAGCGCCACTTGATGCCCGGTCATAATACATAGCTGGAGCACCAAAACTAGGTGCTTCGGCTAAGCGAACATTACGTGGGATCACCGTACGGTATACTTTATCGCCAAAATGTTGTTTTAATTGTTCTGATACATCATTTGCCAAACGGTTACGCGGGTCATACATAGTACGAAGTATGCCTTCAATTTGTAAGCTCGGATTCACTAATCTAGCAAGCTGCGTAATCGTATCCATTAATGCGGTTAACCCTTCAAGTGCATAATACTCACACTGCATTGGTACCAAAATAGAATCAGCCGCAGCCATAGCATTAACAGTTAACATATTTAAAGAAGGCGGACAGTCTATAAAAATAAATTCGTACTGGTCCTGAATTTTTTCAAGCGCGTTACGTAAACGCACCTCACGGGCAAATAATTCCATGAGTTTAACTTCTGCAGCGGTTACATCACCGTTTGCAGCAATCATATGGTATTCGCCAGACGTTTCTTTGATGATAACGTCTTCTATAGGTTTATCTTCAATAAGTAAGTCGTAAATAGTTGGCACATCGCCGTACTTATCTACGCCACTCCCCATAGTCGCATTACCTTGCGGATCGAGATCAATTAACAGCACTTTACGTTTCGTTGCAGCCATAGATGCAGCGAGATTAACAGCGGTTGTAGTTTTACCCACTCCACCTTTTTGATTTGCTAATGCGATGACTTTTGCCACAGTGTCTCTGATCCCTAGTCTTTAGAAAGAATAATTAAATGTCGTTGTGCATCTAACTTAGGCACTTCTAATGCAATTTTTTGCTCAAACTTGACGCCTGCAGGTAATGACTCTAGCTCTTCGCTAGGGAACACGCCTTTAAGTGCTATAAATTTACCCGAATGATCAATTAAGTGCGAACACCAGTCAACCATATCTTGTAATGAAGCAAATGCGCGACTGAGTACGCCGTCTAATTTAACACTTGGTTGATATTCTTCAACTCTAGACTGCACAGGGGTTACATTATCAAGACCTAGTTCATGTTTAACATGCATTAAAAATCGCACACGTTTACCTAAACTATCTAATAGCACAAAATGTGTATTTGGTAATGCAATTGCCAACACGATACCCGGTAAGCCAGGCCCTGTACCTACATCAATATAATGATGTCCGGGTAAATGAGGCGCAACAACTAAACTGTCCATAATATGCTTAATCATCATTTCTTCAGGTAAACGTACTGAAGTTAAGTTATAAGCTTTATTCCACTTATTTAATAACTCAACGTAACGGACTAGCTGTTGCTGTTGTTTTTCTGTTAGCGCAATATCAGTTTGCGCTAACAATGTAGTTAATTGTTGCTGTAACACTATGTACCCTTATCGTTACGCAGATTTGCGTAATAAGCCTTGCTTCTTCAGATACACCAATAATAGCGAAATCGCCGCAGGGGTGATACCAGAAATACGCGATGCTTGACCAATCGTGTCAGGACGTGACTCAATAAGCTTAGCAACTACCTCATTTGATAAACCAGATACGGTTTTGTAATCAAACTCTTTTGGTAAAATTGTTTGCTCATGACGAAGCTGCTTATTGATTTCATCTTGTTGGCGCGCAATATAACCTGCGTACTTAGTATGGATCTCAACTTGCTCGAGTGCTGCTTTATTTGTGAATTCAGATCCCAATCCGTCAATAGCCATCAGATCGTTGTAACGAATTTCCGGACGGCGAAGTAATTCTTCCAAGCTTGCTTCACGCGTAAGCGGGGTTTTAAGTAATGCGTTTACTTGATCTACAACGGCATGATCTTTGTGGATCCATGTATCTTTAATGCGTTGTTTCTCTTTTTCGATTACTTCCATTTTTTCGTTAAATGCCTGCCAGCGTTCGTCATTAACCAAACCAAGCTCACGGCCTTTTTCAGTTAAACGAATATCAGCATTATCTTCACGAAGTAATAAACGATATTCAGCACGGCTGGTAAACATACGGTAGGGTTCTTTTGTACCCAGTGTTGCTAAGTCGTCGATTAATACACCAACATAAGCTTCATCACGACGTGGTGTCCAAGAATCTTTGCCTTGCACTTTTAGCGCAGCATTCATACCTGCAATTAAGCCTTGTGCACCTGCTTCTTCATAGCCGGTGGTGCCGTTAATTTGACCCGCGAAAAATAAGCCTTCAATAAATTTAGTTTCTAAAGACTGTTTTAAATCACGTGGATCAAAGTAGTCATATTCTATTGCATAACCTGGTCGACAAATATGTGCATTTTCAAAACCAGAAATAGATTGCACAATCTCAAGTTGTACATCAAACGGTAAACTAGTCGAAATACCATTTGGATATAATTCGTATGATGTTAAACCTTCAGGCTCAACAAATATTTGATGTTTATCTTTATCTGCAAAACGAACAATTTTATCTTCAATTGAAGGGCAGTAGCGAGGACCAATACCTTCAATAACACCTGAGTACATAGGTGAGCGATGTAGGTTTTTACGAATAACATCATGTGTTTTTTCATTTGTGTAAGTGATGTAACACGGTATCTGTTGCGGGTGATCTGATTGTTTACCCATAAACGAAAATACAGGTGTTGGTGTATCACCAGGCTGTGCTTCCATTTTTGTAAAATCAACAGTACGTGCATCAATACGTGGCGGTGTACCTGTTTTTAAACGATCAACTCTAAATGGATGTTCACGTAAGCGATCAGCTAAAGCAATTGAAGGAGGATCGCCTGCACGGCCGCCTTTGTAATTTTCTAACCCTATATGGATTAAGCCACCTAAAAAAGTACCCACGGTTAAAACAACACTTGGTGCACTAAAACGCAAACCCATTTGAGTTACTACGCCAGTAACACGATCGTTTTCAACAATAAGATCATCACACGATTGTTGAAAAATTTTAAGATTATCTTGATTTTGCAATGTTGTTTGAATAGCCGCTTTGTACAAGGCGCGATCTGCTTGTGCTCGAGTTGCACGAACAGCAGGTCCTTTTGAAGAATTTAGTGTACGAAATTGGATCCCGCCTTTATCAATGGCCTGTGCCATTGCACCACCAAGCGCGTCAATTTCTTTTACCAAATGACCTTTGCCTATCCCACCAATCGCTGGGTTACAAGACATTTGACCAAGGGTATCCATATTGTGAGTCAGTAGCAGGGTATTCATCCCCATACGGGCAGCTGCTAATGCGGCTTCAGTGCCAGCATGTCCACCACCTACTACGATAACGTCAAAATTTTCGTGAAAAATCATTAATGGGATCCTACTTAAATCAAACCGGTAAACTTCAAAAGGGAGCGTATTCTACCTAGAAATTGGCAGAAGATAAATGATTAAACAGTGGGCAAGATCTAAGTATGTGATCTCTAATAATATAAAGGATCTTTTAAAGAGATCTTTTATTACTATTACTACTACTGATCGACTTTTCTGTTGATAAGGTTTAGATCTTCATTAAAAACATCAAATTAGATCAGATCTAAAGGTGTTAATATGATCGGATCATCCCGCAAATAAGCTCTGATCAAAAAGGCGCTTTATGCACAGGGCTGAATCAGTTAGATCTTATCCCATGGATAAGCATGCTTTAAAAAGCAGTTTATTCAATCTTTATCCACAAAATCTATTAAATTATTAGTAAATTGTGGGTAACTTTATATGTAACTTTTTACTTGATCTCTCTATTTTAAGCCTGTTTTGGTTATCCAAGAGTCTAACCATGCTAATGCGGTGTCCTCTGGTAGTGCTTCATCGAGAATATTAAGCTCTAAGCGTTCTGCTACTTTTATAGCGCCTTTTTGAGCTAATAAGGCATCTATATTACGTCCAGCCTGGTTGTAAGTGTCATAACTGGTATCACCTAAAGCGATTACTGAGTATTTTAATTGAGATAAATCATTAGCTTGAGTCACATCTTCAACAAAGCTAATAAAGTTTTCAGGGTAATCACCTGCGCCATAAGTAGATGTGCAAATTAACCAAATGGTATTTTGCTGATCAATATCGCTAAATTCAGGTTGATCATGTAGTTGTGTAGTAATACCAAGGTTATTTAGCGCGTCGCTTAGTTGCTCTGCAACATACTCGGCTGATCCCATTTGGCTGCCAACAATAAGATTTACTGAACTCATGAATATTAGTGATCACATTTGTTTTAATTGCTGACTATGATAACTGAGTGAGGGTAACAGTAAAGTTAAGAGTGCCATTTTGTATAACTATTTTTGCAGTAATTTTACACTCATTCAAAAGCGTTTCTTTAAGTTATTGATAATATAGGGTTTAACAAATTATCTTTAAATGTAATCTTCTGATCAAGTTGTTGATAACAGTGGGGAAAGCTCTGCTTAAGTAGGCTTATTAGGTTGTTTTATATCCGCTAAGTTATTGATATTTTTAATCAGTAAAAAGTTGAAATAGTAATTTATATATTAAAAGTAAATGTTGATCATAATGTGGATATAAAGCCTGTTGATAACCTCAAATTTAGATCTAAAATATATTTTTAAAATGATCTAATAAAGCAGATCTAATGAAATTAATTAAAAATAAGCTCATAAACGGATAAATATTAATAAATAGTGAGGTTTTTTCAGCTTATTTACCTGTTTTTGGTATTTGTTTGATCAAAAAAGCTGGCATTGTGGATAAGTGATCGAGGTTTTTTAAATTTAATGTAGGTTTAGAGTCGTTATTTTTATATATTTTGCTGGTTGAGTTAGCAGATCAAAACTTTTTAATACTTAACTGTTGAGCTTTTTATTTAAATAATCACAGTGATCATCAAATCATATATTTAAAAAGTAAGCTTTTTAGAGCATTAACCAGTGTTTTTTAGCTCTTTAATTAAGCAAAAAGCATCATTTTTTATGTCTGTGAGATGTGTTGTTAGGATTTTGGCTAACTAAAGTAAGTATAAAAAGGCAATTTATAACTTTCTTCTGCATGAAGTATAACGCTTTAAAAGTGTGTTATTGTTTGAAAAATGTATCGGTTTTGTATTAATAATAGGGGTAATTTACGCTATTAATGCCTCTAAAGAGTATATTCCACATTGTTTAATCTACGTAATCAGACCTCTCTTAGCACGTAACAAAGGTAGCTTTGAATATGATTTATCGACTGTAACTCTCAGGTATTAGACGTATAAATAGCATATTTTAAAGCCTAATTTTTTATATGAAAAAGAGCACCTGAGTGCTCTTTATAATAAGAATATGCTTGTAATAAGGTGTTTATTTACCAATACAAAACGAGCTAAATATCTTTCCTAGTAAATCGTCAGAGGTAAATTCACCGGTTATTTCATTCAAATATTGCTGTGTTAAACGTAATTCTTCAGCCAGTATTTCACCGGCAATGTGCATTTCTAATTGTGTTTTACCGGTATCTAAATGATGGGCCGCACTTTCCAGTGCATCCAAATGACGACGGCGCGCCATAAAGCCACCTTCTGTTGCACCTTGAAAGCCTATACAGGCTTTTAAATGCTCGCGAACAAGTTCAATACCGTCAGCATTTTTGGCACTTAAGCTGATGACCGGGTATTGTTGCTCTTGCTCCATACCGACAATATCGCCCGACAAATCGGCCTTGTTTCTGATGACTGTCACGCCCATACCTTCTGGTAATTTTGCCATAAACTCAGGCCAAATTTTATGCGGGTCAGTATCTGTAGTATCGGTGCCATCAAGCATAAATAAAACCCGATCGGCTTGATTTATTTCATCCCAAGCACGTTCAATACCTATTTGTTCTACTCTGTCTGGGCTTTCGCGTAGGCCTGCGGTATCTATAATATGCAGTGGCATACCATCTATATGTATATGCTCTCGTAGTACGTCGCGAGTGGTACCGGCTATTTCTGTTACGATTGCGGCTTCACGACCAGCTAGAGCGTTGAGTAGGCTTGATTTACCCGCATTTGGGCGACCAGCAATAACAACACGCATACCTTCGCGCATTATGCTGCCTTGCTTGGCTTGATTAGTTACGGTATTGAGCTGATTTATAATGGCATCTAAATCACCAGATACTTTACCGTCAGATAAAAAGTCAATTTCTTCATCAGGAAAATCAATTGCCGCTTCTACGTACATACGTAAGTGAATTACTTTTTCAACGAGTGTTTCTATGTGCTTAGAAAATTCACCTTGCAGCGACTGTAGGGCGCTTTTAGCGGCTTGTTCGCTGGTGGCATTAATTAAGTCGGCGATGGCTTCTGCTTGTGTTAAATCAAGCTTGTCGTTCATAAATGCACGCTCAGAAAACTCACCTGGTTTTGCTAAACGAACGCCCTCGATTTTACTAATTTCTTTAAGTAACATATCCAGTACTACAGGGCCGCCGTGGCCTTGTAGCTCAAGCACATCTTCGCCTGTAAATGAGTTAGGACCTGCAAAGTAAATGGCAATACCTTGATCAAGTTGCTCGCCAGCTAGGCTTTTAAATGGCACGTAATCGGCGTAGCGAACTTTAGGAATTTTACCTACCACTTTTTTGGCAACGCTTTTAGCAAGGCTGCCTGAAACGCGAATTATACCAACGCCACCACGTCCGGGAGCGGTTGCTTGTGCTGCAATTGTATCTTGATTGATCATGCTATTAATTTGCCAACGATGAGTAACTTTATGGCGGTATTGTAACCTATGAAATAAACACTCGCGAATACTCTGGTGAAAAACAGGCAATAAAAAAGGCGACCGAAGTCGCCTTTATATAAGTAATATACCCAAGCCATCTCAAGATGCGAGTTTCAGTTGGAGTTAAAAGCTATTTAGGCAAGGCATTGATTGAGAATAATAGTGGTTCTATTGTTAAATCAATAACGCAGTATAAATCGCTTTTAAACCAACCCTTTGGGCGTTTCACAGGTACTTAATTTCATCGTTGTTACTTTTTAAAAGGGACTGCCATTCTTGCAAAGTAACGCCTTGATCTTAAGCCCCTGTGAAACGCTGAATTTTGCATCTTGATGTGGCTTGGGTATAGGCGCTAGCCTCTTACTTTAATTCCTTTCTTTTCCATGCCACGGTAGATGATTAACATCTGGACAATAGAAATAAGGTTAGACACTAACCAGTAAAGAACTAAACCCGATGGGAACCATAAGAAGAATACAGAGAAGATAACCGGCATAAAGGTCATCATTTTTTGCTGCATTGGATCAGTTACCGTCATAGGCTGAAGTTTTTGCGTCACAAACATACTCGCACCAAATAAGATTGGTAATACGTAGTACGGGTCTTGTGCAGAAAGGTCTGTTAACCAAAAAATAAATTCAGCATGGCGAAGTTCAGTTGACTCTAAGAATACGTAGAACAAGGCTAAGAAAATTGGCATTTGTAGCAAAATAGGGAAACAGCCACCCATTGGGTTAACTTTTTCTTTTTTGTACATTTCCATAGTTGCTTGGCCGAACTTTTGACGGTCGTCACCAAACTTTTCTTTAAGAGCTGCCATTTTAGGCTGTAGCGCACGCATTTTTGCCATTGAAGTGTATTGCGCTTTAGTAAGTGGGTACATTAACGATTTAACGATAATAGTGATGGCAATAATTGCTACACCCCAGTTACCTAAAATGCTATGTAGCCATTTTAGCAATACAAATAAAGGTTGCGAAATAAACCATAACCAACCGTAATCTACAGTTAAGTCTAGGTCTGGGTGAATCGCTTCAAGAATATCTGATTCTTTTGGGCCCATATAATAAATAGCAGTTAGTGTTTGCTCACTACCAGCTTGAATATTAACAGCTTCATCTTTAGCACCAATAATAGCGGCATTACTTTTTGTAATTAAGCTATAAATTGTATTTGATTGATCCTGCATTGGAACCCAAGCACTTACAAAGTAATGTTGAATAAAGGCAACATAACCACCTTGGGTGTTTTTGTTTAGGTTTTTATCAGCCATATCTGAAAAACTATACTTTTCGTATGGTTCTTCGTCAGTACCGTATGCAGCACCTAAATAGTTTTGATCAACCATGCTGCCTTTTTCTTGTACGGTACGCTTAATCTGCGTGTATAGCTGTACTTGAAGTGGTGCGCTGGTGGTGTTGTTAATTTTGTACTCTAAGCCTACGTCATACTGACCTTTTTTGAATACATATGTTTTAGTAAAACTAACACCATTACGATCTGTAAACTGAAGTGGAACGCGAAGCTCATCACCCGTTAAGGTATATGACTTTTGTTCGGTATTGTAAGTAGGGCGACCGTTAGCTGATGCGTCAGGGCCATTTAAGCCAATTAAGCCACTTTGTGAAAAGTATTGTTTGCCATCAAACTCACCAAGCAACATAAAAGGAGTGTTACTTCCTTTGGTGTCTTCGTATTGAAGAAGGTCTGTTTCAACAATGTCACCGCCTTTGGTGTCAATTTTAACTTTAAAAACGTCAGTTGTGATTTCAATAACTGAACGTTTAGCTAAAGTTGCTGAAGTAGGTAATTCTGAATCTGACGATGAAGGAATATAATCATCCGACTCTGGTGAATTTGCTTTTAGTGTTTGTGTTGTGGCACTTGGATCGACTTTAGGCTTGTTGTAATCATTGTCCCATTCTTGGAACAATAAAAACGACACTAGCATTAGGCCAATTAATAAAAACGTGCGTTGCGATTCCATAACAGCTCTTATTTCTCGTGTTGGTGGTTAATATGGGTTAATTTTTCAGGGACGGGGTCGTCTCCGCCTGAATGTAAAGGATGGCATTTTAATATGCGTTTCAAAGCTAACCAACTACCTTTTACCGATCCATGCAATTTAATTGCTTGAATAGCATAACTAGAACAGGTTGGATTAAAACGACAATGCGGACCTAACAGCGGGCTAATCCACTTTTGATAACCGCGGATAAATAACACTAAACAAAAAGTTGGTAAAGCAACAAGTGGTTTAAGTAACCTCATGATGTTTATGCCCCTACTTAAGTTTAGTGAGATAGATATCATGTATTTAAAGACTCAATTAGAAATTTTAAATGCATGATTAAAAGGTGAGCTAAAGATACATTAATTAACCCTGCAATTCTATTGCAATTAGGTTTGTTTATTAGATTTAGCTGATTTGTTTGGGCGTTTCTTAAAAGGTGGCGGTTTAGGTGCACCTGGTTTACAGCGTTCGTTAATTTTTCGCCATAATTTAGTAAGTTGTTTGGTTATTTCTTCATTAGACTGCTCATCAATACCATTTTTAACCATAAGCACAATATCAATATTATCGATGCTGTGTTGATTTAAACGAAAACTTTCGCGAGCGAGACGTTTAATACGGTTTCGTTGGCATGCCTTTTTTACACGTTTTTTAGCAACAGTAAGTCCTAACCTAGGTTTATCTTGGTTATTTGGTTTAGCTAATAGAGTAAAGAAAGGAGTTGCAGCCCGAGCGGGTTCATTAAATATGCGAGAGTAATGCGAGGGAGTTAACAGACGTAACTCCCTGCCAAAGCTAAAGTCTTCCACTTATAAATTAAGCAGAAAGAACTTTGCGGCCTTTAGCGCGGCGACGTGCTAATACTTTACGGCCATTTACAGTTGCCATGCGAGCACGGAAGCCGTGTGCACGTTTGCGTTTTAAAACGCTAGGTTGAAAAGTTCTTTTCATAACAATCTCATCCGATCGGTTAAAGTTAAAACATCCTATACAGGTCGCGATCCTGGCATAGGTGCCATTGCGAGCGCGAGATATTATAGATGAAGTGACTCAAAGTCAATCATAATTACAGCCTATACTAAGTGTTAGTTACTCTATTCATGGTGATCGAGAATTATGATCCACTAGGATCATCATAAATAAGAAGTTTTCCACAGCCCCTGTATAAAAAGTGAATAAAAGCAGGGGAAAAGTAAAATGGATCGTAAAATTGGTTCGCGATCTTAGTGTTATTTTGTTATGATCTGTCATCAGGCTTTGAAATAAAAGCTTATTTAAATCAGTCTGTTAATGTTTTTATACAGCGATATCAACAATTTTATAAAAATCAATCTTTTACTTGTGGATAAAGTGTCTTCATAATACGCGGCCTTGGGCCACTTATTTGGCTATTTTGACGCAATAAATGCATGATTTTTAATCATTAATGATGTGCGGGAATAAAAATTATATCTCTGGGAGTTTAACTGTGTATCTGTCGGTTTGGCAAAGTTGTTTATATGTATTGCAAGATGAATTGCCTTCGCAGCAGTTCAGTATGTGGGTAAGACCACTTCAAGCAGAAAGTACCGAAGATACCTTGACGATTTATGCACCTAATCGCTTTGTGCTTGATTGGGTGAGAGAAAAGTACCTCAATAGAATTAACGAACTATTAGTAGAAATTTGTGGTGTTGAAGCACCAGAGCTGCGTTTTGATGTAGGAAGTAAACCTTTATTGAACGCTCAAGCTGCACCGGTTGCAGAAACACAATCTGCGCCAAGCGCACACGCTTCAACAAAACAGCAACCTCGTGAGCAAAAGCCGGTGGTTGAGCCTGCACCTAAGTCAGGTTACAAATCTAATATTAAAGAGAACTATACCTTTGATAGCTTTGTTGAAGGTAAATCAAACCAATTAGCAAAAGCTGCGGCCACACAGGTTGCCGACAATCCTGGTTCTGCTTTTAACCCTGTATTTATATACGGTGGTACTGGTTTAGGTAAAACTCACTTATTACATGCAGTAGGCAATGGCATTATGGCAAATAAGCCAGACGCTAAAATTGTTTATATGCATTCAGAACGCTTTGTTCAAGACATGGTAAAAGCACTACAAAATAACGCAATTGAAGAGTTCAAACGTTATTATCGCAGTGTTGATGCATTAATGATTGATGACATTCAATTTTTTGCTAACAAAGAGCGCTCCCAAGAAGAGTTTTTTCATACCTTTAATGCATTACTTGAAGGTAACCAACAAATTATTTTAACCTCTGACCGTTATCCAAAAGAGATTGAAGGGGTCGAAGACCGTCTTAAATCACGCTTTGGTTGGGGATTAACAATCGCGATTGAGCCACCAGAGCTTGAAACTCGCGTTGCTATTTTGATGAAAAAAGCACAGCAAAGTAAAATTAATTTACCACACGAAGTTGCTTTTTTTATTGCTAAAAAGTTACGCTCAAATGTGCGTGAATTAGAAGGTGCACTTAACCGTGTAATCGCCAATGCTAACTTTACCGGTCGTCCAATTTCGATCGATTTTGTAAAAGAAGCACTGCGCGATTTACTTGCTTTGCAAGACAAACTGGTTACGATTGATAATATTCAGCGCACCGTAGCAGAGTACTATCGAATTCGTGTATCAGATCTGTTGTCTAAGCGCCGCAGTCGCTCTATAGCAAGGCCTCGCCAAGTTGCTATGGCATTATCTAAAGAATTAACTAATCACAGCTTACCTGAGATTGGTGACGCATTTGGTGGACGCGATCATACGACCGTATTGCACGCATGTCGTAAGATAAAATCACTACGTGACGAAAGCCACGAAATTAAAGAAGATTATCAAAACTTAATAAGAACATTGTCATCTTAGGGCTGACTTTATTATGCAAATAACAATATCAAGACAACAATTTTTAAAGCCATTGGTGCAAGTGTCAGGTGCAATAGAGCGCAAACACACACTACCAATTTTATCTAACGTTTTGTTAGTGGTAGAAAACGGACAACTTTCAATGACAGGTACAGACCTTGAAATTGAATTAGTTTCTGGCGTATTTGTAGGTGACGATATTGCCGATACAAAACTAACGTTACCCGCTAAAAAGTTACTCGATATTTGTAAAAGTCTACCAGACGGTTCAGACATTACTTTAAGCTTGCAAGAGCATCAATTACTTTTAACCAGTGGTAAAAGCCGTTTTTCATTAACGACATTATCTGCTGATGATTTTCCTAATCTAGAAGAGTGGGACGGAGAGGTTGAATTTCAACTAACTCGTTTAGAGCTTCGTAAGTTACTCGAAAGCACGCATTTCTCGATGGCGAATCAAGACGTACGTTATTATTTAAATGGTATGTCGTTTGAAGTAGACAATACTGATATAAAAACAGTCGCAACAGATGGCCACCGTTTAGCGATTGCGCAAAAACAGCTAACGCAATCGCTTAATACTCAGCGTCAATTAATTATACCTCGTAAAGGTGTGCAAGAAATAATGCGCCTTATGGTCGCTGATGACGAGTTAGTAACAATTCAGTTTGGCGCTAATCATATCCGTATTATCGATTTAGAGTTTACATTTACAAGTAAGCTAGTTGATGGACGTTTTCCAGATTACCGTCGTGTATTACCGCGTGGTGGCGACAAAGTTATTACAGCTAACCGTGAATGGCTACGTAGTGCATTTCAGCGTGTGTCTATTTTATCTAATGAAAAGTTTCGTGGTGTACGCTTAAACTTATCAAACGGTTTATTAAAAATTACGGCTAATAATCCAGAGCAAGAACAAGCGGAAGAGGTTGTTGAAGTAAGTTACCAAGGCGCGGATCTAGAAATAGGCTTTAACGTGTCTTACGTATTAGATGTACTAAACACATTAAAAACAGAAGACGTACTATTTACATTAGCCGACTCAAACAGCAGTGCATTAATTGAAGGTGCAGGCGATGAAGAAGCAATGTACGTTGTTATGCCTATGCGTTTATAAGACTATAAATACACAATGAGCTTAAGTCATTTGAGCCTCAAATATTTTCGTAATATTGAGGCGCTGACGCTAGAACCAGTTAACGGCGTTAATATAATATATGGTGAAAATGGCAGCGGAAAAACCAGCCTTTTAGAGGCTATTTATTACCTTTCTCACGGCAAATCTTTTCGTACTCCAAAACACAAAAGTATTATCGCGCATCAGCAAGATCAGTTTGTAATTCACGGGCGCAAAACAATACACGACTTATCTATTCCAATTGGTATTAGTAAAACCCAAACGGGTGAAACTAATTTAAAAATTCAAGGTAAGGCGAGCCGTAAAATATCAGAACTTGCTCAACTTATGCCGGTACAAATTATTACACCAGAGAGCTATTCTTTATTTTTTGGCGGGCCAAAAGAGCGCAGAAAGTTTTTAGATTTAGGTTTGTTCCACGTGGAACATGGGTTCTTTTTTTTGTGGCAATCGTTTAATAAAGTACTTAAACAGCGTAATGCGTTGTTAAAAACTAAGCCAAAGAATTATTTTGACCAAATTAAGTTTTGGGACAAAGAATTTGTTAGACTGGCTGAAGAAATAAATAAATTAAGATTGGCGTATATAAGTAGGTTTAAGCAGCAGTTTTTTGATAAAATGTGTGCAGAATTAACGCTTGTACGCGATTTAGAAATGACCTTTAATGCAGGTTGGAAAGAGACTGAATCTCTTGCAGATGCGTTAGAGCAAAACTTTGAGCGAGATGCTCGCCAAGGGTTTACAAGTAAAGGGCCTCATAAGGCCGACTTTAGTTTTAGTGTCGCTGGCAACAGTGTGGAGAATACATTCTCACGCGGTCAATTGAAGTTATTACTATATGCGTTAAAAGTTACGCAAAATAGCTTAATTGAGTCAGAGACAGATAAGCAATCTATATTGCTAATAGATGATCTACCTTCAGAGTTAGGCGAAGATACAAAAGAGAAAGTGGGACAATTACTTGCTCACTGCAGTTCTCAAATTTTTATCTCTTCAATTTTATCTGAAAGTATTTCTGCTGTGGTGGAACCCATGCAACGAGAACTACAAATGTTCCACGTGAAACATGGCAACCTAATAACAAGATAAGTGGGATTAACCATGTCTGAGAATTATGACTCGTCGAGTATTAAAGTACTTAAAGGATTAGACGCAGTAAGAAAGCGTCCTGGAATGTATATTGGGGACACCGATGATGGCACAGGCTTACACCACATGGTGTTTGAGGTCGTTGATAACTCTATCGATGAAGCCCTAGCAGGTCATTGTGATGATATTTATGTAACTATTCACTTAGACGGTTCTGTCTCAGTACGAGATAACGGCCGTGGTATCCCAACTTCTATCCATGAAGAAGAAGGCGTATCAGCAGCCGAAGTTATTATGACGGTACTTCATGCTGGTGGTAAGTTTGATGATAACTCTTATAAAGTATCGGGTGGCTTACACGGTGTTGGTGTTTCTGTTGTAAATGCACTTTCAGAAAAACTAAAACTTACCGTTCGCCGTGAAGGTAAACTACACGAGCAGTTTTACACTATGGGTGTTCCAGATGCACCTTTAGCTGTTATTGGTGACTCAGAAACGACTGGTACAGAACTGCGTTTTTGGCCAAGTGGTGAAACATTCACAAACTTAGATTTTCATTACGAAATTTTAGCTAAGCGTTTACGCGAGCTTTCATTCCTAAATTCAGGTGTGAGCATCATTTTAAATGATGAACGTGAAGAAAATAAATCTGACCACTTTAAATACGAAGGCGGTATTCAAGCTTTCGTAGAATACTTAAACCGTAATAAAACACCTATACATAAAGGTGTATTCCATTTTACTCATGAACGTGAAGAAGATGGTATTAGCGTTGAAGTATCAATGCAGTGGAATGATGCATACCAAGAAAACATTTACTGTTTTACAAATAATATTCCACAACGTGATGGTGGTACTCATTTAGCCGGTTTTAGATCTGCGCTAACACGTACGCTTAACAACTACATGGAAAAAGAAGGCTTTAACAAAAAAGCTAAAACAACCAGTAATGCGACCGGTGATGATGCCCGCGAAGGTTTAACGGCTGTTGTTAGTGTTAAAGTTCCTGATCCTAAGTTCTCATCGCAAACAAAAGATAAG
The DNA here is from genome assembly GCF_000690055.1 of Pseudoalteromonas fuliginea. Taxonomy (GTDB): domain Bacteria; phylum Pseudomonadota; class Gammaproteobacteria; order Enterobacterales; family Alteromonadaceae; genus Pseudoalteromonas; species Pseudoalteromonas fuliginea. Next base: position 25,232 of record NZ_JJNZ01000061.1, read on the forward strand.
CTCGTTTCAAGCGAAGTTAAATCTGCGGTTGAGCAAGCAATGGCTGAAAAGTTCACTGAGTTTTTATTAGAAAACCCAGTAGATGCCAAAATTGTTGTTGGTAAAATCATTGATGCATCTCGTGCACGTGAAGCGGCGCGTAAAGCCCGTGAAATGACACGACGTAAAGGTGCAATGGACTTAGCAGGCTTGCCGGGTAAGCTAGCTGATTGCCAAGAAAAAGACCCAGCCCAATCTGAACTATATATAGTGGAAGGGGACTCTGCTGGCGGATCAGCCAAGCAGGGACGTAACCGTAAAAACCAAGCTATTCTTCCGCTTAAGGGTAAAATCTTAAACGTAGAAAAAGCACGTTTTGACAAGATGTTATCTTCGCAAGAAGTAGCAACGCTAATTACTGCATTAGGTTGTGGTATTGGACGTGACGAATATAACCCTGAAAAATTACGTTACCATCGTATCATTATCATGACCGATGCGGACGTGGATGGTTCTCACATTCGTACGTTACTACTAACATTCTTCTATCGTCAAATGCCTGAAATTGTAGAACGCGGCTATATTTATATTGCTCAGCCACCACTTTACAAAGTGAAGAAGGGTAAGCAAGAGCGTTATATTAAAGATGATCCAGCATTAGTTGAATACTTAACATCGCTTGCGCTTAATAATGCGGCTTTATATACAAGTGCAAATGCGTCGGCGCTTGAAGGTGAAGCACTAGAGACAATAGTTCATGATTACCAAAACACAGTTAAAGTAATCGAACGCTTAAAACGTAAATACCCAAGTACGGTAATGGAGCGTTTAATTTATCAAAGCGAACTGAAAAAAGAAGACCTTTCAGATGAAGCTAAAGTAATTGAGTGGACTAAAGAGCTAGTAGACGACCTAATAGCACGAGATGAAGATGCGACTATTTTTAATGCTGCAACAGAGCATGATACAGAGCGTAATTTATATTATCCGGTTGTGAATATTCGTCAGCATGGTGTTGATAAATCGCATGTGTTGAGCTATGACTTTATTACCTCACGCGATTACCAACGTATTGCTGTGACTGGTGTTAACATCGCAAATATCATTACAGAAGGCGCTTATATTCAACGTGGAGAGAAAACACTTCCTGTTGATAACTTTGTGGATGCTTTAGAATGGTTGATCGCAGAATCTAAACGTGGTCTATATATTCAGCGTTATAAAGGATTGGGCGAAATGAACCCAAGCCAGCTTTGGGAAACCACAATGGATCCTAGTGCTCGTCGTATGTTACAAGTGACGATCGAAGATGCCGTAGGCGCGGATCAATTATTTGCTACCTTAATGGGTGACCAAGTAGAGCCTCGTCGTGAGTTTATTGAAACTAACGCACTGCGCGTAGTTAACTTAGACGTATAAAAAGAATATTTACACCAAAAAAGGAGCCTGATGGCTCCTTTTTTATTTTCTTCAATTACACAAACTGCTTAAAACCTGAGTGTACACACGGTATACTAAAGGTAATTTTCACGCTACTTCTTAGATAGTAAAAAGCCAAATATGCAAAAATATGACGTAAAAACCTTTCAAGGTTTGATCCTGGCTTTACAGGATTATTGGGCGCAGCAAGGCTGTGTCATTATTCAACCACTTGATATGGAAGTGGGCGCCGGGACATTTCACCCGCAAACATTTTTAAAGTCTATTGGTCCAGAACCAATGTCGAGTGCTTACGTTCAACCGTGTCGTCGTCCTACAGATGGTCGCTACGGTGAAAACCCAAATCGCTTGCAACACTATTACCAATTTCAGGTGGTTTTAAAGCCATCACCAGATAACATCCAAGAGCTTTACTTAGGCTCGTTAGCGGCTATGGGTATCGATACGCTAACTCACGAAGTTCGCTTTGTAGAAGATAACTGGGAATCACCTACGTTAGGTGCGTGGGGCCTAGGTTGGGAAATTTGGTTAAACGGCATGGAAGTAACGCAGTTTACCTACTTTCAACAAGTTGGCGGTATTGAGTGTTCACCTGTAACGGGTGAGATCACTTACGGCCTAGAGCGTTTGGCAATGTACATTCAAGGCGTAGATAGTATTTACGACTTAGTATGGGCAGACGGTCCACTAGGGCGCGTAACCTACGGCGACGTGTTCCATCAAAATGAAGTAGAGCAGTCTACTTACAACTTTGAACATGCAAACGTAGAAGACTTATTTGCACAGTTTGATAAATGTGAAGCAGAGAGCCAAAAGTTAATTGAAGCAAACTTACCACTACCTGCTTACGAGCAAGTAATGAAAGCATCGCATGCATTTAACTTACTAGACGCACGCCACGCAATTTCGGTAACCGAACGCCAACGTTATATTTTACGCGTTCGTGCGTTATCAAAAGCGTGTGCACAAAGTTACTATGACAAACGCGAAGCGCTTGGTTTCCCGCTGTGTAAGGATAAGTAAGTATGTCAGCACAAAATTTATTAGTAGAAATTGGCACAGAAGAGTTGCCACCAAAAGCACTGCGTAAATTAGCAGAAGCCTTTGCTGCAAACTTAACTGCAGAGCTAGAAACACTAGAATTAGCACACCAAGGCGTAAGCTGGTATGCATCGCCTCGTCGTTTAGGTTTACAAGTAAAAGTGCTTGAAGCTAAGCAACAAGACAAAGAAGTTGAAAAGCGCGGTCCAGCCACTAAAGCTGCATTTGACGGTGACGGTAACCCAACAAAAGCAGCAATGGGTTGGGCACGTGGTTGTGGTATTGAAGTAAAAGACGCACAAACACTCGAAACTGACAAAGGCGCATGGTTATTGCACATTGCTAAAGTAGCAGGGCAAGAAACTAAAACGCTAATGACAGGTGCAATTACTAAAGCATTGGCTAAACTACCGATTCCTAAACCAATGCGTTGGGGCGCGAATAAAACACAATTTATTCGACCAGTGCATACGGTAACTATCTTGTTTGGTGATGAGCTACTTGAAGGCGAAATTCTTGGTAAGCAAATAACTAACCAGCTTCAGGGTCATCGTTTTCATCACCCAGAAAAAATTAGCATAAACCATGCGGACGACGTTTTTGACGTACTTAAATCTGCTTACGTTATTGCTGATTACGAACAACGTAAAGCGCAAATTCGTGCACAAATAGAAGAGGCTGCAAGCGCAGTTAACGCTGTTGTTGCAATGGATGAAGATTTACTAGAAGAAGTAACATCACTTGTAGAGTGGCCAGTGACTTTAACGGCAACATTTGAAGAAGCATTTTTAGATGTACCGGCCGAAGCGTTAATTTACACCATGAAAGACGATCAAAAATACTTCCCGTTATTAGATCAAAACGGCAAACTTTTAAATAAGTTTTTGTTTGTATCTAACATCGAAAGTAAAGATCCAAGTGTGGTTATTTCTGGTAATGAAAAAGTAGTGCGCCCGCGTTTAGCCGATGCACAGTTCTTCTTTGAAACAGATAAAAAGAAAACCCTAGAAAGCCGATTAGAATCGCTTGATAGCGTATTGTTCCAAAAGCAACTTGGTACGCTTAAAGATAAGTCTGAGCGCATTAGTGAGCTTGCAGGTTATATTGCTGAGCAATTAGGTGCTGACAAAGACCTAGCACAGCGTGCAGGCTTATTAAGTAAAACTGACCTAATGACTGAAATGGTAATGGAATTTACCGATGTGCAAGGTGTAATGGGAATGCATTACGCTCGCCACGATGGTGAAGCCGAAGATGTAGCCGTAGCGCAAAACGAGCAGTACATGCCACGCTTTGCAGGGGATAACTTACCTACAAACTTAATTAGCTGTGCAGTAGCGATTGCTGATAAGTTTGATACGCTGGTGGGTATTTTTGGTATAGGCCAAGCACCTAAAGGTGACAAAGACCCATTTGCTCTTCGTCGTGCTGCTATTGGTGCACTTCGCATCATGGTAGAAAAAGAACTACCACTTGATATTTTAGACCTAGTAGCTAAATCGCAAACATTGTTTGGCGACAAGTTAACTAACTTAAATGTATCAACTGACGTATTTGAATTTATGCTAGGGCGCTTCCGTGCTTGGTATCAAGACGAAGGTATTGAAGTAGACGTAATTCAAGCAGTGCTTGCACGTCGTCCGACTAAACCTGTTGATTTTGATCGCCGTGTTAAAGCCGTAAGCCACTTCCGTACATTAGACGCAGCAGAAGCGCTTGCAGCAGCTAATAAGCGTGTAGGTAATATTCTGGCTAAAAACGACATTACCAGCCAAGGTAGTGTTGATGAGAGCTTATTAAGCGACGACGCTGAAAAAGTATTGGCATCACAAGTAGCAAAATTTGCCACTGACCTTGCACCACTTTACGCAGATGGAAACTACCAAGAGGCATTAAGCCAATTGGCGGGTATTCGTGAAAGTGTTGATAACTTTTTTGACAACGTAATGGTTATGGCCGACGATGAAGCTGTTAAGCAAAATCGTCTTGCGCTGCTAAGCCAGTTAAGCGGATTGTTTTTAGGTATTGCAGATATTTCTGTTTTACAAAAATAACACCGATTAACAATTTTAAAAGCCAGCGTTTTGCTGGCTTTTTAGTTTTCACTGTATGCAAAGGACACCATTTGATGATTTCTATGAAACGAATTTTAACCTTAGCAATTGCTGGTTTACTCACTGCCTGTACAAGCCAAATCTCTATTAACGATGTTTTACCACAGCAAGAGCTTGACCGCACAATTTACTTGCGTGGCGACTTTACACTGTGGGATGCAGAACCTCAGTATCAATTTATGTCAGTAGGTCCTGCGCTTTATCAAGCAGAAGTGAAATTTAGTACGCCTGGTAAAGTGTACGAATTTAAAATAGCCGATGTCGATTTTAGTGAAGGTTACAACTGTGGTTACAGCGACTCACAACCAGCAGGGCAAAAACTAACACTTGGGCAACCAGCACCTGCCGACTGTAATACTATTTATAACTACTTTAGTTACACACCAGCAATAAAAGGCACGTACATAGTAAGTATTGATTACAGTGACTACGATGAGCCGAAAGTGACGATAACGAAGAAATAGCTATAAGTTTAAAGCTATCAGTTTTTAGATGCCCGAAGGGCTTAAAGATTTGTGACAAGGACGTTGTATGAAAACTAAAGAATGGAAAGAAGAAGTAAAAATTAATGGCGTTACTTATCCTGCAGATCAACTAAATAGAAAACAAGATGCAGAACTGCTAACTAAAATTCTTGTTCGGCGATCAAACGCAAATAGTGAAAAGCCAAATAAATCTTCATATGTAATTAACGTTAATGCGGAATGGGGTGCAGGTAAGACTTATTTCATAAAACGTTGGGCTAAAGACTTAAAGTATGAACATCCTGTTGTCTATATAGATGCTTGGTCAAATGATTTTATGGATTCACCTATTATTACCGTCCTTGCTGAAATACAAGAGCAGCTTCTAAAAACAGTTAATCAAAGTTACTTAAGTAAAGAAAAGAAAAAACGTTTCAAAAATTTAGGTATGTCTGTTTTACCGAAAATTTTAGCGGCATTAGTTAAACGTTATGGTGGATTTGATATTGAAGAACTATTTGTAGACGAAAACTCCGACACAGATATTTCGTCATCAACACAAAGCAATAAATCATTAGATTTGTCAGCAGCTATGGAAGCAATGACAACACAAGCGTTTAAAGAGCATAGTGACTATAAGAAGGGAGTAAAAGAGCTAAAGGGTACAATTAAAGAGTTAATAAAATACTCGATTGAAAAGCCAAAAGGCTCGCTGGCAACAGCTCGCATTTATCCTGCGTTTATATTTATTGATGAGCTAGACCGGTGCCGACCAACTTATGCAGTAGAAATGCTAGAAGCTATAAAGCACATATTTGATGTTGAAGGGTTGGTAATTGTAGTATCAACTCATACAGAAGAGTTACAACACACTATAAAGGCTTTGTACGGAAATAACTTTAATGCTGATAATTATTTGCGGCGCTTTTTTGACACTAAATTTAATCTAGATGTTGAGGTTTCTGCTAATTTATTAGTAGCAAACTGTGATTTTACTGTATTAAATAATCACTATCTTGAACAAAAAAGTGTTTTACTGTTTCCGCTTTTATCACCTGAAGATATAAAAAGGCAACTATCTTCGCTTATTGCCAAAATTTCAAATTGGCAAAACCTAACGCCTAGATCGGCTATACAATTAACTGATAGGTTACTTACTTGTATTGAATTGATTAGCGATGAAAAAACAGTAGATGTGATAGTTTTATCTACTTTGGTTTGTCTTTATATGTTTAATAAACCTGAATACGATAATATGTACTCTGTTTTGAAAGAGAACTTATTTACAGTCGAAAGTAAGCTCGATTTGTACTGTAAACAGCTAAATCTACCTCATTACTTAAAGGAAATGGTTAGTTCTACAAGAGATTATGAGGGAGTTAAACAGTTGTTAATTCTAGGTGGATACGAGCGGGAAACTTTTATGTACCATAACTCTAATTTTGCTGATATAAATCTTATAACTTACTTCAGGAGCTTTCAGTGTGTATTAAAGAGAGCTGATAATATAAAGAAAACTAATTATATGAACACTTTTGGTTATAATGGAAGTGGCTCTGTTAGTGGTTCTCAACTTTTAGAAGCCTATATGACGTTTTTTGGAGTAAATAGTTTTACTGCAAATGACTACTTAAACCTAATTGGCCTAACGAGTAAATTTGCTGATAGCTGATTACAATCCTTTCTTCACCACATATCTATACGGTGCTTCTTCTGCATCTTTAGCCACCAGCGTATGATCCATGAACGTACAAAAGCTCGGAATGTCGCGAGTTGTTGATGGGTCATCAGCGGTTATTAATAACGTTTCACCGTCGTTCATTTTACGAATTGCAGCACGTACCATCATTACTGGCTCTGGGCAGCGAAGGCCTATGGCATCTAATTGGTGATCGGGATTATCAAAGCTCATAATAAATTGGCCTGTTTAATTAAAGTGGTTGCTGTGTACGCGAGTGCTTAGGTATAGCAATTAATAAGTTTGGCAGTTTAACGCAATTTTAAGCGTAATTTAACTATTTTACTTAATGCTTTTAGCAGTTTCAAAAGACTTTATTTAATAATACGCCCGATCACATAATTACGCTGTTACATGCTTGTTTGATAAAGGGTGGTTTTCATAAATTGAAGCTAATAAAAAAGGCGAACTGAATAAAATCAGTTCGCCTTTTTAATCACCAAGATGGTTTTACATGTTTAAACTAATTAGTCTTGAACACGTTCAAATACAGTGGCAATGCCTTGGCCTAAACCAATACACATAGTTGCTAAACCGTATCGTACATTTTTGTCTTCCATTAAGTGAATAAGCGATGTGCTAATACGCGAACCCGAACAACCCAGTGGGTGACCAAGTGCGATTGCGCCGCCATTTAAATTCACTTTTTCGTCAACAACATCCATTAACCCTAAATCTTTCATTACAGGTAATGATTGTGCTGCAAAGGCTTCGTTAAGTTCTACTACGCCTAGGTCATCAATTGTAATACCGGCTTGTGCAAGTGCTTTTTTACTTGCTGGTACTGGGCCGTAACCCATAATTGATGGATCGCAACCAGCGACTGCCATTGCTTTAATGCGCGCACGAATTGGTAAACCAAGTTCTTTAGCTTTTTCTTCGCTCATTACTAACATTGCAGATGCGCCGTCAGAAAGTGCAGAAGACGTACCGGCTGTTACTGTACCCGATGCAGGATTAAATACAGGGCGAAGCTTTGATAGGCCTTCTACCGTTGTTTCTGGGCGAATTACTTCGTCGTCTTCAACTAAGATAAGCGAACCATCTGCATCGTGACCTTCCATTGCTAATATTTCGCGACGGAAACGGCCTTCAACAGTTGCAGCTTGTGCACGTTGATGTGAACGGTAAGCAAATTCATCTTGTTGCTCACGGCTAATGCCATGAAGCGTTGCAAGGTATTCTGCTGTTAAGCCCATAGAGCCAGACGCTTGTGCAATTGATGTTGCTAAGCCTGGGTGAAAGTCGTTGCCGTGAGTCATAGGTACGTGACCCATGTGCTCAACACCACCAATTAGGTAAGTGTCGCCAGCGCCTGTCATTATTGCGCGTGCTGCGTCATGCAATGCTTGCATAGAAGAGCCACATAAACGGTTAACCGTAACAGCAGGAACACTGTGCGGAATACCGGCAAGCAATGATGCGTTACGTGCTACGTTAAAGCCTTGCTCTAATGTTTGCTGTACACAACCCCAATAAATATCGTCAATTGATGCTGGATCAACTGCTGGGTTGCGATCTAGTAAGCCTTTCATTAAATGTGCGCTTAAGTCTTCTGCACGTTTATGTTTGAATACACCACTTTTAGAGCGACCCATTGGTGTGCGGATACAATCTACAATTACTGGATTATTCATGATATTAACCTTCCACCTTATAGAAAACACGACCTTCTTCGGCCCACTTGCGAGTTTGCTCAGATACTTGGTAAATCGCACCTAGGTGAGCGTATTTGTCTGCTGCTGCAACAAAGTTAGCTAAACCAGTTTGATCTAAGTAACGGAACGCGCCGCCTCTAAATGGAGGGAAACCAACACCGTAAACTAATGCCATATCTGCTTCTTGCGGCGAGGCAACAATGCCTTCTTGCAAGCACAGTAGCACTTCGTTGATCATTGGAATCATACAACGGTCGATGATTTCTTGTTTATCAAATTCTTTTGGTGCGTCTGTAATTGGGCTTAATAGCTCAATTGCTGTCTCGTCATGAGACTTTTTAAGACGACCGCGACGATCTGTTTCGTATTTGTAAAAACCGGCTTTGTTCTTTTGACCAAAACGTTTTTCGTTGGCAAAAATAGTCACAGGGTCTTTATCAGCACGCGCCATACGCTCAGGGAAACCGTCAGCCATTACGCCAGTACAATGGAACGCTGTATCAATACCTACAACATCAAGTAGGTAAGCCGGACCCATAGGCCAGCCAAATACGTTTTCCATTACTTTATCTACTTTTGCAAAGTTAGCGCCTTCAACCACTAATTTGCTAAAACCTGCAAAGTAAGGGAATAAAACACGGTTTACAAAAAAGCCTGGGCAATCGTTAACAACAATTGGCGATTTACCTAATTTAAGCGCGTAATCAACTACTGCATTAATTGTTTTATCTGAGGTTTTTGCACCACGGATAATTTCTACTAATGGCATTTTTGGCACTGGATTGAAAAAGTGCATACCACAGAAATTTTCTGGCTTATCTAGCGCTTGTGCTAGTAAATCAATACAAATAGTTGATGTGTTTGAAGTAAGTACCGTGCCTTCTGGCATGGTTTTTTCAAGATCAGCGAGTACTGCTTGCTTAACTTTAGGGTTTTCTACAACGGCTTCAACAATAATGTTGGCACTTTGTAGCTCTGACGCGTTAAGTGTTGGCTTAATTTTGCTAAGTGTTGCCAACATTTTTTCCATTGGCATGTGTCCACGCTTAACTTTTGCACCTAATAACTTAGACGCTTCACCCATACCTAAATCAAGCGCATCTTGTTGGATGTCTTTCATTATAATAGGTGTACCTTTATAAGCAGACTGGTATGCAATACCGCCACCCATAATACCAGCACCTAATACTGCGGCTTGCTTAATTTCTACATCGCTGTGCTTAGCAAATTTACGTGCTTTGCCTTTAATGTATTGGTCAGCTAGGAATATACCTGTTTGTGCAGCTGCTTCTGGTGTACGTGCTAATTTAGCAAAGTTGGCATTTTCGATTGCCATTGCTTCATCGCGAGTACAGTTTGCCGCTGCTTTAATAGTACGTACAGCCATAACCGGTGCAGGATAGTGGCCTTTGGTTTTACCCATTACCATACCTTCTGCCATAGCGAAGCTCATGCCTTGCTCAACACGGTTTAATTTAAGTGGCTGTAGTTTTACGTTGCGTTTTGCTTGCCAATCTAACTTGCCAGCAATTGCCAGTTCAAGTGTTGATACACTTGACTCTAAAAGTTTGTCAGCACTAACTACTGCGTCAAACGCACCTACTTTAAGGGCATCTGCTGCGCGGTTTTCTGCGCCTGAGGTAATCCACATCATCGCGTTATCGGCGCCAATGATACGTGGTAAGCGCACTGTGCCACCAAACCCTGGCATTATGCCAAGTTTAACTTCAGGTAGGCCCATTTTAGCTGTTTCGCTTGCCACACGATAATCGGTAGCAAGTGCCCACTCACAACCACCGCCAAGTGCCATACCGTTTATAGCGCTTAGAGTTGGGAATGGTAAATCTTCAATTGCATCAAAAACGTCGGTTGCGTTTTTGATCCACACTACTAATTCTTCTTCAGGTTTAGTAAATGTAGGTAAAAATTCGAAGATATCGGCACCAATAATAAAGTGCTCTTTATCACTGGTAAAAATCATGCCTTTGATATCAGTATTGGCGGCTAATTCTTTTAATGCTGCTGCGCAATCTGAAAGAGTTTTTTGAGATAATGTGTTTACAGAACCTGCAACACAAAACTTAAACTCGGCGATGTTTTCCTTTAGGAAGCTAACTTCAAAGGAATCGCTTTTATATAACATTATTATTCTCCCTAGTTGACGAACTAAGACTGGTACGATGAGTTTGCATTTCAATCAGTGTGCTTGCTTTAAATTAAAAATGCAACGAAAAATTTAACTCGGTTACAATCGACTGGTTAAAATATAGCTGGTTTGGTGCTAAGGTGGTTGAAAAGTTTTTATTCACTACTTTAATTTTTTATTAAAGGACATTATGAAAAAATATTTATTAAGCATTGCGGCAGCTGCATTCATTTTCCCTCTTCATTCTGCCGAGGCAAGTATTGATAACGATGCATTTTTAGATGCTGAAAAAAAAGTCCGTCATGGAAGTTATCAAGATTTTAAACAAGCGGTTAGTAACCTTAACCATCCGTTAAAGCCGTATGTTGAAAAAACGTATTGGCAACGACATCCTAATATTAAATACCAGTCAGAAATAGAAAACTATTTAACTATTTATCAGCATACGCCCCTTGAATGGCCGGTGCGTAAAGCATGGTTAGCGTATTTAAAAAAGAAAAATAAAAAAGCGGCATATATTAATAATTACCGTGAAACATCAAATACAGAGCTTACGTGCACTTATTTGGATTTTCAGCTTGATTTAGGTGCACCTGAAAAAGCAATACTAAATCAAGTAACCGATCTATGGACTGTCGGAAAGTCGCAACCGCAAGAGTGCGACGAGCTTTTTTCAGTGTGGCGTAAAAAAGGTTACATGGATAAAGAAACTGTTTGGCAGCGAATTACGCTTGCAGCCGAAGGTGGCAAGCAAAGTTTATTACCTTACTTAAAAACATTATTACCTAAAAATGAGCGCTACTTGGCTGATTTATATCTAAAGGTGCGTCGAGACCCTAGTGCTTCTGCTGGTTTATATCGATACAAAAAAAAATCAGCTAAAGAAGGGCAAATAGCAATTTATGGTGTTAAGCGTTTGGTTTGGCGCGATAAGGCACTCGCTTTAAAAGCATGGGAAAAGATAGAAAAAATATTTAAGTACAGCGACGAAGAAAAAGCGGATGTCTATTACACCTTTGCGTTGTCACTTGCTTCAAGTGGGCATAAGCAAGCGAGTTTTTGGCTAAATAAAGTGCCAAAAGAGCGACTAGACAGCAAGCTTATTCAATGGCAATTGGGCAATATGCTCAAAACCCAAGATTGGGAGGGGATTGCTGCATTTTTTACAGGGAAAGAAAATTTAAGCCTCGGCCAGCAATATTGGTTAGCTTATAGCTATGCACAACGTGGCGAGCAGCAAAAAGCAGACGATATTTGGAAAAAAGTAGCGACTAATCGTGATTATTATGGCTTTTTAGCTGCCGCACGCTTAGGGTTGCCAGTTGATTTAAATAATGAGCCTTTAATCGTTGATAAGGAACTGGTAGATAACGTTAGTAATGCCCCCGGCTTTAAACGAGCAAAAGCGCTTTATGATCTTGAGCGCTTCACGTCGGCTCGCCGTGAGTGGAATTACTTAACTGATACCTCTAGTGATGAAGAAAAGCTAGCTGCATCACAACTATCTACAGATTTGGGCTGGCACGACAGTACTATTTTTACTTTAGCAAAAATTAAAGCGTGGGATAACGTAGAGCAACGTTTTCCGTTTGCGTTTCAAGATGTATTTGAACGCTACAGTAAACGCAGCAAAATAGATGTGGCCTGGAGTATTGCTATTGCAAGGCGTGAAAGTTCTTTTGCCCCTGATGCACGCTCTCACGCTAATGCACGTGGTTTAATGCAATTATTGCCAAGTACGGCCAAATATGTAAATAAAGGCAGTGTGTCGAGTAATCGATTATATCAGCCTAAAACAAATATTAGGTTAGGTACCAGTTATCTACAGTATTTAAAAAAGAAGAACCATGGCAACGAAATACTAGCAACGGCTTCATATAATGCAGGGTATCACCGTGTTAAACGCTGGCTACCTGATGAAGCTATTCCGGCTGAATTATGGGTGGAGCTTATTCCGTATCGTGAAACCCGTGATTATGTAAAAAATGTGTTTGCGTATCGTCAGGTTTACCATACTAGAATGGGCCGAGAAGGAAATGTTCTCGCGCCATTGCTTCAAATGAAAATGGGCGGTTAGTAAATATAAGTTTAAAGTGGGGGGTATTTACATGCTAGATACCCCCTTTTTTGAGCGCTTTGCGGATAATACCAATTTTATTAAAACATGATCATTCTAGCGTATTAAATAACTCAATAACTACGTTAAAAATTATTTATATAGAACAACTATGTATCATAATTTTAGCCTTGTTATTAAGCTATTTTCTTATCGCTATAATAGATCATTAATTTAATGCAATTGGTATAAGTGGTAGACTCAGAGCAAGTTAAATTTAACAGATGGATTAACAATGGATAAATTAGCCGTTTTATACGCCGAACATATTGCAACACTGCAACAGCGTACTCGTACAATTTGTAATAGCGAAGGGTTAGAAGGATTAGTAATTCATTCAGGCCAAGCTAAGCGCCAGTTTTTAGATGATATGTATTATCCATTTAAAGTTAATCCACAGTTTAAAGCATGGTTACCGGTTATTGATAATCCTCATTGCTGGATTGTGGTAAATGGCAGCGACAAGCCAAAACTCATATTTTATCGTCCAGTAGATTTTTGGCATAAAGTGCCTGATGAGCCACGCGACTTTTGGGCCGAGTTCTTTGATATAGAGCTACTACTTCAGCCTGATCAAGTAGAAAAGTTATTACCATACGATAAAGCTAAATATGCTTACATGGGTGAATACATTGAAGTAGCGCAAGCCCTTGGTTTTAGTATTATGAACCCTGAGCCTGTACTTAACTATTTTCATTACCACCGCGCTTATAAAACGCAGTACGAACTTGAATGTTTACGCAACGCTAACCGCATTGCAGTAGATGGGCATAAAGCTGCACGCGATACATTTTTTAATGGTGGTAGCGAGTTCGATATTCAGCAAGCGTATTTAATGGCGACACGTCAAAGCGAAAATGAAATGCCGTACGGCAACATTGTTGCGCTTAACGAAAACTGCGCTATTTTGCATTACACGCACTTTGATCCAAAAGCGCCACACACTCATAACTCATTTTTAATTGATGCCGGTGCAAACTTTAATGGTTATGCCGCTGATATTACTCGTACGTATGATTTTAAAAAGCAAGGTGAGTTTGCTGAGCTTGTACAAGCGATGACAGTTCAACAAATCGAGTTAGGTAAAGGTTTAAAGCCGGGTATGCTTTATGGTGATTTACACGTTGAATGCCATAACCGTATCGCACAAATACTCAGTGACTTTAAAATTGTTAACCTACCCGCGACAGAAATTGTTGAGCGTAAAATTACCTCTACTTTCTTCCCGCATGGACTAGGGCATCACCTTGGTTTACAAGTGCATGATATGGGCGGTTTTATGAGTGACGAAAAGGGCACACATCAACCATCGCCTGAAGGGCACCCGTTCTTGCGTTGTACTCGCCTGATCGAAAAAAACCAAGTGTTTACTATTGAGCCTGGTTTATACTTTATTGATTCACTGCTTGGTGATTTAGCGCAAACCGATAATAAGCAGTTTATTAACTGGGAAAAGGTAGAGTCATTTAAACCATTTGGCGGCATTCGTATTGAAGATAACATTATTGTTCACGAAGATAGCTTAGAAAATATGACACGAGATTTAGCGCTCGATTAATTCTAGTTAACACCAATTAGTTTATACACGTTAAAATACGTACATTATTTAAAGGGGCCTTTTGGCCCCCTTTTTACAAGTTTAAAATATGTCTGAATATAAATACCCTGCTGCTGACGTTTTTCATCAAGAAGAAATTAAAAAAAGTACGTTTATAGTCCACATCGCACACACCCCCGATTTAAATTCAGCTAAAGCATTTATTAAAAGCATTGAAGAAAAGTATAGCGATGCGCGTCATAACTGTTGGGCACATGTGGCAGGCAACCCCGGTGGCAGCCATGTTTATGGTTTTTCGGACGATGGTGAACCAAATGGCACTGCAGGAAAGCCTATGTTAAATGTGCTGGTGGGTTCAGGCCTTGGCGAAATCACAGCTGTCGTCACACGTTACTTTGGCGGCATAAAATTAGGCACTGGCGGACTAGTACGTGCTTATGGTGGCTCACTAAACAATGCGTTAGTGAAGTTGCAAACAGTGCTTAAAGTTCCCAGTGTTGAAATTACTGGGAGTAGCGAGTACAGCATGCAAGGCGCGATTGAGCAGTTATTAAAAACAAAGTATCAAGTGCTTAATATTGATAAGCAATTTACTGCTAATATTGAATGGGTGATTACAATAGATAGCCGCGAAGCGCAGCAAGCAATCAAAGATATTTTTGATTTAAGTCACGGCGCAGTTGAGTTAACGATTAAAGAGTAATAACCTACACAAATTGCATGTAATGCATATTCACTCTATTTAATTTGGTTGATACTACTCAACCTGAATTTACTAATAATAAAAGCGATAAGCTAAATGCAATTTCGTACCATCATAAAAATTCTTGGCCAACTCGTTGCGCTGTTTAGTATTACCATGGTGCCCCCAGCACTGGTGTCTTTAATATATAAAGACGGTGGTGGTGTTCCTTTTGTTTTAGCATTTATCTTTAGTGTTGTTATTGGCATGATGGCTTATTACCCAAACCGTCATGAAAATGGTGACTTAAAAGCACGTGAAGGCTTTTTAATTGTTGTTTTGTTTTGGTTGGTACTTGGGGCATTTGCATCGTTACCGCTTATATTTTTACAAGAACCGAATTTATCGCTCGCTGATGCGGTATTTGAAGCATTTTCTGGCTTAACAACCACAGGCGCTACAGTGCTTACCGGTATTGAGTATTTACCCAAATCGGTGTTGTTTTATCGCCAGCAACTCCAGTGGTTTGGCGGTATGGGTATAATCGTACTCGCCGTCGCTATACTGCCTATGTTAGGCGTGGGTGGTATGCAGTTGTACCGCGCTGAAATTCCAGGCCCGGTAAAAGATTCAAAAATGACTCCACGGATTGCTGATACAGCTAAGCATCTTTGGTACATTTATGTGTCGCTTACGCTGACATGTATGCTCGCTTATTGGGCGGCAGGAATGAGCTGGTTTGATGCTATCTGCCATGCATTTTCTACAGTGGCGATAGGCGGCTTTTCTACTTATGACGCATCGATAGGTCACTTTGATAGCCCTGTCATTAACTTTATTTGTGTATTCTTTTTAATTATTGCTGCAATTAATTTTTCGCTACATTATGCCGCTGTATCGAGCCGAAACGTAAGAGTTTATTTACGTGACCCTGAATTTAAAGTTTTCCTATGCATTCAGCTTGCACTTGTAGTTATTTGTTTTACGGTGCTTTCGTCAAATGAAATATATGCTAATGGCGACGAAACCCTCGATCAGGCTTTATTCCAAGCAGTATCAATGAGTACAACGGCAGGCTTTGCTACTGATAACTTTTCAACATGGCCTTTGTTTTTACCTATTTTACTTATATTTTCGAGCTTTATTGGTGGCTGTGCAGGCTCTACCGGTGGTGGTATGAAGGTCGTTCGCGTATTTTTACTTTATTTGCAGGGCGTGCGTGAGCTTAATCGTTTGGTGCATCCTCGTGCTATATATTCAATTAAGTTGGGTCGAAAGGCGTTGCCAGATAAAGTGGTAGAAGCTGTGTGGGGCTTTTTCTCTGCTTATGCGCTGGTGTTTATTATTATTATGTTAGCGCTTATGGGCACGGGTATGGATAACATAACGGCGTTCTCTGCCACTGCTGCTTGTTTAAATAATTTAGGTCCAGGTTTGGGTGATGTAGCATCGCATTATGGCGCGATAACTGATGGCGCTAAATGGTTGCTTACTATTGCGATGGTGTTTGGCCGGTTAGAAATATTTACTTTACTTGTGTTATTTACGCCAACGTTTTGGCGTGGATAAAGCTAACTGTTTTATTTAAAAAATACATTACAAGGGAGAGAATATGCCAATAAGCAATCTTAATAATATAATTATTGGCAGCTTGGTCGACCTAGAAATTTTAACGCCTACCAGTAGTAAACGCATTAAGACTGAGATGGTGGGATTACTTGATGATAAATTTATCATTTTAAATTATCCAAGCTCAAAACGCTTACCTGCGGCAAGTGATTATTTACGTGACGGTATAACCGTTGTCGTGAGGGCTTTAATAGAAGGCAGCGGTGGGAAAGTAATTGCGTTTCGTCAGAAAATTATGTCTATTTCTTCTCATCCGGCTCGGCTTATTTTTATAAACTTTCCTGAACAGGTTCAGTTATTTAGTTTGCGTTCGCAAACGCGTATCCCTACTTTATTACCTGCAAAGCTAAAACTAAGTGACGACAGAGTACTCGAAGGTGTTATTAAAGATATCTCATTAACGGGAGTTATGTTTGATGTTAGAAGTAATAAAGAGCTTGAAAGTATAAAAGATATGCAATGTACTATTATGCTAGATAGCAGTGCGCAAAATTTTGAAGGCGAGGTGTGTAGTGTTAAAGAGCATGATGCGGGGATCAGATGTGGTATTAAACTATTAGCCAGTGAAGATGAAATGAATACCTTTATGAAAGAGCACTTTATTGATCCCTCCATGCTCGAATTCGAAGTCGGTTAAAAGAGATTTCGCTATTTTGCAACAAAATAGCGATTGCCTGCTTTATAGATGAAAATTATTTGGTTGTTATTTTTAATAATTAAATAAATAATATAAAACAGTAACTTAAAATAATAAAAGATTACCGTAATCTAATTTCATGTAATAAACCCAACCCAAATAAAGCTAAATTTTTGCTTTAAACCTCATCTAAAATATCTAAATTCATAATTTGTGGTTTTTTAATCTAAATTAACCTCTTGTTTTTATGGTCTATTTTGTTTTTTCATATCGCTGTGTTGCTAAAAAGCAACAGGAAAGCACTTGAAATTTATCCATATCACGATTTTATACTGTTAACCAAATGAAAAATAACAGCTTTTAAAAGTTGGCACCTAAGTTGTAATAGTCATGGTGTACTGAACTTAAGCGTGATTTAAAGTAAGACACCTTAATCGCACACACATAAATTTGAAGGATACATATTATGAAACGCATTAATAAAGCACTAGCACTTATTGCATTAGCATCTTCTTCAGCCGCTTTTGCTGCAACAGACTTTGATACACTTGATGTAGACGGCAGTGGCACAATTAGCCAAGCAGAAGCATCAGTAGATGCAAAGTTAATGAGCATGTTCTCAGAACTTGATACTGACCAAAATGGTGAGTTATCAAAAGAAGAATTTTCAGAAGCTTAATTAACAAGTATTTATCCTGAGTTGCCAAAGACAACCTAAGTAGGCAAGGAGCTTACGAAAGAGGGTAACAAGGAAGTGAAAAATTACGTTTAAGCTAAACGAAGCAACTTTTTTGATAGAACATTGAAGGATTAAACTATGAAACATTTAAATAAAGCACTGGCACTTATAGCTATAGCGTCTTCTTCAGTTGTCTTTGCAGCATCAGACTTTAATAGCCTTGATATAGATGGTAGCGGCACAATTAGCCCAAGTGAAGCGGCTGTCGACACCGATTTAATGGCTGAATTTATCGAGCTAGATACCGACGGTAGCGGTGAGCTTTCTAAAGAAGAGTTCGCTAATTACTAGTTACCAGAGTTCAGGTTAATTAATCTTTTTTCAGATTAAACATTTTTCACAGTCAGGGATCTTTGAAAAGGACTTCCTCTTTATTATTTAGGAAATTATTATGAAAACATTAAACACAACACTGGCCGTCATCATTTTAGCATCGTCGTCAGCTGCGTATGCCGCCGTTGATTTTGCCTCTTTTGATATCGATAGTGACGGGGTTATCACCAAGCAAGAAGCGCAAGTTAACGCGCAGTTAGTGAAATTATTTGATGACTTAGACACTGACGGGAATGGTGAGCTTTCTAAAGAAGAGTTTGCAAAAGTACAGTAACTCTAAAATGATAATTAACACGCGATTATCAGCGATTAAAGCCGCCTTCGCCAGCGGCTTTTTATACGTCATAAGACTACAAAAATATAGCACTTACCTGAAATAGTTTTTCTACCACATTAATGTGTTTTTTATCGATTAAAAACATAATAACGTGATCGCCTGACATAATAATGGTGTCGTCATGAGCAATGAGTACGTCGTCATTTCGTACAATTGCCCCAATCGTTGTACCTGCAGGAAGTTTTATATCTGCAATAGCACGGCCAACCACCTTTGATGTATTCTCATCACCATGGGCTACCGCTTCAATCGCCTCTGCTGCACCTTTGCGTAATGAGTAGACGTTAACAATGTCGCCACGACGTACATGTGTTAGTAATGCCGAAATGGTGGCTTGTTGAGGAGATATGGCAATGTCTATTTCTCCCCCTTGTACTAAATCAACGTAAGCACCACGCTGAATAAGTACCATTGTTTTTTGTGCGCCCATACGTTTTGCAAGCATGGCTGACATAATATTTGCTTCATCGTCATTGGTTACGGCAATAAATACATCAACTTGATCAATATGCTCTTCTGAGAGTAATTCTTGATCTGATGCGTCACCACAAAATACAACTGTGTTATCTAGCATTTCTGAGAGTTGCTCAGCACGCTCTTTGCTACGCTCAATTAATTTAACTGTGTGGTTTTTTTCAAGTGAGCGGGCAAGGCCCGCGCCAATATTACCGCCACCCGCAATCATAATTTTTTTGTAAGAACGTTCAAGTTTTTGTAGTTCGTTCATTACTGCGCGTATATGTTTTGTAGCGGCAATAAAAAATACTTCGTCATCGGCTTCAATGACCGTTGTACCTAGTGGTTTGATTGCTTTACCTTGGCGGTAAATAGCGGCAACACGGGTTTCTACATTAGGGATGTGTTCTTTAAGTGCAGACAATGCATAACCGACGAGTAAACCGCCATAATAGGCTTTCACTGCAACTAACGAGAGCATGCCATCGGCAAACTGCAATACCTGTAATGCGCCAGGGTAGTCGATTAAGCGACGAATGTACTTGGTCACGAGTGCTTCTGGGGCAATGTAATGATCGATTGGCAAGTCGTCGTTCTGAAAAAGTTTCTCGCGGTATTTTAAATATTGCTCTGAGCGAATACGGGCAATTTTAGTGGGCGTTTTAAAAATACTGTACGCCACTTGGCATGCAACCATGTTTACTTCATCTGAACTGGTTACTGCAATAACCATATCGGCGTCTTCAGCTCCAGCTTGACGTAATACATCAGGATGCGCACTGTGTCCTACTACACCTTGTAAGTCGTACTTATCTTGAAGTTCACGTAATCGGTTACCATCTATATCAACGACTGTAATTTCATTCTGTTCGCCTACTAAATTCTCAGCGAGTGTTGCGCCTACTTGGCCAGCACCGAGTATGATTATTTTCATTATTTACCCGTGTTATAAGTAGCAATTAAGAGCCATTTTTAAATTATAAAAATGGCTAATTTACAGTTCATTAATTTTAGATTTTTTTAACTAGCTTAGCGTAATAAAATCCATCGCTTTCGCCTGGCAGTAGCTGTAATCCTGGCATTGTAACGGTGTCTTTATCATGCAGAGGAATATGCTCTGCATCGTCATTATTAGCTAAAAACTTAGCTACTTGTTGCTGATTTTCTTGTGGAAGAACCGAGCATGTAGCGTATACCAATGTACCACCTGGTTTCAGAAGCGGCCAAATACTATTGAGTATATCGCCTTGAAGAGCGGCTAAGTCAACAATGTCAGATGCGCGACGAAGCCATTTTATATCTGGATGGCGACGGATTACACCAGTGGCCGAACAAGGCACATCAAGCAAAATACGATCAAATAATTTTTCGTCCCACCAAGTATGTGGTTGCGAGGCATCACCACATTGTAGGTCTGCACCTAAGCCAATACGGGTAAGGTTTTGCTTAACACGTTCAAGTCGAGTTGAGTCGCTATCGAGTGCAAGTACGTCTGCGTCAGCAAGTTCTAATATGTGACAGGTTTTTCCGCCAGGTGCTGCACAGGCATCTAAAATAGTGTCATCTGCTTTAGGTTCTAAAAAGCGTGCTGCAAGTTGTGCTGCGGCATCTTGTACTGAACATGCACCTGTATCAAACTCTGGTAAGGAAAATACATCGCGTGGTTTAGCGAGCTTAATTCCGTCTATAAAGTCAGGATTTAAGGTATGTTCAATATCGTTCGCCGTTAGCATATCGCTGTATTCTTGCGTGCTATATTGTGCTTGATTCACACGTAACCACATAGGTGCTTGTTGTTGGTTTTCTGCAAGTATGTCTTCCCAGCTATCTGGGTAGGCCTCTTTTACTTGTTTGATAAACCAATTAGGGTGGTTGTATAAACACACAGGGATAAGCTTCGCTTTTTCTTCAAGCTCAATTTGCTGGCGTTGAAAACTACGTAATATAGCGTTAATAAGCCCTTTTAAACCTAAAGCACGTAATTGAGCAAGTGCATTTACAGTTTCAGATATTGCTGCGTGCGGCGGTACACGCATGTGTTGTAGTTGATAAATACCTACATATAATAAAAATTGAAATATTCTGCGTTTACCTTTTAGTGGATCTTCCACTAAATGTTGGCAGTAGTTTTCAAGGCTAGGTAAGTAGCGTAAAACGCCATAACAAATTTGTTGTAGTAGCGCTTTGTCTTTTGGTGGTAAGCCTTGGCTAGCAAATGGCAGTTCTTGATTAAGCGAAGCGCCTTTATCAACTACGTTATATAAAGTTTCAGCGGCAAGCGCTCGTACGTTTTGAACATTACTCATTGTTTTCGCCTAATACTGTGCCAGGGGTAACCCAGTCACTACGACCATTTAAAAAATCGTTAATTGCCATTGGTTTTTTACCTTGCGGTTGTAATTGCGTAATACATAAAGCATGTTCACCACACGCCACTATTACGCCATTTTTGTCGCTTGATAAAATTTGCCCAGGATTACCTGATTGCGAGGTAACCTGCGCTTGATAAATCTTTACTGTTTGCCCACTCATTTGAGTAAAGCACACAGGCCATGGGTTAAAAGAGCGAATGTTTCGCTCAATTTGCAGCGCACTCATGGACCAGTCTATATTAGCTTCCTCTTTAGAAAGCTTTTTAGCGTAGTTAGCAAGTTCATCGTTTTGAGGTTCAGGCGTGATCTCACCATTAGCTAATTTATTAATGGTTTCAATTAACGCATCTGGACCTAGCTCAGCAAGCTTGGTATATAAACTAGCGCTAGTTTCTGTCGTGCTAATAGGGCAGCGGCTTATATGTAGCATATCGCCGGTATCTAGCCCTTCATCCATTTGCATTATTGTTACGCCGGTTTGTTCATCACCTGCCCAAATTGCGCGTTGAATAGGTGCAGCACCGCGCCAGCGCGGTAATATAGAACCATGCACATTTAAACAACCTAAACGTGGAGCTTCTAAAATAGCTTTAGGTAAAATTAAGCCATACGCTACAACAATCATAATGTCGGCATTTAAGCTTGTTAGCTCTGCTAGTGCTTCATCATTTTTTAATGACTGTGGCTGAAAAACCGGTAAGTTGTGCTCAAGCGCTAGCGCTTTTACTTCACTGGCTTTTAATTTTTTACCACGACCGGCAGGGCGGTCTGGCTGGCTATATACACCCACTATTTGATGTTCGCTTTGTATTAGCGCTTGTAAATGACGTGCGGCAAAATCCGGCGTACCGGCAAATATAATGCGTAATGGTTGAGTCACTGAGTTTTCCTAAGGTGCTTATTACTGTTCTGCAAACTTGGCTTCTTTTTCAAGCTTTTTACGAATACGTTGGCGCTTTAATGGAGATAAGTAATCAATGAATAGCTTACCTTGAAGGTGATCTAGTTCATGTTGAATACAAATGGCCAGCAGTTCGTCTGCATCTAGTACAAACTCTTCACCGTTTTCGTTAAGTGCAGAGACTGTTACTGTTTCTGCGCGGTCAACTTTTGCATACGAGTTAGGTACTGATAAACAGCCTTCTTCGCTAATAGTTGAGCCATCTTTTTTGATGATTTGTGGATTAATTAATACCAGTGGTTCATCACGCTCTTCTGATACGTCAATAACAACAATTCGTTGATGAATATCTACTTGTGTAGCAGCAAGCCCTATACCATTTTCATCATACATAGTTTCCAGCATATCTTTAACAATTTGGCGTACTGTATCGTCAACTTGAGCAACTTCTTTTGCTATTGTACGTAAACGTTCATCTGGAAATCTTAAAACTTCTAACCTAGCCATAGTTACCTTTTTCACTTGTGCTTAATTTAGGGTATTGTATGCTCTTATTTTAGCCATTCACGTTCACCTTTAACAGGTTTTGGGCAATAATAATGAAAAAACAATACAAGGAAGCTCAATGAGATCCCCGTTAGTTGCAATCATGCTTGCATTAAGTGCTGCTTTTCCGGCAGTTGCAGATGTGTTGGAAATAAAAAAAGACGCGCCAAAACAGTATGTTGTAAAAAAAGGAGACACGCTCTGGGATATCTCTGGTATTTATTTAAATAAACCTTGGCTATGGCCAGAATTATGGCAAATGAATCCTCAAATAAACAACCCAAATCTTATTTACCCAGGGGATGCGCTAACATTAGTTTACGATGCAGACGGAAAACCTCGTTTAGTGATAAATAAAGCATACAGAAAGCTTTCTCCGCAGGGGCGTATTACCCCTAAAGGTAAAAATGCAGTTACAACATTGCCACTTGAACTAATTAAACCTTACTTGACGTATGAGCAAGCAATTAATAGCGACGAGATAGATAATAAGCCATATGTTTTGGGCGCAAATCAAAATACTAAAACACAGACACTGGGTCATATTTTATATATAAATGGTGATTTAAAATTAAATCAGGCTTACGCCATTTACCATAAAGGCGAACCTTATGTTGATCCTAAAACAAATACTGCACTAGCTAATAAAGCAAGCTTTGTTGGGGTGGTACGTGTATTTAGGCGAGGGGATATCACCAACGGTGTGCCAGCTTCAGTAAGGGTTGAGTCGGTTAAGCGTGAAATTAAACAAGGCGATTTTTTATTACCTCTAATGCAGGGACAAATGTTGCCAGCATACTTTAATATGCACCGACCTAAACAGCCTGTTGAAGGTGCGGTCATTGCTTCTGCTAATCACAGTCGGGAATTCAGCACGATGGACATTGTGGTGCTAAACTTAGGTTCAGAACAACAAGTAGAACCAGGTCACATATTAGATATTGAACGTCAATCACCAGGTGTAATTGATGGACGGCGAGGGCCTCGTTATCCTGAAGACTCCAGTAGCTTTGAAAAACTGGTATCAGACACCAGTGAGTTTTTAGGCTTAGAAGCAGACGAAAACAGTACCGTTTGGACTATGCCTAAAGAAAAAGTTGGTGAGCTAATTGTCTTTAAAGTGTATGACAAAGTAAGTTATGCATTAATAACTAAAAACCAGCACCCAATTCGCATTGGAGATATTGCAGTTATTCATTAAGAAGTAGCGAGTCGGTGCTCTAGGAGAGAGCATGGATCAGTCATCTGGCAAGCTAGCCCACTGGCTTGCCTTTTATATGTGTAAAGGGTTGGGTATAAAAACCCTTTTAGCACTATCTACAAACTATTCCCTTGGGTCGTTATTTGACTTATCTCATGACAAGCTTTTACAGCTTGGGCTAAGCGCTAATCAAGCGAGTAATTTACTCAACACCAATTGGCAACAAGTCAGTCATTATGAGCAATTAATAGCGCTGAACAACATTACTGTTGTCTGTATTTTTGATGCGCTTTACCCAGAAGATCTCCGGCAGATTGCCAGTGCGCCTTTATTACTCTTTTGCAGGGGAGATGTCTCGTTATTATCAACGCCACAAATTGCAATTGTTGGCAGCCGTAATGCTACCCCTACCGGGCTTGAAATAGCCTCAGAATTTGCATACGAGTTAACTTTGGCGGGTATTACAGTTACTTCAGGTATGGCGCGGGGAATAGATGGTGCCGCACATAAAGGCTCTCTTGCTGGTACGGGGAAAACCATAGCGGTGCTTGGTACTGGGGTTGATATTTACTATCCCAAACGCCATAAACTATTAACAGACCAAGTTTTAGAAAGCGGTTTGCTGGTGAGTGAGTTTTTACCAGGCACAGCTGCTCATGCGCATAACTTTCCGCGTCGTAATCGTATTATTTCTGGGTTATCGTTAGGAGTGCTTATTGTTGAGGCTGAAATTAAAAGTGGTTCGTTAATTACAGTACGCTATGCGCTTGAACAAAATAAAGAGGTATTTGCAGTACCGGGGTCTATTAAAAACCCGTTAGCGCAGGCAAGTCACTTTTTAATAAAGCAAGGTGCTAAGCTGGTAGAAAACGTGGCTGACATTCTTGATGAGGTGAGTTTCACTTACGACAATAATGTATGTAATAAAGAGCAGCCGATTCAAGCCAATTCTCAATGTGAGGTTTTAAATAGTATTGGCTTTGAAGTAACCAGTGTAGATGACATTGTGCGTCGTGCGCAGTGGCCAATAGATAAAGTACTTAGTAGGTTGCTCGATTTAGAGCTAGACGATCAGATTGAGCGCGTACTAGATGGTTATATTAAGTTAAGCGCAGGAAGGTAATATGTTTGATATTCTTTTGTATCTTTTTGAAAATTACATTCATAGCGAAGCGGATATATTTGCCGAGCAAAATGAGTTAACCGATGAGCTACTGCGTGCGGGCTTTCATAAGCCCGAGATATTTAAAGCACTCGATTGGTTAGAGCAATTAGCCGATTTACAACACAGCGACGAGTCTCCTTATCTTATTACTAACCCTAAAGATGCTGTGCGTATATTTACCGATAGTGAATGCCAAAGGCTCAGTGCTGAATGTCGTGGCTTTTTAATGTTTATTGAGCAAATAGGCGTAATCAATAATGTAACTCGTGAAATGGTAATGGACTGTTTAGCCTCTCTCGATAAAGCAACTATAAGCTTAGAGGATTTAAAATGGATTGTACTTATGATCTTATTTAATGTTCCTGGCTCTGAAAAGGCATATGAGCAAATGGAAGATTTGATTTTTGATGAACCCAGCGAACTTCTTCATTAGAGATAATTATCTTGATTGTACTCAAATTACTTAAACGGATAAGCACGGCATTGCTTGTATCTTTAAGTGGTTTGGGTATATTAGGCGAAAATTCACCAACCTATTAGGATCACCATGAGTAAAATCGACCATTCGCTTTTCTCGGCGAACAAGCACGCCCTCGAAAAAGAATACGAGATATGCCCACAGTGTGGTTCAGAGTTAGTGATCCGCAATAGTAAATCAGGCCCTTTTTTAGGATGCGCAAGTTATCCCAAATGCGACTTTATTAGGCCATTGGCACATCACGACAGCAACGAAATAAAAATATTAGAAGATTCAGCATGTCCTGAGTGTAGCAAACCGTTGGTGGTTAAAAATGGCCGCTATGGTATGTTTATTGGGTGTACGGGTTATCCAGAGTGTCATTACATTGCTAACGAAAATGAAGAAAAGCAAAGCGAAGATACTTTGCCTAGTTGCCCTAAATGCAAAAAAGGTCATTTAGTCGCGCGCAGTAATAAGTTTGGTAAAGTATTTTATTCTTGTGATTGCTACCCAAGTTGTAAATACACGCTTAATAATAAACCGGTTGAACATCCGTGTCCTGAATGTGATTGGCCTATCGTCATAGAAAGAAATATGGCAAACGGCATATTATTGCAATGCCCACAAAAAAGCTGCATGCATAAGCTCACCTCAACTGAATAACGTTTAATTATATCTGGAGACTACTTTGTCAGACCTTTCAAATACGCCCACTGCAATAACATGCTTAACGCAAGGCGAAGTTATTTTATACCCAACAGAAGCTGTATATGGTTTAGGTTGTGATCCAGATAATCAACAAGCCGTTGAAGCACTATTAGCTATTAAGCAGCGCCCGGTTGAAAAAGGGCTAATTTTAATCGCTGATAACTACGGACAATTATTAAAATACGTAGATGATGCAAAAATACCAATGGATAAACGCGCTGATATTTTTTCGAGTTGGCCTGCTGCAATTACATGGGTTATGCCTGCATCTAAAAATACGCCTAAATGGCTCACAGGGCAGTTTGATACCATTGCAGTAAGAGTAACAAACCATCCAACAGTAAAACGCTTGTGCCAAGAGTTTGGTAAGCCACTAGTATCAACCAGTGCAAACTTAACCGGTCAAGAAACGGTAATTAGTATTGATCAAGCCAAAGCGCAATTTACAGAACAAGTTGGCTTTTACGTTGACGAGGCGTTAGGTGGCAATACTCAACCAAGCACAATAAAAGACGCCATGACGGGCAAAATATTTAGAGGTTAATATGCAAAGCGAATTATTAGATCAAGTAAAAGCATACTTTATGGCTTTGCAAGACACTATTTGCAAAGGTTTGGAGGCTGCAGATGGCAGTGCTAAATTTATAGAAGATAACTGGCAGCGAGCAGAAGGCGGTGGTGGTCGCACACGTGTAACCACAAATGGTACTGTAATAGAGCAAGGTGGAGTTAATTACTCTCATGTATTTGGCGCCTCAATGCCTGGTTCAGCAACAGCACACAGACCAGAGCTTGCAGGGCGTAGCTTTCATGCGTGTGGTGTGTCGTTAGTTATTCACCCTAAAAACCCTCATGTACCAACAAGTCATGCCAATGTGCGCTTTTTTATAGCCGAAAAAGAAGGCGAAGAGCCAATATGGTGGTTTGGTGGCGGGTTTGATCTCACTCCTTTTTATCCAGTATTAGAAGACGTACAGCATTGGCATCAAGTTGCTCACGACATTTGTGCGCCATTTGGTAGTGAAGTTTATCCAAAATATAAAACATGGTGCGACGAGTATTTTTATTTAAAGCACAGAGACGAGACGCGCGGAGTAGGCGGTTTGTTTTTTGACGATTTAAACGAACTTGGTTTTGAAAAGAGTTTTGCGTTTATGCAATCGGTTGGTAATGGCTTTTTAGATGCCTATTTACCTATTATTGAACGTCGTAAAAATGACGAATACACAGAGCAACAACGTGATTTTCAGCTTTATCGTCGCGGACGTTATGTAGAGTTTAATTTAGTATGGGATAGAGGTACGTTGTTTGGGCTACAAAGTGGCGGGCGTACAGAATCTATATTAATGTCTATGCCACCACTTGCACGCTGGGAATATAATTATAAACCAGAACCAAGTAGCCCAGAAGCTAACCTATATCAGTATTACTTACGCCCGCAAGAGTGGTTAACTAGCCAGTCTAATGAATTAATCGCCAGAGAATGGCAATTATAACAATTACACAGTAATCAAAAAGGCGCTAATTAGCGCCTTTTTGCATTATGCTAAATATAAATTTAATGCTGATTGATCATGTGCGTTGCTAGTTGAGAGAATGATTGTTTTAATCCTTCACGTAACAACGGATTGTCTATTTCTATATCCAACGTTTTATTCATGCAGTACATCCACTGATCGCGCAATGCTTTGTCTACAGTAAAAGGCATATGGCGTTTACGTAGCATTGGCTGACCATGTTTTTCTGTAAATAGGTTTGGCCCGCCTAACCAACCAGATAAAAATTCAAAAAATACTTGGCGAATTCGATCTAATGGCAGAGGATGCATATCATATAACGGTTTAGCGTATTCATCTGACTCCATTATGTCGTAGAATCGATTAGAAATAGCACGCGCACCTTTCTCTCCACCTATTATTTCATACGGTGTTTTTTCAGGAGTAGGAGCCTGTTGCTCAGGAGCTGGCTTAGATTTAGAAAAAAGTCGTTTAATCATATTACTTATCATCGTTAATAGGCAGTATATAACTGCAAAGAGGTTGCTTTAAAATGGACAAATATGCGGTTTTTGGAAATCCAATTAAACATTCAAAATCCCCCACGATACATAAACAATTTGCTGTATCACTGGGTGAGCAAATCGACTATCGCGCAATATTAGCACCTATCGATAACTTTGAAAAAACAGTATTGTCTTTTTTTGAGCAAGGTGGTGTGGGTGCTAACGTTACAATGCCATTTAAAGAGCAAGCCTATGCAATGGCCGATGAGCTTACGCCATTAGCTAAAATTGCAGGGGCTGTTAATACATTAAAAAAACGAGATGATGGCACATTACTCGGAGATAACACCGATGGTGTGGGCTTTGTAAATGATTTACTTGCTAATAAAGTAGCCATAACTGATAAACGTATTTTAATTATTGGCGCGGGCGGTGCAGCTCGAGGCGTTATTTTACCTTTGCTAGAGCATAACCCTCAGGAAATAATAATCGTTAATCGCACAGCACAAAAAGCCAAAGAACTCGCAAAACTGTTTATTCAATATGGAGCTGTATCTGGTTTTGGTTTTGATGATTTACCAGTAAGCGATTACTCACTAATTATAAACTCTACCTCTAGCAGTATGAATAACGAACTTCCAGCTCTTGATGAAAAACACATAACTAACTGTGAAGTCGCTTATGACATGTTTTATTCACTGCAAAATACCATTTTTATGAATTGGATTGCACAGCATAATATTAACGCTAAGCTTTTAGATGGCAGCGGTATGTTAGTTGGTCAAGCTGCTCAAGCATATTATGTATGGCGTAATAAAATGCCAGAAATACTTCCCGTAGTGGATGCGCTCAAACAAGGAACGCTTAAATGAATCAGGCAATACAGTTTATAGATAGGCTCGAATTTAGAGAGCCCGATCATCAGCTAGTCTTTTTTGCACAAGTTAGTGGCATGCTGGTGGAATGCATAATAGAAGTAAATACACTTAAATTAACAGACGAAAGTCACGCAACAGAATATTTTGAACAGTATCGTTTTGATTATGAAGAACGTGCCGAGGAGCTTATCGAAGAAGAAAGCTATAACTCGGCAGGCCAAATTGAAGTAAGTTTATTAACTTAAGTTAGCTATTTCAGCTAAGTATTCATCTTTAAGTGACACATAGTTATCGGCAGATATTTTTAAAAAGGCAAGTTCTTGCTCTGTAAGAGGGCGGGCTTGCTTAGCCGGACTTCCTACATATAAGTAACCAGACTCTAAACGTTTGTTTGGTGGTACTAAAGAGCCGCCACCTATAATTACATCGTCTTCAACAACCACGTTATCCATAATAATAGCGCCCATACCTACTAGTATACGGTTTCCTAATACACATCCGTGCAGCATTACCTTATGACCAACAGTTACATCGTCACCTATAATAAGTGGATAACCATCAGGGTTGCTTTTAGTTGCACGAGATAAATGCAATACACTGCCATCTTGTATATTGGAGCGCTTACCAATACGTATATAGTTAACATCACCACGTGCAGCTACTAAAGGCCAAACACTACTATTATCACCTAAAGTAATATCACCAACCAAAACTGAAGACTCATCAATATAAACAGACGAATTAAACGAAGGTGTTATACCTTTATAAGAACGGATTGCCATATTTAGTACCTTTTAGATAATAGTTATTAGCTTTGAGTGTATCAGCAAGGTGATTTTTGTACCATACAGTGCACTGTTTGGTTACAAAACTATCAGTTTCAGGGTGTTTAGTTCAGATACTGACCGAACAGCATCTTTTTTTACTTTTTCTTTAAAAAAGTGCTTGCGTAAAAATCTGTTCTCCCTATAATGCGACCCCACTGAGACGGGAAACGCCGAAGCATAGCAAGGCATAAACTACTCAGAGAGTTAAATAAAACTTTGGTTTTAAATCTTCTAAAAAGAAAGTTTAAAACTAAGTGTTGACTCGAAAAATAAAGGGTGTATTATTCGCATCCCTTGAGACGCTAAAGCGACTCAAAACGTTCTTTAACAATATAAAGCAATCATCTG
>NZ_JJNZ01000062.1 GCF_000690055.1 Pseudoalteromonas fuliginea
TGAACATGGTGTGTTAGTTCATTGTCTAGCCGTTCAAGTCGGCTTATTCGTTCATAATTGTGTGTAAAAACTCTAGTAAGACGATGTGCTGCGCGGGATGTGGCAACACAAGCTCAGTGAGCCAACGTAAATGTTTTTGTGACCAATTTGCAGTGCCTCTGTAATTAATATTATTGCGAAGCAGCAGTGCCTTTAATTGATATTTAGCATCTTTTAAATCCTTCATTGCCACTTCGCGTGCGCGAGATAAATCACGTACGGCTTCATCTTCAGGCTCGGGAACATAAATAGGTGTTAAATCTTCAGATTTAAGTAATTTAGCGAGCTTAAGGGCATCACGTTTATCGGTTTTAATCTTCTCACCTGGCTTTTTGGGAATAAGAGAGGGTGCAACCACATAACAGCAATGGCCGAGACTGGTAATTAATCTGTAAATCCAATAACCACATGGTCCAGCTTCATAAACAAAATGAAGTGTTGCGCCAGGGTATTTGGATTCAAACTGACGAACAAGCTTTTGAACAGCCACTTTGGAAGACGAAACTCGGCCAAGATGAACGGGTTTCGCACCTCTATGTTCTTCAATATAGGCGACTTCATTGAATTCTTTATGTGTATCAAGACCGATAAAAAGTATGCTATGTTTATTCATGTTAGCCTCTGCTGTTTAGTTAATTGACAAACTAATTATGGCTCTGGCTTTGAATTAAGCTAACCCACGAAAAGCGGAGGCTAACACCGTGTGGGAGTCATTATG
>NZ_JJNZ01000063.1 GCF_000690055.1 Pseudoalteromonas fuliginea
ACGTGGCCGATTGTACCAACGTTTACGTGCGGTTTTACGCGTTCAAACTTTTCTTTTGCCATGACGGAACCTATCAGTTTTGTGTATCTAAATTACATATGAAAATAATCCACCAGAGGTAGATTAAGTTAATTTTTTCAAATAGTATTTTCTGACAGATAAAGGAAGTAATCAAGGAGATTCTTAGGACTGGTGCTGATAGGCAGAGTCGAACTGCCGACCTCACCCTTACCAAGGGTGCGCTCTACCAACTGAGCTATATCAGCAACACAAGAACTGGAGCGGGCAGCGGGAATCGAACCCGCATCATCAGCTTGGAAGGCTGAGGTAATAGCCATTATACGATGCCCGCATAAAAATCTGTTCTTAAACTACCTCTAACCGTCAAGAATAAAGTGGTGGAGGGAGCTGGATTCGAACCAGCGAAGGCTGAGCCGTCAGATTTACAGTCTGATCCCTTTGGCCGCTCGGGAACCCCTCCACGATAATTCTCTACTAATTCACTTCCGGTAAAAGGAAAGTGGTGCCGACTAACCGAGTCGAACGGTTGACCTACTGATTACAAGTCAGTTGCTCTACCAGCTGAGCTAAGTCGGCACTGCTTTAGTACGGGGCGAGATATTAGAGTAAGGTTTATTGGGATGCAACTATAAAATTAAAAAAAGTGTAAATTTTTAGTTTAAATGCTCAATATTCACGCGAAAACACGTTTTTTGCACTTTTTTATGTTGTTTTACTTAGTTCGCGCCAATAATGTAACCCCCTCATTACTAGCAATGAATCAAAAATACTTCCTGCAAATTGCTGTTGTAAAAGCAAGCCATAGCCACCAGCAAAAATTATTTGTACTTTTTGCTCTGTTTTTTTATCCGTTAAGTGCAACTTAGCTTGCTCAATTGCTCCAATGGTTGCGACTAAAGCACCGTTTTTTAAACCATTAGGCGTATTTTTACCCAGTTCATTGGTGAATGGAGTTTTACCGTCATCAAAAACACGTTGAGTATTTTGTGTAAGTGATGAGGTCATTAAATCAAGCCCGGGTAAAATCCAGCCACCTAAATGCAACCCTTCACTACTAAGCACATCAATTGTTGTCGCAGTACCCGCATCAACAACAATGCATGCTGTGTTTGGATATAACGTAAATCCAGCAATAAGCGCAAGCCACCTGTCTATGCCTAAGTTAGCTACATGCTCGTAAGCGCATACAAGATCTCCAAGCGTTTTTGTTACCTTGGCTTCAAAACAAATAATATTATTGCTAGCCGCTTGCGCGAGAATATCGTTTAGTAAATCACTGCGCCCTACACATGCATAAATCACTTCGGTTATTTGTAACCAAGGCAGGTTATTTATATCTGCCGGTTGTGCTTGCTCGTTATGCCACAACACAGCTTTTAATGATGTATTTCCTACGTCGATCAATAATCTCATAATTGCGCCTTTCTAAGGGAGACTTCCCCGCCGTAATAACCTTTTACTTCCCCGTCTTGGCGAATTCGTATTCCACCTTGTGCGTCAATACCTTCACATATTCCACGCCAGCTTCTGTGCCCTGTGTTTAGTTCAACATATTCACCAGCAAACGCATTGAGCGAATTCCATTGCTCATACATTCCTTGCAAACCCGTTTGACGATACTGCGCTAAACGCTGCTCCAAATGATGAGTAAGAGAAGCCACCAGTGAATTTTTATCAAGTTGTTGAGTATGTTGACTTAGGTCGGTCCACGCTTGGTCTATATGCTGACTAAAGCTCTCAGGCATTTGTAAATTAATACCGATACCAATCACTAACTGACAAGGTCCTTGCGGTTGTCCATCTAATTCAACTAATACACCTGCAAGTTTTTGCTTATTTATATAAATATCGTTAGGCCACTTAAGTTCTACGTCAACTTGGTATAACGCTTTAATAGCATCATAAACAGCAAGACCTACTGCAATTGATACGCCCATTGCAGCTTGTAAGCCGTCATCTAAACGCCAAAAGTAACTGTAATACAAATTAGCGCCGAATGGGGATTGCCAAACACGGCCGCGTCTACCACGTCCTGCTTGCTGCATTTCAGCAACAATAACAGTGCCAGACTCAAGCGTTGTTTTGGCCTGTATACGGCGCATAAGCTCGCTGTTAGTCGAATCAATAATAGGGTGTACTTCTACATCGGCAGTATTTGCACCTAGCGCTTTGTAGTGCTGATCAATTTGCGTTTTATTTAAAAGGCCCACCTGACTATTCAAACAATAGCCTTTGCCAGTCACTTTAAAAATATCCAAGCCCATTTCTTGTAACGTTTTAATATGTTTACTTACCGCAGCTCGGCTAATGCCAAGCTGTTCACCCAGCGCTTGGCCAGATACAAAAACACCTTGCTTTAAAGCATTTAAAATAGCGAGTTTGTTTCCATCAGGTGCTTTCATTACTTAGGCTCCGCGTTAATATGGCATTCGCTGCGTGCATCCATTAAACGTACTTCGTGCTCTAACATAATGTTGTAACGCGTATAAACCATTCGCTGAATGTGTTTAATTATTTTTATTAGGTCGCTGCCTTCACTATTTCCGTGATTAACAAGTACTAGTGCTTGTTGTTGATGCACTTCAATACCTGCCTCGCGGTGCCCTTTTAAACCACTTTGATCGATTAACCAACCTGCCGCGACCTTATGATGACTTTGCCCATATTCGTAATGAGGTAAATCAGCAAATTGCTTTAATAGCTCAGCTAACTGCTGGTTGGTTATTATAGGGTTTTTAAAAAAGCTACCCGCATTGGCAAGTGTATATGGGTTAGGTAATTTGCTATTGCGAGTTTGTATTATTTGATCGAACACAGCCTGCGGCGTAACAACCTTAAGTTGCTGCAAAGGGCCATAACTCAATACTGGTTGCCATTTTTTTGGGAGCGCTAAATGTACCTGCGTGATCACCGCTTTATTTTTAAGGGCATGTTTAAATATTGAGTCTCTGTAAGCAAATTCACATTGTTCGTTATTTAATAAATGCATAGTGTTAGTGGTTATATCAAAGTATTCTACCAACTCAATAAATTTAGCTATCTCAATGCCATAAGCACCAATATTTTGTACCGGCGATGCGCCAACAGTCCCTGGTATAAGTGCTAGATTTTCAAGCCCCGGTATATTTTCCTCTAATAAATAACTGACTAGTTGATGCCAGTTTTCGCCTGCGGCAATACTTATTAGTGTGTCGCTCTCACGCTCGGTAATTTTAATACCTTTTAAGGCTATCTTTATAACCGTACCCATGTAGTCATTTAAAAATACGGTATTACTGCCCTCGCCTAGCAAACAAAACGGCGCGCTAAAACTTTGCGTTTTAAGTTGCTCAAGCTGAGTAATTTCAACAAAATTTTGGCATTGGCTGTTTAATGCGAATGTATGTAAGGAGTGTAATGAATGCGCCACAAAGCTCTCTAAAAATACCGGTAACTAATCGCAATAGTTTACCTCATCATCGCAAATGTGGCACTAGATTGTAAAAATCACTCAACCCGCCGTGTCAATCGTGATATAAAACCTGCACTTTTTATTTGTGTTCAGAGTAATGATGAAAATTAAACCTCTTTTTTTAAGCCTCGCTATGGCGGGTATGTGTTCGCAAGCAATGGCTAATGCGATTGACCAAAACTCGTATGCTAACCTTGATGATGTTGTTACTACTCACTTAAACCTTGATTTAGATGTCGACTTTGCCGACAAGCAGTTAGAAGGTTTTGTAGAGCATACTCTTCAGTGGAACAACAGCAAAAGTAGAACTCTGGTACTTGATACCCGCGACTTAGACATTGATAAAGTAATGTACAAAGATCAAAGCGGTAACTGGAAAAAAGCGACTTTTGATTTAGCTAAGCGAGATGACGTTAAAGGC
Source organism: Pseudoalteromonas fuliginea (assembly GCF_000690055.1). Classification (GTDB taxonomy): domain Bacteria; phylum Pseudomonadota; class Gammaproteobacteria; order Enterobacterales; family Alteromonadaceae; genus Pseudoalteromonas; species Pseudoalteromonas fuliginea. The sequence continues at coordinate 3,894 of NZ_JJNZ01000063.1, forward strand.
TCAAAGCTTACTATTGTGTTTAAAAACCAAGCTGAAGTAGTTCGTATTTACTACAACAGTCGCCCAGAAGCTTCAGGCCTGCAATGGTTAACACCAGAGCAAACGGCAAGTAAAACGCATCCATTTATGTACAGCCAATCGCAAGCAATTCATGCACGTAGTTGGATCCCAGTGCAAGATACACCCGCAATGCGTGTAACTTACTCTGCACGAATTCATACACCAAAAGATATACGTGCTGTAATGAGTGCCGATAACAAAGATGCGCTTTATAAAGATGGCGACTACATTTTTGATATGCCACAAGCAATTTCACCTTACCTAATTGCTATTGGCGCAGGTAACTTAGAATTTAAAGCAATGTCGCATCAAACAGGCATATTTGCTGAGCCGACAATTTTAGATGCCTCAGTTGCTGAATTTGACGACACCCAAGCCATGATCGATAAAACAAACGCGATGTACGGCGAATATGCATGGGGTCGCTACGACTTATTAATGCTACCACCAAGTTTTCCGTTTGGTGGCATGGAAAACCCACGCTTATCATTTATTACTCCAACTGTTGTTGCTGGTGATAAAAGCTTAGTTAACCTTATTGCTCACGAGCTTGCTCATTCTTGGTCAGGTAACTTAGTAACTAATGCAACGTGGGAAGATTTATGGTTAAACGAAGGTTTTACCTCGTACGTTGAAAACCGCATTATGGAAGAAGTATTTGGCCGTGACCGTGCGGTTATGGAACAAGCACTTGATTCAGCGTCTTTACGCGCACAACTTAAAACAATTGATGCACCAGATACACGCCTTAATTTAAAACTTAACGGCCGCGACCCAGACGATGCATTCAGCTCAGTGCCTTACACTAAAGGTCAATTATTTTTAATTTACCTAGAAAACAAATATGGTCGCGATAAGTTTGACCCGTTTGTAAAAGCGTACTTTAAAGAGTTTTCGTTTAAATCACTTACTACCGCGCAATTTGTTACTTACTTAAAAGCTAACTTAATTGAAAAGTATCCTGGTGTTGTAAGCATGGATAAAGTAAACGAATGGATTTTTGAACCTGGATTACCAAGTGATGCGCCAAACCCTACTTCTGATGCATTTGATAAAGTAGATACAGCAACAGCAGCATGGCTAAAAGGCGACACAACTGCAACTCAACTGCCAACGGCTGATTGGTCTGTGCATGAGTGGCTACACTTTTTAAATAACTTACCACGCGATTTAAGCATAGAGAAAATGAGCGAGCTTGATAGTGAATTTAACCTAACGCAATCAACTAACGCTGAACGTGCGTTTGCTTGGTTTATGCTAGCAGTAGGTAATGGTTATCAACCAATTTATCCTGCGCTTAATAAGCACTTATCAGGTATTGGCCGTCGTAAGTTAATTGTGCCGTTATATAAATCACTTATCACTAACGGTAAAAAAGAGTGGGCACAAAGCGTGTACTTAAAAGCACGCCCTGGGTATCACCCTCTTGCACAAGGTACTATTGACGCATTATTTGAATAAATAGCGTTAACTAGACACTAAAAAGGGCCAAATTTGGCCCTTTTGTTTTTCTGTTATTTTGTCACTTTTTCTAAAAAAGCTTTACGCTCTGACGTTGTGGCTTGTTGCCACCAAAAATCAAGCATATTCGCTGCGCTTGGCATCCCCTGACTATTAACAGGCCCTAGTGGCTTATTTGATTTTTGAGAAACAACAGCCGAACTTACCATTGGTTTCATCGGCTTTACTTTTTCCATTTGATTATTGGAAACAACAGTTAAGGGTTCAGGCAGTGAGCTGCCTTTGGCTTGTAAACTCACCTCAGGTACTTCTGCAAATAGTTTCGCCGACACGGCGTTATCTGCCCGATTAAACACCAAAGTGTAATTTTTCCCAGCTTCAACGGTAACATCTACCCAAAACGGTTCTGACTCAATCACTTCATGATCGTCAAAGCCTTGTTCATATAAGTCGGTATATTTTAATTTTAGCTGATAAGTACCCGGCGCAAGCTCTAAATCATCAACCCGACTAAATAAAGAGCTTTCTATAACACGCTCTCCCACTTGTAATGGCACAAACTCTTCAGGGAAGTGAATATTTTCTGCCATACTCGATACACTAAATAACAGCACTGCCGCACTGCCCATTAATACTGATTTACGCATATTTACTCCTTTAGTTATTTTCAGTTTGACACTGCTATGAAATTTTGTCATTAGTGAGCCTAAATTTCATAATATTTAATTAGGGACATACCATGAGTCAAAATACAATTTTTACAAAAATAATTAATCGTGAAATTCCAGCAGACATTATTTATGAAGATGATGATACCCTTGCATTTAAAGATATAAATCCTCAAGCCCCATTCCATGTATTGATTATCCCAAAAAAAGCAATTGCCACTATCAATGATATAAATGATGAAAATTCATACTTAATTGGCAATTTATATACCGTAGCAGCAAAGTTAGCTAAACAACATAATTTTGCAGACAACGGCTATCGAGTAGTAATGAACTGTAACGAGCATGGTGGGCAAACTGTATACCATATACACTTGCATATGCTTGCAGGGAAAGAGATGGGCTGGCCTCCGTATCAAGATGTTAAAAAGAGTTTTATTTAAATGATGACTTTTATTGTACTCTTTTAATATACGTTAAGTGCCAAATGTTAATATTTCTCATGTTTAACAAACGAAAAACAATTACTTATTTGCAACATTTTATGTTTAAATAATCGTAAAATCGTACTTGTTTTCAAGTAAAATAGCGACTTTCTAATACAAAAGGTGTGGAAGTCGTGATAAACTTAATCAGTCAGCTTTATAAAAGAGTATAAAAATATGAGCAGTTCTGCCTTTTTGTTATTAGATCAAGAGCCAATTAATACTATTGGCATTAACGTTTTAGAACCTTTGTTAAAAACGCAAGGCCTTGACGTAACCACAGGTACAAACATTTTAGATATACCTGAAGGGACTCGATTACTGTTTATTGAAACATCAAGTAAAGATGCATGGGGAAAGCTAAAAGAACAATTAGTAAACCTACGCGTTAAATGCGATATCATATTATTTAACCTAGACGAAAATCCAGAACTAGCTAACCGTGCATTATTAAGCGGTATTCGTGGTGTGTTTTATACGACTGATAACGCCGATGTATTAATGAAAGGTATTCGTTTATTAATGGAAGATCAGCTTTGGTATCGCCGTGACATAATGTGTAACGCATTAAACCGTATGCTACAGTTTAATAAAGATGCACTTCATAAGCTAACCGAAGGTGATATAGAACCAGTTAAATTAACTAAACGAGAAAAAGCAATTATCTCGTTAATGAGTAATGGTTCTAAAAATAAAGAAATTGCTGAAGAATTAAGTATTAGTCCGCACACTGTAAAAACTCATCTATACAGTGCATTTAGAAAAACTAAATGTCGTAATCGCATTGAGCTATTGTCTTGGGCGCAGCAAAATATACCAGACGAAATTCGTTAAATACGCATTTCGTTTAAATATAAAAACAGACACTTAGGTGTCTGTTTTTATATTTACTACCCACTTGTTAAAACATCACTTCGCTGGAAACTAAATGCTCGACTCTTTCACTCTTTACTTTGCCAGCATAGCCATAGTGGTTGTAATGACCTTGCTTAATTTTTTAACATGGCGAACAAACAAGCAAACTCCAGGTACGCTGCTTTATATTTTTTACCCTATTTTATTACTGGGTTCTGTTATTGGTTTTACCCTTGTTGGTAATACACATAATTTAGTTATTATTAGCATTGCCAGTAGCATGATGTTTGCAGCTTCTATTGTGCATTGCCTATCACTCAGCCAATTTTTAAATTATCACGGTATTGGCTTCAAATTAATCTGCTCATTTACTGCTTTTAGCGCTGTAATGCTCGGTTATTACACCTTTTATGATCCCTCTTTACACGAACGAGTTATTGCATCTGATATACAACATATAGCTGAAGCTATATTTTTATTATTTATATTTATCAAACATGCCCGTGCGCCCTATCCTAATGGCAGTATTGTATACATTATTATATTGACTCTCGTTGCTTTTAGTTTTATTGGCCGCTCGTTATTTATGGACGATATTGAACAAAGTAATCTATTAATTAATGGCTGGTTTAGCTCACTATTATTTTTAAATGGCGTCATTGCACCCATGTTCTATGCTGCAGGCATGGCCTTATTGTGTAATGAACGCAGAGAGCAGCATCTCAATAAACTAGCCGATAAAGCGCAAAAAGACTTAGAAATACGCGGACTATTTCTCTCAACTATTAGCCACGAAATACGCACCCCACTGAATGGTATTTTAGGCAGCGCTCAGCTTGTCATGAACCAAACAAGTGATACCCGTAATAAAGCTTATTGCGAGGCAATTATAAACTCCGCCGAATCACTCAATTTACTCGTAGATAAAGTACTTGATTACGCAAGCCTAGATCAAAGTGATGAAGCACTTTATGAAGAAGATATAGAATTTAAAACATGGCTCAATAATTTATGTCTATTACTGAGCCCACTTGCCGAGCAAAAACATCTTAAATTTGAGCTTGTGTGCAATATTCCAGAGCAAGCTTGTTATTACTGCGACCAACAAAAACTTAGGCAAATTATTATTAACTTAGTGGGTAATGCCATTAAATTTACCGACCACGGTGTTGTGAAAATTCAAGTTGATTTAATTTTAGAGAAACAACTTGAACACACCATAAAAATAAGTGTGAAGGACTCTGGCCCAGGCATAGAAAACGACGAGATAGCTTACTTAACAGAACCTTATGTACAAAGTAGCGCAGGTAAAGAAAAAGGTGGAACCGGCCTAGGTTTAGCCATTACCAGCCGTTTGCTTGAAAAGCTTAGTAGCCGGCTCGAAATTGCAAGCCAACTCGGTACAGGGAGTGTATTTAGCTTTATCGTTACTTTTACTTTGGGCGAACTAAGTTTAGTAGAACAGCGACACCAGACTAAAGATTACCTAACAGGCCTTGATGTATTATTGGTTGAAGATTTAGATTTGAACCAAAAAATTGCTATCGAATTTATGGCCGACGATGAGCACAAAATTAAGCTCGCAAAAGATGGGAAAAGCGCTATTGAGCTTATGCAAAAACATCACTTTGATGTAGTGTTACTTGATATGAACTTACCTGACTTAACAGGCCAAGAAGTACTTAAACGCCTAAAGCACATAGATCATAAGAATCAACGAACTCCCGTGCTCGCTTTTACTGCAAGCCTTAGCCCCGACGAAGTAAAAGAATATTTAGAATTAGGAATAAAAGATATTGTTGGCAAGCCTATTAAACACCAAAAGCTTCGCCAAGCACTTAGCGACTCTCAATCAAATCAAACGGCTAATATTACTGTAGAACTTATTGACACTTTGTACGACGAAACCGCAGCAGAGACACTAACCACTTCGTTTAGTGAAGATGAAGTATCGTCTATTTATAACGAATTTGTACTTTCAGCACGAAATAAACTCATTCGTTGCCAAGAGCTTACTACTCAGCATCCAGAGCAATGTATTAAGCTTTTACATCGCCAGGCAAGCACAGCCTTACAGTTAGGTTTTAATCGTTATGGTATAGCGCTAAAAAAAATAGAGCGCCGCTTACTCGATAAAAAACCACACAACGACATGCTTGATGAAGCGCTAGATCTGTGGCAACAAAGCTTAGAGCAATATTTAAAGTTTGTGCGCGGGCAACTTCTATAAGCTAAGAAAAACAAGGTCTCACAAAAATTGTAGAACATAAATTTATATCCCCTTAGAGCATTCTGCGCTTATCATTAAATCGCTCTAAACTAATGTAAAAGGGTCTGCATCTAAATAGGCAGGAAACGCTGCTTTAAACTCATCCAGTGGCGCTTTTTCAAGTGTTATAGTAACTAGTTGCTCAGCGTTATCTTGCGCTTTAGTTAATGCATCGCCTTTGAAGTCGTATACTGCAGTACCGCCATTGTGCGCCACACCATTACCGTCGTCACCCACTCGATTAACGCCTACTACGTAGCACAGGTTTTCCATTGCACGCGCCATAAGTAACGTATCCCAAATATGGCGGCGCACAGCCGGCCAATTTGCTACGTTTATCATTACATCGTAGTCGTTATTATTACGTTGAAATACCGGAAAGCGCAGGTCGTAACATACTTGTGGTAATAGTTTAAAACCGTTGATTTCAAAAACTTTACGCGCTTGCCCTGCTACAACGTAATCGCCCTCGCTGCCTAAGCGAAATAAATGGCGTTTATCGTAATAACTCACCTCACCATCGGGTTTTACCCAATAAAACCGATTCGCTTTTTTATCGCCTTGTGCAACAAGTGCCGAACCTGCAATAACCGCATTATGTTTATGAGCCTGCGCCTTTAACCACGTCAGTACTTTACCGTTTTCGGGCTCTGCACAATCTAAATTGATAGCAAAGCCAGTCGAGAATGTTTCGGGCAGTAAAATAAGATCGGGCTGATGCATAATTGCTTCAAGCTGCTTATTAAACATGGCTAAATTAGCATCTTTATCAAGCCAATAAAGCGAGCTTTGCAATGCTGTAATGGTTAAAGTTGACATAATATTTGCGAAGCCTCTATGAGAGTGTTGTCGTTTTTAGCAAAGCATAAACGAATTACTTTGTCGGTTGGTGCCTTTTGATAAAACACACTTAACGGAATAGCCGCAACACCTGCTTGCTCAACTAACCAATGGCAAAAATCAATATCGTTTAAATCCGATACATCACTGTAATCTAACAATAAAAAGTAAGTACCTTGGCTAGGTAAAATTTTAAAACGGCTGTTACTTAAATGGCTCGCTAATAAGTCGCGTTTTTGCTGATAAAACCCGCTTAGCTCATCTATATGCTCACCTTGCTGCTCGAGCATATCGGCAAGCGCATGCTGTGCGGGGGTAAAACTTGAAAACGTAACGTACTGATGAATTTTTCTAAATTCGACAGCTAAATCGGCAGGTGCAATACAGTAACCCATTTTCCAGCCCGTGCTATGAAATGTTTTACCAAAACTCGATATAACAAAGCTTTTGGTAAATAATTCATCATCGCGTAATACACTTAAATGCGGTTGTTCATCAAACGTAATGTGTTCATATACCTCATCGCTTATTACATATAAATTGTGAGTGCTAACCAACTCTTTAAGCTTTTTTATATCATGTGGCTGTAATATTTTACCGCTAGGGTTATGAGGTGTATTTATAATAATTGCACGGGTATTTTTAGTAATTGCTTGGCTTACTACTTGCCAATCAATAGTGTAATTTGGCGCACTTAAAGCAATGTGTACCGACTTTCCACCAGCGAGTTCAATTGCCGGTTGGTAAGAGTCATATGCAGGGTCAAATACAATCACTTCATCACTGGGGCGCACAATTGTTTGAATAGCTACAAACAATGCCTCTGTTGCACCCGAGGTAACAGTAACTTGATCAGCTGCGTTTATATCAACTGCATATTTGCGCTTTGCTAAATCAGCAATTTGTTGCTGTAATCTTGGTACGCCACTTGAAGGTGAATATTGATTAACGCCCTGCTGCACATAATAATTTAACTGCGTTTTTAAAAGATCAGGAGCATCAAACTCAGGAAAGCCTTGAGAGAGATTAATTGCCGAAAACTCATTAGCCAATCCGCTCATTTGGCTAAATATACTAACGCCTAAATTTGGTAATTTACTTTCAAACACGAGATGCCCTTAATGATGGTTTTGCGCTTAAAGCGATGCTATCATTGCTTAAAACAGAAGTATAGCCGTCTAAAAACAATTAACTTTACGCTCATTAGTGAGGAATGTATGCAAAACAATACCGCTATTTCACAACTTATTGAAGCCGGAAAATGGGTTAGCCAAAAAGGCTGGGTACCCGCAACAGGCGGAAACTTTTCAGCTCGTACTAGCACTGGCTTTGTTGTTACAGCAAGTGGGCACGATAAAGGCTCACTGACGCAAGCGCATTTTTTGCAATTAGATCACCAAGGCGAGCGCCTAGCAGGAGCTGTAAAACCATCGGCAGAAACACAATTACACCTAAGTTTGTATCAGCTTATACATGATGCACAGTGTGTTTTACATACTCACTCTGTAGCCGCTACCGTACTGTCGCAAATTACCCAAGAGCATCAGCTTGATTTAACAGGCTATGAAATGCAAAAAGCACTGAGCGGCTTTACTTCACACTTAGAAACGCTGAGCATTCCTATTTTCGATAACGATCAAGATATTGACCGATTAAGCCTGCTGGTCAGTGACCATCATTTACATACGCCTATAGAGCACGGCGTACTGATACGTGGTCATGGTTTATATGCAGTAGGACGTAATATTGATGAAGTTCGTCGCCACTTAGAAGCCTTAGAGTTTTTATTTAGCTGCGAACTAGAACGCCTAAAAATAATAGGTATTCAAGCGGGAGTAACTAAATGATTAAAGCCATTTTAACCGACATCGAAGGCACAATAACCCGTATTTCGTTCGTTAAAGAGGTGTTATTTCCTTACGCGGCAAAACAGTTACCTACCTTCATACGTGCCAATGCTAATAAACCGGATGTAGCCGAGCAAATTAATGCCGTAAAAGCCCTTATCGAAAAGCCAAACGCCGATATAGAAGAAGTCATTAGCGCCTTACTTACCTGGATTGATGAAGATAAAAAAATCACTCCACTTAAGCAGTTACAAGGCTTAATTTGGCAAACAGGGTATGAACACGGCGATTTTAAGGGTCATTTATACCCAGATGCATTTGATTTTTTACAAGCTCAACACAACAACGATATTACTTTGTATGTGTACTCATCTGGTTCGGTAAAAGCGCAGCTGTTGCTTTTTAAATACAGTGATTATGGCGACATTCGCAGCTTTTTTTCTGACTTTTTTGACACCAAAGTTGGCGCAAAGCAAGAACGAACTGCCTATAACACCATTGTTGAACTGTTACCGTTTCAGGCAGAAGAAATACTCTTTTTAAGTGATGTAACCGGTGAGCTTGACGCCGCGCAGGCTGTGGGTTTAAAAACACTACATTTAATTCGTGATGGGCAAGCAAGCACTAAAGCACACCCTTATATTAATGACTTTAGTCAATTTAAATTGGAGCAATTAGTATGAGCCAATTAACGGTGTATGCCGACAACAATGCAAACAAGGCACTTGTGAGCACATCAAATGCTGATGATATTACAAAGCAGCTAGCTAAAGTAAACGTACGTTTTGAACAGTGGCAAGCAAATGCAGATATTAATCAGCACACCACCCATGAGCAAATTATTAGTGCGTACAAAAGCGATATAGATCGGTTAAAAACTGAAAATGGCTATCAAACAGTAGATGTTATATCTCTAGCTAAAGGTAACCCTGGCGCATCAGAGCTGCGCAAAAAATTTTTATTTGAACATACTCATAGTGAAGACGAAGTACGTTTTTTTGTAAAAGGCCAAGGGCTATTTTGCCTGCATTTAGGCAATAAGGTTTATCAGGTACTTTGCCAACAAGGCGATTTAATTTCAGTGCCTGAACTTACCCCGCATTGGTTTGATATGGGAAGCGATCCTGAGTTTACTGCCATTCGCTTATTTAACAATACAGAGGGCTGGGTAGCAAAAAGCACTGACTCGTCTATTGCAGAGCAATTTCCACTATTATCGTAAGTTGGTCATTCAAAACCTTGGTCCACACTAATAAACATAGCGTGGACCAAAAATACCGCGAAGTTACTTAAGCTTTATGAGACCGCCATTTTCTACCTGACTTTGGTTATAAACCCCCGTGTCTAACATCCACCCTGTAACCAGTTTTGCCGGTGTTATATCAAATGCAGGGTTATATACATTGGCATTAGTGGGTGCCCACAAAGCCTCACCAAAGCTACCGCTAACTCCGCGCACTTCTTGAGGATTACGTTGCTCTATTTCTATATCATCACCACACGCGGTGTTGGTATCAAGCGTAGTAATAGGCGCAACTACATAAAATGGAATGTTATGAAAATACGCAAGTACGGCTAAATTATAGGTACCCACTTTATTAGCAAAATCACCATTGGCGGCAATACGATCAGCCCCTACCACTATTTTATCTACCTTACCTGCAGCCATTAAACTTGCCGCCATATTATCGCAAATTAATGTGTAAGGTATTTTCCAGCGCTCAAGCTCAAAGGCCGTTAAGCGGCCGCCTTGTAATAATGGTCGTGTTTCATCAACCCACACATGTACGTTGCCATGTTTTTGCTGCGCTTTGTAAATAACACCCAGTGCAGTACCAATACCAGCGGTTGCAAGCGCCCCTGTATTACAATGAGTTAATATGTTGTCGCCACTATTTATAAGCTCGGCACCACGATTTGCCATTCGTTCACACAACTCAATATCTTCAATAAACAACCGCTCAGCAGTACTAACAATACCGGCAACATAATCGCTTTGCGTTAAAGCTTTTCGCAATGCCGCCATACAATGCATTAAATTAACCGCCGTTGGACGAGTGGCTTCTAGTTCATTGATTGCTTTTTCAAGCTCACTTTTCACTACCCCTTGCTCAGCTAAATACGCCACTAACAAGCTCGCGCTTAAACCAATAAGTGGAGCTCCACGTACTTTTAAGTTAATGATCAGCTCTTTCATGGTTTCTACATCATGGCACTGATGCCATACCTGCTGGTGAGGTAGTAAATATTGGTCGAGCACACTAAGCGACCCGTTTTCATATTTTAAACTGCTTGCGATTAAATTTTGCATAATGCTTAAGGTATTAAAAATGCGTGACGTTATTTTACACCACTTTGAATAACTCTCAAGTTAGACTTGTAGACATCTAAACATTTAAAGGTATAGAATGCTTAAAAGCTGATTTTTGAGATTAAAACCATGACTAACTATGTTGCTTTTAACGCACAGCGCGCTATCGATTACGTATCGACATTAATTGAATCTAAACAATGTAATTTTTTTGATTCCGGACAAACCTTATCTGCGTATGAGTTTGGTGATGGCAATCTTAATTTAGTGTTTAGAATTACTGATGAGCAAAACAATAGTGTTATTTTAAAGCAAGCTCTGCCTTACGCGCGTTGCGTGGGTGAGTCGTGGCCATTAACACTTGATAGAGCCCGTATAGAAGCACAAGCTTTACTTAACCATGGTGCTATTTGCCCTACTTATACTGCTAATGTTTTACATTATAGTGAAATACAAGCCCTTACTATTTTAGAAGATTTAGGTAATTTACAAATATTGCGTACTGCACAAAATAATGCAGAGCAATTTCCTAAATTGGCACAGCATGTAGCTACCTACTTAAGCCACACCGGCTTTTATAATTCAGATTTTTACTTAACCGCGCAAACTAAAAAAGCGCTCGTTAGCCAATTTACTAATCCTGAGCTTTGCCAAATCACTGAAGACTTATTTTTTAGCGACCCGTACATTGGGCACGAACGCAATAACTACCCAGATCAACTACAAAGCGAAGTTGATGCAATACAAAAAAACAGCGCATTAAAGTTAGAAATAGCAAAATTAAAAGCTAATTTTTTATCTAACCCGCAAACATTACTTCATGGTGATATGCATAGCGGCAGTATTTTTGTTGATTGTAATAATACAAAGATGATCGATCCTGAGTTTGGTTTTTTTGGTCCTGTTGGGTTCGATATTGGCTCTTTTATTGGTAATTTACTTTTAAATTACTGCGCACAATACGGGCATATTGAAGATTTTGTGGCTCGTCGTAATTACCAAACACATTTACTTAGCTGTATCGTAGACACCTATAGTTTATTTGAGCAGCAATGGCTTGAATTAATACGCACTAAAACAACAGATGAATCACTAGCGCCAGTAGGCTATGCGCAATACTTTATGAAAAACGTATTGCAAGATGCTGTTGGTTACTGTGGTGCTGAGCTAATTAGGCGTACTATAGGGCTTGCGCACGTAAGCGATATAGATAGTATTAGTGATGAGAATGCGCGCCTTACAGTGCAAAAACAAACATTAGCACTAGGCGAGCAACTTATTTTAAATGCACAAACATGCAACAACAAAGAAGCATTCTTTAGTTTATTAATAAGCCAATTAAACTAACAAACATTAAAAAGGCGCTATTAGCGCCTTCTAGTTAGTTAAAACTTACTTGTAGTTTTCGTAAATTTTATCAAGCGGTTCCGAAAGCCCACTTTCTTGCACTATACGTACATGCTCACGTTTTAATTCGCGTGCACTAGTCACACCACAAGAATGAGCTATTAGCCCAGCGCCATAATGAATGTATTTATTATAGTTAGCTACTCGCTGCGCTTTATCAGCTACATCTAAGCCGCGTTGCAAACGCTCGTTATGCGTAGTGATCCCGGTTGGACAAGTATCTTTATTACATTGCATTGCTTGAATACAGCCCAGTGCAAACATATGACCACGAGCCGATACAACAAAATCAGCACCGAGCGCCAATGCCCAAGCAACCTTTGAAGGAACAATTAATTTACCAGAAGCGATTATTTTAATACGATCTCGAAGCCCATGTTTTTCAAGCATATTAACTACAAGCGGTAAACTTTCGCGCAGTGGTAAACCCACCGAATCCATAAGCGGTTGCGGTGCTGCGCCCGTACCACCATCAGCACTATCTATGGTAATAAAGTCAGGTGCAGACTCGATACCACGGTGGTTTATTTCAGCGAACAACGTTTCTAACCATCCGTATGCACCAATAACAGCTTTAAACCCTGTAGGCTTACCTGTCGCGTTACGTACAGTGGCAATCATATCAAGAATATCGGCTGGATTTTTAATTTCAGGGTGACCATTGGGGCTAATCGAATCTTGCCCTTCTGGTATCCCCCTAATTTTAGCTATTTCGGCATTAACTTTGCGCCCTGGAAGCATTCCACCCTTGCCAGGTTTAGCGCCTTGGCTCATTTTTAGTTCAAACATTTTTACTTGTTCGTGAGCCGCTATTTCTTTAAGTTTTTCAGTACTTAAATTACCGTGCTCGTCTCGTGCACCATATTTAGCGGTACCAATTTGAAAAACAATATCAGCCCCACCTTCTAAGTGATAAGGGCTTAATCCCCCTTCACCGGTGTTCATCCAACAACCTGCTAACTTAGCTCCTTTTGATAAAGCACGTACAGCGGGTTTTGATAACGCACCAAAGCTCATACCTGATACATTAAATAGCGAGTTGGTGGTGTAAGGTGTTTTACAGTATGGACCCAAAGTAACATTACTCGGGTCGAGCGCTTCTTCATCTAAAGTAGGAAACGCACAGTTCATAAACATAACTGTACCCGTTACTTCTAAGCTTTGCGTAGAGCCAAATGCCGCAGTACGGTCAACATCTTTTGCAGCACGATAAACCCAGCTTCGTTCAGCTCGATTAAATGGCATTTCTTCTCTATCTTGCGCAAAAAAGTACTGCCTGAAGAACTCCCCTTGGCGCTCAAAAAAATACCGAAAACGCCCTATCACGGGGTAATTTCGCCTTATAGCGTGCTTAGTTTGTGTAATATCGCGAAAATAAAAAACAATTACAGTAAGCACAACGCACCCGAGTAAAACTATAAACATACTTGCAAATATATCGATACTAAACATTATAAAATTGCTCATTTATGACCCTTGGTGATTTTTAAAATAAGACCTAATAAGTACTGACCGCTTTAATGAACTAAATGGCTCATCATAATTACTAACCTGCTTACTTAAATAAATACAACTACTTACCAACAGAGTACTAACTTACATAGCTATAAAAACAACTCAGTACCCATTTTTAAAAATTATACTTATTTACTTTCCAGCTTAACTGATTCATTTTTTATATACATACGTACTTGTGTTTCTAGCACTGATAAAGGTACTGAACCATGGCGTAATATTTGATGATGGAATTCACGAATATCAAAATTTTTCCCAAGCACTTGCTCTGCCTCAGCGCGTAAACGTTTAATAGTTAACTCACCAATTTTGTATGACAGTGCCTGTGCTGGCCACGATATATAACGATCGGTTTCCGTTTTAACATTATGCAGCGAAAGCGCGGTGTTTTCGCTCATAAAGTTCATAGCCCGATCTCTACTCCAGCCATACATGTGCATTCCCGTATCAACAACTAAACGTGCTGCTCGCCACATTTCATAAGTTAAGCGACCAAAACGGCTATATGGGTTTTGATAAAAGCCAGCTTCTAAGCCCAAGTATTCAGAGTAAAGCCCCCAACCTTCGCCAAATGCCGAAAGGTAAGCATCACGACGGTAGCTCGGTAGATTTTCAAGCTCGGCATTAAGTGATATTTGTAAATGATGTCCTGGCACTGCTTCGTGCAGAGTCAACGCTTCTAAAACATAGAGAGGGCGCTTATCTAATGCGTAAGTATTCACCCAATAATAACCTGCTTCATCATCTCGATTAGAGCCAGAATAACGGCCTGTTGTGTATTTAGGAGCAATATTGGCTGGTACGGGGGCTACGCCATAAGGTTTACGTGGCAAGGTATGAAATAGCTTAGGCAGCTGTGCATCCATTTTTTTAGCAATATAAGATGCTTCTTTTAAAAGCTGCTCTGGTGTTGTGGCATAAAATTGTGGATCCGTACGTAAAAAGTGAATAAATTCGGCGAATGTGCCTTTAAAACCTACTTCAGCTATTACGTCCTCCATTTCACTGCGAATTCGAGCGACCTCTTTTAATCCAAGTTCATGAATCTCTTTAGGCGTCATGTCGGTAGTAGTGTAATACTTAGCTCTGTTTTTATAAAATGCCTCGCCATTAGGTGTATCTGATATGCCAACGCTTGTGCGTGCACTAGGTCGATACTGCTGCGTAAAAAACACTAAATAATTTTTATAAGACTGTATAACATCTTCTTTTATAATGTTTTTAGCTTTTTGTTGTAGTGCCTTAAATTCACTATCGCTCAAACCAGCAGTATTAGTTAAAAAAGGTTTATAAAACTCAGATGTAGTTATATCGTCAACAATGTAAGCATTAATTGAATCTTCGTAACCCTCTAGCACAGCTTTAGGTTGAGTAAGGCCCGTTTCTATCCCTTTTTTCATCCAATATATGTTTTGTTCAAAAAACCGTGGAACTTGCGCCAAACGTGCAAGGTATGTATCGAAATCTTGCTGATTTTTATATTGAGAGCTATTGATGATGTATGATAATCCAGAGTGAAAACCATACTCTGATGTAAGCGGCATATAATGCGCATTGAATATATACTCATCAACGCTGTTTTGTACTTGTGCTCGAATAATGCTGAAGTTTATTTGATTTTCATCACTTAATTTATCAATGCTGACGGTATCTAACTCGGCAAGTAACTGTGTTTTATTCTTATATTCTTGCGCTAAAAATTCGGGCGATAGATTTGGTAACAAGTAACCTTTAACCCCTTTTGCATTGCTATAAGGATTAATGCTTTGTCTGTAATCAACAATGCTTTTGGCTATCTGCGTAAACTGTTGATCTGCATTTTGCGTTGTTATTTGACATGCACTTAATGAGCATAAAAACATGAAACCAAGTAAAGAATGGCGCATTGGCCGCTGTAAAAAATGATTCATTGCAATTTAACTTGACGATGTAATAGATATCACAAAGCTATCGTAGGCTAAATAAATAGCAAGTAAATGAGACCAATCAACGGTTATAAACCTTACTAAAACTAAGTGTATTTCGAGAGTAAAGTATATCAACAGAAGTAAAAACAAGCTTAATTGATGAGAAAAGCAGCTATTGAGTTGTTAAAATGAAAATTTAAGTTCCGTAACTCTTTTTTTACTTTTAAATAACCGCCATAACGATTACTGTAGTAAAAAATAATAAAAGCTCGGATGCATAACCGCCTCACGGAATGAGATATTTAAATTAACTCTTATGCGTACTCAGTTGGTATTTAAAAATGATGTTCCATGATTCCATGGCAATTGCACAAGAAAAGATGACTAAAGTGTGTGTGTTTTTAGAGCGTTATGCGCTGCCGCCAACCCCGCTTAATTTTCAAGTAATTTATACCTATATTAGCCAAGCCAATATAAACCTTAAAAATGCACTAGAACGTGCGATTGCAACAGAAGAAAATATAGACAGTGTTTTAATTGAACAATTATATTTTCAATTTTTAAATGAAGGGCACACAACTCAGGTCTCGATGATTCAAAATGTTGACGGTATTATCGGGTCACTTTCTCGAAATGCTCAAGCAACAGAAAAACAAATTATCCGCTTTGCTGATCAAGTAAATGAATGTGTACATACGCTTGATGAAAACAGTATAGAACAAAGCCGTAAAGCACTTAAAATCCTCAATACACAAACCGTAGAGTTACTAGAGCAGCATAAACAATTTAAGAAAGAACTTAGCAAAGCTAAAAAGTTACACGAAAAAACGCAAAAGCAATTAACTCAGCTCCGAAAGCAGCATATAGTAGATAGCCAAACGGGCCTTTATAAACGTCATTATTTAACTCAACAAACCCAAGTTTGGACAAATCAAGAAAAGTCCATTTGTGCCATTGCTGTTCAAATAGATAACCTTGATCACTTTGTTGATAATTATGGTGATATTCTTGGTGAAGTTATTTTGAATAAAGTCGCTAAGCAAGTACAAAAGTATGTATTCCAAAGCGGTTTACCTGGACGGACTGCTAAAGACCAATTTACTATATTACTCGCCGACATTGATCCTGAAACGGCAACTTTAATAGCCGAAAAAGTACGTAATGGGGTAGAAAAGTTGCGATTTGTTAGCTCAAAAAGTGGCACAAAACTACCCGCTATAAACTTATCATTAGGTATTGCACAGCATCAGCAACAAGATGATTTTAATCAACTTGCTAAAAAAGCCTCAAATGCAGCTTTTAAAGCTCGATCTCTTGGGCAAAGTTGTTTTATTGCTGGGCATTAAATCACCTGATAAATCATATTCAAATTGCACCTGCAGTACACAATAAAGTACACTAGTGCTTATTGCCACGATAGAGATTAATCATGAACGAAACACCGCAAAAGACCACGCATTTTGGCTATAAAACGGTAGCTGAAAACGACAAAGCCTCAATGGTTGCAGACGTATTTCACTCAGTTGCAGCAAAATACGATGTAATGAATGATTTAATGTCTTTTGGTGTGCACCGCTTATGGAAACGTCAAACTATTGCCAGTTCTGGTGTTCGCAAGGGCCATCATGTACTTGATTTAGCTGGCGGCACTGGTGATTTAACGGCTAAATTTAGTCAATTAGTCGGTGAAACAGGTCAAGTTGTTTTAGGCGATATTAACTCCTCAATGCTCAAAGTGGGCCGTGAGAAGCTGCATAACTTGGGTCTTGTTGGTAATATTGACTACGTACAAATGAACGCCGAAATGCTGCCATTTCCAGATAATAGCTTTGATGTGATCACTATTGCTTTTGGTTTACGTAATGTAACCGATAAAGACAAAGCACTTCGTTCTATGTACCGTATTTTAAAGCCAGGTGGTCGCTTACTAGTGCTAGAATTCTCCAAGCCTGAGCATGAAGTACTAAGTAAAGCTTACGATTTTTATTCATTTAATTTATTACCAACAATGGGCAAACTAGTTGCTAACGACAGCGAGTCGTACAAATATTTAGCCGAATCGATTCGTATGCATCCAGATCAAGATACCCTTAAAGCAATGATGGATGACGCTGGCTTTGAACAAACAACTTATCAAAACCTAACAGGTGGTATTGTTGCACTTCACCGTGGTTTTAAATACTAAGGCAGAGTGATATGGCGCTTGAACAAGTAACTGAAAAAAATAATGATAGGTCAACCACATCTACTTTTTTCATGTTGCCTAACTTTGTACTTTCGCTTATCGAGCATGTACTTAATCAAGCACTTAAACTCGACCCAAAGCTTTCAAAAAAACTAAATGAAGTTAAAGAGCTGCGTTTAGTTGTTGAAGTAAGAGATTGGCAACAAACAATCCAACTCGTTTTTGCTGATAAAAAACTACATTTATATACCGCACAAAGCAGTGATAACGCTGATTGCATGATAAGCGCCGATATAGATACGCTTATTGCGCTAAAAAATCCAGCGATGCTTACCCAGCTAATACGCCAAGATAAACTCGACCTGCAAGGTGATTTGAATATTGCCCAAACTTACAGTAACGCATTTTCGAGTTTAGATATTGATTGGCCAGAACAACTATCAAAGCATATTGGCGATGGCCCGGCCCAGCAACTTTATTTACACTTAACCTCGCTCAAGCAGCAAAACAGTAAAGTAAAAAAGCAGTTAGCCACTACACTTACTAGTTTATGTCAGGATGAGCTTGCTATAACTATTCATCCCTTAGAGCTTGAGCAATTCAAACAACAAAACCGAGTAATTAAAAGCCAAGTTGCTGCTATTGAACAGCGTATAAACGCCTTATTAAACATCGTAACCCGCTAAGGATTTTTTGTGTCGACTGCACGATTGTATTACATCACTAAAACACTACTTAGCTACGGGTTAGATGAGTTAGTCCCTAAGCATAAAACGCCCTGGTTTGCCAAAATAATGCGTGGAAGCTTTTTTTGGCTACGCAATCAGCATAAAGAAAAATCAGTAGGGTTGCGTTTACGTCTTGCATTACAAGAGCTTGGTCCTGTATGGATTAAGTTTGGCCAAATGCTCTCCACCCGTCGCGATTTACTACCACACGATATAGCCCTAGAGCTCGCGTTTTTACAAGATCAGGTACAACCTTTTGAAGGTGAGCTTGCACAAGAAATCATTGAAAAAGCACTCGAAATTAATGATATAAGTGAATTATTTAGTGAGTTTTCACAAGCACCGCTGGCCTCGGCATCTATAGCGCAAGTCCACACAGCAAAACTTATTGATGAGCACAACATTGAGCAAGATGTTGTAATAAAAGTTATTCGTCCAAATATTCATGAACAGATTAATGCTGACTTAGCGTTAATGGAAAAGCTCGCTAAAGTACTTGCCAAAGTACATAACGAGTCAAAGCGCCTGCGCCCTGTAGAAGTTGTTAAAGAGTATAAAAAAACACTCCTTGATGAACTCGACTTAATGCGAGAAGGCGCTAATGGCATTCAGCTTAAGCGTAACTTTGAAGATTCTGATTCTCTTTATATCCCTGCAGTTTATAGCGATTATAGCCGCCATAATATATTAGTGATGGAGCGTATTTACGGCATACCTGTCTCTGATACTGATGCACTATTAGCACAAAATACTAATATGAAATTACTTGCTGAACGCGGTGTAGAGGTGTTTTTTACACAAGTATTTAGAGACAGTTTTTTTCATGCTGATATGCATCCTGGCAATATATTTGTCTCTCGCGAACATCCTGAAAACCCAAAATACATTGGTATAGATTGTGGTATTGTTGGTACGCTTAATAAAGAAGATAAACGCTATTTAGCTGAAAATTTCATTGCCTTTTTTAATCGTGATTATCGCCAAGTTGCCCAGCTACATGTTGATTCAGGTTGGGTACCACCCGATACCAGCATTGAAGAATTTGAATTTGCGATTCGTACAGTGTGTGAGCCTATATTTAACAAGCCACTTGCTGAAATTTCATTTGGTCATGTGCTTGTTAATTTATTTAATACCGCACGCCGCTTTAATATGCAGGTACAACCTCAACTCGTACTACTACAAAAAACTTTATTGTATGTTGAAGGGTTAGGCAGACAGCTTTACCCGCAACTGGATTTATGGAAAACAGCTAAACCCTTTTTAGAAGACTGGGTAAAACAACAAGTCGGCCCATTATCTGTATTGAAACAAATGTATGCTAATTTACCCTTTTGGGCAGAAAAAATGCCCGAGCTACCGGATTTAATTTATCAAAATTTAAAGCGAACACCTCGCACTCAAGTGCAAATACAAAAGGTATCCCAAAAACCTTTAATCTTGGGCTTGTTTGGTAGTGCGACAACAATCATGTCAGCTCTTTGTTATTTACAGCACGATTTAATTGCTGCCAGCATCGCTATTAGCTGCTCTGCTGTTAGCTTTATAACTGCATGGCGCAGCGCATAAACTAAGTGCTATTTGCGTTATTGAGCGTATAATTAGTATCTAAAATATACATTTAATCATTTTATAGACTGGAGATAACCATGGGTTTTGGTGGTATTAGTATTTGGCAATTATTGATTGTACTAGCAATCATCGTTCTTCTTTTTGGTACTAAAAAGTTACGTGGAATGGGTGGGGACTTAGGCGGTGCTGTTAAAGGCTTTAAAAAAGCCATGTCTGATGAAAAAAGTACAGAACAAGACACTACCGAGCAAATCCAAAAATCAGAAAATGCAGCTCCAAACGATCCAGCTAACGCTGAAAAAACCAAAGATAGTAATAAGGTTTAATTAGCATGGGAATGTGGGAGCTTGTTATTGTTCTTATTGTTGGTTTAGTGGTTTTAGGCCCTGAACGCTTGCCTGTGGCTATAAGAACAGTGAGCCGCTGGATTAAAACAGCCAAGTCGCTAGCTAATTCAGTTAAAGCCGAAGTCAGCGAAGAGCTACGCGTACATGAGCTGCATGAAAACCTTAAAAAAGCAGAGCAACAAAACTTAAAAGACTTAAGCCCTGAACTGCAAAACTCGTTGAGCGAGCTACAACAAGCAGCTCAATCAGTTACCCACAGCTATAAAAAACAACCGCCAAAGACAGAAAACAACCAACATATTGATGAAAAAAAGTGAAATTAATTTCCTTTTCAATGGTCAACTTACTAAATGGTATAAATAATAATGGTTGAGCAAGTAAAATCGGGGTTTGTGGCTCACTTAATTGAGTTACGAGATCGACTTATAAAAGCACTATTGAGCATTTTCGTTATTTTTATTGCCATAGTGTATTTTGCAAATGACATTTACGCTTTTGTTGCACAGCCGCTAGTCTCACATTTGCCAAGCACTGCAACGATGATTGCAACTGATGTGACAGCACCTTTTTTCGCCCCTTTTAAACTGACTTTATTTGTCGCTTTATTTGCATCTATTCCATGGATATTACATCAAATTTGGGGGTTTATCGCACCAGGGTTATATCAGCACGAAAAGAAAATGCTCATGCCTATTCTCGCCTCTAGCATAATACTGTTTTATGGTGGTATAGCCTTTTGTTACTTTGTAGTACTGCCAATTATTTTAGGCTTTTTTACAAGCGCAGGTCCTGAGATGATGACTCTTGCGCCCGACATAAGTAGTTATTTAGGATTTGTATTAAAATTATTTTTTGCTTTTGGTGTCGCGTTTGAAATTCCAGTTGCCATTATGCTGCTATGCTGGAGTGGCGCAACAACGACAACAAGCTTAAAAGAAAAACGCCCTTATATCGTGGTAGGTGTTTTTGTAGTCGCGATGTTTTTAACACCGCCTGATGTATTATCACAAACATTACTAGCGTTTCCGATGCTGCTTTTGTTTGAACTAGGCTTAATTTTAGCGAAATTTTATACCGCTAAACCACAACAAGAATCTGAGGAATAAAATGAAAAAACAACTACTCTCACTATTGGTTTTATTAAGCGCACCCACATTTGCTGCGCAAACAGAAATTAACACTCAAGCATTACAAGCATGTAGCTTTATTGAAAACGACTTTAACCGTTTACTATGTTACGACAATACTATTGCGGGTAAATCGCTAACCAAGCCATCAGTTGCAAAAGTTTTAGCACCACCAACAACAAATACTAACGTGCCAATACCTACTCCAACACAGAAAGCGCCATCAGTTGCAAATGCAGATGATTTTGGTTTAGAGCATAAAGAAGTACACAAAGAAAAAGATACTGAAATTAAAGCTACAATTACCTCAATAGAGAAAGCAGCTTATGGTGAGCTCATTATTAATTTAGATAATGATCAACAATGGCGTCAAATTGGCTCTGATAGTATGCGCTTAAAAGAAAGTGATACGGTTGTTATAACTCGTGGTGTTTTTAACTCATTTTTATTAAAAAAAGCGAACCAAAATCGCTCTATTCGCGTTAAGCGCACTAAGTAATGTCGTACACCTTAATTGATGCTGGTGTTAATTTAACTAACCATCAGTTTGATGAACAGCATCAAGAGATTATTAACCGCGCCAATAGTGCAGGCGTTAACAACATGCTTATTATTGGCTGTGACATAGCAGGGAGTGAACAATCTCTTGAGCTGGCTATAAAGTATCAGCAATACTCTACAGCCGGCATACACCCTCATGATGCAAAATCAGCCACCAGCGAATTAGAGACTCAATTAAAACACCTTGCAAAGCACGATGAAGTGGTTGCTATTGGCGAATGTGGGCTTGACTATAATCGCGATTTTTCACCTCGAGATATTCAGCGCAGCGTCTTCAGGCGTCAGCTTGCTGTAGCCGAAGATTTAAATTTACCTGTTTACCTACACGAACGTGATGCCAATGAAGATATGCTTAAAATACTTAATGAATTCAAAGTACGCGGTATACTTCACTGCTTTACCGGTAATGCTAGCTCGTTAAAAAGTTATCTAGATTTAGGGCTTTACATTGGCATTACTGGCTGGGTATGCGATGAAAGACGTGGGAAAGAGTTACAACAATTAGTCCCTCACATTCCTTTAGAACGCTTGCTACTCGAAACTGATTCACCTTTTTTAATTCCGCGCTCGATTAAGCCTAAACCCAAATCACGTAAAAATGAACCCGCATTACTTCCACATATTTGCCAAACTGTCGCTCAACTGTATAAAATTGAAGCTGAAACTGTAGCAACTCAAACTACAAAAAACTTTAATCACATTTTTGCTCTAGAGACACGTTAATGATAGTTGCAAAAGTTTTATTTAGCCTACTTACCCTAGTATGTGTATTTAACGCTTCTGCAAATCCCATTGTAATAAGCCAAAATTTTAAATCCCAAAATATCATAAATTTAAACTATTCTTTTGAACCAACTTCGATTTTAGAAGCTCGAAATAGTAATTTGAAAAATTGGCATTCACTTAAAAATAGCTCATTAAACTTAGGGTTAGAACAACGACCAGTATGGCTTACATTTACAATAAAAAACACACTCAACAGTGAAGTTGAGCCACTACTTTCAATAGATAATCCTCTCTTAAATAAAGTTCAGGTTTTTCATTTACACAATTCTGAGCTGCTTTCACAAACACAAATAGGCGACGCCTTTGTGCTTTCTCAGCGCCTAATAAAAAGCGAATCTTTATTAGTTAAATTAACATTGCCTGCAAACACAACAACAACTGTGATCATCAAAGTTACGGATAGTGCGGGGTTACGAGTACCTTTAACTTTGTGGCAGCAAGATAGTTATTTAGCTTACAAAGGTAAACTAAATTTAATATATGGTTTGCTCATTGGTTTTGTATTTTCGTTAGCCTTTAGCTGTCTTGTTTTATATGGGTTCTCACGCAAGCTCTATTTTGCTTGTGCTGGTATGATAACGTTGACGTTAGGTTTATTACTCTCCTATTTGTGTGGATTTGGCTTGCGTTTTTTTCATCCAAACCTAACGGGTATTCAGCAACTAATGAGCTCTATGTTACTGATGCTTATTACCTTGTTGTTTTTACCTTTACAGCAACTCATTTGCCAACCTAAACGCTCTACGCTGTTA
Source organism: Pseudoalteromonas fuliginea (assembly GCF_000690055.1). GTDB lineage: Bacteria > Pseudomonadota > Gammaproteobacteria > Enterobacterales > Alteromonadaceae > Pseudoalteromonas > Pseudoalteromonas fuliginea. Next base: position 27,577 of record NZ_JJNZ01000063.1, read on the forward strand.
AAGGTACAAACGATAATAACCAGCCTATTTGCCATTTCATTACTATGTGTTTGGCTGCTACCTAACTTAATCGTTACTTTATTTAGCCTTGTAACTATTCCTATTATTTTGTGCTTTTATATTATCACTACACTTATATGTACTCGTAGTGACCCATCCAAACAAAATAAAGGCCTTTTACTGACTTTAATCTTCTTCCTTATAGTTATGGCCTACTTTATTGCTACAGCAATGGGCTGGTATTCCCTTGGTCAGAATAGTTTAGTTATTGTCTTTATTTGCTTTTTTAGCTGTATTTTTTGTTTGTGCTATACCGTAATGGAAAAGTTTATTTTGCAACGCGACCAACAAATAGTTACGCAGCAAACCTTGATTGCTAAAAATACGGCGCAAGATACACTCTTAAACGAACGTCTAGCGTTACAAGAAAAAGCTCGCCGAGAGTTAGAAGCGCTTGTCGACGAACGAACCTTTGAACTGCAAGTAACCTTAAGAGAGCTTGAAGAGAAAAATAGAGAGCTTGAGCAACTTAATACTGAAGATGCTTTAACCGGTATAAAAAACCGTCGCTTTTTTGATAAGAAATTAATAATGGAGCTTCGCCGTTCTCGCCGAGAGCAAACGCCATTAAGTATTATTATGCTTGATATAGACCGCTTCAAAACAATTAATGATACGTATGGTCATTTAACTGGCGATCAGGTTATTAGAGCGGTGTCAGATATTATAAAAAATAATCTAAAGCGTCCACTTGATGAAGTTGCACGCTACGGTGGCGAAGAATTTGTAGTGCTGCTTCCAAATACACCAAATGAAGGCGCGTTAGATATTGCAGAACAAATACGCGAAACAATTGCGCAAAGTACTGTTATTGTTGCTGGCACTGACATTAAATTTACAATTAGTGCTGGTGTTTACACTAGCGTCGCAGATGATCTTAACACCCCCGAAATATTTACCGAGCACGCTGATAAAGCCCTCTATTACGCTAAACAGCACGGTCGTAATCAAGTAATTAATTTTCCAATTCCACAGTAGGAGTATTCTAATATGGCCCAATCAGGACTAGACCTTTTTCCGTATACTCGTATGCGCAGAATGCGTAGAAGCGATTTTTCTCGTCGTCTAATGGCTGAAAACCAACTTAGCGTAAACGATTTAATCTACCCCGTTTTCGTACTTGAAGGTAAAAATCGTCGTGAAGCGATTGAATCAATGCCCGGCATTGAACGTTTATCAATAGATTTATTGCTTATTGAGGCAAAAGAGCTCGTTGAGCTCGGCGTGCCAGCCATTGCAATCTTTCCGGTAACGCCTACAGATAAAAAGTCATTATTCGCCGAAGAAGCTTACAATGAAGATGGTTTAGTGCAACGAACTGTTCGCGCTTTAAAAGAAGCTTACCCTGAACTCGGTGTAATTACTGATGGTGCACTTGACCCATTCACTACACATGGGCAAGACGGCATCATTGATGACTCAGGTTACGTCATCAATGATGTAACAACTGAAATATTGGTTAAACAAGCACTTTCTCATGCACAAGCTGGAGCCGATGTTATCGCTCCTTCAGATATGATGGATGGCCGTATTGGCGCAATTCGTGAAGCACTTGAAGCGGATGGCTTTATCCATACTCGCATTATGGCTTATTCAGCTAAGTATGCCTCTAGCTATTATGGTCCTTTCAGAGATGCAATAGGTTCTGCAGGGAACTTAAAAGGTGCTGACAAAAAGACCTACCAGATGGATCCTGCAAACTCTGACGAAGCAATACGTGAAGTTGCATTAGACTTACAAGAAGGCGCTGATATGGTTATGGTTAAACCTGGCATGCCTTATTTAGATATTGTACGTCGCGTAAAAGATGAATTTGGCGTGCCAACTTTCGCCTATCAAGTTAGCGGCGAATACGCTATGCACAAAGCCGCAATCGATAATGGCTGGCTGAACGAGGAAGCAACAATAATGGAATCTCTCTTGGCATTTAAGCGAGCTGGTGCTGATGGTATTCTGACTTATTTCGCTAAACAAGCTGCACAATACTTAAAAAGTAAATAATGTAATACAATAGTCACAATTTCGCTATTTTTGCTTTCATTTTATTTACTTGTTGTATTTTATTTGTAATAAATTTTCCTTAAACTAAGTGTCCCATTTGGGACACAATACACGGGAAAAAAATAATAATGTTTAAAACAAAAATAACGCCACTAGCGCTTGTTATAGCAAGCCTTAGTGCACCAGCCTCCGCTAATCTTATCATTTCGGAATATGTAGAAGGTAGTAGCAACAATAAAGCAATTGAGCTTTATAACAACTCGACTGATTCGTTATCACTTGCTGGCTATAAATTAAATTTATATGTGAACGGTAAAACAACGATACAATCTACGCTCGACTTATCAGCTACTTTACCTGCCAACGGAACATATGTAATCGTAAACCCAAGTTCAAATGATGAGCTAAAAGGTAAAGCTGATTTAGAGCATAGTGTTACAAGCTTTAACGGTGATGATGCATTAGTTCTAATTCAAGGCGACACTGTCATTGATAGTTTTGGTCAATTTGGTACGGATCCGGGCTCTTATTGGTCTGAAGGTGGCGTACAAACACAAAATAAAACACTTCGTCGCAACGATAGCGTCCTCGTTGGCCGTACCTCGCCAAGCGCTCCTTTTGACCCAAGCGAAGAATGGGGGCAATTTGACCAAGATGATTTTTCTGGTTTAGGCGTATTTGGTAGTGACTCAGCTCCAGTACCAGAACCTGAGCCACTAGATCCATTAGTATGTGGTGCAGATAAAACATTGATTAGCGCTATTCAAGGCGATGGTGCAGCAAGCCCTCTTGTGGGTAGTGTTGTTGAACTTGAAGGCGTTGTAACAGCAGACTTCCAAGGCGACGATGAGTTAAAAGGCTTTTTTATAAGCTCACTTGCTGCAGATATAGACGCTAACCCACTGACTTCTGAAGGCCTGTTTGTTTACTTTGCAGATACTGAAGTAAGTGTAGGCGACCATGTACGTGTGCAAGGTACTGTTGAAGAATATTTTGATGCAACACAAATCGGCAGCGTAAGCCAAGTAGCTGTTTGTGATACTGGCTTAGCTTCAGCCGCTACAAAAATAACTTTGCCTTTAGCTGATGCAACTTATTTAGAATCGTTTGAAGGTATGCTAGTAACGCTAGAACAGCCATTAGTTGTTACCAATAACTTTGGCCTTGGTCGATATGGTGAAGTTGAAGTCGCGACTGAGCGCTTGTATCAAGGTACGCAAGTTGCGTTACCTGGTGATACTGCTAACGCAGTTGAAGCCGAAAACTTAACTAAGAAAATATTAATCGATGATGGCTCAACTGTTCAAAATCTAGATCCTACAGCCTATCCAACTCCTGGTTTATCAGCAGAAAATACATTACGTACTGGTGATACAGTAAATACAGTGACTGGTGCACTTGCTTATAGCTTTAGCCTTTACCGAATTCACCCAACTGTAGCACCTCAATTTATTGCAACAAATGCACGTAAAGACGCACCTGAACTTAATGCTGAGGCAGATTTACGTGTAGCAAGCTTTAACGTACTTAATTACTTTAATGGTGATGGCCAAGGTGAAGGGTTCCCTACGAGTCGCGGTGCAGATTCTGAAGCTGAATTTATTCGTCAAGAAGCCAAAATTGTAAGTGCCATTAGCGCAATGCAAGCTGATGTTGTTGGTTTGATGGAAATCGAAAATGATGGTTTTGGTGAATTTAGCGCTATTGCTAGCTTAGTTAATGCATTAAACGAAGCTGATGCAGCTAACCAGTATGCATTTGTTGACTTTGGTCTTGATCAAATCGGTACAGATGCAATCACGACTGCGTTAATTTATCGTGCTAATAAGGTAGAAGAAGTCGGTACTGCCGCTATTACTACTGATGCACCATTTGATTTTAGTAATCGTACTCCTATCGCACAAAGCTTTAAATCTTTAGCAACTGATGAAGTATTTACTGTAGCCGTAGCGCACTTAAAATCTAAAGGTGGTTGTGGTAGTGCAAGCGGCGCGAACGAAGATCAAAATGATGGCCAAGCTTGTTGGAATGAAATACGTACACAAGGTGCTAATGCATTCGCAGATTGGCTTGATAGCAAACCAACGGGTGTTGACGACGAAGATACTATTCTAGTTGGCGACATGAATGCTTACGCAATGGAAGATCCAATACGTGCGTTTGCTGATAAAGGATATAAAAATGTAGTCGCAGAGCTTGATGGCAATACTCTTGCTTACTCTTATAGCTTCTCTGGCCGTGCTGGTAGCCTTGACCATGCAGTAGCTAGTGCATCATTACTTAGCAAGGTAGTATCAGCTAAAGATTGGCATATTAATGCTGATGAACCAATTTCGCTTGATTACAATGTTGAATTTAAAAGTGATGCTCAACAATCAAGTTTATATTCTCAAAGCGCATACCGCGCCTCAGATCATGATCCTGTAATTGTTGATATAAAATCTGAAATTACGCTAACACCAGAAGAGCAAACACCCGTTATTACAGCGAATCAAACGTTTGCTATTGATGAAAATAGCGCGATTGGGACAGTAATTGGTACGCTTGATTTTAGTGACCCTAATGCAGATGAGTCACCGGTTATTAAATTTATTGTATCAGGAAACAGCAGTGTTTCTATTAACAACCAGGGACAACTTATTGTAGCTGGTGAGTTAGATTACGAGTTTGAAAACCGTATTACCTTATCTGTTCAAGCACAAGATAGTGCTGGTAACGTATCTAAAACTGAAAATGTAGCTATTAAAGTTAATAACCTACGTTCAGATGACGATAACGATGCAGGTTCATTATTTTGGTTAACACTTCTTTTAGCGCCGCTATCAATCGTGCGTAGATTTAAAAAGAAATAACTAATTTAGATACCCTTAAAAAGCCGCAATCGCGGCTTTTTTTATTTTTATACAAATGTAATTCAGACAAGCTTCAGTAAACACCTCGTAATATCGCTTTATTATATAAATCATCCTCAACTAACTAACCAAGTAAGAAGCAACTACATAGCCATGGGTGTTTTTTACACGAAGAGTGGTCGAGATTTTTGATGCCTCTTACTTAGCTTTTTGATTTCTAATGTATTTATTTAGGTTTAAAAAATTGCTTAAGTAAATAACTTAGTCTCAACCCTAAAAATAAGTCGTGTTTTTATAAAGGAATGAAAATGAAACAATTTACCCATCGATTATCAACATGGCAAAAGAGCTCAAAGCCACTCTTGGGTCTACTTATTATATTTTCGGCTTGGGGTAACAGCAATCAAGCATTTGCAGCTACAACAGAAGCAGCCATTCCAGAAAGTAGTTTATTTGACGTTATAAGCGCGCGTGCTAAAAAACTAGCAAGTGAAGAATATATAGCTCCAAAAAACATTGAACTTGATGCTCTCAATAATATTGATTATCAAGATTATCGCTCTATCCGCTTCAAACAAGACAAGTCAGTGTGGAAAGACGAAGGTCTTTACGAGCTACAGCTATTCCACCCCGGTTTTTTATATAAAACACCCGTTACAATTAATACTGTTAATAGTGACTCAAAACGCACCCGCCTCCCATTTAGTACTGACTTTTATCAGTACGATGGCACTGCTGCTCCTCTAAAAGAAGAAATTACTAAAAGCATTGCCAATACTCAGCTTGGTCACGCTGGCTTTCGATTACATTACCCACTAAATACCAATGAGTACAAAGATGAAGTAATGGTATTTCAAGGTGCATCTTATTTTCGTGTTGTTGGCCCAAAACAAGTTTACGGATTGTCTGCTCGCGGTTTAGCGATTGATACTGCAGAAGCTTCAGGCGAAGAATTCCCAATGTTTAAAGAGTTTTGGTTAGTTAAGCCAAAACTAGATCAAACTAATATTGTTATGTTTGCACTACTTGATAGCCCATCAGTGTCGGGGGCATATAGGTTCGATGTAGACCCAACCACAAATACGGCTGTAAAAGTAAATATGCAAATATTTGCACGTAAAGACGTTAAAAAACTAGGTATTGCCCCCTTAACGAGTATGTTTTATCACGGTGAAAACAGTACTAAATTTTTTGATGACTACCGCCCTGAAGTACACGATTCAGACGGTTTATTAACACAATCGCAAGATAATAAATGGGTGTGGCGCCCACTTAACAATCCCGCGCAACTAAGCGTCACTTCTTTTACATACGAGAACCCAAAAGGTTTTGGTTTAGCGCAACGCGATCGTGATTTTAATAACTACTTTGATACAGAAGCTCATTACCACGACCGCCCTAGCCTTTGGATTGAACCAGAAGGTGAATGGGGTAATGGTCGAGTTGAGCTAGTAGAGATACCAACTGACACAGAAACGAATGACAACATAGTAAGTTATTGGGTACCTGAAAAACCCTTCAAAGCGGGAGATTCATTAAAACTAAGCTATAAAATGACGACTTTTAATGCCCATTTAAACCAACATGAAAAAGCACGCGTGGTGCGTACTAGAATTGGCAGTGCAGCACTACCAGGTGAAGACAATCCTCCACCAAAAAGTCACCGTCAATTTACTGTTGACTTTTCAGGCCCAGAGCTTAACCAGCTCTCTAAAAAGCTAGATTTAAAGGCTGATATACAGCTAACAACAGGTGAAGTGAGTGATGTAACAATACAAAAGCTACCTGATACATATGGATGGCGTGTGGCCTTTAAAATCGCCCCACAAGACGGAAAACCAGTAGATATGCGTTTATCGCTAAAACTACGTGAAAAAGAAATTAGTGAGGTATGGAGCTATGTTTGGTATCCAAATGACATCAAGTAAGCAAAACAAGGGAACGTCAATGCCTTTCAAAACAGTTCGTATATGGCTGTTTGCTATTGCAGCTCTTGGCATATCAGGTTACGGCATATCTATTATGTTTGAAATTTTAAATTCAAACGGTATGACTTTACTCGAATATGCATTACTCGCCCTATTTTCAATTACGTTTGCGTGGATTGTTACTGCATTTTGTAGCGGTACAATTGGTTTCTTACTGCAACTACTGCGCATCGATCCACTAACTTTAAAGCGTATTAAGCCAATCTCTTTCGACAGCCAAGCACTTGCTAAGCAAAGAACAGCGGTTGTTATGCCAATCTATAACGAAGATACTCATCGTGTTATCGCAGGCTTTGAAGTAAGCCTAGAATCACTAAAAGAAACAGGGCAACTAGATCACTTTGACTTTTATTTACTTAGCGATACCCAAGACCCACAAATAGCCAAAAACGAGTTAAGTGCATGGCATGCATTGTCTGAGCGATTAGGCAGTACAGCTAAACACGTTTTTTACCGTCGCCGCGAAGATAATAAACACCGCAAGGTAGGCAACCTAACTGATTTTTGTGAACGTTGGGGCAGCCAGTACGACCATATGATTGTACTTGATGCTGATAGCGTAATGACCGGAAAGTGCATGCTAGAGCTTACTACAAGCATGCTAAACAACCCGCAAGCAGGCCTTATTCAAACAATTCCTATCCCCGTTCGTCAAGATACTTTTTTTGGCCGCTTTTTACAGTTTGCATCCGTACTTTACAGCCCAATGCTAGCGACTGGTTCTGCTTTTTGGCAAACCGATAAAGCAAACTATTGGGGCCACAACGCAATCATTAGAGTTGAGGCGTTTATTACCTGTTGTGGTTTACCAACGCTTAAAGGTAATGCCCCATTTGGTGGTGAAATACTAAGTCATGACTTTGTAGAAGCCTCTTTGTTACACAGTGCTAATTGGGACGTATTGCTACTATCAGACATTGAAGGGAGTTATGAAGAAGTTCCAAGTAACATTTTAGATTATGCTGTACGCGACAGACGTTGGGTACAAGGGAATATCCAACACCTTGGTTTACTGTCCTCATCAAAATTAAAGTTAATGAGTAAGTTTCATTTTTTACTGGGAGCAACGGCCTATATTTCATCGCTAATTTGGCTATCAATGCTCGCACTAAGTACGATTGATGCCGTAACACGTGCGCTTAATAGCGATGTTTACTTTAATCGCGCGTACCAATTATTCCCGACGTGGCAAATTGCCAAAACCGAACTGATTGATTCACTACTTTACTTAACAATCATAATTTTACTACTACCTAAATTAATGGGTGTTATTGTTACATTAGTGCACAGAAACAAACGCTTTGGTGGTTCAATTAAGCTGATACTAGGCTCAATCATTGAAACCGTATTTGCTATTATCGTTGCACCATTAATGATGGTATTTCATGCTTACTTTGTTATATGCGTATTTTTAGGTAAAAAAGTAAAGTGGGATGCACAGCCTCGTGAAGGTCGAATGGTTCCTTGGAGGGAAGCGTTTGGTTATACGCTATTTTCAACTATCGTCGCTATTGCATGGGGCAGCACAGCGTATTACTTTACCCCTGTATTCTTTTGGTGGTTGTCGCCAATACTATTAGGCTTAATACTCGCAGCACCTATAGTCCGTTACTCAAGTAGCATTAAGCTAGGCGTGTTCCTTAGAGAGCTAGGTATATTTATTTGCCCTAGTGAAGTAGATAACGATGCTACTTTAGAAGCGCTTAAGGTTCATCTCAAAAAGATTTCTGTACCTCAAGAAGGTCAATATCCAACAACTATTCCAACACTGCCAAAAGAGCATGTGGTTACAATGCCCATTCAAAGCTTTAATAAGCCACACAAGCTAAAGATGAAAGCGCTAAAAGCTAAAGCGATAAAAAAGTTTAATTAGCGCTAAATAAAAGAGCCGTTAAAAACCAAAAAAGGAGCAATAAGTTGCTCCTTTTTTATTGTCTAATAAATATTTTTCCGCATTAAAATAGTTAACCTGAGCTCTGGTTAAGAGATTTACCAACGTCTTGAATTATAGTGATATTTAAATTTATTT
>NZ_JJNZ01000064.1 GCF_000690055.1 Pseudoalteromonas fuliginea
GCGATTGCCATGTAACACCCTGCTTGTTTTTTGCACTAAATAAAGTGTAGTGGTACAGTGATTTTGGCCACCCATTAAGAAAGAAATGTTATGCTAATAAGCATACAAATTTGGGTGAAAAAATGACGAAATTAAAACGCGCAACATATTCAGCGGCAATTAAATTAGAAACGGCTCAGCTTGTAGTAGACCAAGGTTATACGCAAGAAGACGCAGCAAAAGCTATGGGGGTGGGTAAATCAACCGTAAGTAAGTGGGTTACTCAATTAAAGCTAGAACGCAATGGTCAGTCACCATCAGCGTCACCAATGACGCCCGAACAAA
>NZ_JJNZ01000065.1 GCF_000690055.1 Pseudoalteromonas fuliginea
TGGGTTCTTTCTAGGGACAGATTTCAATCCACAAAGATCAATACGCCTTAACTTATTCACTAAAATTTTTAGTAAATTCAGTCTACCGAGCTATGCTCTTAACATACCTAATAAAATGGACTAGGGCATGGCAAAGCTAATATTGGCAATTGATGACGATAAGTTGGTTCACCATATAATAGAGGAGTCTTTAGCAGGGTTTTGTAAAATTATTCATGCAAAAGATGGGGATGAAGGTTTAAGGCTCGCTAATAAATATAACCCTGACATTATTTTGCTCGATATAGAAATGCCGGGTAAATCAGGCTTTGAAGTTTGCCAAACGATTAAAAAAAATGAGCTAACCAAAGATATTCCCGTTATGTTTTTATCATCCAACATTGAGTTGGCTGATCGTGTTAAAGGTTACAGTGCTGGTGCATCTGACTATATAGCTAAGCCTTTTAACGCAGAAGAATTAATGGCGCGTATAAAAGTGCTTTACGAATATCGACAGCAAGGCATAAAGTTAAAATATGATGTAGCGCACGCAAATAAAACAGCCGAAATGGCGATGACTGAATCAGGTGATATGGGCCGAATAATACGCTACGTTGGGCAAAGTTATCATGCTAATAATTTCTCATCATTAAGCGAATATTTTTTAGCATTTTTTACACATTTAGATTTAGATGTTGTTGTTGTTTTTTGGTATGAAAGTAGAGGCATATTTTATTCTCAGCAAAGTGCAGTGTGCCCATTAGAACAAGAGTTATTAGAACAACATAGGCATGCACAGCGGTTTGTCGATATTAGCTCCAGCACAATTATTAATTACCCTAAAATATCATTACTGATAAAAAACATGCCCGTTGACGATAGCGCTAAATTTGGGCATTACAAAGATTTGTTTCCACACATATTGGAGATCACCAATGAAAAAGTGATCACTATACAAAATAATGAAAATAGCTACGAACAGGCCACGCAAATAGGCATCGTGCTTGAAGACATAGTGAAGCAATTAGATTCTCAGAGCCAGGCAAAAAACAGTATTGCTAAACAGCTTATAGAGCAATTAAGTGAGCTTGATAGTGCAATTAAAGTGCAAAAAGAGAGTGATAATATTTGTGACTTAACGCCTTACTTTACCAAGCTAGATAAAACTATGCAGTTGTTTACTTCTGCTAATAGCGATCTAGCATTTATTAAATGTCAGCTTAAGCAAATTAGTGAAACTCGTAATGGGCTACTCGCTAGCTTGCGTAGTAACGATAGTGAAGTTGTCTTACAAAATACCACTGAAAATAACGATATAGAGCTATTTTAGTGCTTTAACCTGTACTGATTGATATACTAAATAGGTATTTTATCGTCGGAGTGTAGAGTGGTTATTCAGTGTGCTTTTAAAGAGTGTCGCCCTTATTTAAATGAGTTAGAAACGCGTTTTGGTTTGGCTCAATGGGCAGAGCAAAACAATGGTTTTCGGCTGAATTACGACTATAGCGGCCTGAGTTTATATAAAACGGATGAACCCAAATTAGGCGCGATCAACGTTGATTTTGTAACCGGCGCAGCGGCGCATAGGCGCAAGTTTGGTGGAGGTAAAGGCCAAGCAATTGCCAAAGCGGTTGGCTTAAATAAAGGCGCAACGCCCGTAGTGCTTGATGCAACTGCCGGCTTAGGGCGTGATGGTTTTGTACTTGCGTCACTTGGATGCAACGTTATATTACATGAGCGCCACCCCGTAGTCGCCGCGTTATTGTATGATGGTTTGCAACGTGCTTATAACGACATTGAAATTGGCGCATGGATGAAGCAAAGCATGAGCCTTATATTTGGTTCAAGCCACACTCTACTATCGCAATGTGAAAGCATGCCCGATGTGGTTTATTTAGATCCTATGTTCCCGCATCGCGAAAAATCAGCATTAGTAAAAAAAGAAATGCGTGTATTTCAAGAGCTTGTTGGTGCAGATACCGACGCTGACGATTTACTCGAATTCGCCTACCCACTCGCCAGTAAGCGCGTAGTAGTAAAACGTCCCGATTACGCCCCATTTTTAAATGACAAAACCCCAAGTATGCAAATTAAAACCAAAAAGAACCGTTTTGATGTGTATGTAAAGGCGGCAATGGTTTAAAAATAACAACGCGATAAGCTTCCTACATAGATGTCTGTCGCTGAAACCATAATTTAAAATAATTGCCCGCACTAGGATCGTGGCTATCTTTAAGCTGGGTAATTGACTTCGCAATAAATTCATAACACCTTGATTATTATTTATCCATCCCAGATTAACATTCAAAAGCATTAATGCTGTCGTTAATAATTTTTAATTTATATTGATTAGATGTTTTTTAAATGTTAAAAAGACAACGTTGTTTATTTTCTATACCCAAGCGTAACCATAAAATTTGAGTGCAGAAAATATATTCACACGATAAAAAGACAACGTTGTTAATTTGTATGATGAAATCAACATTAATAATTAAAATGAGGACACACACAATGCTCATATTTCGAAAAAACAAACTTGCAGTTAGTGTTAATACAATTCTACTGGGCTGCACGTTACCACTCAGTGTTGTTGCCGCTGAAAAGCTGCCAGAAAAAGCTATATCTAGTGATGGTATTGAAATAATAGAAGTTTCATATGGTTATGGTAGTGTCAAAAAGAAAGATTTAACAGGTGCGGTGAGCACTGTTAGCCTTGAAGATGTCGTTGACTTGCCGTCTGGTAATATCATGAAAAATTTGCAAGGGCGTGTACCTGGTTTGCAAATTACGACGAGTGGCTCACCTGATTCTACAGCAACGGTGCGTATTCGGGGGCAAGGTTTGGGACCTTTAGGTAACAACGATCCCCTTTATGTTGTTGATGGTGTACCCACTAAATCGGGCATGCATGAACTAAATAGCCACGATATTGCAGATATACAGGTGCTAAGGGATGCGGCAGCTGCAAGTATTTTTGGTGCTCGCTCTGGTAATGGTGTCATTGTTATTACAACAAAAAAAGGGAATGAAGGGCTCGACTTCAATTTTTCTTTTAATCAGTCATATGATGATTTTAATTATGAGTTAAATCCATTAAATACACAGCAAAGATCACAATCAGTCTGGCAAGCTGCAGTAAATGATAGGTCAGATCCAAATGCAGCAAGTTCTCTTTATACTTATGATTGGAATAATGATTTTAATAACCCTCAATTAAACAACGTTGTTTTACCTGAGTTCACAGATGCTGCACAGGTGCAGCGTCCTGCAGATACAAACTGGTTTGATGAAGTTACGCGATCTGCAAAAGTAACGGATCTTAATTTTTCAGTTTCAGGAGGTTCAGACAAAGCTTCGATATATAGTTCACTTGGATATTACGGCTCAGAAGGTATTGTTGATGGCTCAGAATTTGAGCGAATTAGTTTTCGCGTTAACTCGGATTATCAGTTAACAAATAAACTTAAGATTGGTGAGAACTTTATAGTGACAAACCAAGAGTCAAACTTGGTTAATGATCTGGCCGGTAATATTCTAAATTTGGCTATAGAGCAACAATCTATCGTTCCTGTATATAACGAAGATGGAGACTGGGGAGGACCGGTTCCTGGTGTAACTGACCGTGATAATCCAGTTCGATTAATTGAAATGAATCGAGATAATGTCAGTAGATTCAATAAATTAATGGGGAATATTTTTGTTGAATATGAAGCAATAGAGGGCTTAACGTTAAAAAGCTCTATCGGCTTAGATTACGGACAATACTATTTCAGGAATTATACCCGTGCTTTTCAAGCTGGCTCACTAAACTATGGTGATCAGCTGTCAGTGACAGAAAATTGGAATAGCAGTTTCAGTTGGACTAATACCGCAGAGTATAAGCTTGATTTAGATGCAAACCATTTCACGTTTTTGCTTGGTACTGAACAAATAGATTACGAGTATGAAGGGTCTATTGGTTTTGGTTCTGGTTTTGCTTCTGATGATCGCGATTACGCTCATTTATCACAAGCAACTGGTGATGTTCGTGTGGAGGGGGATGGTGACAAATGGTCTCTTAATTCTTATTTTGCGCGTATGGACTATAACTATGATGATCGATATTTAGCAGGTCTGACAATACGTCGTGACGGTTCGTCTCGTTTTGGTAGTAATAATAACTATGGTAATTTCCCCGCTATTTCTGCAGGTTGGGTGATTAGTAACGAATCATTCTACGATATTGAGTTTTTATCTACTCTAAAGCTTCGTGCTAGTTGGGGCAAAACAGGTAATCAAGAAATCCCTACAGATGCAACGTACACAACCTATTTAAGTCGTTATGCAACGCAATCCTTATTCACTGATCAGCAAGATGAAGGAACGGCTTATGATATAGGCGGGGCTAATGGCGGCACGCTACCTTCTGGGTTTGTAAAAGCACAGACGGGGAATGATGACCTAAAATGGGAAACATCAACGCAAACAAACATTGGTCTTGATTTTGGCATGCGTTACGAAACCATATACGGCAGTATCGATTGGTTTGAAAAAACGACAGAGGATATTTTAACTTTAACCAATCCACTTGCAACATTAGGCGAAGGCGCTCAGCAATGGGTTAATGGTGGCACAATTGAAAACTCTGGTTTTGAGTTTCTCATTGGATATGCCGACTATCTTACTTTTGATAGCTTAGATGGTGATATTGATGTCGATATTAGTTTTAATATTTCTTCAGCTAAAAATAAAGTTGTATCACTTCCAGAAGATGTTGTTAATTCATTCGGCGGTAATGGCAATGATAAAACGATTGTTGGTCATTCTATTAACTCTATTTATGGTTATGTCGCCGATGGTTTATTCCAAAATCAAGGTGAAATAGATACTCACGCAGCGCAATCAGGGGCTGGTTTAGGTCGAGTCCGCTGGAAAGATTTAGACGGCAATGGCGTGATTGATGAAAACGATCAAAGCTTTTTCACCGATACTGATCCTGACTTTATGTATGGATTGAACATGAATTTCAAATACAAAAATTGGGATTTAAATATGTTCTGGCAAGGTGTTGAGGGAGGTGAAATACGTAATAGCTGGCGTGGATTTACTGACTTCACATCATTAAATATAGGCTCTAACTACGGCGACCGAGTTCTTGATGCATGGTCAGTTAACAATACTGACACCAATGTACCTGCATTAACTTTAATTGATAACAATGGCGAAGGCCGTCAATCAAGCTTATTTTGGGAAGATGGTAGCTACCTAAAGCTCCGTAACTTATCTATCGGTTATACACCTGATGAACAGTGGCTAAGTCAATACGGTATTAGTTCTGCGCGAATTTATTTGCAGGGAAGCAACTTATTGACCATTACTCCATCCGGGACGCTAAGTCAGGATCCAGAGACGCCAAACAGTAACTTTCCAATTCCAAAACGTATCACGTTAGGCGTGAACCTTTCTTTTTGATTTATTAAAACGACAACGATACGAGCACATATTATGAAAAAAATAAAAACTCTATTTGCAGCAACTACATTTGTTCTTTCTTTAGCTTCTTGTGGTGGGTCTGATCTTGATGTTGCACCTTCGGGAGTATTGACCGAAGAACAAGTTTCTAATAGTGAAAATGTAGATGCGTTGATTATTGCTGCTTACTCATATCTAGGTAACGATCATTATACCGCGCCTAATTTTTTATGGCCGACAGGGAACTTACGCGCAGGAGATGCCCATAAAGGTGGTAATGGACCCGGTGATATATTTGCTTATCATGCTTTGTCTTTATATCAGCCAATAGTTCCAGATATGGAGTCTTTCCCGCCAGATTTGATTGATTTGAATAATAAAAAATGGACACGTAATTACACGGGGATCTCAAGAGCAAACTCAGCATTAGCAGTCATCGCAAATGCGCCCGATGCAATTGAAAACAGCGCTGAAAAACAATCTGAACTGCGATTTATTCGCAGTGTTTTTTACTTTGACTTAAAAATTCATCATAAGCATATTCCGTGGATTGATGAAACGATGACTCAAGATCAGATACTTACAGCAACTAATCGTGAGCTAAGCGATCAGGAGCTATGGGATAAGATTGCAGCAGACTTTGAGTTTGCCGCAGGCAACTTACCACAAACCCAAGATGATGTAGGGCGAGCTTCAGCGTTATCAGCCAAGTCATATTTAGCTAAAACATTGCTCTATCAGGCTTATGAGCAAAATGAATTACATCAAGTTATTAATATTAATAAAGATAAACTTGTAAAAGTAGTAAATCTCATTGATGAAATTGAACAAGCCGATGTATATGGTTTGTTTGATGATTACGCAAATAACTTTTTATTTGAAACTGAGAATGGCAAAGAATCAGTGTTTGCTATTCAGCGTTCTTTAAATGACGGTTCACCAGATGGTCGTGGTAGTTGGCCTAGTGCATTAAATGCACCAATGGCTGGAGGTTTTGGTTGTTGTGGTTTTCACGTTCCAACAGAAAATTTTGTTAATGCGTTTAAAACAGATCAACAAGGCTTGCCGTTATTTGACTCTTTTAACGATTTTAACTACGACATGACGACTGACTCAGTTGACCCTCGCCTAGATCATACTGTTGCAATGGAAGGTAAGCCATTTAAGTATGACGAAAACTTGATTCATGGCGGTGATAGTTGGTCACGTGCTCCAGGCATATATGGCAACTTTACGGCAATGAAAGATCTTGAACACCCAGACTGCAGTTGTCGCGGTGAGAATGGACCATTTCCTATTTTTTCATTAAATACACCGCTAATTCGTTACGCAGATGTATTGCTTTGGAAAGCAGAAGCATTAATTGAGTTAGACAGGTATGACGAAGCATTGCCAATTATTAACCGAATTCGTGAACGAGCTAAGCAAAGCACCGATAAATTACATAATGCCAGCATTTATAATATTGGCGCATATATAAGCTTTGATTCTAAAGAGCAAGCAAGAGAGGCACTGCGTTTTGAGCGACGCTTAGAATTAGGACTTGAAGGGCATCGCTTTTTTGACTTAGTTCGTTGGGGGATAGCTAAAGAAACTATTGATAAGTATTTAGCAATTGAGGCTGTACGTAAACCTTACTTAGTCGACGCTGTTTTTACTAAAGGTAAGCATGAGTATTTACCTATTCCAAACCAGCAAATGATTTTAAGTGGCGGGTCGTACACACAAAATCCAGGTTATTAATAGTGGTGGGTTTCGGCCCACCTTTTAATTGTTAAGTTTTAAGAGTGATTATGAAAAAAATTATTTACTGGTCAGTCACTGTTGCTGTGGCTGGTTTTTTATTTGGCTTTGATACCGCAGTTATATCCGGTGCTGATAAACCTATTCAAGCATTATGGAATACGAGTTCATTATTTCATGGCCTATTTATTATGTCTTCGGCTTTATGGGGAACACTCCTTGGCGCCTTAACAGGTAATTACCCGTGTGATAAGTGGGGTCGAAAACCCACATTGATTTTAGTTGGGGTGTTATTTTTTATCTCAGCACTTGGCTCTGCTATGGCTCCTGAAGTTTACAGCTTTGCAATATTGCGATTTATTGGTGGTGTGGGAGTGGGGATTTCTTCAATTGTTGTACCAGCCTATATTTCTGAGATTGCTCCAGCTAAGTTTCGAGGACGTTTGGTCGCACTTTATCAATTTCAAATTGTATTTGGTATTTTAGTTGCGTTTATTTCTAATTTTTTAATCGCTGGTACATCCGCAATTGATTGGCGTTTAATGTTAGGTGTG
The DNA here is from genome assembly GCF_000690055.1 of Pseudoalteromonas fuliginea. Taxonomy (GTDB): domain Bacteria; phylum Pseudomonadota; class Gammaproteobacteria; order Enterobacterales; family Alteromonadaceae; genus Pseudoalteromonas; species Pseudoalteromonas fuliginea. The sequence continues at coordinate 7,728 of NZ_JJNZ01000065.1, forward strand.
GAAGCAATACCTGCCTTAGCCTATTTATTAATGATTATTAAGGCACCTGAAAGCCCTCGTTGGTTAGTGCAAAAGAAAAATGAAAAAATGAAAGCGCGTTCAATTTTAGTCACTTTAGGTGAAGAAAATCCTGACCAAGTATTGAATGAAATTGAACAGGACAAGTTACAGAACAATCAATCAAAACTATTTGGAGGTAGTTACAATAAGGCTGCACTATTTGCATTTTTATTCGCTGCATTTAATCAGTTATCAGGGATTAATTTTATTATTTATTATGCACCGCGGGTATTTGAACTTGCTGGACTGGACGTAAATCAATCATTACTTTCAGGCGCAGGAATTGGCGTGGTTAACTTATGTTTTACCATGCTAGGTTTATCTTTGATTGATAAGTATGGTCGACGGTCACTGATGTATATTGGCTCAATTGGTTACGTTATTTCTCTTTCTATGGTGGCGTGGGCGTTTGGTACAGATTCTGGTGGCTTAACGGTTGTTGCGTTTGTCTTTGTTTTTATTGCCGCTCATGCCATTGGTCAAGGTACCGTTATTTGGGTTTTCATTGCGGAAATATTTCCTAACAAAGTCCGTTCTAAAGGTCAGTCTTTGGGCTCTGGTACGCATTGGTTTTTTGCCGCTGCAATTACTTTATTTATGCCATTTTTCTTAGAACATTTTAGTGCAACTGAAGTGTTCACTTTCTTTACTTTAATGATGTTAGGGCAGTTGATTTTTGTTGCGTGGTTCATGCCAGAAACAAAAGGACGTTCTTTAGAAGCTATTTCATCAGATACCAATAATAAACATGGAGCATTAGATGCGAACCGTTAATTTAGTTTTAATTTCATCATTTTTGGCAGCATGTAGCATGACAAACCAAACTGAAAAAACCACCCATGAGGGTTTAGATAAACTTGGTAAAGAGGCGTTTCGTCCCGCTTTTCATTTTACTCCAGAGAAGCATTGGATGAATGATCCTAACGGTATGGTTTTTTACCAAGGTGAGTATCATCTATTTTACCAGCATAATCCTGATTCATCTGTATGGGGACCAATGCATTGGGGGCATGCGATTAGTAAAGATATGGTTGATTGGCAGCACCAAGAAATTAAGTTGTTTCCTGATGAACTCGGTACTATTTTCTCAGGCAGTGCGGTGGTTGATTGGAAAAATAGTAGCGGTTTTGGCAGTAAAGAAAATCCACCATTAGTGGCTATATTTACCTATCATGACGATAAAAAGGCTGCACAGGGGGCAATTGATTTTCAAACACAAGGCATCGCTTATAGTATCGATAAGGGTCGTACATGGAAAAAGTACGCGAACAATCCTGTATTGAAAAACCCTGGGATCCGAGATTTTCGTGATCCTAAAGTAAATTGGCATGAGGGTACCCAGCAATGGATCATGGTATTGGCTCAAGATGATCATATTGGCTTTTACAGCTCAAAAGATTTAAAAACATGGCAATTTGAAAGTAACTTTGGCGCTGATTGGGGCAGTCACGCCGGTGTATGGGAGTGTCCAGATCTGATTCGCGTGCGTATTGAAGGCACTGATGAATATAAATATGTTTTATTAGTGAGTATAAACCCTGGCGCTCCAAATGGCGGCTCTGGTACGCAATACTTTGTTGGCGATTTCGACGGTGAAAAATTTGTACTTGATAGCGATTATCAAAAAATGCTCACAGCAACGCCAGCAGTTTTCCCCCATGGACTTGATTTTTCTGACTTCAAAAGTGGTTTAAAAAATTGGCAAGTATCAGGTGAAGCATTCCATATAGTTAATGCTCAACCGTCAAATACGATTGCTAGTTCTTTTAAAGGTTCGGATAAGGCAATTGGCACGTTAACCTCAAAATCATTTGCGATCGATCACGATTTCATTAACTTCAAGATTGCAGGCGGAAAGCATCACAATAGTACTGCAATACAGCTGTTAGTTAATGACGAGATAGTTAAAACCGCAAGCGGAAATAATACAGGTACTATGACTGAACGTTCTTGGAACGTGAGTCATTTAAAAGGTCAGCAAGCTTATATTAAAGTGGTAGACAATGAACGAGGTGATTGGGGGCATATAAAAATTGCTGATATCGTATTTTCGGATAAAGCAGCAAATGAAAAGTATGAACCTTCGATATGGTTAGACTACGGCACAGATAATTATGCTGGCGTGACTTTTTCTGATGTTCAAGACGGTAGACACTTATTTATGGGGTGGATGAGTAACTGGCAATATGCAAATCAAGTACCTACAGAAGCATGGCGCAGCGCAATGACTATTCCCAGAGAATTAAAGTTATTGCAAACGCCAACAGGCGTGCGTTTGGCATCCCAACCTATTAAAGAGCTAAATAGTTTATTGAGTAAGACACAACAAAAGGCAACCCTAACTGGCGCAAAGAGCTATCAGTTAGATGAGTTTTTTACTGTTGAACCTGGGCAATTTAAGGTGAGCTTTAGTTTATTAAATACTGAACAAGTTATTGATATCTTGCTTAGCTCTGAAACAGGTGAGTACACTAAGTTACAGCTAAATCCAGCTCAAGGACAGCTTGTACTTGATCGCAGACAATCAGGTTTAAAAGACTTTGAAGATGGTTTTGCTTCTTTACAAACTGCGCCATTACAGACTGGGCTTAAATCTTACGATGTCGATATATGGGTAGATAAAGCATCGATAGAAGTGTTTGTAAATAAGGGGGTTAGCTCTATGACCTCGATTGTTTTTCCAACTTCTCCTTACGATAAAATACAAGTTAGTGCTCAGCAGTCCATATCACTGAGTGACATTCGCTTAAATAATATAGCAATAGAAAAATAACTTCCAAAATGGCTCTATATTAATATAGAGTCATTAACCTTTCTCCAAGGCTATGCGATATATGAGTAGCAATTATCGGCTATTAAGTGTCATTTTCTTTGTCTATTTTATGGCATGGTCTTTTTCTTTTTCATTATTTCCGATTTGGCTTAGTCAAGAGGTAGGCCTCAATAGTGCTAAAGTCGGGGTTATCTTTAGTATTAATTCCATCATGGCTTTACTCGTGATGCCTTGCTATGGCATTTTTCAAGATAGACTTGGTTTACAAAAAACACTGCTTTACTTCATTGCATTTTTTATGATGTTGATTGGCCCGTTTGTTAGTTATGTATACGCACCACTGCTACAAACGCAGTTTTACCTGGCTGCGATCTTAGGTGGTGGGATTTTTTCATGTGCATTTTTGGCTGGAGTGGGAGTAATTGAGAGTTATATAGATAAACAAAGTCGAATCACGTATTTTGAATTTGGTAAGGCGCGAATGTGGGGATCTCTAGGTTGGGCTGCAGCAAGCTATTTCGCAGGTTTATCTTATAATTTAGCGCCCAACTTAAATTACTGGTTATCAAGCATTGCAGCGCTCTGTTTAATTGGTTTATTAGTTTTTGTTAAAGTCGCAAAAAGTAATCACGGGCGAGTTCCTTCTCAGGCTTTTTCTTCTACACGACAGTTTAAGTCATTTTTTAAAACGACGGGGTTATGGCGTTTAAGTGTATTTGTGATCGGTGTAAGTTGTATTTATGCGGTATTTGATCAGCAATTTGCTATTTATTACACTTCTTTTTTTGACACCCCAGAACAAGGTCGAGAGTTTTTTGGCTATTTAACTTCAGCGCAAGTTATGCTTGAGGCTGCTGCTTTGTATTTAGCTGTAAAGTGGGTGAATTATTTAGGCGTTAAAAACTCGTTGCTGTTAAGTGGTGTATTGATGGCGGTACGAATATATTGCTCGGGGATTGTTAATGACTCTATCAGTATTAGCGTATTGAAATTGTTACACGCAATTGAATTACCACTTATGCTGATTGCGTTATTTAAATATATAAACATGCATTTTGACGCTCGTTATTCAGCAATGATCTATATAATTGGCTTTCAATTTACGACTCAATTGATGGCGTCAATTCTAGCTGTCGTGGTAGGCGTTGTATATGATCATTTAGGCTTTGCGCTAGCCTACCAGTATTTGGGTTTGGTTATCAGTGTGTTTATCGTATTGTCGTTTTTCACATTAAAAAAAGACGTTATTAAAACGAATCGCGAGCAATCAATTTAAATGCTAAGTGGTGGTGAACAATATCAGTGCGCTGCTCTATAAGATACTCCATTGCCCAACGTCCCATTGCAAGATGTGGGAGTGCCATGGTGGTTAAGTTCGGTTGTAATAACTGTGGAATACTGCCCCAATCATCAAAACTGGCAATACCAATATCCTTACCAACGACCATTCCTTTGTCATGCACTACAAAGTAAATTTCCAGCGCCATGGGATCTTGACCACATATAATTGCATCAGGTTTAAACTCGTCTATCACTCGCGCGGCTGACTCTCTTGAGGTAGAAATTTCACTGCCGTCTGCTTGGCTAATAATAACCGATTCAATGAGCAAATCTTCTAATGGTAAACCATGCCTTTTAAATGAATTTATAACGCCTTGTTTTCGCCCTTTAGCTGCAACTATATTCTCATTTAAGTTTAAAAAAGCAATTCGACGATAGCCTTTACGTATTAATGCGTCGGTAATATCTTCACCTGCTTGTTGTTCATCAGGTACAACACAGGGGAAATTATTCGAAGCAGGAAAACAGTTGGCCAAAATAGTGGGTATTTTTTTTAATTCATCAGCGATAATAACTTGGCGATGGTACATTGCTGAATATATAACGCCTTCAACACGATACTCTAAAAGACTTTCAATCGCTCTATCTATACTCGCTTGGGTTTCGTTAACATTGAGGATCAATAGTTCTTTATTTTTCTGCCAAGCAATTTCTTGGGCACCACGAATAATATCAAACGTATAAGGAACACTAAGTAATTCATCTGCGATAATAGCGTAAATATTTGATTTTTTACGTCGTGTTAAGCTTGCAGCGCGATTAGGTCGATAACCTAATTCTTTTATCGATCGAAGAATCTTTTCACGGTTAGCATCCTTGACAGTGGGATCATGATTTACAACACGAGATACTGTTTTAAATGAAACACCAGCGTGGGCAGCCACTTGTTTAATTGTAACCATACTAGAATAAGACCCTCTCTGAATAAAAAGAGTATAACAGCAGATTACGTTTTATTTATATGTTTTTATAAAGGTTTATCTTTGATATAAGCTATAAGTTTACTTAAATTGAATTAATAAATATTTGGAATTGTTAGAGCTTGTTTATTTTTAGAGATTAAATTTACAGCCGTATATTTGGTTTTTTCATGGTGTGTGGGCTATCCGCACAAATAGGTGATAATGCAGCATGATTGCCAAACATACACAGCCCTTTGAGTTCGTCCTCGGGGAAATTTTCCTTTTTTTATATAGATGTGGGAGCAGAGTTACCGAGTCTACTCGCTTACAAATTTCACACCGCGATTAAATTACTTCTAGATAAAATAAATTAAATATTCAAAATCAGCTGTTAACGAATTTGGTTTACAGTACTGAGTCTACTAACCATTTCCATTAGATCTGTAAACTATGTCGTTTTATTTTATATGATCGTATGGTTGTTAAAGTATATGTAAGCATTTGTTCTTTAATATCACAGTTGTTATCTCATAAATTCAGCGACAAGAATTCACTCACGTAAGATGCCTTATATTAGGCCAGATCTTAGGATCTCGCCTTTTGAATCTAGGATCTTATTACACTTTCGTGTTAGAATTCGCGCAATTTTTTGGCATAGGTAAGTAGCATAGCAATGATCTTAGATGATATTCGCGTTGTTTTAGTTAACACATCACACTCAGGCAATATTGGTTCGGCGGCTCGCGCCATGAAAACCATGGGTTTATCAAAACTGTATTTAGTTGACCCTGCATGTGAAATAGACAGCCACGCGAGTGCTTTGTCTGCAGGTGCTAGTGATGTTTTAGGTAATGCTGTTATTGTTGGTACAGTTGAAGAAGCCATTGCCGATTGTGCATTAACAATTGGTACAAGTGCACGTTCACGTACGCTTTCTTGGCCTATGGTTGAACCTCGTGAATGTGGCGAAAAACTAGTTACGGAAGCAGTAAATGGCCCTGTGGCATTAGTATTTGGTCGCGAAAACAGTGGTTTAAGCAACGACGAATTACAGCTTTGTAATTACCATGTATGCATCCCTGCGAATCCTGAATACAGCTCGCTTAATTTAGCGATGGCTGTGCAAACTCTGTGTTACGAAACGCGTATGGCGTTTTTAAATCAACAACCTAAAAAGGTTGAAGAAGATGACACTGTTTACCCAAGCTCAAAACAAACTGAGTTGTTTTATGACCACCTTGAAGAGACACTATTTAACACCGGTTTCATCATAAAACAGCACCCAGGTATTGTAATGACAAAACTACGTCGTTTATTTAACCGTGCTCGTCCAGAAGATGCAGAGATGAACATTCTACGCGGTATTCTCACTTCAATTAATAAGTCTATCCCTAAGTAACCAGAGTTCAGGTTAAGTAACTTAGGTATAGCGATTAGTTATAAAAACCAGTGGTTAAATAACTAGCTAATACTTGACTAAAATACTCAGGTAATTACAATGGCTGTAATACTTGACCAAAGAGGTCAGGTATTAAAAAATTTGTTAACTCTACAATTTAATAAGTAAGAGTTTTAAATCAAATTTTTATCAAGTGATAATACTTGACTAATTTACTCTGGTAATTAAAATTTGCACTCTTTGTGCAGGGGGCGTTATGAAGTTAACATCAAAAGGCAGATATGCCGTTACAGCGATGCTGGATGTTGCACTGCACACAGGTGTAGGTCCTGTAGCCCTTGCTGATATTTCACAGCGACAAGAAATTTCTTTGTCATACCTTGAACAATTATTTGCTCGTTTACGTAAAAATGGCTTAGTAAGTTCTGTTCGTGGGCCTGGTGGTGGTTATTTACTAGGGCGTGAAGCGGGCGTTATCTCTGTTGGCGATATTATTAGCGCCGTAGACGAATCGGTCGATGCTACACGTTGCCAAGGTGCCGATACCGGCTGTCAAAGTGGTATGCGCTGTTTAACACATAATTTGTGGTCAGACTTAAGCGCACGCATAGAAGAATTTTTGAATAATATTACCCTTGCTGAATTGGTGGAAAAATCAGATGTGAAAGAAATAGCATCGCGCCAAGATAACAGTATCAATAATGCAATTAAGCAGTTGGAAAACATTCAAGTAAGCTGTCAACTTTAAGGTTGACCTGCAGCGGAGAGAGAAATGAAGTTACCGATTTATTTAGATTACGCAGCGACCACGCCTGTTGACGAACGTGTTGCTAAAGAAATGATGCAGTGCCTGACAATGGACGGTAAGTTTGGTAATCCTGCGTCACGCTCACATCGTTTTGGTTGGCAAGCAGAAGAAGCTGTTGACCAAGCACGTACAGATATTGCTGATTTAATTAATGCAGACCCACGTGAAATTGTTTTCACATCGGGTGCAACAGAATCAAATAACCTAGCTATTAAAGGTGCAGCACAGTTTTATAAGAAAAAAGGTAAACACGTTATTACCGCTAAAACTGAGCATAAAGCTGTAATCGACACATGTCGTGAGCTTGAGCGCCAAGGTTTTGAAGTAACTTACATGGACGTTGAAGAAAACGGCCTACTTGATCTGCAAAAACTTGCCGACACAATGCGTGACGACACAGTACTTGTAAGCATCATGCACGTTAATAACGAGCTAGGTGTAATTCAAGATATCGCGACTATAGGCGAAATGTGTCGCGAACGTAAAATTATGTTCCACGTAGATGCAGCGCAAAGCGCGGGTAAAGTATTAATCGACGTGCAACAACTTAAAGTTGATTTTATGTCGTTCTCTGCACATAAAGTGTATGGCCCTAAAGGTGTTGGTGCACTTTACGTTCGTCGTAAACCACGTGCTCGCCTTGAAGCGCAAATGCACGGTGGCGGACATGAACGTGGTATGCGCTCTGGTACACTAGCAACTCACCAATTAGTGGGTATGGGTACTGCGTTTAAAATTGCTAAGCAAGATTTCGAAAAAGATCACGCACACATCAGCGCACTACGTAATCGTTTAATCGACGGTATTATGGCTGATATGGACGAAGTATACTTTAACGGCACACAAGACCAATCAGTACCTGGCATTGTAAACATCAGCTTTAACTTTGTTGAAGGTGAGTCGTTACTTATGGCAGTAAAAGACATTGCAGTATCGTCAGGTTCAGCCTGTACATCTGCAAGCTTAGAGCCTTCTTATGTATTACGTGCACTTGGCCGTAACGACGAATTAGCACATAGCTCAATTCGTTTTAGTATTGGTCGCTTTACTACCGAAGAAGAGATTGATTACACCGTCGAATTAATGAAAAACTCTATCGGTCGCCTACGTGAGATGTCTCCACTTTGGGAGATGCATCAAGAAGGTATTGATTTAGATTCAGTTGAATGGGCTCACCACTAATAGTGTGAGCACATACCCTAGCAGGTAATGAGGATAGAATAATGGCTTATAGTGATAAAGTAATCGACCACGTAGAAAACCCACGTAACGTAGGTACTCTAGATAAGAACGATCCGTCAGTGGCAACGGGTATGGTAGGCGCACCAGCATGTGGTGACGTAATGAAATTGCAAATTAAAGTATCTGCCGAAGGCGTTATTGAAGATGCAAAATTCAAAACCTACGGTTGTGGTAGCGCAATTGCTTCATCTTCACTTGTAACAGAGTGGGTTAAAGGTAAAACGCTAGACGAAGCCGCGACAATTAAAAACACTGATATCAGTGCAGAGCTTGAATTACCACCAGTGAAAATTCACTGTTCAATTTTAGCCGAAGACGCAATTCAAGCAGCAATTGCAGACTACAAAAGCAAACAAGCGAAGTAAGAAGAGAAACTCATGGCAGTGACATTGACAGATGCGGCAGCAAACCGCGTACAATCATTTTTAGCAAACCGCGGCAAAGGTTTAGGCCTGCGCGTTGGCATTAAAACGACGGGCTGTTCAGGTCTTGCTTATGTACTTGAGTTTGTTGACGATTTAAACGAAGACGATGAAACTTTTGCGGCTAAAGGTGTCACGTTAATTGTTGACGCTAAAAGCTTAGTTTACATTGACGGCACAGAGCTCGACTACACTAAAGAAGGCTTAAATGAAGGGTTTAAATTTAGAAACCCTAATCAAGCAGATGAGTGTGGTTGTGGCGAAAGCTTTACCGTTTAAGCTTAAAATATCTTTGTAGTATCAATAAGCCCTGCCAGTTAATGTAGGGCTTTGTTATTTTTGAAATTAATTTCTGAATTTTATTGGTTGAAGTTATGCGTTACTTTGAATTATTTGCAGTCCCCGTTGATTACAATATTGATTTAGCAACAGTTAACAAGCACTACTTGGAATTACAGCGTACTGTACATCCAGATCGCCACGCGAATGCGAGCAGCCGCGATAAGTTAATGGCCGTGCAAAGCGCCGCCGAAATTAACGATGCGTTGCAAATATTAAAGCACCCAGTAAAGCGTGCCGAGTATATGCTGAGCGAGCTAGGCGTTGATATTCGTGCAGAGCAGCAAACCTTGCAAGATCCAATGTTTTTAATGCAACAAATGGAACTTCGCGAAGAACTTGAAGAGCTAACATCAGCAAGCGATCCTGATACTGCGATTGCAAATTTTGAAAAACAAATTAAGCAACTAAACACGCAGTACAGTGCACAACTTGCCGATCAACTCGCAAGTAACGATGAGCAGCAATATCAACTTGCCGCTGATAATATTCGTAAACTGAAGTTTGTTTATAAGTTACGTGACGAACTAGAGCGTATTGAAGACAGTTTATTTGACGATTAATTACTTGCTGCAAAGCGAGCAACACGAGTTTAAAGAGCATTATGGCATTATTGCAAATTGCTGAGCCGGGGCAGAGCGCGGCACCACACGAACATAAACTAGCGATTGGTATTGACCTTGGTACAACCAATTCATTAGTTGCAACAGTGCAAAGTGGCGAAGCCCGCACGTTGACTGATGATCTTGGCGCGGCTATGTTACCGTCGGTTGTTCGTTATCAAGCAGGCGGTATTACTGTTGGCGCAGAGGCTGCTCAAGCAGCAACGCAAGACCCTGCTAATACACTTATTTCGGTTAAGCGTTTTTTAGGTAAAACTCAGGCTGAAATAGAGCAAAGTTATGGGCAACTACCGTATGAATTTTGTGAGCACAATGGTGCGTTAGCAATAGAAACTGCGGCAGGTAAAATCAGTCCAATTAAAGCATCAAGCCATATTTTAGCTGCACTAAAAGCACGAGCTGAGCAAAGTTTTGGCAACCAAGAAATTTTAGGGGCGGTAATTACAGTACCTGCGTACTTTGATGACGCACAGCGCCAAAGTACTAAAGATGCCGCAGAACTTGCTGGTATTAACGTACTGCGTTTATTAAACGAGCCAACAGCAGCAGCCGTTGCCTATGGTTTAGATTCTGGCCAAGAAGGCATTATTGCTGTTTACGATTTAGGCGGTGGTACATTTGATATATCAGTACTTAGATTACACCAAGGTGTGTTTGAAGTAATGGCAACCGGTGGCGACTCTAGCCTCGGCGGCGATGACTTTGACTCGCTCCTTGTTGATTACTTTAAGCAGCAAACTGGTGTGTCGGCGTTATCGTCTTCAGTTTTACGTTTATTCATCAATAAAGCAAAAGCGTGTAAAGAAGCATTAAGCCAATACGCTAAAGTAAACGTGGGTCTTGAGTTTGACGATCAAAAATACACAGTAGAAGTAACGCGCGAAACGTTTGACGAAATGGCTATGCCGCTGGTTAAAAAAACACTGCGTTCGTGTCGTCGTGCTGTAAAAGATGCTGGCATAGAAAACGAAGAAATACTGCAAGTTATTATGGTAGGCGGCTCAACCCGTATGCCATTAGTACGTAGCCAAGTACAAAGTTTTTTTGATAAAGAGCCGCTAACTTCAATCGATCCTGATCGTGTTGTAGCCTTAGGTGCCGCGCTTCAAGCCGACGTGTTAATTGGCAATAAGCCAGATTCTGACATGTTATTGCTTGATGTATTACCGTTATCACTGGGCCTTGAAACGATGGGTGGTTTGGTTGAAAAAATCATCCCACGCAATACGACGATTCCGGTAGCACGCGCACAAGAATTTACAACGTTTAAAGATGGCCAAACAGCCATGTCATTACATGTGCTGCAAGGTGAGCGTGAGCTTGTTGATGATTGTCGATCGCTTGCTAAGTTTAGCTTAAAAGGTATTCCACCAATGGCGGCAGGCGCTGCGCATATTCGTGTAACCTTTAAAGTTGATGCAGATGGCTTATTAAGTGTTTCAGCTATGGAAAAATCAACAGGTGTACAAGCTGAGATTCAGGTTAAGCCTTCGTTTGGTTTATCTGATGACCAAGTAGCTAACATGCTAAAAGAGTCAATGAGCAACGCCAAAGGCGACATGCAAGCACGTATGCTTAAAGAGCAACAAGTAGAAGCGTTGCGCGTAATTGAGGCGCTTAATGCATCACTTGCAAGCGATGGAGCATTGCTTGACGATACGCAACTAGCTAACTTACGCGCTGAAATTGCAGAACTGGTAAAAGTGCGCGAAAATGCACAAGAGCCTAGTGAAATTAAAGCAGCTATCGAAAAAGTCGATAATGCGAGTAGCGATTTTGCATCGCGTAGAATGGATGCATCAATTAAAAAGGCCCTTACAGGGCAGTCAGTAGACAACATTTAAGAGAGATTAGAATGCCACAAATTGTTTTTCTTCCACATCCTGAATTATGTCCTGACGGCGCTGCAATTGAAGCACCAACAGGCCAAACGGTACTCGACGCTGCACTTAAAAATGGTATTAGCATTGCGCATGCCTGTGAAAAGTCGTGTGCATGTACTACGTGTCACTTAGTGATTCGTGAAGGATTTGATTCACTTGACGAAAGTGATGAGCTAGAAGATGACATGCTAGATAAAGCATGGGGTTTAGAGCCTGAATCGCGCCTTGGTTGCCAAGCAATTATAAGAGATGAAGACCTAGTGGTTGAAATACCTAAGTACAATCTCAATATCGTTAATGAAGAGCACTAGTTTTTAACGATGTATATATTAAAAGCCGCTGTTTGATACAGCGGCTTTTTTGTTTGTGAATTGCAGGCGTGACGAGCAAAGCTCGTATGTTATTTGTAGACGCAAAGCTTGCTGGCGTTATGTGTTTTAACTCTAGGTTATAAATATAGAAGCTGCGCTTCTCACGTGAGCAAGCTCAACGTCTACAGCAAATTTTAAATTATATATTTATTTTGTAGACGCACAGCTTGCTTGCGTGATGTGTTTTAACTCTAAGTTATAAATATAGAAGCTGCGCTTCTCACGAGAGCAAGCTCAACGTCTACAGCAAATTTAAAATTATATATTTATTTTGTAGACGCACAGCTTGCTGGCGTGATGTGTTTTGGCTCAAGAGTAAAAATATAGAAGCTGCGCTTCTCACGTGAGCAAGCTCAACGCCTACAGCAAATTTAAAATTATATATTTATTTTGTAGACGCACAGCTTGCTGGCGTGATGTGTTTTAGCTCAAGGGCAAAAATATAGAAGCTGCGCTTCTCACGTGAGCAAGCTCAACGTCTACAGCACATTTAAAATTATATATGTATGTTGTAGACGCACAGCTTGCTGGCGTGATGTGTTTTGGCTCAAGAGTAAAAATATAGAAGCTGCGCTTCTCACGTGAGCAAGCTCAACGTCTACAGCAAATTTTAAATTATACATTTATGTTGTAGACGCACAGCTTGCTGGCGTGATGTGTTTTGGCTCAAGGGCAAAAATATAGAAGCTGCGCTTCTCACGTGAGCAAGCTCAACGTCTACAGCAAAGTTTAAATTATATATTTATGTTGTAGACGCACAGCTTGCTGGCGTGACGAACTTAAAACGTAATTTTGGAGGTTTATTTTGAGTAATCTTATTTTCTCAGACTCATTTATTAACGGCGGATTTTATAAAACTAATACGCGCTTTAGCGTGAACGATCCCGCTACCGAAAAAAGTATTGTTGAAGTAAGCGATATTGACGAGCAGGGTGTAAATAGCGCAATAACCGCAGCTCAAGGGGCTTTTGTTAAGTTAAAAGAGACGAATGCGACTGAGCGAAGTGAAACCTTGATGCGCTGGTATGAGCTAGTTATAAAGCACAAGCAAACACTCGCAGAGCTGATGACTAAAGAGCAAGGCAAGCCGCTCAAAGAATCCCTTGGCGAAATTAACTACGGTGCAGGTTTTATCAAATGGTTTGCAGAAGAAGCCAAACGTAGTTACGGAGATGTAATTCCGCCAACAGATGACTCGCATCGTTTAACTAGCTTTAAGCAGCCTGTAGGTGTTGTAGCTGGTATTACGCCATGGAACTTCCCTGTTGCTATGGTTACTCGTAAAGTAGCGCCAGCTTACGCTGCGGGCTGTAGCTTTATACTTAAACCTTCTGAACATACGCCACTATGCGCTATCGCACTTGCTTATCTGGCCGATCAAGCTGGTTTTGTTAAAGGTGCATTTAATGTACTGGTTTCACAAGATGCCAAAACAGTAGGCAAAATGTTAACCGACTCAGACGTTGTGCGTAAGTTTACATTTACTGGCTCTACCGGTGTAGGTAAGCAATTACTATCGCAGTGTGCAAGCACAATCAAGCGTACTTCAATGGAGCTGGGCGGCAATGCGCCTTTTATCATTTTTGATAATGCAGATTTAGATGAAGCTGTTGAAGGGCTAATGGCGGCTAAATTTAGAAATAGTGGGCAGGCGTGTGTTGCTGCAAACCGTATTTTTATACAACGTAATATTATCGACAAAGTACTGTCAAAAATCACGCCTAAGGTTGCAGGGTTAAAAGTGGCAAATGGTTTTGAGGACGATGTTGATATTGGCCCACTCATTTACCCTAAAGCCAAAGAGAAAGTGCAGCAGTTAGTACAAGACGCACTCGATAAAGGCGCGACGCTGATTGGCGATAATAGTGACTTAGGTGGCAGCTTTCAAAACCCATTAATAGTGAATAATGTAACCACTGACATGGATATTTACCACGAAGAGGTATTTGGGCCAGTATTAACGGTTATTCCTTTTGATGAAGAAAGTGAAGTGCTTGCACTTGCCAACGATGTACCATTTGGTCTAGCAGCTTATTTTTACAGCCAAAACATTAAGCAAGTCTACCGAATTAGTGAAGGGCTTGAATTTGGTATGATCGGCGTAAATGAAGGTGTTATATCAAATCCAGTAGCGCCATTTGGTGGCGTTAAACAATCAGGTTTAGGGCGTGAAGGCGGCCATCAAGGGCTTGATGAGTACTTAGAAGAAAAGTACGTGTGTATTAAAATTTAATAACGTCTTATTTACGCGGTTTATTTGCTTATAACGCTTAATTTATGGGCAAAAAACAAACTAACAGCTATGTTGTCAATATGGGTACAAGTGATTGTAAACGTAAATCTTTATAATCAATTTTTTATTACAATAATGTGGCAGATATATGATCTTTATCCTTTACTGTTGCCACACAAGGCACTAAATGCTACCTTTGGCAGTATATTTTTTGTTAAAAAAATAAGACAAAAACTAATAAAAAGTAAAAGGATTTCTATAAGTAGAAATAACCCCGTGTGTAAATGCCACCGTAAGGTGGCATTTTTTTGTTCAAAATTTAAAAAGGTTAATTTTAGCAAAATAACTGGTAGAGAATTTTAAATTAAGCATTCAATAATCAGATCTTTGGATAATAAATTTTTGCCTAGTTATAGCGTGATTTTCTTAACGTTAAATAGACTCTATATAAGCGAATTGGTATAACGTGTGAGGATTTTTAATTTTATTACAAACTGGTCTGTGTTATTTAAATCACACAAACCAGCTTTTGTAATAAATAGATCAACGGATAGGTGAGTAACCGGGAAGGTTATCGAGGTCGACTTCATCTAGCTGCTCAGGTTTTGCATATTCATTGATGTAATGTTTATACACTTCGGATTCAATAAATACTGCAAAAATGTCTGCATCAAGATGGTTCTGACTAACCATAGAGCCTAAAATATGCAAACATTCACTTACTGGTTTTGCTTTTTTGTATGGTCGGTCTACAGCCGAAAGAGCTTCAAAAATATCAGCGATAGCCATTAATCTAGCAGGTACTGACATTTGTTCTTTAGTCAATCCGCGAGGATAGCCTGTACCGTCAAGTTTTTCATGATGCCCTAGAGCATACTCAGATACATTACTTAAATGCTTTGGAAACGGTAAGATATCTAAAATATTCTTAGTTATATCCATGTGGCGCTTCATAATGTCACGTTCACCTTGAGTAAGCGTACCACGCCGAATCATTAAGTTTTCAACTTCATTATCAGACAGTAATGGGATTTTTTCGCCATTAATTTTTAATTGATATTGGGTTGATATTCTTTGGATATGCGCCTGTTCTTCCTCACCTAAAAACTCTCCGCCAACGTTCACGCGTTGTAATAATGCACGATCTAATGCGAGTTGTTTCAGTTCGGTATCAAGCAATCGTTCAAATTGGAGTACTTCAATTGGCTTATTTTTTTTCATCGCAGAGATTATTTTCTGCTGATACGCTATTTTTAAATCTCTGCTAATTATTTCAAATTTTGCATCGATAAATTTGATTCGATCAAAAATAGTTTCTAACTTTGTTGATTTTTCCATGACGTGGTCGGGAGTCGCAATTTTTCCACAATCATGTAGCCATCCTGCAATATCTAACTCATGGCGCTCTGCATCACTCATTTTAAATGTAGCAAGTGGGCCTTTATCTATTAGATGAACAGCATCGGCAAGCATCAATGTTAATGCGGGTACTCGTTTGCAATGACCTCCTGTATGAGGTGACTTTTCATCTATCGCCATGGCAATAGCCTCAGCAAAAGTTGCAAACAACTCTTCCATATCTTTAATTAGTGCAGAGTTTGTTAACGAAATAGCACCTAAAGAGGCGAAAGAACGAACTAGCGTAACAAGCTCCTCACTAAAAGGAATATTATTATTTTCGTCGTCTTTTACATTGATAAGTTGGATAACGCCAATAATATCATCAGCATGATCTTTTAAGGGAATAGTTAACATTGACTGGGTACGATAACCTGTACGAGCATCCATAGCGCGAGCTGCGCTCATATCAAAAGGCAGTGCAGCATAAACATCAGGAATATTAATAACTTCCCCAGAATTAACCGCATGAGCAACAATCGCTGTTTTATTTTCTTTTCCGTCGATAAAAAGATCTATATTAGGAAAATCAACAGGCTTACCTAAACGACCGCCTAAATACAGATCCAATGATTCATTAATAACCGTTTCAAACTTAAGTTGTTTGTTATCTGTAATCGAATAAATAGTCCCAGCATCTGAATTAGCTATAGACATAATTACTTGCAGTATATCATCGAGTAATTTACTCGAATCTTTTTCGGTTGTTAACCTAACGCTGATATCAATAAAGTGATGCAGGTTTATTTTATCTTTGATGTGCTGCGGCATATTTCCACTACTTTTTGGTATGAATAAAGGCACCATTCCAATCCTTTGCGAGTGCTTGTAAATCAGTATTTTGAATTCGTTTGATAAAAACACCGTACACATGCGAACTAAACAGTGTAGTACTTTGTAATTCAGTAAATAAACTTAGTGCTTGCGGCCAATCTTTATTATAAAAATGGGTCATGGCGATAAATGATTTTTTTATTTCAGCGAATTGTTTTGTATCTAATTTATTTGTGAAGCCAATGGGCTCAAATAGCTGCGTTGCGGTCGTTTTTCCAACGACCTGCACTTTATCTATCAAGCGAAACGTTATATGTGGACATGCATTCATTGTTTCTTCAGCTACTAGAATAGCTACGCCGTAAAACTTGGTCAAGTTTTCAATTCTTGCACCTAAATTAACTGTATCACCTAGTACGGTATAAGCTTTACGATAAACGGATCCCATATCGCCCACATTCATATCACCGGTACTTAAGCCTATACCAATTTTGACCGCAGGTAGTTTTTGTTCGGCAAATAATTTATTAATGAGAGTCAGTCCGTTAATCATAGCCATTGCTGCTTCAACGCCGTTTTGTGCATGGTTTTCATCTTTTAATGGAGCATTCCAAAACGCCATCACCATATCACCAACGTATTTATCGATAGTCCCGTTATGATCAAATATTATTTGCGTTATTGAAGTAAGGTATTGGTTTAAGTACTCGCTTAATTGATGCGCAGTCATGTTTTCAGATAATGAGGTGAAACTGCGAATATCAGCAAATAATACTGTCATGTTTCTTTTTTCACTGCTTTGAGATAGCTCATTGCCTTGTTTTATAAGTTGTTCAATACGCGCAGGGGGGACATATTGATTGAACATAGATTTAATTTTTCGGCTGTGGTGCATCTCGGCGATAGAGCCAACAATAATGTAATAACCAGCTAATAATATTATGAGTAAGAGTGGCATTAATAATGGCAAACTAATTTTTTGTACTGACCATAAATACACGTTAAATGATATAACAGCTACCGTAATAGTTAACGAAAGAAAAATAATAAATCGGGCACTTCTGCCGTGGCTAAAAAGTGATAAAACGACACCCGTTAGCGCAATAATAAATAGGCTCGCACCTAAAGACCAGTTGGGCTTGGCTGGCAGTATCTCTGGGTGCATCAGTCCTTCAAATATATTGGCATGCACTTCAACACCAGGATATTGCATACCAACTGGGGTTGACCTTAGGTCAGCTAAGCCCACAGCTGAAGTACCAATAAAGGCAACTGTTCCTTCTAGTTCATCAGAGCCAACTCTTTGCATCAGCACATCGGTTGCTGAATAATAAGGGAAGCTATGTGCTCGGCCTTTATAGGGAATGAGTATTTGGCCGTGCTCATCTGTCTGAATCCATTTATCTTGAAACTTAATTCCTTCAAACAAAGTAATACCATCTAAAATATTTGAGCGCGTTTCAATTTTATTAGCAAGGACATACAGTCGAGCCACTTCAAGTGCTAAAGAGGGATAAAGTTTATCACCGACCCGATTAATAAGAGCGGCTCTGCGGATAAAGCCATCGTTGTCGCTATGCGCATTTATAAAACCAATACCAGCAGCGGCATTTTGTAATTGTGGGATATTTACAATAGCCCCCGAAAACTCACTTATTTGTGAGTTCGCATGTTCAGCATTTTGCCATAAAACGCTGCTTTTTTTGGGGGGACTGTGGGCTGCAAGTTGGTCATCGGTTAGTAAAAACCCAAGGGCGGTATCATTTTTAGCAAGTGCGTTAGCAAACTTGGTATCGGCGTCTACTTGCTGTTTAATTTTGGCAAGTGGTAAGCTATATTGCTTTGATAAGTTAGGTATTTCAGAAATGATTTGTGTAACTGGATTTACTTCAGGCTCGGCAAAAAATATATCAAAAGCGATAACAATAACACCTGCATCGGTGAGTTTTGTTACAAGATCAGCTATTTTCGATCTACTCCAAGGAAATCGACCTTGCTCTCGCATACTTTTTTCATCAATATCGATAATAACTACTGATTCGTCGATATGTCTAGGTGTTGCAGGTGTTGTTAATAAGAGCCGAGAATCATAAATGATGCCTTCCACACGATTAACTAATTTGGCTAATGTTCCTGTAGCAAATAACTCTATTGATGCAATAAATAAAGTTATAACGGCACCAATAAAAAAATGCCTGGAAATTATAGGCTTTAAAGATCTAATGGGCGTTTATCCTTGATAGATTAAAAATCAAAAACTCGTCCTTCTCGGCCGCATTCTATCAGTAACTTGTCACCGTATTTAGCTTGCAATGAGTTTTCTATTGCTAGAAGTTCATCATCGCTTCTTGCAGGGTCGTGGCTGATAATAACAATGTTTTTGATGTTCGCCTTTACGGCGAGATCGGCAACTTGATTAATCGTGCTGTGTCCCCAACCATGCTTAAGTGGTAAGTCGATATCTATAAATTGTGCGTCATGGATCAGTAAATCAGCGCCTTTAATAAAGTTAATCCACTCGTTGATATCGGTTCTTAGATCTTCTGGGGGGTTTAATTCATTATCAGTAACATACGCTACTTTCTTGCCGTCAGCGTTAATACAATACGCAGTACCGCCATCGGGGTGATTAAGCGGCGCAGTCGAAATTGAAAAACTATTAAGGCTAAATGTTTTTTTAGCCGACAATGTCGTATTTAGCGTAATATTTGCAGGTAACTCTTGGTATTTAACCGGAAATTGAGAGCCACTCATTTGTTTTAGTATGGCATCTTTACTTTCTTCGTCATCTACATTTCCAGCCACTATTGTTATATTTTGGTTAGATTGATAAATAGGGGTGAAAAAGGGGAAACCCTGAATATGATCCCAATGATTATGTGTCAGTAATATAGCGATAGGTTCCGCTTTTACCACTAAACGTTTACCTAGTTCAACAATACCTGTACCTGAGTCTAAAATAAGGGATTTGCCATTTTTCTGCTCTATATATACGCAAGATGTGTTACCACCAAAAATGTGCGTATGTTTTCCTGTTGAGGGCATTGAGCCCCTAACACCAAAAAGTTCAACTCTCATAAATTAAGGTGTAACTCCATCAACATAAAAATTGAACTTAGATGCACTTATATTATTAGAAGTGCCGTTATTACAGGTGCTGCTAACAATAACTTGGGTATCACTTTGTAAAATCATTGATGTAAATACTTGTTCATTTGCACATTGCTCGGCCTTGTAAAAACCAACACCGTTGTGGCCAAATGTGCCATCTAATACACCATTACTTAAAATGCGCGCTAACACACCTTTATTATTACCCATACCACTTAGTACAATGTTACCCATGCTATCAAGCGCGGCATCTTTTACCTTAGTGTCACCGGTTTGCGTTAGTATGTACTGGCCAGCTCCACCTTCAGCAAAACTAGTCTCTTTTATTCCTGCTGATGATAATTTAACAATGACAGCTTGGTTTGGCGTATTCGTTTCATTACCAATTAAATACAGATTATTTAAGGTATCAGCAAATATTTTAACTATTCTATCGTGGTTATCTAAACTAATTACAGAGTCTATATAGCTAAATTCGCGTTCACCATCAACACTTAGCTTTACTGCTAATAGCTGAGAATCAGAACCCGAAACAACTTTTCCGCCAATAAAAATTTTATCGCTATTATCAATGTAAACAGTTTTATAGGATTGGAAAGCGGTTCCAATAATTTTACCATTGTTACCAAAGTCGCTCTCCAGTGAGCCTTCTGGCGTTAACTTCATAACAAATGAGCTCGGTGTATCTGCCACTGTTAACGAGCCTACGGCAATAATATCGTTATCGCTATCCAGTGCTGCGTCAGTTAGATTGAGCTTCTGCGTCGTTACGGCTGTAGTGGCGTAAATCCCTTCTGTTGCAAAGTCTGTATCAAAATAACCATTTTGATCTACTCTTGCTACAAAACCTTCTTCATTATTTTCAGTTTTACGCGAACCCGCGATAATAAGTTTGCCATCATTTTGCTCAATTAACGCAAAATTAGATGTACTTAAGTCGATTGCAATTTGCCTGTGCCCACTTTCACTAAAGCTAGTGTCTAACAGCCCGGCTACGGTCAGGCGCGTTAATACTAGTTTAATTACGGAGCCTTGCTGAGCTGTTGATGCGATAATATATTTACCAGCATGGGTGCCATGGCTAAGCTGTATCACCTGCTTTGATTGATCATTAGAGTCAGTCCCTAAGTTGCTCAATGTAAGGTAACCAGATCCTGCTAAGCCAGTAAACAATGCCGCGTGATTGTCTATTGCTACAATAAATGGCTGACTACTTGAATCATCGCTGATGCCTGATACCCAAAGCGTATCGTTTAAATCTATTGTTGCAGCATTAGCTATTTGTTTACCGTTAATATCCGAAATAATATTAATGCCGTAGGTGTCATCAAGTGCCCCATCGGTTGCTAAAATACGCGTAGAAAACAGCTTTTCAGTCTCACCTTTCCCCGTTGTGCCCGATAAAGTAATTTGATTATTTATAGGTTCATATTTTACGCCAGTAATTTCAGCACCACCGTTGCCAGCACCTGTATTACCATCAATGTCATAAACGGCAATACCATGATTACCTATACTCGTTACCAAATCGCCTTTTTTATCAATAGCGAGAACAACAGCTTCTTTTTCACCTGAATGGCGAGTGGTATATCCGCCAACAAAGGCGGTAAAATCAGCTGTATTTAAACCGCCAAGTGCAAAGAGTTCATCGTCGGTGTTATTCCCAGATAAATCGATGCTAAGTGCATTATAATCATTAAAATTACCGTTATTTTCACCATCTGAAATAAGGTAACGGATTAATGCATCTTTATCACCGTTTGCACTGGTAACACTCCCCACAACCATAAGATCAGAACCATTAAAGTTTTTAATGGCAAATGCTTCATCATCGCGTTGTTGACCACTTACATCTTTAATTTTAGGGCTAGACGCTTCGTAAGCTAATGTCGAAATGTCATATTTTATCCATAAACTATCATCGTCATTACCATTAAACTGTTTACCAACAGCTTGAATTTTATTGTCGCTAAATTCAAGATCATTAATAACCAGCGTACTTGCCATTTTGGTACAGTGAATACCTGAATTATTGTCACCTGAGGTGTTGCTTATCACGCCTGTAACGCTCATTTTTAATAAACATGCTTCGGTGTTGGTACCATCAAAACTAGAAAAGGCGATAAACAAGTCACCGCCACCTGAAATTATGGCCGTTGCTTTTTCATCGTGCCCTAAATCCAGTATTTTTATGCCATCTTCATCGAACGCATTATTGGCCGCACCATTATTAGTATATGAAGCAATGACAATATCTTGGTCTGTGTTTTGACTAAACCCAACAAAATAAAGATTATTATTTAACTCAATACTGTCGTTAAATTCACCGTTTGAAAAAACACTAGACAGCTCTAACTCACCAGTCACAGGGCGTCCAAAAGTTTCATTTTCGACAGGTATGAGGTAGTCGTCAGCATTAATTACATTAACAGTAATATTAATAGAAGTTGTTTCATTAGGAGTACCATCGTCGGTAACTGCTACTGTTATCAAATGCTGAGTCGCATTTTCATAATTAAAAGGGCTCGGGCCGCTTGCTGTTAATAGGCCAGAGCTGCTGTTAATGTTAAACAAACCTATGTCGCCACTGACCAGTGTGTAGCTTAAATTTTCGTTTTCAATGTCGCTGGCAACAATGGTGCCGACAACGTCACCGTCTGTCGAATTTTCACTAACACTAAATGTTTGATTTGATGCAGTAGGTGCATCGTTTACAGCTGTGATTGTAATCGACAAATTTGCCGAGGCAGTGCCTTGGTTTCCATCACTTACAGAATATAAAACGGCTGCCACGCCATTACTATTTACAGCGGGTGTATATTGCAGTTGATTGCCAATAATTAATACCGATCCTAAGTCGGCGGTCGCTGAGGTAATTGTTAAGGTATCTCCGTCAATATCGGTGTCATTGGCGAGCACATTAATTAATAGCGGGGCGGCATCTTCGGCCATTGTTGCTGTATCAGCATTTGCAATGGGCGCATCGTTTACAGCTGTGATTGTAATCGACAAATTTGCCGAGGCAGTGCCTTGGTTTTCATCACTTACAGAATATAAAACGGTTGCTGCGCCATAACTATTTATAGCAGGTGTATATTGAAGTTGATTACCAATAATTAATACCGACCCTAAGTCAGTAGCTGCAGAGGTGATTGTTAAGGTATCTCCGTCAATATCGGTGTCATTGGCGAGCACATTAATTAGTAGTGGGGCGGCATCTTCGGCCATTGTTGCTGTATCTGCGTTTGCAATAGGCGCATCGTTTACTGGGATAACCGTGATAGTTACTGTTGCGGTTGTATCATTAGCATTGGTGCTTTCTAAGGTGTTTCCATCAGTAATACTATAAGTTAGCGTTATATCACCATTAAAATTGACTGGTGGTGTAAATTCTATTTTTTTATCGATAATAACAGCTTGGCCAATCGTGTTTTCAATACGAGATATACTAATTACATCGCCATCTAAGTCGTTATCGTTAGCCAGTACATCAAGTAACGTCGCTGGACTATCTTCATTTAGTGTAAAGGTATCATTATTTGCACTTGGCAAAGTATTCACACCACTTTTACTTAATATTACTTGAGCACTCGCC
The DNA here is from genome assembly GCF_000690055.1 of Pseudoalteromonas fuliginea. GTDB lineage: Bacteria > Pseudomonadota > Gammaproteobacteria > Enterobacterales > Alteromonadaceae > Pseudoalteromonas > Pseudoalteromonas fuliginea. The sequence continues at coordinate 31,002 of NZ_JJNZ01000065.1, forward strand.
GCAAGGCCTTGTTCATTTGAAACTAAATAAGTAAAGCTATCAACACCTACAAAATTTTGATTCGGTTGATAAGTAAAAGAGCCATCAGTATTAAGATTAAGCTCGCCATTTTTTACAGCCACAACCGGTACGGTATTAACATAAAGATCACCGCTTTCAATATTAATGTCATTAACTAGCAGGCCGCTTTCAACGTTAACTTCAAGCAACTTATTCGGTCTGAATAAATACTCATCATTTTGGGCAATCGGATTATCAGCTTCACTATTAATTGTTAACGTTACGCTGGCTTGAGCTGTAGCACCTTGAGAGTCAATTATTTGATATTGAAACTGATCTACACCAAAAAAATTAGCATCGGGTATATAAGTAAAGCTACCATCAGTTGCAAGTAATAATTGGCCATGAACAGGCGCAACAATAAAGTTTTCATCAACAAAAAAGTTGTCATTATTAGGATCTGTATCATTTTTAAGTAAACCAGCAATAGCTTCAACAACTAATGTACTGTCTTCACTTAAACTATAACTATCGTTAGTCGCAATCGGTGGCATATTTTCAGCTACGCCGATGATAACTACATTGGCAATAGCTTGCTCACCTTGACTATCAACAATACGATATTGAAAGCTATCCTCCCCGCGCATATCTACTTCACCAAGGTATTCAAAGCTACCATCTGCGCGTAAAGTCAAACGTCCTTTTTCTGGTTCAGTGATAGGTGAGGTATCAACCGTTAAGCTATCTAAATCAATATCACTATCATTGGCAAGTAAGCCAGGTGATGCAATATTCAAATTACCATCAAGTGGAATGCTATAGCTGTTATCAAGTGCAATAGGTGCATCATTTATCGGATTAACAACAATTTCAACAACAGCGATGTCTGTCATATCAAGCTCATTAACCACTTGATAGCTAAAAGCATCTTCACCATTAAAATTGGCCGTTGGCGTGTAATTAAACTCACCAGACTCATTTATATTTAACGTACCGTGCTGTGGTTGCACTAGCGCATCTAAATTTATGCGCAATTCACCCATATATTGATCGGTATCATTAGCAACTACATTGCCTTGTAGGCTTTCATCTTCATTAATTTGAAATTGATCGGGTTGCGCATTCGGGGCAAAATTTAGTTCTCCACCAATAGGGGCTATATTTATTGCTTCAGCAAAACCACTTTCGCCACTGCCATCAATGCCAGTGATCAGTATTTGATAGCTTTTATCAACAAGCGATCCATCAAAGCTAAAAGCTGAATTGGATAAGCTTAGAAATTGTTGCCCATTTTCGAGCGTATTAATATTTTCAGGAGTCACACCAGCTTGAGTTGCTAAATAAACGTTATAGCGATTGAGGTCTGAATTGGCTTGCCATGAAAGATCAATACTTTGATCATTACGCTGCGCCGTAACGCCTTCAATTTGATGGGGTTGCCAGCTAAATGTAGTCGCGTCAGCAAGTACTTGGTTATTTAAATTATCGGTTATCCATATTTCTAAACGAAGATCGCCCGCTTTTTCACCATAAAAATAAGGGTTAAAGCCGATAATTGATTGTTCAAAGCTTAAGCCACATAGTTCAGAACAAAGTGCGATGCTTTTATCTACACTTGGTAATACCAAGCTTACTGTAGCAATACCATCGGGATCTGAAACCGCAAGTGAAAACGTTACATTACCTTGCACAACTTCATTTTTTTGCGCAAATATAATATCAGCCTGTGAATTAGCAACTACATCGCTAACAAATGCTCTACTTGACGTCGAAACACCTGAAACTTTAAATTTGGTCGATTGATTACTAGCAGTAACTCCCGTTAAGTTGAGGTTACTTGAAATAGGCTGAGGTGTTGCTTCGTTACTCGAACTTGGTGAAGCTTCTGGTGCAGTGGTGTCTTCTGAGCCACCACAGGCGCTTAATATAAACGCCATGGCACCAAGCAAAAATATATTTTTTGCTATCATTTTAAATACTCCATAATAAAAAGCGCTGTGTCCAATGTGTTTATGGTTCTAACCTAAAGGAGCCATTAGCATTTACATTAGGGTTATTTATTTCATTGAGATTAAAATTGCCGGTAATCGTATCTAAACCATTCAAAAAAATCGCCTCAATATCGCCAGCCGCTTTGTTATTACCATGAGATGCAAAGGTAACAGCTAAATCAAGTTTACTTATATCTATTAAGCCGCTGTAAGCTGCATACCAATTACCACCAGTATCGCTAAAGCTAATTTCACCCTCGGGCACCGTACCATTATCAAAATCAACCGCCATGGTCATTGTAAAGTCAGTCACTGCACCTAAACTAGAATTCACTCCAAAGCTTGTCGCTTGATAGTTAAAAACGCCTTGGCGTTGTGCTATTTGATCAACCAAAGATGCATCACTAACCGTTTGATATTGTTGTTCAGAATAAACATCAGCAATAATAACTGTCTCTGAATCAAAGTTACTTTCTACTACAATCTCAGTAACAGGATCGGGCGAGGCAGTAGCCGTTTGTTGTTCACTTTCTTCATCCTCACTTTCACTTGGGCTATCGATACTTGTTATATTTTGATCAAAAACGCGCGACGCACTAATACTTGTGAATACTTCACCAGAAGACGTTACTTGCGCAAAGGAAAACGCTTCATCGCTGCCTAAAGAAACAACTTGCTGGTTTTCGAGTGTTAAATCTATTGCGCCGTCCCAAACAGCTAAAAACACATCGCCTTCAACCAACTGAACTTCAAAATGTGTACCGCGAATACCAATAGATCCAACAGGGGTTTTTACACTATAAGAGCCACCATTTTTTTTAATCACTCCCGAAATCGAACGCAAACCACCTTTAAGTAATTCAATTGACGCAGAGCCTTGTTGGGTATTACTATCAAACTCATAATTAGCAATATTGAGCACCGAATTCTCTTTTAGCGCAATCAAGCCACCGTCAGACATTGAAAACTGTGCCTTACTTTTTTCACCAGTAGTTATGCGATCTACACCAAATACAGTGTCTCTGCGTTTTAATTGTCTTTGCTGTTCGGAGTTAGCATCTAGAGCTAAAACAGTACCTCGGGCAAGAATCGTTTTACCAGCAGGATTGGCGGCTTGTGCATTAAAACTCACACAAAGTAAGGTTGTTATCACAGGGAGTAAAAGTTTCATAAGTACCTTAAATTAGAATGAGTAAGAAACGCTTAAATTAATATCTAAGCGATCATATTCAAATAAAGATATATTACTGGTTTTATCTTGATAATTGGCCGCCAGTTGTATAGCTAAATCGTCGTTTATTAAATAACGTATGGTGCTTGTAAGCATCAGTAAATTGTCTTCACGGTCTTTTAAAAATAAAGGATGTTCATCTTGGTAATCAATCCATTGATATCCTGCAAGTGTTAGTAGTTGCCAATGTTCAGCAAGCTGAGAATTAGCCTGATAATACATGCCAAGTATATTACGACTATTTGATTTACCCGCAGGTACATCCGCATTTTCAGTTTTGATATTAATACTCACACTTTGGAACCAGCGTTGAGATACATAACTAGTTCCTGCGTTTAGTGCAATAAATGTGTTATCGAGTTTTTCATCAAGTTTATTATTCATTACACCAAAAGAAACAGCCCCAAATAAGCGAGATTTTTTAGATAATTTAAAATCAGCTCCTGTTACGAGCGACGATTCTGTTCTATAAAGTTCGCCATCAAGTACTAATGGTGTTACACCAGCTTGTACATACCAACTTAGCTTATCTTGTTTGTGCTTATAAGCTGCATTTATGTGTGTGTTAACGCGGTCATATTGTTCTAACGCTTCAAACTTATACCATGCAGTATTAACACTTAACGTTAATAAGCTTTGTTGGTCCAGAGGATGAGAATAGCTCCCTCTATAGTTAAGCTGCATATAGTTATCATCAGTACTTTTGCTGTCTGGCGACAGTAAAAATTCGCCTAAATTAGGTATGATAATAGTATCTTCGGCTGTGCCTGCATTTACATTGTCATCCACACCAAAAGCCAGTTGAATATTTTGTGTATAAGAGCGCCCTGCACGTTGCTGTTCAACAATGGCAGCATCAAGTAGTGATTGCGCGCTCGTTTTTATATTTTTAGGTGTATTAGCCGCGTTAATAAGTATTAGCGCTTGAGTATCTGCTGCGGGTAAGTTTTTAACCATTAAATAAGCTCGAACTAAATGTAGGCGAGCTTCGTACCATTGTGGGCTTGCTTCAACTACACGTTCAAAAGCAAAGACTGCTGTAGCTGGTTGGTTTGTTTTAAGTGCGGAAATCCCTAATAAAAAGTCAAAAGCAGGCTCGCCTAAATATTGATTTTCAATATGACTTATTTTGTAGGCTTGTTGAAACTTATGATCAGAAATTAATTGTTGTAGTTCAGTTAACAATTTAGCGTAGCTTTCGTCATTTTTAGCCAGAGCACTAACACTAACTACAGTTAAAAAAGCACACAGTAAATGTGCTAGAGCCTGTTTAATCATGTTTTATCGAATATCCTATAAGAAATTTTTTGCTTTATTGCCATTAGGGTCAGTTGACCTTTTCGGATTGAAATTTGTTCTATCTAGGGGCGACTTAATCGCGGCGCAAGGTTTGTTGCTTAGTGGGCTCGGTAACTGCTCCTGCGTTACTCTAATGGCTTACATACCTATAAGAATAAATCAAAACCGAGCAAAGCTGCCCAGTCATGCTCACGGGCCTTATTTAAAAACCAAACACGCCGCTGCAAATCTAACCTCGAAAGATAAACAAGCCCTAATAAAATGATGGTAGTAGGTAATAATTTAGCACTTTTTATAGGCATGTAAAGCAAATGAAAACATTATTTCAAAAATGTAAATGTTAATATCTTCCAGCTTTTTAAATCAATAGCATAAAATTAGTGACCTATTATAGCGATAATAAAACAGCTTGATAACAAAGCATAAATTTCGTTATTCTAAATAAAATTTAACAACATTTTAGAGTAATTTAATTCGGTAAATTAGTCATGTTTTAATAAAATTGGTTTAGAACTGGTCTAGTTGTTCAGACAAGTAAGTGCAGGGGGAAATAGATTGTATTTTTAGTTATTTAAAATTACTGGGGAAATAATATGAAAATGATTATACAAAAAATAAAAAAAGGAGAAAAATTGGGGCGATTGACGGGGCTTGAACCCGCGACAACCGGAATCACAATCCGGGGCTCTACCAACTGAGCTACAACCGCCACAACACACCTTGTTTGGTGTGGCGCGCATAATACATAAAATAATAAATCTTGTGAAGTCTAAAAGTGAAAAAAATCAAAAAAAATAATTAATGCGTAAAATACAGTATGTAAGGTGGTGATTGATTAGTGCTTAAATATGGCTACTTTAGGCCATTTAACTGGGGGCAAAACGTGTAACGAACGAGATTAGTAAAGGGAGAAAAAATATTTAAGCCTTACTTTCTTTATTAGTAAGTGCGAATGATTAAGAAACAGCGCATACCTTCTAAAAAAACGATAAATACTTAATAAATATGAAACATATTGTCGCTTTTATATATTAATTTATATAAACATAGCGTTTTTTATAGTGAAAATTCATTGTTTTTTGAGAATAAATTGTAAATAAATGTATAATGTTGGCTGGAAAAACGCTTAATGAAAACTATTTGGAGTGATTATGGATTCAATATTAAACTGGCTGAACGAAAACTCAGGCCTAATTTTACATTACGGTATACAGGCGGTTGTTGCGCTTGTTATCTTTTTACTTGGTAGTCGTATTGCTAAGTTTTGTTCTAACTTAACTGAAAAAGGTTTTGCTAAAAAGAACGTAGATAAAGCGGTTGGCTCATTTGTTTCAAGCATTGTGTATACACTTGTATTTGCTGTCACTATTTTAATGGCACTTTCGCAAATTGGTATTGAAACTACGTCATTCATCGCTATTTTAGGTGCCGCAGGTTTAGCTGTTGGCTTAGCGCTTCAAGGTTCATTGTCTAACTTTGCATCTGGCGTACTAATTATTTTACTTCGTCCATTCAAATCAGGTGATTTTGTTGAAGCTGGTAGTAAAATGGGTACTGTTAAGAAAATCGAAATATTCTCAACTGAACTACGCACTCCAGATAATAAAGTAATAATTGTGCCAAATTCACAAATTATGTCGGGTGCTATTACTAATTTCTCACGTGAGTCTACTCGTCGTATCGATTTAGTTATCGGTGTTGGTTACGATGCTGATTTACGTCAAGCAAAAGAAGTATTAAAATCAGTGTTAGATGCAGAAGAACGTCTACTTAAAGACCCAGCTTATACAGTTGCTGTATCTGAGCTAGGTGATTCGAGTGTTAATTTTGTAGTGCGTCCTTGGGTTAACAGTGCGGATTACTGGCCAACATATTTCTCGCTAATGGAAAATATTAAAATTGCATTAGACGACGCAAACATTTCAATTCCATTTCCACAAATGGATGTTCATTTACACAAGCAAGACTAATTTTAAATAGGTTATTTTTTTAATGAAATTAAAGCTTTTATCAATGTTAGTTGCAGCCTCTGCTGCAACTAACGCATTTGCCGAAGATGCAGAGCAAAAAACGTGGGAAGTTACCAGTGAGCTTGGTGCTATTATCACAAGTGGTAATACAGAAACAACCACGCTTAAAGGTGGTATTAAAGTACAGCACAATCTAGAAAACTGGAACAACGAGTATAAAATCGATGGAATCTTCAAAGAAGATGAAGTTGAAGATGCTGACGGTAATAAAGATAAGCAGCGTACCAACGAAAAATACTCTATTTCTGCGCAAGGTAATTACAAATTAAATGAAAAGCATGCTCACTTATTCATTTATGGTTCACACGTGTCAGATTACTTTGGCGCATACCGAAGTGAATCAGTAATTTCTGCTGGTTATGGTTTACGTTTATTAAACGAAAAAACCATGTGGCTAAGTGCTGAAATTGGTCCAGGTTATAAATATTTCGAATACCCAGATGACAGCACTGAAATTGACGACAACGGCGATTTACTTGCTGGTGAGTTTGAAGGTGAGGTGATTGCTCTAGGTAAGTTAGATTATAACTGGAAGATTTCTGATAATGCGCGCTTTACTCAGTTAATTGCAGTGGAGTATGGTGATACAAACACTAAAACGCGTTCAGAAACTGCACTACTTGCAAAAATTAATGGCTCATTACAAATGAAAGTTGCTTTTAATGTTACCAACAACTCAGATGTTGCTGATGATAAAGAAAGCACTGATACTGAAACGTCATTCACGTTAGTTTACAGTTTTTAACCAATGTAACTAAAGAAATGACATTTAAGTGACAAAAAGGGACGAAAGTCCCTTTTTTATTTGCTACTAAATAATGTATTATGGCGACCAATTTTGGTTGTAGACCTAGGGATATACCTACTCGTGAAAGTATTTACTCAATTTTTTAGTGCTTTTGTTCTATTGTGCAGTTTTAGTGCATTGGCTTTAACGCCAACAGCGTCACAATTGGAGCAGTTTAAAAAGCTGCCTAAATCGCAACAAGAAGCCCTCGCAAAACAGTACGGTGTAGACTTATCTACAATCACGGGTACAAATCAATCAAGCGAACAGGTTAAAACTGAACAGTCGACTATCGGCCAACGCTCAGAATCTGAGCCGGAGCAGCTTACAGGTGAAGAGCGCTTTAAACCAAAAGTAGACGAAATAAAGCCTTTTGGGTATGCGCTATTTGCAGGTGAACCTACAACATTTATGCCAAGTGAAAATGCAGCTGTTCCTGATACGTACTTAATTGGACGCGGCGATCAACTAAGAATTAATTTTTATGGTAAAGAAAGTGAAAGCTTCGACATAACCGTTGACCGTGAAGGGCGACTTAATATTCCTGACTTAAGTCCAGTTCAAGTGGCTGGCCTTACTTTTGCTGAAGTAAAAGAGTTAATTAATGCAAAAGTAGAGCAAGAAGTTATTGGTGTAAAAGCATTTGTATCGCTTGGTCAACTTCGCAGTATGCGCATTTTAGTGCTAGGTGAAGCGTATAAGCCTGGTAGCTACAGTGTTTCTTCATTAACAACTGTTTCGCACGCATTATTTGTAAGTGGTGGCGTGTCTGATATTGCTTCACTGCGTAATATTCAAGTTAAACGCACAGGCAAGGTTGTAGCAAATTTTGACCTTTACGACTTACTTATTAATGGCGATAGCAGTAACGACATCGTATTAAAGCCTGGCGATGTTGTGTTTATACCATCAGTTGGCGCTCAAGTAAGAGTTGAAGGTGCGGTTAAACGTCCCGCTATCTTTGAACTTAAAGAAGGTGAGACTGCTCAGCAATTGCTAATTATGGCAGGTGGCCTTAAGGCAAACGCTTATGCTAAAAATGCAGTGGTAGAGCGCTTTAACTATGATCGTAAAGAAGTACTATCGGTAGACTTTTCAAAACCGCAAATTAATTATATTCCACAAGATGGCGACCGTATTCGCTTTAATTCAGTTAGCTCTCAATACCAAAATACTATTAGCTTGATTGGCGCGGTAGCACGCCCGGGTAATTATCAATGGTACCAAGGAAAACGTATTTCCGACGTTCTAAAATCAGTACGTGGCGACTTACTCCCACAAGCTGATTTAAGTTACGGCTTACTTATTCGTGAAACAAATATTAATGGTGACATAGAAGCGCACCAATTTGATATAGCGCAAGCAATAGTTAAAAACACCGCAAATAACCTACAGCTTAAAGCAAACGATAAAATAATTGTATTTAGCCGCTTTGAAGAGAAAGAAGCTGAGTTGTCTGCGCTAGCAAATATGGCATTAAGCCAAGAGCAACAAGAGCAGCAAACTAAAGCAGAGCAATGGCATAAGTTTGAACAAAAAGAGTTCGAAAAATATATAGGTATAAATCAAAAAGACGAAGAGCTTGTACTTGAAGACAATAAAATTTTAACTATTGCTGAAATATCTAAACGTAAAGCAAAAGAAGAAGAACAAGAGCTTAAAGCTCAAGAGTATGCGTCATTTAGTCGCCATAACTTATTAGCGCCTATTATTGCTAAATTTAAACAACAAGCTTCTGTTAGCGAAGCAATGAAATTGGTTGAAATTAGTGGCAATGTAACTTATCCAGGTATTTACCCGTTAACGGTGGGCGGCGAAGTTGTTGATTTAGTGACAGCCTCAGGTGGGTTATTAGAGTCTGCCTTTATTAAGCAAGCAGAAATTACACGCATCGTGTCTGGTAATGCATCTCAGGTTGAACATGTAAGGTTTGATCTTGAAGGCGCTATGAAAGGTGACTTACAAAATAATATTATACTACGCAGTAAAGATAGCATTAATATTTTCGCCATTCCCAACTGGCAAGAAAACGTAAAAGTAGAATTAAGAGGTGAGCTCAAATTCCCTGGTACTTATACTATTCGTCGTGGTGAAAAACTAACTGATTTATTAGAGCGTGCAGGTGGCTTCTCTCAATTTGCAGAGCAAAAAGCTGCGGTATTTACACGTAAATCGATTAAAAAACAGGAACAAGAGCAACTAGCTCGTTTGTCTACAGAACTTCGACGAGATATTGCATCAAAAAGCTTCCAAAACTCCGTAAGCGGCAATACCCTTTCTTATGAAGAAATGGATAAACTGTTAAACGATTTAGCCAATGTTGAAGCCGTAGGGCGTTTAGTTATCGACCTTCCTCGTATAGTAAGTAATCAACAAAATTTAGTATTACAAGATGGTGACACGCTTTATGTGCCAAGCAAGCGCGACTCTATAAGCATCATAGGTGAAGTTAACTACTCTACATCTCACCTTTATCAAGCTGGTGTGAGTGTTGATGATTATATTGATCTCAGTGGTGGTTTAAAAGAACGTGCAGCAGAGGATCGTATTTACATTATTAAAGCTAATGGTTCAGTAAAAATCCCTAATACAGGCGGCTGGTTTGCTGCTAATAATACAGACCAATTAGAACCAGGGGATACCATTGTGGTACCAATGGATGCAGGGCACATGGATAAGCTAACGCTTTGGAGCACAGCAACGCAGATTATGTACCAATTAGGTGTAGCGGTAGCTGCAATAAGCGGTATTTAATAGTTATGCGCGGCTTGTTGCCGCGCATTTATTTATTAGTAGGCGTGGCTTTTTGTTACGCATTTATTAGCAGGCGTAGCTTTATGCTGCGCAGAATGAGCCTGAGACTTACATGGAAAACAATTTAAATAACCCAAAACAAGCAAATGTTTTAGCTGTCGCTGATGATGAAATCGACCTGAGAGAATTATTTACAGCTATTTGGCAAGGTAAATGGATTATTATCGCGGTCACTACACTATTTGCGGTAGCTTCGGTTTTCTATGCAATTAATCAGCCCAATATTTATAAATCAGAGGCACTACTTGCTCCGACTGAGACCCCAAAAAATGCTAGTTTAGGTGGTTTAGCTGGGCAATTTGGCAGTTTAGCGAGTTTAGCTGGAGTTAATCTTAGTGGTGGAGGAAATAATAAAAGTCAATTAGCTATTGAAGTTTTGAAATCCCGTCATTTTATATCTGAGTTTATAAAAAGGCATAATATATTAGCTGATTTGATGGCTGTTAAAGAATGGGATAGCGTTAATAATACAATAGTATATAACAGTGATTTATATAACATTAAGTCTAAAGAGTGGACTAGAAAAGTTAAAGCACCTTTCAAACCTATACCATCAATGCAAGAAGCTTATAAAGTATTTATAGATAAGAGTCAGTTTATAAGTAATGAAGATACAGGAATGATAGTTGTTTCTATAGAACACATATCTCCAGTTATCGCTCAACAGTGGGTTTCATGGCTTGTAGAAGATATTAACGAGGTTATGAAAGAAAGGGATGTAACTGAAGCGAAGAGAAGCAGTGAATTTTTAGAAAATCAACTAAAAAAAACCAAAATTGCAGATATTCGCGTCGTACTATATAAATTAATTGAAGAGCAAACAAAAACAATAATGTTTGCAAATGTACGTGATGAATATGTTTTTAAGACAATTGACCCTGCTGTTATACCAGAACAAAAGAGTAAGCCTGCACGAGCAATGATTTGTATTTTAGGTACTATGTTAGGTGTCATATTAAGTGTTTTTCTTATTTTGGTTAGGTACTTTATTAAAAGGCAAGACTGAAAGTTCATGCTTTACCCTGAATCAGGGTAATAAATCTGATTGTTAAATAATAAAGTGAAGAAAGGTTTTAATATGTCTAAAATTAAAGTTTTAACTGTTTTTGGTACTCGTCCAGAGGCAATCAAAATGGCTCCTTTAGTACATTCACTGAAGAGTGATGAGCGTTTTGAATCAAAGGTATGTGTGACCGCACAACACAGAGAAATGTTAGACCAAGTACTAGAACTATTTGAAGTAATTCCTGATTATGATTTAAATTTGATGAAACCTGGGCAAACACTTTCTGAAATAACAAGCCGTATTTTGCTTGAACTTACCAGTGTATTAAAAGATTTTGAGCCTGATGTAGTTCTTGTCCACGGTGATACGGCAACTACATTTGCTGCTAGCTTGGCTGCATATTATGAACAAATAGCAGTAGGACATGTTGAAGCAGGTTTGAGGACGGGCAATATTTATTCTCCATGGCCAGAAGAAGGCAATCGTAAGTTAACTGGTACGCTTACTAAATATCACTTTGCACCAACGAAAATTTCCGAAGCTAACTTATTGAGAGAAAACTATAGCGTTACAAATATATTTGTAACGGGCAACACTGTAATTGATGCATTATTACTTATTAAACAGCAAATAGAATCTGACGAGAACTTGAGTAATAAACTTTCAGAAAAATTTCCAATGCTTGATTCAAATAAAAAGCTTATTTTAGTTACAGGGCATCGTCGTGAAAGCTTTGGTGGTGGATTTGAACGAATTTGTGAAGCATTAGCGCAAACGGCAAAAGCCCACCCTGATTGTCAAATTTTGTACCCTGTACACCTAAACCCTAATGTACAAGAGCCAGTAAAGCGGATTTTGAAAGGTGTAAATAATGTGTATTTAATTGAACCGCAGCAGTATTTACCCTTTGTATATTTGATGAATCGTTCGTACGTTATTTTAACTGATTCAGGTGGTATACAAGAAGAAGCCCCTAGTCTAGGTAAGCCTGTACTGGTAATGAGAGATACCACAGAGCGCCCTGAAGCTGTTGAAGCGGGTACTGTAAAGTTAGTTGGCACAGATGTCGTAAAAATAACGACTGAATTAAACGAGCTATTAACCAACGAGTCTTCATATAAAGTAATGAGTAAATCTCATAACCCGTATGGGGATGGTAAATCATGCCAACGTATATGCGATATACTAGCTAAATCTCTTTATGAGTGAAGGTTACGAGCTAAATAGAGAACAAGGAATCCCATGTCATTTAATACAATATCAGTAATTGGCTTAGGCTATATTGGTTTACCAACAGCTGCGATGTTTGCATCATGCAAAAAAAAAGTAATAGGTGTTGATATTAATCAAAATGCCGTTGATACAATTAATCGTGGTGAAATACATATAATAGAGCCTGATTTGGACTTGATAGTTCATGCTGCTGTAACTCAAGGTTACTTAAAGGCAACCACTAAGCCTGAACCTGCTGATGCTTTTTTAATAGCAGTACCAACACCATTTAAAAACACCTCAGGTAATGAAAGTAACTCAACCATTCCAGAGCCTGATTTAAGTTATATTAAAAAAGCAAGTGAGGCTATTGCACCAGTGCTGAAAAAAGGTGATTTAGTCATACTTGAATCTACTTCACCGGTTGGAGCTACAGAACAAATGGCTGAGTGGTTGGCTGCTGCGCGTCCAGATCTATCGTTTCCAAAAACACTAGATGACAATGCGGATATAAATATAGCTCATTGTCCTGAGCGAGTCCTACCAGGGCATGTTGTGCGTGAATTGGTTGAAAATGATCGTGTTATTGGTGGTATTTCTGCAACGTGTTCTAAACGCTCAGTACAATTATACAAAACATTTGTACAAGGTGAGTGCGTTATTACAAATGCACGTACAGCTGAAATGGCAAAGTTAACAGAAAACTCATGTCGTGATGTACAAATAGCATTCGCTAATGAGTTATCGGTAATATGCGACAAGTTAGATATTGATGTGTGGGAGCTTATATCACTTGCTAATCGCCATCCACGTATAAATATTTTACAACCAGGACCTGGTGTTGGCGGACATTGTATTGCAGTAGATCCCTGGTTTATCGTAAGTAAAACTCCTAATGAAGCACAATTAATATACACAGCGCGTAAAGTAAACGATGAAAAGCCTTTGTGGGTAATCAATAAAGTAAAACTCGCTATAGCTGATTTTTTGCAAGCAAATCCTACAAAAACAGCTAAAGATGTAACTATTGCTTGTTATGGCTTAGCATTTAAACCAAATATAGATGATTTACGAGAAAGTCCTTCATTAAATATTACTGAGCAAATAGCGAAACTGCATGCAGGTGATGTTATTGCTGTGGAGCCAAATATAAATGAATTATCGAAGCGTTTCGATACATTTAAATTATCTTCATTTGAATATGCAAAATTAAATGCAAATATTCATTTATTATTAGTAGATCATAACGAGTTTAAAATGAAAAACCCAATTTCAAGATATGTAATTGATACTAAAGGAATTTGGTCATGATAGCTAATCAAGGCCTAATAAAGATAGGCGTAATAGGTTTAGGCTATGTAGGCCTGCCATTAGCGGTTGAGTTTGGTAAAAAATTCTCAGTACTTGGTTTTGATGTGAACAAAAATAGAATTGCACAATTGGAATCCGGTACGGATTTAACCCTTGAAGTTAGTGATGAAGAACTCAAAGAGTCGTTACTGCTTAATTATTCTTATAGTGTATCGGATCTTAAAAGTTGTAATGTATATATAGTTACAGTACCAACACCAATTGATCAGCATAAGCAGCCTGATTTAACACCACTGATTAAAGCTAGTGAAATGTTAGGCTCAGTGATTAAATATGGCGATATCATTATTTATGAATCGACAGTATATCCTGGTGCTACGGAAGAAGTGTGCCTACCTGTTGTCGAACACGCATCTGGCCTGAAATTTAATAAGGACTTTTATGCAGGTTACTCACCAGAGCGTATTAATCCAGGTGATAAGGAACATCGTGTAACTAATATATTAAAAGTAACATCAGGGTCAACACCTGAGGTAGCTGAAAAAGTTGATCAACTCTATAAATCAATAATAACGGCAGGTACTTATAAAGCTAGTTCAATAAAAGTAGCTGAAGCTGCAAAAGTAATAGAGAATACTCAACGAGATGTAAATATTGCATTGATTAATGAATTATCAATTATTTTTAATAAACTAGATATAGATACTCTTGAGGTATTAGAAGCTGCAGGTACCAAATGGAATTTTTTACCTTTTCGACCGGGTCTCGTTGGGGGGCATTGTATAGGTGTTGACCCCTACTACTTAACTCATAAAGCACAAAGTGTGGGTTATCACCCTGAAATGATTTTAGCAGGGCGTCGCTTAAATGATGGTATGGGCAAGCATGTAGTATCTGAGCTAGTAAAAAAGATGCTTAAAAAGCGTATTCATGTAGACGGTGCTAATGTATTGGTTATGGGCTTAACCTTTAAAGAAAACTGCCCGGATCTCCGAAATACAAAAGTAGTTGATATTGTTTGTGAGCTTAAGGAATATAATATCAATGTAGATATTATAGATCCTTGGTGCTCAAATAGTGACGCTCAACATGAGTATGGTCTCAGCTTAGTAACAGAGTATAAAGAAAACAATTACGATGCAGTAATACTAGCTGTTGGCCATAATCAATTTAAAGTAATGGGGACAAATAAAATACGCTCCTTGGGTAAAGAGAATCATGTTTTGTACGACCTTAAATATATATTACCGAAGCAAGATGTAGATATGAGATTATAAAATGAAGTTATTAAGTAAAGTAAATTAGCTTGGGCTTAATTAGGTTTTTACTTTAGTACTCATTTTGACTCTTTGGCAAATTTATTTTAAGGATTTTTATGACTCGTTATGAACAAATACAAGCAGAACTACTTTCCTCGCCTAAAACGTGGTTAATAACAGGTGTCGCAGGTTTTATCGGCTCAAATTTATTAGAACACCTATTAAAGTTAAACCAAATAGTAGTTGGATTTGATAATTTTTCTACAGGTCACCAATATAATTTAGATGAAGTAAAAGGTTTAGTTACAAAAGAGCAATGGCAGGGCTTTAGTTTTATTGAAGGTGATATTCGCAACTATCGAGACTGTGAGTTGGCAATTAGTGGCGTTGATTACGTACTACACCAAGCTGCATTAGGTTCAGTCCCGCGCTCTATAGCAGATCCTGTTACAACTAACGCTGCTAATATTACTGGCTTTTTAAATATGTTACAGGCTGCAAAAGAGGCTAAAGTTAAAAGCTTCACCTACGCTGCTAGCAGTTCAACTTATGGTGACCATCCAGCGTTGCCTAAAGTTGAAGAAAATATCGGCAACCCTCTGTCTCCTTATGCTGTAACTAAATACGTTAATGAATTATATGCTGGCGTTTATGCTAAAACATATAACTTTAAGACGATAGGTTTACGTTATTTTAACGTATTTGGTCAACGTCAAGATCCCAACGGAGCTTATGCTGCAGTTATTCCTAAGTGGACTGCTGCTATGATTCAAGGTGATGAAGTGTTTATTAATGGTGATGGTGAAACAAGTCGCGATTTCTGCTTTATAGAGAACACGGTTCAAATGAATATCTTAGCCGCGACGGCTCCAGATAATGCCAAAGACAATATTTATAATGTGGCCGTTGGCGATCGTACTACGTTAAATGATTTACACGAAGCTATCCAAGCAGCCTTAACAGAATGTAAAATTCCTGCTGGGAAAGAGCCTGTCTACAGAGATTTCAGAGCCGGTGATGTGCGTCATTCTCAAGCAAACGTAAGTAAAGCAATAAATAATTTAGGTTACGTACCCGAATACAAGATATTACAGGGAATTAGTAAAGCAATGCCTTGGTATAAAGAGTTTTTAGGTAATAAATAATATGAAGATACTTGTCACTGGTGGTGCGGGCTTTATTGGTTCTGCAGTAATTCGCCATATTATAAATAATACTCAAGACGCCGTTATTAACCTAGATAAGCTAACATATGCAGGTAATTTAGAGTCGCTTAAATCTGTAAGCAATAACGAACGTTACATTTTTGAACAAGTGGATATATGTGATCGTTTAGAGCTTGACTGTATTTTTGACAAATACAAGCCCGATGCTGTTATGCATTTAGCAGCAGAAAGTCATGTTGATCGCTCAATTACAGGGCCTGCAGAATTCATTCAAACAAATATTGTAGGTACTTATAACTTATTAGAAGCGGCGCGTGAATACTGGAATACGTTAACTGATACAGCAAAAAAAGCATTTAGGTTCCACCATGTATCTACCGATGAAGTATATGGAGACTTACCGCATCCTGATGAACAAGACGGCGATCTTCCGCTATTTACCGAACAAACAGCTTACGCACCGAGTAGCCCATATTCCGCAAGTAAAGCGTCGAGCGACCACTTAGTTCGAGCTTGGTTACGTACTTATGGTTTTCCTACAATAATAACTAATTGCTCGAATAATTATGGGCCTTATCATTTTCCCGAGAAGTTAATACCGTTAGTTATTTTAAATGCGCTTGAAGGCAAGGAATTACCTATTTATGGTAAAGGTGACCAAATTCGTGATTGGCTTTATGTAGAGGACCACGCTCGTGCTTTGTATAAAGTAGTTACCGAAGGGATTGTAGGTGAAACCTATAATATTGGCGGTCATAACGAGAAACAAAATATTGAAGTGGTGCAAAGTATTTGTAGTATTTTAGATACGCTAGTACCTAAAAAGACAAAATACGCAGAGCAAATTACTTATGTAACGGATCGCCCTGGACATGACCGCCGATATGCAATTGATGCATCAAAGATGAGTGACGAACTCAACTGGAAACCTGTTGAAACCTTTGAGACAGGACTTAAAAAAACGATTCAATGGTATTTAAATAACCAAGTATGGTGTAAAAATGTGCAAGACGGCTCATACAAACGCGAACGCTTAGGTGAACTAAATACACAGGTTGAAGGAGAGTAATATGAAAGGAATTATTCTTGCGGGCGGCTCGGGCACTCGCCTTTACCCTATAACAATGGGTGTATCAAAGCAGTTACTGCCTATTTATGATAAGCCAATGATTTATTATCCACTGTCGGTATTGATGCTAGCTGGCATTCGTGAAGTGCTTATTATAACTACCCCTGAAGATAGAGATTCATTTAAACGTTTGTTAGGTGATGGTTCACGATTTGGTATTAAACTTAGTTACACCATACAACCTAGCCCTGATGGCTTAGCGCAAGCGTTTATTTTAGGCGAAGAGTTTATAGGTAGCGACGATGTGTGTTTAGTACTTGGAGATAATATTTTTTATGGACAAGGCTTTACACCTAAATTAAAACAGGCTGTAGAGAATGCTAAAAGTGGTCAAGGTGCGACTGTTTTTGGTTACCAAGTTAAAGATCCTGAACGATTTGGTGTAGTCGAATTTAATGAACAACAAAAAGCGATTTCAATTGAAGAGAAGCCAGTTAAGCCAAAGTCACACTTTGCAGTAACAGGTCTTTATTTTTATGATAATTCCGTAGTTGAACTAGCTAAAAAAGTTGAGCCTTCAACGCGTGGTGAGCTTGAAATTACCTGCCTTAACGAAATGTATTTAGAGGAAGGTAAGCTAAATGTTGAGATGCTTGGTCGTGGTTTTGCTTGGTTAGATACTGGCACGCACGAAAGCCTGCTTGAAGCCGCACAATTTGTAGAGACTATAGAAAAACGGCAAGGCTATAAAATCGCATGTTTGGAAGAAATTGCATTTAATTATGGCTGGTTAAGTAAGCAAGAGCTTGAAGTACTAGCAAAACCATTTTTAAAAAATAGTTATGGCCAATACCTAATGCAATTGATAAAAGATTAAATAATGATAGCACTTAATAAACCACTAACCCCAGACTTAACGAAGTTGACTGCTTATTTAGCGCAAGTCAACCAGAGTGGCTGGTACACTAATTTTGGTCCATTGCATGAGCAACTCACGAAGCGTCTAGAGGCATACCTAGGTGTTGAAAACTTATTGCTAGTCTCTAATGGTACTGTCGCAATTCAAGTCGCTTGTAAAGCATTAAATATTAATTCAGCTATTACAACTCCTTTTACTTTTGTAGCAACGACCAGCTCATTGTTGTGGCAAGGCATTGACACAGCATTCAGTGATATTGATATGCACAGCTATAACTTATGCCCAATAGCACTTGATAAAGCGCTCGCAAAAGATAGTAACTACGATGGCGTAGTTGCAACTCATGTCTATGGTAACCCATGTAATGTTCACGATATAGCTGAGGTCGCCAATAAGTATAATAAAAAAGTAATTTACGATGCGGCACATGCTTTTGATGTGAAAATAGCTGGGCAATCAGTGCTTAATTATGGTGATGCAAGCACGTTAAGTTTTCATGCTACTAAGGTTTTCCATACGGTTGAAGGTGGCGCTATTATTTTCAAATGTAAGGCTGATTTTGATAAAGCTAAGCAACTGATTAATTTTGGTATACAAGCTAATGGAACACTAGGCGCGGCAGGTATCAATGCCAAACTTAACGAATACCAATGCGCTGTAGGTTTAACATTACTTGATGATATTGAAAGTGTTATAAAGCATCGAACAGCACTATTTGATAACTACACAAATCAGTTGAAAGATGTGGTTGAATTACCACAATGGCATTCGCAAGCAAGCCTCAATGGTGCTTATATGCCTATATACATCGCGGATGCACAAAAGCAGAAAGATGTAATGCAAGCTCTGGCTAAAAATGATATTCAATGCCGTCGCTATTTTACACCCTCACTTGATCTAGCCTATAGCAAACAAAAAAGCTTTGGTTGCGGCAACAGTCAAAAGGTAGCAGGCGGGATCATTTGTTTACCATTGCATAACTCTATGAGCGCTGAAGATGTGTTAACCGTCACTAACGTTATTAAGGAAATACTATGAGCTTTGCTGTAATGCAGCCTTATTTATTCCCTTATTTAGGTTATTATCAATTGGTCAATGCTGTAGATAAATTTGTTTTTTATGACGATGTAACCTTTATAAAAGGAGGCTACATAAATCGGAATAACATTCTATCAAATGGTAAAGCTCAGCGCTTTACTATCCCGGTGCCTGGCATGTCATCAAATACATTAATTAATGAACTAAGCTTTGATAAAAATATAAAAAAAATACTTAAAACAATTGAACAAAGTTATAAAAAAGCCCCTTACTTTGAGCATGTTTTTCCACTTATTAAATCCGTATTGAATAATGAAAACAGACGTGTGGATCATCTTTGTGCGAAGAGTATTTCAGTCGTGTTTGATTATTTAGGTATTAGTAAAGACTTTTATTATTCAAGTGAACTCGAGTATAACCGTGACTTATCTGCTGCTGATAAGTTGATAGCGATGGCTAGTGTTTTAAAATCAAATGATTACATAAATAGCCCTGGTGGAAAGTCGCTTTATGATAAAGAATATTTCGCTAAAAAAGAAATATCTTTATCGTTTATCGAAACTGAAAAATATGAATACTCACAAAATAATGACGAATTTATTCCTCATTTATCGATGATAGATGTATTGATGTGGAATAACAAAATACAAGTTGTTGAGCTATTAGATAAATATAAGTTGGTCTAACTGATGGCTATTGGTGGGTATAATCAATTACCATTAATCAGTTTAGATACACAATTAGGCTCTGATGCCTATCAATTTCAATCAGCTCGAGCAGCTTTATACGCGTACTTAAATACCGCGAAAATTAAAACGCTGTATGTACCAAATTATATTTGCGATAGTATTTTTCCAGCACTTAAGTCATTAACTGTCGAGGTTAAGTTTTATTCGGTTAATGAGCAGTTACTTCCTGCAAGTTGTCCAAAGCAAATAAATAAAAGCAACAGTAGAATACTTTTAGTGAATTATTTTGGTTTGTTAAATGAGCAAATCAAAACGTTAACTGCCGTATCTCCTGAGTTATTTATTGTTGATAACTCACAAGCTTTGTTTAGTGAGCACATAGATGGTACGACAAGTATTTACTCGCCGCGTAAATTTTTAGGCATACCCGATGGTGGGCTGCTGAGAACAGAAATAAAAATTAATATGCCAGAAGCTCTATATGATGCTAGCGAAAATGTAGGGCATTTGTTACTTCGTGCTGCAGGTGATGTGCAAGCAGGGTACGCGCGGTTTTTAGCCGCGGAGCAGGCGCTTGAATGCTTTATACCAAAAAAGATATCAGTAATATCGGCTCACCTAATTAAATGCGCAGACATAAACGCAATTAAAGAGAAACGACGGCGTAACTATAAAATTTTATATAATAAGTTTAAATCAATAAATCAGTTAAATCTTCCTGTAGATGATCATGTACCACTTTGTTACCCACTAAAAATTAGTTTTAATGTTACTGGTATTTGTAAGGAACTTGTTAGTAGTGCTGTTTATTTACCTAGATACTGGTGTAGTCATCATAGCGGTAGTGTAGGGAAAGATATGTTTGAAAACACTTTGTTTTTACCTGTTGACGAGCGTATTAGCACAACTGAATTACTGCAGCTGGTTAAATTAATTAGAAACAAGCTATAAGTTTAAAATGCTTGTCAAAAGAGATAAATGATGAAAGAGATTTGTTTAAGAGAATTATCTATAGCAGATATGGAAGTTTTAAATGAATGGCGAAATACAAAAAAAACCGTTGATTACTTAGGTGCAAATTTTCGCTATGTGGATATAGCTATAGATAAAAAGTGGTTTGAAAATTATCAGAATAATAGAGCGAATAATGTTCGTTTAGCCATCTGCTGCCAAGAAACTAATCAGTTATTAGGTGCTGTTTATTTGCTTAATATAGATTGGCTTAACCGTAATACGGAGTTTGCAATTTGGTTAGGTGATGAAAGCATTAGAGGACAAGGGGTTGGAGAGCGTGCTACGACACTTGCTTTAGAACATGCATTTTTAGATTTAAATTTACATAGGGTATATTTAACTGTTTTAGAAAAAAACCAAGCGGCAATAGGGTTATATAACAAGGTAGGCTTCAAAAAAGAAGGCACTTTGGTGGACGCAGTTTACAAAAATGGGAGATATATCAACATGACTTCAATGGCAATAATTAAGAAAAATAATTAAGCGATATTATGTCATTGAAGAAAAATATAATAGCAAATTATGTCAGTCAAATATATGTAACTGCTATAGGAATACTGATACTACCTTACTATATAGAGTATATGGGAGCGGAAGCTTATGGTTTAGTTGGCTTTTTTGTACTGTTACAAGCTTGGTTTAATTTGCTTGACTTAGGTTTAACACCCACAATTAGCAGAGAAACAGCTCGTTTTAAGTCAGGAGCTACGACCCCTTTAGGATTTCGTCAAATATATAGAGCGTTGAATGTTATATTTTTTATTATTGCGTTAGTTGGGGGTCTCTTTTTATATTTGTTATCTGAACTTGTTGCTAAAAAATGGTTGAATTTCGATAGTCTAGACACGGATAGTGTAATTTTCTCTGTAAAGATAATGGCACTTACAGTGGCATGTAGATGGCTTTGTGGCCTCTACAGAGGGGTGATAACTGGAAGTGAAAACCTCGTATGGCTTAGCTACTTTAATATAGTTATGGCTACATTAAGAGCTTTAGGTGTATTTGTTGTAATGTTCAAGTTTGGATTTACAATTTTTATCTTTTTTGTCTACCAGCTAATAATAGCGTTTGTAGAAACCTTAATTCTATTTAACAAATCGCGTACATTGTTACCCTCTATAAACTCTAACCTAGAAGTAATTGGCTGGTCTTTAAAGCCATTATTACCTGTACTGAAATTTTCAATGACTATCGCTTTTACTGCATCTATTTGGGTATTAGTTACTCAAACGGATAAGTTGGTGCTTTCAAATGTATTACCATTAGCTGAGTATGGTTATTTCACTTTAGCGGTTTTAGTTGCTGGGGGGATTATGATAATAAGTGGTCCAATTAGTAATGCTGTATTACCTAGAATGACATCATTATTTGCTCAGAATAAAAATATTGAAATGCTAAACGTGTATCACAACGCAACTCAATTGGTTGCAATCATTGGTGGTGCAGCAGCAATTACTATCTTCTTTAGTGCTGAAAGCTTGCTATTTGCATGGACTGGGGATAAACATTTGTCTGAAGCTGTAGCACCGATATTACGTCTGTATGTTATAGGGAACAGCTTTTTAATAATTACTTCATTTCCTTATTATCTTCAATATGCAAAGGGTAATTTGAAATATCATTTGTATGGTAACTTTATATTTGCGGGTATTTTAATTCCAGCCATAGTACTAGCCGCTAAGTATTATGGTGCAGTGGGGGCAGGCTACACATGGGTTATTATAAATTTTTTATTTTTAACGTTTTGGGTAGGATTTATTCATTATAAGATTGAACCTGGTTTACATCTCAAATGGCTATTTAATAATGTTATATTTGTGTGCATACCAGCAGTATGTGTAGGTTATATTATTCATTATATATTATTTGAACCTGTAACTAGATTAGATAACTTTTATGTAGTTATAAGCACCGGTATACCTGTTTTTTTAACTTCTTTATTTTTTTCTCCTATAGCAAGAAAGGTTTTAGGTGAAAAATATTTCAATAAGGTAATGTCTTGACCCAAAATAGTAAAGTTAAAGTATCTGTTTGTGTTGTCACTTATAACCAAGAAAATTATATTCGTGATTGCCTAGAAAGCATAGTGAATCAAAGTACTAATTTTAATTTTGAAGTAATCGTCAGTGACGACTGCTCTACTGATCGTACGGCTGAAATCATTCAAGAATATGCTGATAAATATGCGTTTATTAGACCTGTTTTACGAAGAGTAAATGTAGGAGCAGGCACCAACTACTTTGATGCACATAATTTAGCCATTGGTGAATATGTTAGTCATTGTGATGGTGATGATCTGTTTTTGCCAGACAAGCTCCAAAAACAAGCTGATCTACTTGATGAAAAACCTTTTATTTCGATGACAACTCATGCTGTTAAAGTTATAGATAGTCAAGAAGTGATTGGGGCAGACCCCAAGTTACCTATAATAGCGAGCGTTGAGCAATTAGTATCTCTTGGGACATACTTTGTGCATAGTAGTGTTATGTATCGATACAAATGTAGAAAGAAATATCCTGAAGGATTTGAGGCTGTAGATTTCTATGTTTATATTGATACAGCAATTAATGGTTCTATTTATTTAGATAAATCAGTGCTTGGTTGTTATCGCAAACATAGTGGTGGTGTATCATCAAACCCTATTTATAAATCAGCGATAGAAAATTTTTATCTTGATGCCTATAATTTAGCCCTTAGCTTAGGGGTAAATAAAGCAATAGTAAAAAAAGCGCAAGTACATAAAAAGCTTGCTTTCTCTTTAAGGTGTTGTTTTTCTGGGGATTACTCTGGTTTTAAAAGGCTGATTGAACTTTCGGCTGAAGAGTATAAATATGCAACTTGGTTGCATAAGTTTTTACATTTAACAAGATATTTCTCTTTGATTTTTCGTCTTATTTATTCATTTAAAAAAATAAAAAATAAAAAATAATTTAGTAGAGACTTTTGCATGTGTGGTTTTGCCGGTTTTATAAGTATAAAGAAGACTATAGATTTTGGAGCGGAATCTGTAGTTAGGGATATGTTAAGTAAAATTAATCATCGAGGACCCGATGATTCAGGTACTTGGATAGAGGATGGCGTTGCTTTTGGGCATCAACGCTTATCTATTCATGATTTATCTCCGCTAGGTCATCAGCCTATGCACTCCCATTCAAATCGGTTTGTTGTTGTATTCAATGGCGAGATTTATAATTTCTTAGAGCTTAAAGAAGAGCTTGTAGCATCGGGAAGTGTGTTTAAAAGTGAATCTGATACAGAAGTATTATTAGCCTGTATTGAAAAGTGGGGAGTGGAAGCCTCACTTAATAAATTTACAGGCATGTTCGCTTTTGCTTTGTGGGATAAAGAAAACAAACAATTATATTTAGCTCGCGATCGCATGGGTGAAAAACCTCTTTATTATTCGATTCTACCGAGTGGTATTGTTTTTGGTTCGCAATTAGGTTGCTTAACTCAGCATCCTCTTTTTGATAAAGAGCTAGATAGGAATGCTATTGGATTATATTTAAGACATGGTTATATTCCTGCACCTTTTAGTGTTTATAAAAACACTAAAAAATTAATGCCAGGTAATTTTTTAGCTATTGATCTTAGAGATAATGAAACAATAGCTAGTCCGCCAGCCGCATATTGGTCATTTAAAAACGTGAGTGAAACATATAAAAATAAAGATAGAATAAATGATCCAAAATTAGCATTAAGTGAACTAGATGTATTAATCAGTAAAAGTGTAGAGCAACAATCTCAAGCAGATGTGCCTCTTGGGGCGTTTTTATCTGGCGGAATTGACTCGTCTTTAATTACATCTTATATGCAATCTCAGTCCTCTAAACCAATTAATACTTTCACAATTGGTTTCAAAGATCCTAAGTATAATGAAGCTAAATTTGCTAAAGAAATAGCAAACCATTTAGGTACAAATCATACAGAGCATTATATAGACCAGTCTGATTTGTTATCAGTAGTTCCCAAACTCCCACTTGTTTATGATGAACCATTTGCAGATTCATCGCAGTTACCTACATATATAGTAGGAGCTTTAGCAAAACAAAAAGTAACAGTGGCGTTATCTGGCGATGGCGGTGATGAGTTATTTTGTGGCTATAGTCGTTATGAGAGAACTTACCAACGCTGGAATAAGGTTAGCAAAATTCCAGAGCCAATCCGTGGCTTAATAAATAGTACAAGTAAACATATTAATGTTTTAAATAATGTTCATAACTTTAAAGCTATGGGTAAAAGTACCCATGGACTAATACGAAGTTTGGACTATTTAGGTTGTACTGATTTTAATTCTTTTTATAAGCGCTCAGTATCTACCCTTATGAATGTAGAATCACTTGTAAAAGGGGCTTTGCCCATTTTTTCAGCTTATGATGAGCAAGCTGAGTATGATTTATATAGTCACATGATGAATGCTGATTCTATGCAATATTTACCAGATGATATTTTAGTAAAAGTTGATCGAGCTTTCATGGGCTCGAGCCTAGAAGGGCGTATTCCTTTACTTGATCATAATATTGTAGAATTTTCAAAAAAAATCCCTGTTAGTGTTCATAGATTTGATGGAAAAGGGAAATATTTATTAAGAGAGCTTCTGTATAAAAAAGTACCTAAAAAATTAATTGAGCGTCCAAAAATGGGGTTTGCTATTCCGCTTGACGATTGGCTAAGAGGTGCTTTGAATGAGTGGGCTAACAATTTACTTTGCCCATCAAGATTAAAGCGAGATGATATTTTTGATGTTACTTTCGTTGCAAAGATGTGGGAACAACACCAAAGCAAAGTCAATAACTGGGGAACATTACTATGGTCAATTTTAATGTTTAATGCTTGGTTAGATGAACAATGAAACTACCAAAGCTAACAATTAAAACATCTCAAGAAGGCTTTTTGTTTAAGTCTTTATTGTTGGTTTTAACATTTTTCTATTTATTTCAATTAAAGTTTTTAAAATTTGAGTGGATGCCAGCTACGCGGCTCGTTTTTTTACTATGTACTTTAACTATTGGCTTAAAATTACTTTATTTTTTTAAAAAGGATATTGAAAGAAATGTAATCTTTTATTTTTTCCAATTCTCAGTTTTCTTGTATGTTATTTTTCAAGTTATTTTTTTATCTACAGATTTTGGGATGTTGAGTAAAATAATAGTGTTTTTAGTTTTTACTCTTTATATGGCGGCCGCAGCATCATTTTTTTTTAATGATGTACGGCACCTCTTAAAAGTAATTGTGATTTGCTGTTGTATACAATCGGTAATGATATTTATTTCTTTTATATTTCCTGGATACAGAGATTGGCTTTCAACAGTTATGGTTGAGGGCGGCAACATTCCCTTCACTGACCCATTTAGAGTACCAGGCTTTTCTACAGGATCTGGTGCAAGTTTAGCGTTGACCATATCAGTGGGTGTTTTTGCTTCTATGGCGCTTTACTGGCGCTCAACAATGTTAAAGCGTAAATTATTATATTTATTTATATCTTTGTTTATGAGTGCATCTTGCATTTTGGTAGGTAAGTTAGGTTTGTTTCTTAGTTTATTTTATATTCTTATTTTTTTTATAATAGCATCGAGCAATTTGAAACATACGTTTTTTATAGTACTGACATTTTTTCTTAGTTTATTTATTTTATATTTTAGCTTAGAAATTGATTGGGAGGCAATAGCTTACCCATTAGAACGTTCTTTTTCGATTTTTTTAAAGGGAGAAGATGCAACTGCTGGCGCATTAGCTAAAATGCCTATACCAGCTCTTGAAATAACCACTATCATAGGCACTGGGTTGGCTGCAAAAGCTAATGGTCTAAATGCCTCAGGCAGTGATATAGGGTATGTTCAAACTTATTATGGTTTTGGGTTAGTCGTTTCTATTTTATTTTACGGTAGTTTCTTTTTTTACTTAGTCCGCAGTATTTTAAAGTTAGATAACTCAGTCAACAAGCTGTTGTGTATCGTTTTTTTTATGCCTTTATTTATAATTGAGTTCAAAGAACCATTCATTACTAAAATAATTTATCCGTTAATTTTACTAATTTTAATCTTCTTATCACAAAAAGAAATGGGAATGAAAAATGCTCAAAGATGATTGGCGACGTACTTATGAGTTAGTTCTAGGCGGTCGATTGAAGAAAATATAGGCTGCTATAGAACCCCGGTTTTCACGCAATCGTAACGTATCGGTATGGGCAATGGGTTAAGCAAAATATATAATTCGTATCTTTTTAGAGCCATGGTGTTTTTTCAGTATCATCGTATGTGCAGTAAGTGGGGAATTGAGATTCCTCGGGTTGAAAATATAGATACAGGCCTTTATATCGAGCATCATGGAGGGGTTGTCGTTTCTAGCCAAACAAAGATAGGTAAAAATGTTAATCTATCGCAAGGTGTTATAATCGGAATTTCTGGGAAAGGAGATAGACGAGGAGTTCCAGTAATTGGAAATAATGTTTATACCGCACCTGGAGCAAAAGTGTTGGGGAAGATAACGATAGGAAATAATGTGTCTATTGACAGCTAACGCTGTCGTTAATCAAGATATTCTGGATAATTCTATTGTAGTTCTATCTCCAGGTTGTATTGTTTTAGATAAAAAATAAGCTTAATGATGAAAAAAAAAATTCCAATATTGCTAGTTATTGATCATTTCGGTTCAGGTGGCGCACAAAGGCAAATTGTTAATATTGCTAACGGGTTAGTTGAAGCAGGTGAAAATGTTCATATATTAATATACTACCCCGAGTTTACACATCACAGAGCTAACTTAAATAATCGAGTTGTGGTTCATGAAGCGGTTAAATCCAATAAGCTTGGTTTCTCTGTGGTATTTAAATTGCTCGGTTTATTATATAAGTATAATTATAAAAGCGCTCTTGCTTTTTTAAACACTCCTGCATTTTATTTGGAGTTGGCGAGTTTGTTTTATGTGAAAAAAATAACACTTACTTATTCAGAAAGAACCTCACTTGAGCTAATGCCAACAGGCCTTTTAAGTAAAATAAGATACAAATTTCATGGCGTATGTAAAAACATCACTTCAAATTCAATTGTTCAATCTGAGAAATTAAAGTTAGTTCATGTTAACAAAAATGTTGTTTATATCCCCAATGCTATGCCAGAGCCTTTTTTTGACATTGAAATCAATCCTAAAGCCATTGAGGAGCGGATATTCACTGTTGTAGCGCATACCACGCCATTTAAAAATTTCAGATATATTGCAGAAGCGCTTATATTATATAAAACAAATTTTTTATCTCCAGTACCTAAAATATATTGGTATGGTCGAATTATAAAATCGGATGAATTTAAAGAAGTTGAAAATTTATTACAGCAGCATGATTTAACTGAAAATTTAGTGTTTCGTGGTCCGTCTGAGGATATTCCACACGTATTAGAGAGTTCATTCATGTTAATTCATCCGTCCAAATTCGAGTCATCGTCTAACTCAGTTGCAGAGGCGTTAGCAACAGGTACTCCAACAATACTTGGCAATATTTCTGATCATGAAATTATTTTAAAAGATTCTTCTGCCGGTTTTTTAGTTGATTTAGAAAAGCCTATTGAGTTATCGCGTTGTTTAGAGGCTGCCACAAAAATTGATTCTATTGAATATCAGCAGTTGTGTGAAAATGCTAAATATTATGCAACAGAGAATTTTAAGTCTGAAAGTGTTTTAAAAAAATATATAAAACTACTCAATGATTAATTTTTTATATGAAAGAGGGACGCAATAAGTACTTAATGTCATAATATGCAAAATAGATATTTTTTATAAATTCAATTTAAGTGATCAGGTTATTATGAGTATATGTGTTGCTGGAAGGTTTCCACCACCAATCGGTGGCGTTAGTGTTTATGTTACAAGACGTTACGCTGAATTACTCAAAACTTCAGAGCAAGTTACAAAATTAGATTTCTCAGAAAAGAACTTTTTATTTAATTTGTTTAACTCAAAAGCTCAAAAGTATGAGGTTAACTCTCTTAATTTATATGTTGTTTTAGCATTTTTATTTTTAGGGAAGATAAGAAATAGTGTTTTTATCGATCATAATGCTTCAAGACACTATAGCGGTATTAAGAAAAAGCTACTATTAGCTATTTTAAAATATTGTCACGGAGTTTATGTTGTTAATCCGAAGTTAGTCTTTTTTTATCCACCTCAGTTTAATGTAAAGTTGATATCACCTTTCGTAGCACCTGACGAGTCAGAGCATAATTCTATAGTTGAAAATTATCCACGACCTGTAAAAAACTTTATAGAGGATGGTTGTTTTACGGTTAATTCTGCTTGGAAATATATTCCTTATGAAGGGGAAGATTTATATGGTGTAGGGACAAGTTTAAAACTGCTTGATGCTATACCTAGCATGAAATTATTATTGGTTATAGGTTTATACGAACCAGAGGTATTGTCTGATGAGTGTAAAAAATTAATAGATAAACATACTCAATCAGGTCGCCTTTGTATTTTAACTGGCCAACATCAACTTTGGCCCGTGTTTAAGAAAAAGCCAATTTGTTTAAGGTTAACACCAACAGATGGCGATAGCGTTAGTGTGAGAGAAGCATTATATTTTTCTTGCTTGACTATAGCTTCTAATTCAATCGCTCGTCCAAAAGGGTGTGTGATTTATGAATATGATTCTTTCGAAGATTTAAAAAGAGTATTAATAGAGCATTTATAAATGAAACAAATATTACAAGATATGGCCAAAGGGGGCTCAACTATAGTTGAAGCTCCTGCTCCCCAGGTAACAAAAAATAATGTAGTGATAAACACTACAACTACGCTCATATCTGCAGGTACTGAGAGAATGCTCGTTGATTTTGGTAAAGCTAACCTAATTGATAAAGCACGTGCCCAGCCTGATAAAGTTAAAATGGTGCTTGAAAAAGTACAAACGGATGGTTTGATGACTACAGTTGATGCTGTGAAGTCTAAGCTTGCTCAGCCATTACCGTTGGGTTACTGCAATGTAGGTGTAGTTGAAAGCGCAGGAATAGGTGCTGAGAGTTTTAAAGCTGGTGACCGAGTTGTATCTAATGGGCCTCATGCTGACGTAGTGCGAGTTGCAAAAAACTTAGTTGCAAAAATACCGAGTAATGTTTCTGATGAAGAAGCTGCTTTTACAGTTGTTGCAAGTATTGGTCTACAAGGCATACGTTTAGCGAACCCAACAATGGGTGAGTGTTTTGTTGTTACAGGTGTTGGCCTAATTGGTTTGTTAACAGTTCAAATGCTAAGGGCTCAGGGATGTAGAGTATTAGCAATTGATTTTGACCAATCAAAGCTTGATTTAGCTAAGCAGTTTGGCGCAGAAATTTGCAACCCCGGTAAAGGTGAAGACCCAGTTGCCGCTGGGATGACATTTAGTCGCGGGGTTGGCGTAG
This sequence comes from Pseudoalteromonas fuliginea, assembly GCF_000690055.1. GTDB lineage: Bacteria > Pseudomonadota > Gammaproteobacteria > Enterobacterales > Alteromonadaceae > Pseudoalteromonas > Pseudoalteromonas fuliginea. The sequence continues at coordinate 61,226 of NZ_JJNZ01000065.1, forward strand.
ATGGTGTAATTATTACAGCCTCAACTAAATCAAACGACCCTGCAACCCAAGCAGCTAGAATGAGTCGTAAACGTGGCCGTATTATTTTAGTGGGGGTAATTGGCCTTGAACTAAATCGTGCTGACTTTTATGAAAAAGAGCTGACTTTTCAGGTTTCATGTTCTTATGGCCCTGGCCGTTATGATCCTAGTTACGAAGAGCAAGGTAATGATTACCCACTAGCATTTGTGCGCTGGACTGAGCAGCGTAATTTTGAAGCAATACTTGATATGATGTCGTGTGGTCAAGTCGATGTTAAGCCATTAATTACACATCGATTTAAATTCGAATACTCAAATGATGCCTATGATTTATTAACAACAGATAAAAGTGCTTTGGGTATTTTGCTACAGTTTGAATCTGATTCAGTAAGTCGTCATGAAAGAATCATAAATTTAAAAGCAGCACCTGAGTATCAACCCGATGATGCTATAGTCGGCTTTATTGGTGCTGGCAACTATGCATCACGTATGTTGATCCCTGCCTTTAAAAAAGCGGGAGCGCAACTTCATAGTATTTCAACTTCTGGTGGTATTAACGGTGTAATTCATGGTGAGAAGGCAGGCTTCAGCGAGGCGACCACTGATACACAGAGTATGATTGAAAATTCAAGCATCAATACTATTGCTATTGTTACTCAGCATAATAGCCATGCATATTTTGTTCAACAAGCGCTTAAGGCAGGCAAAAACGTATTTGTAGAAAAACCGTTAGCAATAACTCATGAAGAACTAGCCGAAGTTAAGACTGCTTATGAGGATGCTATTAAAGCAGAAAAACCACCTAAATTGATGGTTGGTTTTAATCGACGTTTTTCACCTCAAATACAAAAAATGAAAGCACTATTAGCACCGATTAAAGAGCCTAAATCATTTATTATGACAATGAATGCTGGCAGCATTCCAGCCGATCATTGGACGCAAAATAATAATGTTGGAGGTGGACGCATTATTGGTGAGGCCTGTCACTTTATCGATTTAATGCGTTACTTAGCTGGTAGTGAAATTGTAAGTGTTCAAGCTCGTAGAATGGGTGACACCAACGCAGTTGATATAACAGAAGATAAAGCGGCAATTATTCTTGGCTTTGCTGATGGATCATTTGGAACTATTCATTATTTAGCAAATGGTGCTGCTAGCTTTCCAAAAGAAAGAATCGAAGTGTTTGCAGCGGGCGGGACATTGCAGTTGGATAACTTTATAAAACTTAAAGGTTTTGGCTGGAAAGGGTTTAAGAAGCTTAATTTATGGAAACAAGATAAGGGCCAAACAACTTGCTCGGCAGCCTTCATTGATTCTATAAAAAAAGGTACCACAGCACCAATACCGGCTGATGAGTTATTTGAAGTTGCTAAGATAACCATTGATGTTGCAGAGCAGTTGCGCATACAAAAATGAATTTAATCAAAGTTAAAACAGCACTCGGATTAGGTTTACCAAACCTAGCCCGAGTGTTTACGTATCAGCTTGGGCTAAAAACAGGGTTTAATAAAGTAAAAAATATTACCTCTGAAATTAAATCAGGTGACTTTTTTACTCCATATGTAGGTCCTACAGTTAATAGCCCATGTAATGCTCAGTGGTTTAATAAGCATACTTATTTTGGTGTCGAATCAGGTAGAGCTGAAATTCCCAATTGGCATCAAAGCTGTTTAAATAAAGAGTTAACTCCTTGTGACATACCTTGGTATTTAATTGGGGACTTTGATGAGCAGTTAGGTGATATTAAAGGCGTTTGGGAAGCATCACGCTTTGATTGGGTCGTCAGTTTTGCTCAACAAGTAGCAAGCGGCGATAAAGGCGCTCTTATTAAGTTAAATGTCTGGGTGACCGGCTGGGTTAAGAGCAATCCTCCCTACAACGGAGTTAATTGGAAGTGTGGACAAGAAGCTTCAATAAGGGTAATGCATTTAGCTCTAGCCGCTTTATTGCTAAAACAAACCCAAAATACGACTCCAGCACTATTAAGTTTAATTAAAGCACATTTAAAGAGAATATCGCCTACTGTTATGTACGCGGTTGCTCAAGATAACAATCATGGAACTTCTGAAGCTGCGGCGCTTTATATTGGCGGTTCGTGGTTAGTACTAAACGGTGATAATGACGGTGTTAAATGGCAGAAACAGGGTTTAAAGTGGCTTGAGAATAGATCTAAGAAATTAATTGAAACAGATGGAAGCTTTAGCCAACACTCTGTAAATTACCACCGAGTTATGCTCGATACCTATAGTTTTTCCGAAGTATGGCGCCAAAAACACAGCCTACCTTCGTTTTCAGAGCCTTTGTATATAAAGTTAAAAGCTGCTACCAATTGGTTATTTTATTTTACAGACTCTATATCTGGAGATGCTCCAAATCTTGGTGCTAACGACGGGGCACGCTTAATTCCGCTAACAAGTACTGATTATAGAGACTTTAGGCCGAGTGTTCAGCTTGCCAGTACATTGTTTTTCAAAAAAGCGGCGTATAATTTTAGTGGTGATTTTAATGTGCCACTTAAGTGGCTAAAATTAGAAAAACCTAACCAATGTATAGCAAACAAAGTTGCAAAAGACTTTACAGATGGTGGCTATACTTATTTGAGCGCGGCAAACGCTGCGCTTTATTTTAACTACCCCATGTTTAAGTTTAGACCCAGTCAGAGTGATGCCTTGCACATCGATTTTTGGTTGAATGATCAAAATATATTTCGCGATGGAGGCACATTTAGCTACAATGCTGGGAAAAAATATATTGATTATTATGGTGGAGTAAAAAGTCATAATACGATTGAATTTGATTCGCACGATCAAATGCCTCGTTTGAGCCGTTTTTTACTAGGTGACTGGGTAAAAACTATTCATAAGAAAACTCTCATAGTTGCAGGTAGCGAGCAACAAATTAGTGCTGGGTATAAAGATAGATTTGGCTGCAAACATATACGCGTGATTAGTTTACAGCCACATTTATTAACCGTACAAGACACTATTAGTGGATTTAAGCAAAAGGCTGTACTGCGTTTTCGGCTTTCTCCAATAGATTGGACATTAGCAGGGGATAGCCTTGTAAGTGAATTTTGCACAATTGATTTTTCGGCGAATATGAATATAACTCGTATTGAACTAACTACAGGTTTTGAATCTCGCTATTACCACCAAGAAATTGAAATACCAGTACTCGAAATAGAAGTTAACGAGCCTGGAACATTGACCACGGAAGTAAAATTTTAATTATGAATGTTTTATATTTTCATCAGCACTTTTCTACGCCTAGCGGCTCTACAGGCATCCGTTCTTATGAAATGGCACAGCGGTTATTAAAACATGGACATCAAGTGACTATGGTGTGTGGTAGTTATGGCGGTGGAGAAACGGGTTTAACTCCCAGCTTTATCAAAGGTCGCAGGGAAGGAGTGGTTGATGGTATTCATATAATTGAATTTGATTTAGCTTATTCTAATGCTGATGGGTTAGTAAAACGTGCTGGCACATTTTTAAAGTTTGCAACTAAGAGTGTCGGTATAGCGCTAACGTACAAATATGATGTTCTTTTTGCAACTACAACCCCTCTGACTGCTGGAATACCTGGCATATTTGCACGCTGGTTACGAGGTAAACCTTTCGTATTTGAGGTTCGGGACTTATGGCCTGAACTACCAAAAGAGATGGGAGTGATAAAAAACCCCTTAGTTTTAGCTGCAATGTCTATGCTTGAGTGGTGCTCGTACCGCTCTGCTAATCGCTGTATAGGTTTATCGCCCGGTATCGTTGAAGGTATTAAAAAATGCGGTGTAAAAGCAAGTAAAATAGAAATAGTACCAAATGGATGTGATTTAACTATATTTGCTGAGGATGTTACCCCCTGGCGGCCTGATGGTGTAGCTGATACAGATTTAATGGCTGTATTTACTGGTACTCACGGACAAGCCAATGGCTTGGATGCTGCATTGGATGCAGCAGCTGAACTAAAGGTACGTGGTCGTGACGATATTAAACTGGTACTTGTTGGTCAAGGTAAGTTAAAGCAAAGCTTGCAGGCTCGAGCTGAATTAGAAAAGTTGGATAATGTGATATTCCACCCACCAGTTAATAAAAGTAAGCTAGCAGAATTAATGAAAGGGGCTGACATTGGCTTGCAATTATTAGCGAATATACCCGCTTTTTATTACGGTACATCGCCAAATAAGTTTTTTGATTATATTTCAGCTGGTTTACCTGTACTTAACAATTATCCGGGTTGGTTAGCGAGTATGATTAAAGATAATAATTGTGGATACGCAATTGAACCTGATAATGCAATAGCATTTGCTGACGCATTAATAAATGCCGCAGATAATAGGGAGTTATTACCTGAGATGGGTGAAAGAGCACAAGTTCTGGCTAAGCGCGATTTTAATCGTCATAATTTAGCGGATAAGTGGGTGGCTTGGGTTACCGGAGTAAAGAAATGAAGCGCACCTTCGATTTTATAGTTGCCCTCAGTGTATTGCTTACTTTATTACCATTAATAATTATAGTTGCGATATTAATTCGTTTAAAATTAGGTTCACCTATATTGTTTACTCAAAATCGTCCTGGTTTGAATAGCTATATTTTTAAAATGATGAAGTTTAGAAGCATGCTCGATGCCAAAGATAAGCACGGTAACTTGCTTCCAGATAACGAAAGGATGACTAAATTTGGTGCTTTTTTACGCTCAACTAGTTTAGACGAGCTACCTGGTTTGTTTAATGTTATCAAAGGCGATATGAGCTTAGTTGGGCCAAGACCACTACTAGTACAGTATTTACCGCTGTATAATTCAGAACAAGTTAAACGCCACAATGTAAGACCTGGTATAACTGGTTGGGCACAAGTAAATGGTCGTAATGCAATTGGCTGGGATGAAAAATTTAAGCTTGATGTATGGTATGTAGACAATCAAAGTCTCCTCCTCGATATGAAAATATTACTGTTAACAGTAAAAAAAGTTTTTGTAAGAGAGGGCATCAGTGCTGATGGGCACGTCACTATTGAACCTTTTAAAGGTTCTAATAATGACTAAGCCAGCTTTAAAAACGCTGGCTATTTTAGGGGCTAGCGGCCACGGTAAAATAATAGCTGATATTGCGGAGCAGCTAGGCTTTAGTGTTAGCTTTTATGATGATGCATATCCTAATAAAAAAAATATAGAGCATTGGTCTGTTGTAGGTACATTTTCAGATTTGCTTAATGTACCTAGTAACAACATGAATGTTGCTGTTGCTATAGGTGACAATAATACTCGAGAAGAAAAAATTAAAACGTTAGCCAAAAATGGCTACACACTTCCAATCCTAATACACCCAAGTGCAATTATAAGTAAATATGCTCAAATAGATTCTGGGTCTGTTATAGCTGCTAATGCTGTCATTAACGCTTTTGTAGTAATAGGCCGTGGCTGTATAATTAATACCTCAGCTATAATTGAGCATGATTGTAAAATAGGTGACTTTACGCATATTTGCCCAGGCACTGCATTAGCTGGCGGGGTTAGCGTCGGGCGAAGTAGTTGGCTAGGTATTGGAAGTAAAGTAAAACAACTTATTAATATTGGCGATAATACATTAATTGGTGCAGGTAGTTTGGTTGTTAAAGATATACCATCTGGTGTAATTGCTTACGGCTCTCCTTGCACTAAAGTTTCAGAAAATAGTTAAGCCTTATCATATTTTATAGGATTATCATGTTAAACACCCCATTTTCCCCTTGGCCTAATTTTACGCAAGAAGAAGCCGATGCAGTTAGCCGGGTAGTTTTGTCGAATAAAGTAAATTATTGGACTGGTACTGAAGGTCGTGAATTTGAAAAAGAATTTGCTGCGTGGGCTGATAGCGAGTACGCAATTGCACTTGGTAATGGCACTTTAGCACTCGATTTAGCACTTAAAGCTTTAAGTGTTGGCACTGGTGATGAAGTAATAACTACTCCACGAACATTTTTGGCATCTGCTTCAAGTATTGTAACTGCTGGTGCTGCTCCCGTATTTGCTGATGTAGATCTAAATAGCCAAGCTATTACTACCGAATCTATAAAAGGAGTGCTTACACCAAAAACAAAAGCGGTTATTGTTGTTCATTTAGCGGGCATGCCAGCTGAAATGGATGAAATAATGGCGCTCAGTAAAGAACATGGTTTTTATGTAATTGAAGATTGCGCACAAGCACATGGTGCAAAGTATAAAGGCCGCTCGGTTGGTAGTATTGGGCATATCGGTGCATGGAGCTTTTGCCAAGATAAGATTATGACAACAGGCGGCGAGGGCGGCATGGTAACGACTAACTCAAAAGAGTTATGGTCAACCATGTGGAGCTACAAAGATCACGGTAAGAGCTTTGATGCAATATACAATAGACAGCATCCTCCTGGTTTTAGATGGCTGCATGAGAGTTTTGGTACGAATTGGCGCATGACTGAAATGCAAGCAGTGCTAGGGCGAATCCAGTTAACTCGAATGAGTGATTGGACTGCAAAACGGCAATCGCATGCTGCACAGCTGGATAAAGCAGCAGATAGCTTCGATTGTGTAAGATTAGTTAAAGTGCCAGAGTATATCGAACATGCTGAATATAAACATTACATGTTTGTTAAACCTGAGTACTTAGTTGATGGTTGGGATCGCGATCGTATAGTAAACGAAATAGTTGAGCGTGGTGTACCTTGTTTTCAAGGCAGCTGTTCTGAGGTTTATCTTGAAAAAGCATTTGATGATACCTCATGGAGGCCTGAAAAACGTTTACCAAATGCAGTAGAGCTAGGAGAAACTTCACTTATGCTTTTGGTCCATCCAACCTTGAGTAAAGGTGAAATGGATAAAATGCTACAGGTTATAAGGGAAGTTTTGGGTTTGGCGTCTTTATAATCAAAGGCTAACATTCGCTGATAACGTTTGTTTACAAAAAACAACCAAATACATAAAGACTATATAAATATTTATATATAGTCTTTAATTATTAAGTGCAATAGTTGTTCATCTTGTAGTAAAATTGTAATCAATAGAATAGTAGTGGCGCTGCTAACTTCAGGGAAATGTATTGTGTTTTTAAAATTCTTAGTTAATTTACCTCGTCCCCAAAAAAGAGTTGTTTCTCTCCTCATTGATAGTGTATTTATAGTAGTTGCTTTTTGGCTTGCATTTTTGTTAAGGCTAGATAGTACGGCTGTCCTGAAAAGCACACATACATGGACATTGCTTTGTGCTTTACTTCCATTAAGTTTATTAAGTTTTGTAAAACTTGGTTTATACAGAGCAGTACTTCGTTATATGAACTCTCAGGCTATGTGGGCAATTATTGCAGGAGTTATACTTTCAACTGTTTATTTGACTGTTTTATCTTTTTTTCTAAGTGCGCCAGTACCACGCACCGTTCCTTTTATTTATGCTAGTTTTTGTATTTTATTTGTAGGTGGCGCAAGGTTGACAGTACGTGCCGTAGTTGGGCAAATTACTATGCGTAGCAAAGAAGGCGTAATAATATACGGTGCAGGCTCAGCTGGACGTCAACTTGCTACAGCACTTGCCAATGGTCCTGAATACTCTCCTGTTGCTTTTATAGATGACGATCCGAAAAAACATTTATCGCTAATACAAGGTATTTGTGTACATGCTCCCTCGCAAATAGCTGCAATTGCAAAGCAAAAGTGTGCCAACAAAATTTTACTAGCGTTACCTAGTACATCGCGTAGCCGCAGAAAAGAAATACTAAATGCGATTGAAAAATTTAAACTACAGGTAATGACCATCCCAGGCATGGCTGATATTGTGTCTGGGACTAACAATTTAGATGAAGTAAAAGACGTTGAAATAGAAGATCTACTTGGGCGTGATTCCGTTGAACCTAGAGATGATTTGATGGCGGCAAATATAGCTAATAAAGTTGTTATGGTGACAGGAGCTGGTGGTTCAATTGGTTCTGAGCTTTGTAGGCAAATAGTAAAAAGTAGCCCTACTAAAATAGTGTTATTTGAACTTTCTGAATTTGCGTTATACGCAATCGAAAAAGAGTTATCTGAATATTGCATTAGCAATGGCTTAAATATAGAAGTTTTGCCAATACTTGGGTCAATCCAAAATAAAAAACTAGTAGAGTCAACATTCTCAACTTTTGATGTACAAACTGTTTATCATGCGGCTGCATATAAGCACGTTCCTTTAGTTGAGCACAATGTAGTAGAAGGTGTACGTAATAATGTTTATGGCACATACAATGTAGCAACGGCTGCAATATTCACTAACGTAGAAACTTTTGTACTTATATCTACAGATAAAGCAGTACGCCCAACCAACATAATGGGGACAACAAAACGTATGGCTGAACTTGTCTTGCAAGGTTTATCTGAAATTCAAAGTACAACACGTTTCACCATGGTTAGATTTGGTAATGTTTTAGGTTCATCTGGTTCTGTAGTGCCACTTTTTAGAAAACAAATTAAAGCGGGTGGCCCAATAACACTCACCCATCAAGACATAACCCGCTATTTTATGACCATTCCTGAAGCTGCTCAACTAGTTATTCAGGCTGGTGCAATGGGGGTGGGAGGTGATGTATTTGTGCTCGATATGGGTGAGCCTGTAAAAATTAAAGATTTAGCAACCAAAATGGTTCATTTATCTGGGCTTGAGGTAAAACATGAAAAACGCCCGAATGGCGACATAGAAATAAAATGCACTGGTTTACGACCTGGCGAAAAGCTTTTTGAAGAGCTACTTATTGGCGATAATGTTATTGGTACTGAGCACCCTAGAATTTTAAGCGCGCAAGAAATAAAAATGCCATGGGCAGAGCTTGATCCGTTTTTAGATAAACTTAAAATTGCATGTGATGAGTCTGATCATCCTGAAATACGTAAATTATTGTTAACAGCACCAACTGCATTTTCACCAACAGATGGTATTTGCGACTTAAACTGGAAGCAAAAATATAATACACAATCTAACATTACGGTTTTACCAACGGCAACTAGTAACTAAATGAATATAGGTGCAAATTTACTTTGCACCTATATTCCCTACAGCGTTATTTGCACACCCCTTCTTAACCAAGTACAATCTGCCCTCACCAAATTAAATCTTTATTATAGAAAGTTAGCACTTTGTTTTATGTAACCCTGATTAATATGAAATAATCATCGGCTTTTTAATCAATAGGTAAAGTGTTTTTAAGTTTTTCACTAAAGTACTGGTTAAAGCTTGTGGCGCTAAACAAGCTATTTTATTTTTAAGTTATTTATTCCAGCTCATTTAATACTACCAGTAAATATATTCGTTAAAAAGTAAACGCAGCACTGAGATTTTAGGTTGAAAATAAATCAGTATGCAAACTTTTAACTAGGGGTAGAGGATAGGGCGAAAGTGAAAACCTAAGAATAATATACTAGTGAGGCTTTTTGCGGGTATGCTTTTCACATTTATTTAACTGGTTGCGTGTTTACTGAACAGTCGTATCTTGCGCCGCTCCTATAGCCATGCTTTAATTAGCCAGTTAAAAATACAAGTACTCACCAAGGTCGGTGAGTAAGTGCAATATTAAAAAAATTGGGATTCTACAATGGCGTTAAGCTGTAAATCACTCGCATCAATACTCGCAATACTAAGCATGACCGGCTGTACAATAGTACCTGGTAGCCATTTTGAGGGGGTTACCCCTGGCGAGCAAACACAAAACCTCGAGCAAGATCTCGAAAAAGTAAACATTCAAATAATTGACTCGCTACTAATAAATAAACAAAAACAAGCGCGAGTAGCTGCTAGGCCTATATCTAGTTTAAATAACATAAACACAAGCAACTACGAATATAAACTAGGTGTTGGTGACGTACTAACCATTGGCGTATGGGACCACCCTGAGCTAACAATACCTGCAGCGGTACAACGAACAGCAGAGTTTGACGGCTTTAGAGTGCAAGAAAATGGCACTATAACTTACGCATATGCACCCAATATACCAGCGGTGGGGCGCACTGTAAGTGAAGTTCGTAACGAGCTTGTCGAGCGTTTAAGCCGAGTAATTGAAGACCCTCAGGTAGATATGAAAATAGTAGGGTTTAGAAGTCAAAAAGCGTATGTGACTGGTGAAGTAAAACAGCCAGGTATATACCCTGTAACAGAAGTGCCGCTAACTTTAATCGATGCCTTAAACCAAGCCGGTGGTTTAACTAGTGCAGCTGATTGGCGAACAGTAACATTTACCCGAGGCAATAAAACAGAAGTTATTAAACTCGATGATTTTTATGCTCATGGCGACATTTCGCAAAACAGATTATTACAAAACGGTGATATAGTGCATGTTAGTCGTAACGACGCACAAAAAGTGTTTGTATTAGGTGATGTAAAAAGAGCCGGTACAGTAACACTTAATCGTTATGGTTTAAACTTGGCTGAAGCGCTAAGCGACTCGGGCGGTTTGAACGAAAATACAGCCGATGCTAATGGTGTATTTGTACTGCGTAAAAGTAATGTTGAGCAAACCGGTATTATTGCTAATGTTTACCAGTTGCATGCAAAAAATATAGCCGCAATGGTATTGGCCGAGCAATTTGAACTACAGCCGCATGACATTATATATGTAACATCAGCGCCACTAGCTCGTTGGAACCGTGTAATTAGTTTATTATTACCATCGGTAGCTACCGTTGATAGTTTAGATGATATAAGCGCCAATTAAGGGTTAATGGATATGTTTGATTCTGTCTTAATAGTGTGTGCGGGTAATATTTGCCGCAGCCCAACCGGTGAGTATGTATTAAAAGCAAAGCTCGAAGGTAAAAATATTAAAGTATCATCAGCGGGTTTAACAGCGCTTGAAGGCAAACCCGCAGATGCAAAAGCCAAACAAATAGCATTCGCTCATGGTGTTAATATGGATGCTCACCAAGGGCAGAAGCTTACATCAAGCTTAGTCGCGCAAAATAGCGTAATACTGGTTATGGAAGAACGCCATTTAAACGACGTACATGCGCGTTATCCTGAAGCGCGCGGTAAAACATTTTTACTAGGTAAATGGATTAATAACGCCGAAATCCCCGACCCATACCGCCAAAGCCAAGAGGCTTTTGAACACGTTTACACATTAATCGACAGCGCATGCAGCGCTTGGCAAAAGTATTTATAAGGAATGGCAAAGTTAATGAATCCTAAGCCGACAGCTCCAACCAGCAATCAAAATAAATCAAATGAACAAGAAATCGACTTACTGGCTCTATTTGGAACACTACTCGACCGTAAGTATTTTATTGTTTTATTTACGGCTGTATTTGCAATAATTGGGGTCGCAGTAGCCTTATTTAGTACGCCTATTTACAAGGCAACAGCCCTAATACAAGTTGAAGAAAGTAGCCCTTCCGTTCCTGGTTTAGATGACATGGCTGGCATGTTTGAGAGTTCAAGCGAAGCTGTAACCGAAATTGAACTATTAAAGTCGCGCAGCGTTATTGGTGAAGCCGTTGATTCGTTAAAGCTTAATATAGTAGCCGAACCAAAGTTATTCCCTGTTATTGGAGGGCGTTTTTTTAGGGGGTTTGTAGCCGAAAAAGAAAATGATATAGCGGAACCAATGCTAGGCGCTAGTAGCTATGCTTGGGGCGGCGAAGCAATTAATGTATTTAGATTTGTAGTACCAACAGCGTTTGAAGATAAAGAATTTGAATTAGTTGTAAATAAAAATGCGCAGTATGAATTAATTAACCCTGATGGAGACACTGTACTTACGGGTAAAGTGGGTCAGGATGAAAGCAGTGGATATTATGAACTTACAGTACGCAGTTTAAATGCACGCCCTGGTACAACATTTACTTTAATTAAGAATAACCGTTATCGAACAGTAATCGATTTGCAGCAAGAAATATCTGCCAGTGAAAAAGGTAAAGACTCAGGTATTATTACTTTGGCGTACGAACATAAAAGTTCTACTCATGCAGCAAAAGTACTCGATAAAGTTGCTGATATTTATGTGCGCCGTAATGTAGAACGTAACAGCGCCGAGGCTAAAAAATCTCTCGATTTTTTAGAAGTACAGTTGCCTGAAGTAAAAAAACAACTTGAAGGTTCAGAACAGCGTTTTAATGATTACCAAAAACAACGAAAGTCTGTAAATATAACTCTAGAAACTCAAGCGGTGCTTGAGCAGATTGTAGAACTAGACACAACACTGCAAGAACTTGATTTGAAACGCTTAGAATTAAGTCGCAAATTTAAGCGTGAACATCCAGCATATCAAGGTGTTATTAAGCAAATTGAATCTATTGAAACCGAAAAAAAATTACTTACTTCTAAAATAAGCAATCTACCCGAAACACAGCAAGAGTTGCTTCGTTTAACGCGCGATGTTGAAGTGGGTAACGAAATTTACATGTTACTACTTAGTAAAACGCAAGAGCTTGATATTGTGCGTGCTGGTACTGTAGGTAATGTGCGAGTTGTAGATGTAGCTGCGGTTGATACTACTGAACCAGTGAAACCTAAAAAGGCGCTTATAGCTATAGTGGCAACACTACTTGGTGGGTTTTTAGCTGTAGCAATTGTATTGATTCAAAAAGCTATGCATAAAGGCGTAGAAGACCCAGCAGAGATAGAAGCGCTTGGAATACCTGTTTACGCAAGTGTGCCGCACTCAGATTTTCAAGATAAACTAGCAGGCTTTACAGGAAGAACTAAAAAAAATAAAGTGGGCAAACCTAAATCAATACTTGCGCTCGACAACCCTGCCGATTTAGCAATTGAGGCACTACGAAGCCTGCGTACGAGCTTACACTTTGCGATGATGGAATCTAAAAATAATATTATTGCAATATCGGGCCCAAGCCCGGGTGTAGGTAAGTCATTTATATCAGTTAATTTAGCCGCGGTGTTGGCTCAAAGTGGTAAAAAAGTACTTATTATTGATGCCGATATGCGTAAAGGTTACTTGCAAACGCAGTTCGGTTTAAAGTGGGACGACGGCTTAAGTGACTATCTGTCGGGCCGTTTAAATTTAGAGCAAGTAACTAAAGCAACTAAAGTTAAAGGATTAAGTGTTATTACCCGTGGGCAAATACCACCAAACCCATCTGAATTATTAATGCATTCAAACTTTAGCAAACTAATTGAAGAGATAAATGCCGCTTACGATATAGTAATTATTGATACTCCGCCAATACTCGCTGTAACAGACCCCGCAATAGTAAGCGCCCACACGGGCACCACATTACTTGTGGCGCGTTTTGGGCAAAACCACTTGCGTGAAATAGAGCTAACTAGAAATCGCTTTGAGCAAAACGGTATAGATGTAAAAGGGTTAGTGTTTAATGGTGTAGTTAAAAAGGCCAGTAACGCTTACGGCTATTATGGCTACTACAATTATGAATATAAATCAGACAAGTAGTTACTTGGTGGTAATTGTAAGTATTTTCTTTGAAATTGAATTAACTTAGACGTTTTCACTGTATTAAATTAGTGCTGTAATTTAATCATTGTTACAATGATGGCTGATAAATAATAAAATGCTCACAAAGGACATAAAAGTGAAAGTATTAACTGTATTTGGCACTCGACCTGAAGCGATTAAAATGGCTCCATTGGTTCATGCTCTAGTAAATGATAGTCGCTTTGTAGCAAAGGTTTGTGTAACTGCTCAGCACCGTGAAATGCTAGATCAAGTACTGGACCTTTTTAAAATCGTACCAGACTACGATTTAAACTTAATGAAAGTAGGGCAAACACTACCTGAAGTAACTAGTCGAATTTTGCAAGAATTGACTCCAGTACTTAAGGCTTTTAAGCCAGATATAGTACTTGTTCATGGAGACACTGCCACCACTTTTGCAGCAAGCTTGGCTTCTTATTATGAGCAGGTAGATGTAGGGCATGTCGAAGCAGGGCTGCGTACTGGTAATATTTATTCTCCCTGGCCTGAAGAAGCTAATAGGAAGCTAACAGGAACATTAACTAAGTTCCACTTTGCGCCAACTGAAATATCAAAAGCTAACTTAGTTAAAGAGAATTATGCAGATGAAAATATCTTTGTAACGGGCAACACAGTTATTGATGCTTTATTACTGGTTAAGCAGCAAGTTGAAGGGGATGTAGAACTGAGCAATGCATTAGCGTCAAAGTTCCCTATGCTTGATGAAAGTAAAAAGCTTATTTTAGTAACAGGTCATCGTCGTGAGAGTTTTGGTGGTGGGTTTGAACGTATTTGTGAGGCTTTAGCGCAAACAGCTAAAGCACACCCTAATACACAAATACTTTATCCTGTGCATTTAAACCCGAATGTACAAGAGCCAGTAAAGCGGATATTAAAAGATGTAGACAACGTACATCTTATAGAACCACAGCAGTACTTGCCTTTTGTATATTTAATGAATCGTTCACATATAATTTTAACTGACTCCGGTGGTATTCAAGAAGAGGCGCCAAGTTTAGGCAAGCCAGTGCTTGTTATGCGTGATACTACAGAGCGGCCAGAAGCCGTTGATGCAGGCACTGTCAGGCTTGTTGGTACTGATGTTGATAAAATTACATTTGCACTAAATGAATTGTTAACCTGTGAAACAGCATATAAAAAGATGAGTCGTGCCCATAATCCATATGGTGATGGTCAAGCTTGTCAGCGTATTTGTGATGTTTTAGGTGGTTATAAGTATTAGATATGTAACCGAGCTAATTTAAAAGTAAAAAATGAAGCCTTCATAATGTTCATGTCATTTTTATTTTAGTTATTATACGTATGGTTTTTTCCGTACTTTTTGAAAAATTATTGAATATGTTTCATAAGTGTTGTGAAACTCGCAGTTAAAAATAAAGGACAAGTATCCCATGTCATTCAGTACTATTTCCGTTATTGGTTTAGGTTATATCGGTTTACCAACAGCAGCTATGTTTGCATCACGTAAAAAAAATGTAATAGGTGTTGATGTAAATCAACATACGGTTGATACAATTAACCGTGGTGAAATACATATAGTAGAACCTGATTTAGACATGATAGTACATGCTGCAGTTACTGAAGGGTATTTAAAAGCAGTAACAGTACCAGAATCTGCTGATGCATTTTTAATTGCTGTACCAACTCCTTTTAAAAATGATATTAATAATAAGAATGACTACTCAATTCCTGAGCCAGATATAAGCTACATAAAAAAAGCCAGTGAGGCAATTGCACTTGTACTTAAAAAAGGCGACTTAGTAATACTCGAGTCTACATCACCAGTTGGTGCTACTGAACAAATGGCTGAGTGGTTAGCTGATGCACGCCCTGATTTGTCATTCCCACAGGTAGCGGGTGAAAATGCAGATGTAAACGTAGCTCATTGCCCAGAGAGGGTCTTGCCAGGTCATGTTGTACGTGAACTTGTAGAAAATGATCGTGTAATTGGTGGCATGACGGCAAAGTGTTCTGCTAGGGCTGTTGAGTTATATAATACATTTGTACAAGGTGAGTGTGTAATTACTAATGCCCGTACTGCTGAAATGGCAAAACTCACTGAAAATTCATGCCGTGATGTACAAATAGCATTTGCTAATGAGCTATCTATTATTTGTGATAAGCTAGATATTGATGTCTGGGAGCTTATATCACTCGCTAATCGTCATCCTCGAATTAATATTTTACAGCCAGGCCCCGGTGTGGGAGGGCACTGTATTGCAGTAGATCCTTGGTTTATTATTAGTAAAACCCCTGAAGAGGCTAAGCTTATTCACACTGCTCGTGAAGTTAACGATAGTAAACCTGTCTGGGTAATTAATAAGGTAAAAATTGCGATAGCAGACTTTTTGTTAGCAAATCCTGACAAAACAGCAAAAGATATAACTATTGCTTGTTATGGATTAGCTTTTAAGCCTGATATTGATGATTTGAGAGAAAGTCCTGCGTTGAATATAACAAATCAAATTGCTAAATTTCACTTAGGAAAAGTATTAGCCGTTGAGCCTAATGTAAAGGAGCTTCCAAATTCTCTTGCGGTTAATATCAGATTAACCGAATTAGATACCGCAAATAAAAATGCAACTATAGGTGTGATATTAGTTGATCATAAAGAGTTTAAGTTACATTCCAAAGACTTTAAAGGGATTGCCTATATTGTAGATACACGAGGTATTGTAAAGTAAAGCATGTTAAATAAAATTCCTTGGAATAAAATTGAGCTATTAGCAGCAACAGGTTTACCTGGTGGTTTCAAAGTATTTGTATTTTTTTTAATTCAATATGCTTATGATTCAACTACTTTAGGTAGAGTTGCAACTCTACTTTCTATGGCTCAAATTTTAGCGTACTTTACAGCCATAGGCTGGTGTTCGTTATTAATAGTACGTGTTGCAAAGTGTGAAAATATTAAAAATCAGCTCTTAGTCTACAATAGCCTCCTCGTAATGGGAGGGATTACCACTGTATTAATATCTATAGGTATTTTTTTAATTAGTTTTATTGTCGAAATTGATAATCTATTAACCTTTATTTTACTTTTAATATCTTGGAGTTGGTATCAGTTTCAGCGACATTATATATTAGCTTTGAAGTGTTATAAGTTAATAATAAAATTTGATCTTATCTTACTACTTTTAGCTGCTGTTTTAATTCTTTTAATCGATCCAATAATTGCACTGTATGTTTCTTTCTTTTTAATTTCATTTGTAATGATGTTATATCAACAGAAGGGATTTAAAATAACGCCATTTAAGTTGTCTTATGATTTTAAAGGGGTATCTTTCGGTTTTAATAATTTCTTTAGTGGTGGTATTACTTTATCATTAATTCCTTTGGCTAACTTCTTCAATGGTGTCGATTTTGCAGGGTTTATATCTTTGTTCTTGTCTCTATCTGCATTAGCAATGCTATTTCCAAGGGCTATATCATTATTTCAGTTACCGACACTAAGTGAAAAAATAAACGATCCTTCAATCTTTACATTGACTGATACTATGAAGAAGCAGATGCTTTTATGTAACTTTTTAACTTGTATTGTTAATTTGTTTTTGGCGCTTTTTATAATTTCTTTTATGAACGTTGGGGATAATGTTTATCACAACTTTTTTATACTAATTTCGTTTGTGTTTAATTACCTTTTTACAACACAATCTTTAATTGGAGCAAATGTACTTATGGCTTTAGAGAAAAGTAAAGTTCTATTGCTTTTATCATTTAATAGTGCACTTGTTTTCTTCGCAGTGTGCTTTTTATTATCGAAATCCAGCTACGGCAACTCTTTTTTTATTATTAGTGTGCTATTGGCATCCCTTGCGTTGGCTAAATGGTTAATACTAGAATCAATTTATAAAAGTGAGTTAAAATGTCAGTAACTAAGTTATATCGGATCGGTAACTATTTGCATAAGAGAAATATACCGGGAGCTGCTTTTCTATTTAAGTTATTAATTAGGGTAGTCTTTAATTGTGCCGTTGATCCTAGGACTAAAATAGGGAAGGGGAGTTTCTTTGCATATGGTGGAATAGCGGTAGTTATTCATCGGTTAGCAGTTATTGGTGATAATGTTACAATTTCTCAATGTGTTACAATTGGTGGGCGGTCAAAAATTAGTCGTTTACCAACCGTTGGCAATAACGTTTATATTGGTGCTGGGGCAATAATTCTAGGAGATATAAGTATTGGTGATAATGCTGTAATTGGTGCAGGTTCCGTTCTAATCGACAATGTTGCAATTGGTGAGGTGTGGGCTGGTGTACCTGCGAGGAAAATAAATTGAAAATTAAAAAAAAAATTAATGGGCACATTTTATTTTCTCCAAATGTTTTTTTAATCTTTTGTGCTTTTTTCTTTTCTATATGTATTATTGAAAACCCTTTAGGTTGGAGTAATGCTTTCGGTTGGGATGGAACTATTAATTATGATCTGGTTTTTATCTATCTATTATCTTTATATTTAGGTATTAAACTAGGTGGTATTAATTTTTTTCCGTCTAAAGTTAGTTTAGATGAAAAAAATAATATCAATTATAAATACTTAGCCTTACTTTTCTTTATAGCTATTATTTTTCAATCTGCAAAATTTATTAATATTGGAGATATCCCTTTATTAGGGGATCCTTTGAGTAGGTATAATTTAACACTTGGTGGTTTTGAAGATTATCCTACGAGACTTATAGCACCTTTTTGTATGATTTTTTCATTGTTTTATATAGATAATAAAAGATTAAAATATATTATATTTATTTTTTTAGGCGTAATTTTAAACTTGTTCTTTTTGCAAAGACAAGAAGTTATGAATTTGATTCTAGGTGTTGCTTTAGTTTTAACGTTTAGAAAAAAAATAAACTTTAACACTATTATCAAAGTCATATTGGTAGCTTTTATAGTTGCTTATATTTTTATTGGTGTAGCGGCTGTAGTTCGTGTTGGTCCCGATGCTTTGATGACTAATGCTAATGTTTTCATCTTACCTCTGTGGGTAATTCATGCAGATACAACTACTGCTTTTTTATTTGGTCAGTCTGTTGTTGAAAAAATGAATGGTGAATATTTGTATGGAAAATATTCATTTGGTATTTTTATTTCAATTTTTATTCCTGGCTACACTGAACATGGTGCTGAACTTGTTAGGGTTATGTTTACCGAGGCTAAAACAGCTCAATCAATATCCGTTCCTTATTCCTATTATGTTGATTTTGGTTATACATCATTATTTTTTCTTTCTTTTCTTCAAGGCTTCGTTCTTTCTTATTTTTATAGAAAGGCTATTAATTCAATGAGTTACAGTGATCTTGTGCTATACGCCGTTATATACCTGAACGCTTTATGGTCTTTACGATCAGGATCTGTGATCTTGAGCCCAATTGTAATATATATCATCTTTTCCTTTTATTGTTTGTCTAACACTAGTGAAAAAAAAATTACATTCAGAAATTTAGCAAGAGGAGGTTTTGTTTTTATTTTAGCTATATCAACTATAGCTTTAGCCTTTAGAATCTAATATTAAGAGAGTATATGTCAAAAATATTATTGTTAATTATGAAACTTAATTTACTGCCGTCACTAATTTTTGGTAGTAAATATAAAAAGATTAAGTCTAATTTTTTCTCAGAAAATTTAAATGTTTTTTTTACTTTTATAAACGTAAATAAAGAAAAAATTCAATTTTACTCTAATAAAGGAACTTTACCCAATGATATTACTTCACTAACTGACTTTAAAAATAGTTTTGATTTAATTGATAAAGAGATTGCTCTAACCAATTTTAATAAGTTATTGAATAAAAACTTGTCAGGATCAGCTTTATGTACGACAGGAGGTACGTCAGGTAAACCAATGAAAATCTATCTCCCAAAGACAAGGTATAAAAATGAGTTTGGTGCCCTGCATGCACTTTGGAGTAAAATTGGATATAACTTTGATATCAGAGCTGTAGTTCGTAATGAAAAAGTAGAAGGTAATTCTTTTAAAGTTAACTTAATAACTAAAGAGGTTATATTCGATGGATTCAGAAGTGATGACGAATATTTAAAGTTTATATACGAAACCATGAAAAAATATAATATAAAATTTTTTCATGGTTATACATCTAATGCAGAAAGGTTTTTTACTTATTTGTTAAAAAATAAGCTTGATACCTCTTTTATGAAAGGAATTATCACATCATCGGAGAACTTGTACCTTCATCAGATCGAGCTTTTTGAGAAAGTAAAACATATCAAGCATATGAATTTTTACGGTCACAGTGAAAAGTTATTACTAGGTGGTTGGTGTACTGAAGGTAATTGTTACCATTTTTATAATTCTTATGGTTACACAGAATTACTCGATGAAGATGGTGTTGATATCACTGAGGAGGGCGAGATAGGTGAGTTAGTGGGGTCTACTAATTATAATCATTTTATGCCTTTATTTAGATACAAAACAGGTGATTTTGCAATTAAGGGAAAAAAGAAGTGCCCTGGTTGTGGGTTTGAGGGATTATCTGTATCCAAAATCTTGGGTCGCTGGCATGGTGAGCGTGTTTATAATAGTGATAATACATTTGTGACTACCACAGCACTAAATCTTCATTCTCATCATTATGATGCAGTCGATGGTTTGCAGTATTATCAACCTGAAAAAGGCGTACTGGAGATTAGAGTTATTCCAAACTCTAGTTTTTCTAATCATATAGAAAATGAGCTTTATCAATTGGTTAAGTCTAAATTGAATTCGGATTCTATTATACATTTGGTAAAAGTTACAGAAATAGAAAGAAAAGCCAACGGCAAATATTTACTTTTAATTAGTGAAATAAAATAAATGTTAAGAAAAAATGTAAAAAACTTAATTATTTCCACTGACTATGATGGGCAAGGGGGAATTGCAACAGTTGTAAGTACTTATAAGGAAAATGGTTTATTTGAGCGTTGGAATATTGAAGCACTATCTACACATTCGTCTTTTGCGAAAGCTGGAAAATTTAGCTTGGTACTTATGTATGCTTTTTTTATCATAAAATTATTAAAGACTATCATGTTCAACCAAGTTGGTTTCGCTCATATACATATAGCCTCAAGAGGAAGTTATACTAGGAAGTCAATAGTAGTAAGAATTTTAAAGTTTTTCAATGTAAAAGTCCTTTTACATTTGCATGGTGCGGAATTTCAAGATTTTTATCAAAATGAATGTTCTGCAAGAAAAAAGCTACACATTAGAAAGACATTTCAAATGGCAGATAAAGTAATTGTATTATCTAGTCAATGGTATAAATGGTTATCAACATTACTTCCTAATAATAGTAAATTAGAGATATTATATAATTCGGTTGCAGTTCCTGAGCTTCAGAGAAAACATGTTGAAGTTGGGAAGATTGTATTTCTTGGACGAGTTGGTGAACGAAAGGGAGTTTATGATCTTATTAATGCCTTTAAATTAGTGTTAGATAGCTGTCCAAAATCACAGCTTATAATTGCAGGTGATGGCAATTTAGATGAAGCGAAAAAACTTGTGAAAAACCTTGATATTGAAAACTCTATTGTTTTCACTGGCTGGGTTAGTGGCGAACAAAAAAAGAATCTCCTTGCTACATCCGATGTATATTGTTTACCAAGTTACAATGAGGGGTTTCCTATGGGGATTTTAGAAGCTATGGCAGCTTCTATACCTGTAGTTGCTAGTCGTGTTGGAGGTATCCCTGACGCAATTGATAATGAGTCAAGTGGCTTTATTATTGAAGCTGGGGATGTTGGTGCTTTAGCTGGAACTTTAACAAAATTGATTAATGATAGGGTTTTAAACCAAAGAATAAGTACTAATGCAAAGATAAAGTTCGATCTAGAGTTTAGTTTGAATATAATAATTCCAAAGCTAGAAAAAATTTATAAGCAATTATGATAAATAAAAGAATATTGACTAAATCTACTGAGATAGCTGGTTTATTATTAGATAACTCTAAATCCGAAGATTATAGTGGTTATGATCCATTTGATTCATTAAATAGCCGTTTATTGCAAATGACAGGACTTGATCGTATTCCTATAATCAGGTTAGCCTGGTTGCAATTTGGGAAAAGATCGCCCATTAATATTAGGCGTTTATTGATCGTACCTAAAATGAGAAACCCTAAAGGCATAGCGCTCTTTATATTAGGGTTAATTGAGGATTATAAACGTACGAACAATAATGATTTTTTAAGTGATGCAATAGGTCTTGCTGAATGGCTTCTTTCACAACAAAGTGACCCATTAATTTGGGAGTATAGTTGTTGGGGTTATCATTTTGATTGGGAAGCTAGGGCTTTTTTTGTTCCTAAAGGTAAACCCAATATAATTACAACTGTATATGCTGCACGTGCTTTATATAAGTTAGGTGAAATTCTAAATCGAAAGGATTTTATTGATGCCTCTTTTAGCTCAGCAAAGTTTATAATTGAAAAGCTTTATACGGAGTTTGAAGGTAAAACATTCTTTGCTTATATCCCCGGTGAAAAGGCATTTGTTCATAATGCGAGCTTGTGGGGGGCTGCTTGGGTTGCTTTTGTTGCTTCTAAGACAAAGAATGAATACATGGCAAATACTGCAACTACCGTAATTCGTGAATCAATTAAAGCGCAAAGTTCAGATGGCTCTTGGGTCTATGGTAGTCGTAATCACCATCAGTTTATAGACGGGTTTCATACTGGGTATAATCTTGAAGCACTTTGCATGGCAAGAAAGGCACTAAATACGAAAGATTTTGATGTGTCTATTCATCTTGGGTTTATTTATTACAAAAACAATTTTTTTTCTGATAATGGAATTGTTAAATATTATAATAATAATACTTATCCCATCGATATGCACTCAGTTGCGCAAGCAATTTTTACATTATTAAAAGTTGGCAATGAGTTGAGTGATGAAGAGTTATGTAAGAAAGTTGTCGTATGTGCGATAAAATTGCTTTACTTAGAAGAAAAAAAGCAATTTTCATATCAAATTAACCGCTATTACACGAATGATATCAATTACACTCGTTGGACTCAGGCTTGGGGATATTTTTCTTTAGCATTTTTTAATAGATATTTTGAAAGTAAATATGAAAAGAATTAACTTACTAGGCTGCCCTATAGATATTACTTCAATGGATGAAACGGTATCGGTAATAAAGGAATTACTAAGGGAAGGTGTATTCACTCAACATGTTGTTGTAAATGTTGCAAAACTTGTAAATATGAGGGCGGATAAAGCTTTAAAAGAATCCGTCGAAGGTTGTGATATTATTAATATAGATGGAATGGGGGTTGTTCTGGGAGCTAGGCTGTGTGGTTATGATGTACCCGAACGCGTAGCCGGGGTGGACTTATTTCATAACTTACTAAATATGAGTGCCATTGAGGAGTTTCCGGTTTTTTTATTGGGAGCAACAGACGATATTGTTAGTAAAACAGTACAGAAAGTGAAAGAGCAAAATCCTGATTTAATTATTGCAGGGTATCACCATGGATATTTTTGGGATGATGAAGAAGCGATAGTTGAAAAAATAAAGCAGTCTGGTGCAAAATTGTTATTTGTAGCTATTACATCTCCAAAAAAAGAAAACTTCATTAATAAATGGCAAGATAAATTAGGTGTAAGTTTTGTAATGGGAGTTGGTGGTACGTTTGATGTTGTAGCAGGTAAAGTTAAACGTGCGCCTTTATGGATGCAAAGATATGGTTTAGAATGGCTCTATCGTGTAATACAAGAGCCGAGAAGAATGTGGAAGCGTTATTTGGTTACTAATTGTAAATTTGCTTGGCTTTTATTTAAAGAAAAGCTCAAATGATCCGTTTATATTTTATTTAAATAAAGTGTTATAATAAGAATTGCGTTTTTAACAATAATAATTGGGATCATATGCAAATGCATAAAGGAATTTTGCAAAGTAATGCAACCATTGTTGCATTTGTTCAACGAGTACTCGATATTACTATTATTGTTGGTACTTTATGGTTAAGTACTTTTTTACATGATAAAGCATGGCTATTGCAGCACACCACGGCTGCATTATTAGCCGTGTTTTTATTTCATTTTACTAGTGAACTAGACAAGTTGTATATATCATGGCGCGGATTGTCACTCTATAAAGAGCTTAAAAAACAATATCTCATTGGTTTATAAGTGCTGCCGTATTATTTTTAAGCGTTAACTTTTTAGCCCCTGAATACTTAAACCCTACAGGATTACAGCTAGCGTGGTTTACATTAGCGACAGTATTGTTAGGTACTTACAGGATATTTTTACGTTTTTTATTAAGGTTTTTGCGTGCACAGGGTTACAATACTCGTAATGTGGTAGTTGTAGGGGCTGGTGTATTAGGTCAAAAATTTGCAAATAATATTATTGAACATACTAGTTTTGGGTTGGTTTTTAGTGGTTATTATGACGATGAAACGCCTAATCAAAAAGTTGTGGCTGCACAAACTTTGGGCGATCTTGAACAGTTGGTTACTGATTGTAAAATAGGCGGAATTGACCGAGTTTATATCGTACTACCTCCACAAGCGTATGAGCGTCGTAAGTGGTTAGTTAAAGAACTGGCCGATAGCACTGCAAGTGTGTATATAGTGCCTGATGTTTTTACATACCAGTTATTACATTCACGCAGTGATACTATTATGGGCATACCAACTATAAGCATTTACGACTCACCCATAGATGGTAGTAACGCTATAGTTAAACGTATAGAAGATGTAATATTATCAGTATTAATACTTGCTTTAATTTCACCTGTATTAATAGGGCTTGCTATTGCTGTTAAAGTTAGCTCTAAAGGACCTGTGTTTTTTAAACAAAATCGTTATGGTATTGATGGTAAAGCAATAAAAGTTTGGAAGTTTCGTTCGATGAACGTAATGGAGGATGGGGCTAAAGTAACCCAAGCCACTAAAAATGATAGTCGTTTTACCCCAATAGGGCAGTTTATTCGTAAAACAAGCCTTGATGAACTCCCACAGTTTTTGAATGTATTGCAAGGGCAGATGTCGATAGTCGGACCTCGGCCTCATGCCGTAGCTCATAATGAAGAATATCGTTCACTTGTAAATGGATATATGCTTCGTCATAAAGTAAAACCAGGTATTACAGGATGGGCGCAAATAAACGGTTGGCGTGGTGAAACCGATACGCTCGATAAAATGGCAAAACGAATTGAATTCGATCTTGAATATATTCGTAATTGGTCACTTATTTTTGATTTGAAAATAGTGTTTTTGACTATCTTTAAAGGTTTTATAAATAAAAATGCCTACTGATAATTATTAGGAGCTAGCCCCCTAGCCTCTAATAACTAATTCCTACTTATCCGAGTTTATTGCATCTATTCAGTTTATATATAACTAGCGTTTGGTACGTTATTGTCAAATATAGATTTAATTATTTACAATAAAGGACTACCTATGAAAGCTGTAATTCCTGTTGCCGGCCTAGGCACTCGCATGTTGCCCATGACTAAAGCAATTCCAAAGGAAATGCTCCCTGTAGTTGATAAACCACTAATTCAGTACATTGTAAATGAATGTGTTGCTGCCGGTATTAAAGAGATTGTTTTGGTAACCCACAGTTCAAAAAATGCGATTGAAAACCATTTTGATACCAGCTTTGAGTTAGAAGTAACACTCGAAAAGCGTGTTAAGCGCACACTACTTGAAGAAGTGCGCTCTATATGCCCTCCCGATGTAACGATTATGAGTGTACGTCAAGGTGAGGCCAAAGGCCTAGGGCATGCAATTTTATGTGCAAAGCCAATTGTAGGTAATAACGATTTTGTTGTGCTACTCCCTGATGTAATACTCGATGCCTACACGGCGAATCAAAAAACTGAAAACTTAGCCGCGATGATTAAGCGCTTTAACGAAACTCAAGCAAGCCAGATTATGCTAGAACCTGTGGCAGAGGAAGATGTAAGCAAGTACGGTATTGCTGATATTAACGGTGTTCAATTGGCCTCAGGTGAAAGCGAAAAAATTAGAGCCATGGTTGAAAAGCCAGCAACGGATGCAGCCCCCTCAAACCTTGCGGTGGTTGGGCGTTATGTATTAAGTAAAAATATTTGGCCTTTACTTGCTAAAACGCATGCTGGTGCTGGTGGCGAAATACAACTTACCGATGCGATTGATGCGTTAATTATGCAAGAAACGGTAGAAGCATTCCATATGAGCGGGCGCTCGCACGACTGTGGCGACAAGTTAGGTTATTTAAAAGCGATTGTTGAGTACGGTATGCGTGACGCAAAGCTAGGAAAAGAGTTTGCTCAGCATTTAAATATGCTTATGAACGCAAAAAATTAATAATCTAGTGATTTTGTACGGTTTGGCGTATGTTGTAGGTGAGGTTTCACACCTCGCTTTTTGACACCAAAGCCACGTTACATGAGCGCGAAGTAAATTCGCACCTCTGGGTTGGTGTATGTTGTAGGTTAGGTTTTACACCTCGCTTTTTAACATTAAAGCTATGGTATATGAGCGCGAAGTAAATTCGCACCTACGGGTTGGTGTATGTTGTAGGTGAGGTTTTACACCTCGCTTTTAAAACAGTCAAGCCACATACAAAGCGCGAAGTAAATTCGCACCTACGGTTTTGCGTATGTTGTAGGTGAGGTTTCACACCTCGCTTTTTGACACCCAAGCGACGTTACAAAGCGCGAAGTAAATTCGCACCTCTGGGTTGGTGTATGTGGTAGGTGAGGTTTTACACCTCGCTTTTTAACACCCAAGCCACGTTACAAAGCGCGAAGTAAATTCGCACCTACGGTTTGGCGTATACTGTAGGTGAGGTTTTACACCTCGCTTTTTAAACTTCCAAGCCACGTTACATGAGCGCGAAGTAAATTCGCACCTACGGGTTGGTGTATGTTGTAGGTGAGGTTTTACACCTCGCTTTTGAAAAATTTAAGTTGTATCAGTGTCAAATCAACTAATACCTACTAAAATGTTAAATTAATCAAATCGTTGTTGTTAACTCAGCAGCGATTTTTTATTATGTACGTATTACCTAGAACATAACAATAAATGGAATAAAAATGCTAAAAAAATTACCCGTATTAATAGGATTGATGTTTAGTTCTCAGGTTCTAGCAAATGGTGTATCAGCTTATTTACCTTTAAAACAGAATCCTCAATTAGAGCACCTAGTTGAAAAGTTGCTAGTAGTTGGCGATAACGCCCATATGATGAGTAAACCTTATAAAACGTCTGAAGTATTAAGGGTATTAAAATCTATTGAGCATAGCTACCCAAGCTTATATCAAAAGTTATTTAATGAATTGGCTCTTTACAAGCAATCAGATGCAGTAACTTATGCTAAAGCAACGCTTGCTTATGGTAATGAATCTAAATCAATCCCTAACCAACGTGGCCAAAAGGTTGATACGTATTTAAAGCTAGAGGCCGGTGGATTTGCTAATTTTGGTAATCACTTTGGTGTAAGTGTTGCAGGTATTGCTAACGAAGATAACCTACTACCTACTCAAAGTTTTGTTTATTTTGGTAACGAATACGCGCAAGTTGACATAGGTTACCGTGAGCATTGGTACTCACCGTTTAACGATAGTGCAATGATTTTAAGTACCAATGCTAAAATACTTCCTTCAATAAGTATTAGTAATGTAAAACCCATTACCGATTTTGATATACGCTACGACTTGTTTTATATGAAAATGAAAACAGATCCTGCCATTAATTCAGGTAAAGACCTTGGTAAAAAAGTACCAGGCAAACCTAATTTAGCAGCAGCGCATTTAAGTTTTTCGCCTTTTTCTGGTTTAACTCTTGGCGTTAATCGTTTATTACAATTTGGTGGTGGTGATCGTTCAGTAAGCTTAAAAGGTTTTACCGAAGCCTTTTTTTTACCGGGTGGTAACGATAATGTAAATGCAGAAGAAATCCAAAAATATGGCCCTAACTATGAGGTAGGCGACCAATTAGCTTCACTAAGTTTTGATTATAAAGCGGCATGGTTTGACATGCCGTTTAGTTTTTACGGAGATATAGGAGCTGAAGATACTCAAGGAGGACGACGGAATAACGCTTATAATTTTGGTTTATATTTACCTTACTTAAGCGAAAACCATAGCCTAAGGCTTGAGAATAATCGATGGCAAGAAGGTTGGTATTACAACCACCTTTACTCACTTGGTAACTCAATTGATGGCCAGGTTTTAGGTCACTGGGCGGGTAATGAACGTGGATTGAATCACCAGCCAGCTGCTGAAAGCCAGTCAATCAATTGGGTATGGAAATATAGCGCAACAAGAAGTATTGATACCACTATTCGCCGTATTGAAAATGGTTTAGACCAGATTAGGAATAATGCAGGCATCTTGCCAGAGACCCCGTATACCATAGGCTTTGAGTTAGAAACACGTTATACCCAGCAGTTGCAAGATGGCTATTGGGGTTTAGAGTTATATACAGGTAAAACAGTGTTCGATGATAACTTTTTTAGGCTTAGTGCTTTTTATGGATGGTAAAAATAATCATGTAATTGATGATTCTATTTCGAGGCACTAGCTTTTTGCGTTAAGCTTATTGTTTAATTTTATACTAAACTCTAAAAATAATTTTGATGATTTTTAACTTGCGTTAGTTTTTTAGCGTATTTTGAAACATTCGTTTATTTATTTGCGCGAAGGGTTTATATGAAAATTACAGTAGTAGGTACGGGCTATGTTGGCCTTTCTAACGCTATGTTATTAGCGCAACATAATGAAGTGGTTGCGCTCGATATTGATGAGCAAAAAATAGCGCTTTTAAAGAAGAAGCAGTCGCCTATTGTTGATATCGAAATTAGTGATTTTTTAACACGTAATGACTTAAATTTTACAGTGACTACCGATAAAGTAGCCGCTTACAAAAATGCAGATTTTATAATTATTGCAACACCTACCGATTACGATGTCGAAAATAATTACTTTAATACAAGCTCAGTAGAAGCTGTGATTAAAGATGCAATGGCGCACAATAAAACTGCTGTAATGATAATTAAGTCTACAGTGCCTGTAGGGTTTACTCATGGTATTAAAGATAAGTTAGGTGTTGATAATTTAATATTTTCACCAGAGTTTTTGCGTGAAGGTAGAGCACTACACGATAATTTATATCCATCACGCATTGTAGTGGGTGAGCAAAGTGAGCGTGCAAGTGTGTTTGCTAACTTACTTAAGCAAGGCGCTATAAAAAAAGATATTGAAGTATTGTTTACTGACTCTACAGAAGCTGAAGCAATTAAATTATTTTCAAACACTTACTTAGCAATGCGCGTAGCTTACTTTAACGAGTTAGATAGCTACGCAGAAACACATGGTTTGAATAGTAAGCAAATTATACAAGGTGTTAGTTTAGACCCACGTATAGGTAACTATTATAATAACCCATCGTTTGGATATGGTGGTTACTGTTTACCAAAAGATACCAAACAACTTAGAGCAAATTATGCATCGGTTCCTAATAATATAATAGGTGCAATTGTTGATGCCAACACAACGCGAAAAGACTTTATTGCTGATTCAATCATTAAACGCAGCCCTAAAGTGGTTGGTGTTTACCGCTTAGTTATGAAAGCAGGGTCTGATAATTTTAGGGCTTCAGCCATTCAAGGCATTATGGAGCGCATTAAAGCCAAAGGTATTGAGGTTGTAGTTTACGAACCAGTGTTACAAGAAAGTGAATTTTTTCATTCTCGCGTAATCAAAGATTTAAATGAATTTAAACGCATCTCTGATGTTGTTGTATCTAACCGCATGGTTAAAGAGCTTAGTGATATTACTGACAAAGTGTATACACGAGATTTGTTTGGTAGTGATTAAGCTAGGCCTGTTTATTTTTTGAGGCTGAATTTACTGCCTTTTGGGTTTGTTCTAAAGGTGGTTTACTCTTTGTTGCTCGGTTTTTACTTATTCTTATATAGATGTAAACCAGTAGTGTAACGCAGGAGCAGTTACCGAGACCACTAGGTTACAAACCTAGTGTCGCGATTTAATCACCTCTAGGTAGAATAAATTTTAATCTTGAAAGTTCAACAGACCTCTATATTTAAAATAAATAATCTGGAATCTAATTTTAACCCCGATTTTAGGTGAATTTTTAATTCATCATTTTTAGGAGCGATTTTTATCTTGCCCTTTAAATTAGTTCTTTTGTATTGGTTACATTAAAAATTGTTGAATAACTCTGCCTTTAAAGGTGGTTTACATAAAAGTGTCATAAATAGTTAATACTCTAAGCGCGCACTCACTATTGGAGCTAAGATTTATGCGCGTGTCATCTATCACCCGGTTACTGGCTATATTATTGGCTTTGGCGAGTATTTTATTAGGCTTTACCTTATTTTGGGCAAGCCAAACTTTACTTAAGCTAGAGCAGCAAAATACCGCATACAGCCAACTCAAAAATACTATTTTAGTTGATTTAGCCGGTTATTTAGGGCGTTACTTAGACCAAGGTGACAACCAATATTTAAATCAAGCCTCTACTTTAATTAACAATGTTAAAGTTAATCAATTATCTATATTGCCAAGTGAGTTAAGCACAACGCTTGAACAGCAATTAACGAACCTCAACAATGACATAAATGGCAAATACCGTGCACTTGGTAAGCTTTCGGGTAACGAAACCGCACTACTTGATAACGCGCTTAGGCAAATGGCAGGCTCAGCATCAACATTAATTAGCTATGCTAAAAAAGCACCGAAGCAAAATAACCATGCGCTAATGTATTACTCTCTGGCGAGTGATTATTACACTGAAGTAATTAATTTATCTTTATTTACCTATCAACTTATTGTTCAGTACGATAAAAACACAGAACAAAGCTTGCAACAAAGCATCGTAAATTTAAATAAATTAGCACAAGCTATTGAGCAGCTTCCTAATTTAGGCGTTATGAGTGCCGTTGACGAAGACGCTCTATTTATTGATGAAGAAGCCGAAGACCTTGGCGACGAAATAAAGTCAGAGCTTGTCAGTTGGCCTAATCGTTATCCGCGTGATTTAGCAAGTACTCTTGAGCAAACTCAGTTACGAGAAAATGGCTCTAATACGTTACGCTCACAAATTAGTGCACTTTCAAATACGGTTATTAATGCAGAGCAGGCGCTTAAGGCGGAGCAAGATAATTTAAAGCAGCAAGTACTTTGGGTATTTTGTGTTGCAATAGGTACGTTGGTTATATTGGCTGCGAGCGTTTATTTTGTACAACGTAATCAAGTACTAAACCCGCTTAGGCAATTGCGAGATGGCTTTGCTTTTTTAATTGAAAGTAATGAGCTTAAGAGTATTGAAAGTAAAAATTCAAAAACTGAGATTGGTGAGATTGCGCAGTTTTTTAATCAACTCATCGATAGGCAGCGAACTGAAGCGCAAGAGCGGGCACAAATGCTAAAGGTGGTTAACAGTTTTATGCAGCAAATGAGCGAAAACTTATACACTATTAGTCAACAAGCATCGCTTAGCTATGGGCAAGTAGAACAAAATCAAAACTTATTAAGCGACATTCAACGTATTGGCGAGCAGGTAAATGATATTAATGCACAGGTGGCCGATAACGCACAAAGTACATTTACTGCAATGGAGCAAAGCTTGGGCTTTTCAGCAAATATGTTAGATGCCAGTTCTGATACGCAAGTGCGTGTAGAACAAGGAATGCAAAGCATACAAGAGTTACTAACAGGTGTTGATGGAGTGGGTAAAATTATTGAGG
Source organism: Pseudoalteromonas fuliginea (assembly GCF_000690055.1). GTDB lineage: Bacteria > Pseudomonadota > Gammaproteobacteria > Enterobacterales > Alteromonadaceae > Pseudoalteromonas > Pseudoalteromonas fuliginea. The sequence goes on from NZ_JJNZ01000065.1 coordinate 92,355, forward strand.
TTATTCGTAATATTGCCGATCAAACTAACCTTTTAGCCCTAAATGCAGCGATTGAATCAGCGCGTGCAGGAGAGCACGGACGTGGCTTTGCTGTGGTGGCTGATGAAGTAAGGCAGTTAGCGCGGCAAACACAAGGATCGCTTAGCGATATAAACGATCAACTAAGCTTGTTAACTGAAAACTCGCGAGTGGTGTCTACGCAAATATCAGCATTGGCCAACGGTGCACAGTCGCAAACACAAAATGCTCAAGAGCTAAAACTAAACTCCGAAGGGGTAGCTAGTAATGCTCAAAGTGCAAACAGCGTTGCTTTTGAGGCAATGGAACTGGCAAAGCAACAAAGTAGCTTACTCGACAATTTTAGTAAATCAATGCAAAGCATGAAAGGGCAAGTGAGTGAATCAAGTTTACTTGTTGATGATATTCGTAATCAGTTACAGCAGCAAATGCAAACAATAAAAGGTAGCTTGGGCCTTAAAAAATAAACAAAGCTGTATGTTAGCCGCATTAAGCGATAAGCTAAAAATTCATTACGTTTCAATATTTTTTAAGGATTTATTATGATTGAACAAGGCCAAACGTTACCGGCTGTAACACTTACGCAATTAACTAACGACGGCATGCAAACATTGACGAACAGTGAGTTATTTGAAGGTAAGAAAGTTGTGCTGTTTGCTGTGCCAGGCGCGTTTACACCAACCTGTTCAAATGCTCATTTACCAGAATTTATTACCCTCGCTGATAAAATTAAAGCAAAAGGTATTGACGCTATTTACTGTGTATCAGTTAACGATGCATTTGTTATGAAAGCATGGGGCGATTCACAAAACGCACAAGAAATTGCCATGCTTGCCGATGGTGATGCAAGCTTTACTAAGGCATTAGGCCTTGATAAAGACACCGCTGGCTTTGGCGGTATACGTTCTTCACGTTACGCAATGATTGTTGATAACTCGGTAGTAACCGGTTTGTTTGTAGAACAAGATAAAGAATTTGCAGTAAGCCGCGCAGAATACGTTTTAGAAAACCTTTAAGCGCGAAGTAAATTCGCACCTACGGTTTGGCATATGTTGTAGGTGAGGTTTTACACCTCGCTTTTTAAACACCAAAGCCACGTTACAAAGCGCGAAGTAAATTCGCACCTACGGGTTGGTGTATGTTGTAGGTGAGGTTTTACACCTCGCTTTTTAAACTCCCAAGCCACGTTACAAAGCGCGAAGTAAATTCGCACCTACGGTTTGGCATATGTGTAGGTGAGGTTTTACACCTCGCTTTTTAAACACCAAAGCCACGTGATATGAGCGCGAAGTAAATTCGAATCTACGGGTTGGTGTATGTGTAGGTGAGGTTTTACACCTCGCTTTTTAAATATTAAAGCCACGTTACAAAGCGCGAAGTAAATTCGCACCTACGGTTTGGTGTATGTGTAGGTGAGGTTTTACACCTCGCTTTTTAACATTAAAGCCACGTGATATAAGCGCGAAGTAAATTCGCACCTACGGTTTGGTGCATGTTGTAGGTGAGGTTTTACACCTCGCTTTTTAAACATTAAAGCCAGGTTACAAAGCGCGAAGTAAATTCGCACCTACGGGTTGGTGTATATTGTAGGTGAGGCTTTACACCTCGCTTTTTAAACACCTAAGCCACGTTACAAAGCGCGAAATAAATTCGCACCTACGGGTTGGTGTATGTGTAGGTGAGGTTTTACACCTCGCTTTTTAACATTAAAGCCACGTGATATGAGCGCGAAATAAATTTGTACCTACGGTTTAGCGTATGTTGTAGGTGAGGTTTTATACCTCACTTTTATACATTAGAGCTGTGGTGATATGAGCGCGAAGTAAATTCGCACCTACGATTTGGCGTATGTTGTAGGTGAGGTTTCACACCTCGCTTTTTAAACACCAAAGCCACGTGATATGAGCGCGAAGTAAATTCGCACCTACGGGTTGGCGTATGTTGTAGGTGAGGTTTCACACCTCGCTTTTTACTTTATG
>NZ_JJNZ01000066.1 GCF_000690055.1 Pseudoalteromonas fuliginea
GGTTTGCGGCGCTTCACTAACGACTGGCTCAATACCTTCATTTGCTTGTGCTGCTTTTTTAGCTTTAGCGCGTGCAATAGCAGCGGCAACGGCGGCTTTTTTGTCATCAACTGGTGCATCGCTTTGTGGCGCTTCATTAACGACTGGCTCAGTACCTTCATTTGCTTGCGCTGCTTTTTTAGCTTTAGCGCGAGCAATTGCTGCAGCCACTGCTGATTTTTTATCATCAACAGGTGCAGTATCGGCTGATTCATCTGTTTGAGATTTTTGATCTTTATATTTTCTAGCTTGTTCTTTACGTAGCGCGCGTTCTTTTGCGACTTCACTATTATCAGGTTCTAATTCCGCAGATTGATCACCGAGCTTTTTAGCTTTGGCGCGGGCTATAGCGGCAGCAACAGCTGATTTTTCATCGCCATTATCTGATTTGTTTTTAACGCGGGCTAAAGCATCAGCTACTTTTTGTTTTTCGTCAGCCGATTTAGCAGCAGGTTTACGTTTATGGCGGTTTTGTCTTTCTTCTTGCTCGCGATCTAGGCGCTCTTTACGTGCATCAAAACGCTCTTTTGCGCGATCGGCTTTAATTTTATCAGCCTGTTGTTCTTTAATTTCCACTTTGGCGACACGGTAGTACTGTACAAGTGGGATTTCACTTGGGCAAACATAGGCACATGCGCCACATTCGATACAATCAAATAAATTGTGTTCTTGTAGTTTGTCGTATTCTTTTGACTTAGCAAACCACTGTAATTGCTGTGGCAATAAAGAAGCAGGGCAGGCATCAGCACACGCACTACAGCGTATACAGGCTTTTTCAGGGCCGGGTTCTGCTAGCTCTTTATGATCAGGCGCTAAAATACAGTTAGTTGTTTTAACTATGCCAATCCGCACTGTTGGCAGAGTAAAGCCCATCATCGGGCCGCCCATAACAACGCGTTGCTGTGGTACAGGTGAAAAACCTTGGCAATCAAGTAAATGTTTAATTTCAGTGCCAAGTAGTGCCCACACATTACCAGGTTTATGAATAGTATTACCTGTTACAGTGACTACCCGTTCAATGAGTGGCTTACCTTCGTACACAGCTTGCTGCACGGCAAACAACGTACCTGTGTTTTGTACAAGTACGCCAATGTCAGCCGGTATGCCGGCGCTTGGCACTTCACGATTAGTGAGTAGCTTAATAAGTTGTTTTTCACCACCCGATGGGTAAATAGTCGGGACCGTTTGCACAATTATTTTTTCGTTATGCTCAGCCGCCTTAGTCATAGCAACTATCGCTTCAGGCTTGTTATCTTCAATGCCCACAATACACAACGCTGGATTTAGCAGCTGTTGCATGAGTTCAAGGCCTTGAATGACCTCAATTGCATGCTCACGCATTAAGGTATCGTCGGCTGTAATATAGGGTTCACACTCAACCGCATTGACTATCAAAAACTCAATCGGTTGCTTTGTGTCAGCTTTTACATAAGTAGGAAAACCTGCGCCGCCCATACCGCTAATACCGGCTTGATGAATTATATTTACTAGTTCGTCGTGGGTAAGCGTTGTTGGATTATTAATTGGGTTAAGTGCCACCCATTCATCTTTACCATCTGGTTCAATAACAACACTCAGCTCTGGTAATGCAGAAGGATGCGCAGAAGGCATTGGTGCTATATCAGTAACAATCCCCGAGCTTGGGGCATGTACAGGCACTGACCAGTTTGCAGCAGGGGAGGTTAGAGCTTGGCCTTTAAGTACACGTTGTCCTTTTTCTACAAGCAGCTTACCGTTTGCGCCTATGTGTTGCTTTAGCGCCACTACGAGCTTATCGGGCAATGGTAGGCGCGTAATGCTAGCACTATTAGAGAGTGATTTTTGTTGTGGTGGGTGTATGCCGCCAGGAAATGGCCAAACAACCCCTTTTTTTATTTGTTCAAGTAACTTATCCACTCAAACCTCTAATCTATTTGTGTAACAGGAATAGCATCTAGTTGCCATTTCCAGTTTTGTTTAGTTTCGGCTACAGGCAGCATATCAATGCAATCTACAGGGCAGGGCTCAACACATAAATCGCAGCCAGTACATTCATCAATTAACACCGTGTGCATTTGGCGAGTCGCGCCTAAAATAGCGTCAACAGGGCAAGCCTGGATGCATTTAGTGCAGCCAATACATTCGTCTTCGCGAATGTAGGCTACCGTTTTTATTGGCTCGGCTTGTTCGCCGCCGGCAAGTGGTTTTTCATCAACTCCCATTAAGCCGGCAAGCTTTTTCATGGTAGCTTCGCCACCCGGTGGGCATTTGTTTATTTCATCGCCATTTGCAATTGCTTCAGCATAGGGGCGACAACCTGGGTAGCCACATTGTCCGCACTGGGTTTGCGGTAAAATGGTGTCTATTTGCTCAACAATGGGATTGCTCTCTACGCGAAATCGTATAGCGGCAAATCCTAAAATCAACCCAAAAACCAGCGCTAACGAGCCAAGCGCAATTAAGGCATAAAACAAGGTCATATTAAAATTTCACTAATCCGGTAAAGCCCATAAACGCCATCGACATCAATCCTGCGGTTATCATGGCAATAGAGGCGCCTTTAAAAGGAGTGGGTACGTCAGCTGCTGCTAAACGTTCACGTAATGCTGCAAATAATACCAGCACTAACGAAAAACCAACCGCAGCGCCAAAACCATACACTGCCGATTGTAAAAATGAGTGATCTTCTTTGATATTTAGTAAAGCGACACCTAATACAGCACAGTTAGTGGTTATAAGTGGTAAAAATATTCCTAATAATCGATATAGGGTTGGGCTGGTTTTACGTACCACCATTTCGGTAAATTGCACCACAACGGCAATTACTAAAATAAAGCTCATTGTGCGCAAAAACTCTATGTCGAGTGGGATTAAAATATACTGATTCACTAAATAACTCGTGACGGAGGCGAGCGTAAGCACGAAAGTGGTAGCCAAAGACATACCAATAGCCGTATCAAGTTTTCCTGATACACCCATAAAAGGACATAAGCCTAAAAATTGTACTAATACAAAGTTATTAACCAGAACAGTACCAATCAATAACAAGACATATTCAGTCATGCGAGCCTCACGCTATAAAAATCCTGTGTATTATCCTTTTTTCTGGTGTGATTAACAACATATGCAGTGATTATCATTTAAATAAACAATATTAATTTAAGGGGTAATAACAAAGATGTAAAAATACTGTGATTCGTATGTAACCTGAGTTCTGGATAATAAATCTATCCCGAGCAAGTAAATTAAGCACTAACTGCGTTGAGTTTACTTGCATATAGGCTGGCTATTAACGTGTAAATTCGCCTTGTTTTCACTGGAAATCTCTGGCTAGAGAAAATAAATTTAAATATCACCATGGCTCAATACGTTAGTAAATCCCTTAACCAGTGTTCAGGTTATGTAATACCAACCTGCATAAATCTTTGATCAATTTAACGAATTAAATTGCACTATAACGTCGTTAAAATTTTTTATTTAGAACAACTAGATACAAAAACTTTAACCTAGTTCTAGCGTAATTTTCTTAACGTTAAATAGACCCCATACATAAGCAGATTGGTATAGTATTCATTTTACTTTGCAGTGTTAGTGGTGCCACCAAATAACTGTACTACGATTTACAAAGCAAAAAAGAGCAACAAGTGCTCTTTTTAAATTAGTCAATGTTGCTTAATTGGTTTAGATATCTTTAGGTTTTTCTATGTAATAACCTTGCACGCCATCTAAGCACAAGGTTTCTATAATATGTTTTTCTTCTTGGCTCTCAACACCTTCGGCAAAAACATTAACACCAATGCGGTGGGCTAAATCGACCATTAAGCGCATAAAGTACTGATTGTTTTTATCATCTTCTAGGCCGCGAGTATAACTGGCATCCATTTTAATAAAGTCAGGTTTTAAATCGCGGAAAAACTTAAATGAGGTTAAACCAACACCAAAACGTTCAACAGTTACGCGTGCGCCCACTCGATGAACCATATCAATAAAGCGCTTACTTGCTTTAATATTTTGTTGTAAGCCGAACTCGCTCACTTCAAAAATAAGTTTTGATGCAATATGGGTATCTTTTAATAAGCGACGCTCTAACCAAATTACAAACTGATCGTTATGAGCGCTTGAAGCCGTGACATTTAAACCAAAATATTTTTCAGAAAGGTTACGACTTTTAACTTTTTCAAGTGATGAATCGATAATTAATTTATCTATATCAACTGCCATACCAAGCTTTTCAGCCATAGCTAAAAATGAAGCTGTTGGCAGAACTTGATTATCTTCTGTTTTAAAGCGAACTTGAATTTCAGCGTATGCTTTAATACTTTTACCAAGCGGCATAATATTTTGCATAACCAAATGAACTCGTTTGGACTCAATAACCTCGTTAATCACTTTACGCCAGTTTTGATTACCAAACCCAGCACTTACATTATTTACAAGATCGGATTCACGCTGTACATGCCATGCATTAATTTGCTTAGACTGCGCCATACTCATCGCATTATCAACAACTGAGAGAAGTTCGCCTAACGGCTTACCCTTTTCATAACCAACAATACCGGTATTAGCCACTGAGCTTAATTCTTGATTCTGCTGATATTGAGTGAAACGAGATTGTAAGTTCTCGCCAAAGCGTTCTGCTTCTTTAAGTGGTATATGGGGAAGTACAACAGCAAAATCAGAACTATTTAATCTAAATAATTGACTGCCAGCATACGTGCCACTTATATGTTTAATTATATCAGCCACACCCTTTACGTACTCATCACCTTTTTGATAGCCACGGCTTTGATTTATTGCTTGCAGCTCACTACAGCGAATCATTGCTAATGAACCAAAAGTACTTTGTTCGCTATTTTCAATATTTTTTTCGTAGTACTCAACAAACATATTACGATTACCTAGCGCGGTAATTACATCTTTATATGCTTCGTGTTTAATACTAAGCGCTTCACTTTGTATATATTCATTTTTTGTTTTAAGAAAGTGCGATAAGCGGTTAAAACTTGGTACTAAATCTTTTCCTAAGCTTTTCAGTTTAGAGCTATCTAGCACTGTTTCTAATTCACCGGCTTGGTTTTGGTTAATATAAACATCGATAACGTCAGAGACGGTCATGCTGATACTTTTATTTAGTTGATAAAAAATAGATTGCATCAAAATAATAGGAATAATTACTAAAACAGCGGAAATAAAGATAATAATAAAAAGTGATATTTGAAGTTGTTCAGCTAAGTGTTGAATATTAACTGTAAATTCAACTTTTATATCTGCAGCCTTATTTACCGCAAACTGCGGTCGGGCAGAGTTAAAAATAGACTGTATAAAATCTGCAAATAGTGGCAGGTCAATAGGGGAGTTAACTTTAAATACTTCTGCGCCTTGGTAATCTCGTAACGTAAAGCTTGAGAACGTTTTACCATCAGCCAATGATTTTTTTAAATTTTGTACTAAATTATCGTCAAAAGAAAGGTCGTTTATATAGTTGGTAACGCTAGCTTGCGCATTTTTTTGAGCTTCACTTACTGCATTATCAAAGCTTACCGAAATGAAATAGCTTCCAGCTGCAACACATAATAACCAAGAAATTATTTGTATAAAGATAAGTTTTTTAAAGCCAGCCATTTTTTCAGTCTTTTAATAGTTCAAAAGGGAAGTAATGAAATCCTGATTAGTAAATCAGAGTAAATTATTAGCGCGATTTGTTTTTTTATTTATAAAACAGAGGGTAGTGGAATTTAGAATGAATGTCTATGAAATTATTAGAATTGGCTCCCCCTCCCCGACTCGAACGGGGGACCTGCGGATTAACAGTCCGTCGCTCTAACCAACTGAGCTAAGGGGGAACTAAAGTAGAAATTTTATTATGATGATTTGGCTCCCCCTCCCCGACTCGAACGGGGGACCTGCGGATTAACAGTCCGTCGCTCTAACCAACTGAGCTAAGGGGGAACTACATCATAAACATAAACTTGGCTCCCCCTCCCCGACTCGAACGGGGGACCTGCGGATTAACAGTCCGTCGCTCTAACCAACTGAGCTAAGGGGGAATCGTTTATGGTTGAAAAACTTGGCTCCCCCTCCCCGACTCGAACGGGGGACCTGCGGATTAACAGTCCGTCGCTCTAACCAACTGAGCTAAGGGGGAAGCGTCTTGCCTTTCAACGGGGCGAAATATTAATGACCGCGCCGCAAAGTGTCAACATATAAAAGTTATAAATTTAAAAAAGGTGGTTATTCGTTGTTTTTATGTTCGATCTGCGTGTTTTGTGACTTCATTTAAAGAACCTTTTAAAAAATAGAGTTACGATTTTAGACGATATGCCGATTTTTGAGATCGCCTTTCTTAGTTCTTTGAGCAAATAAAATACAATGTTAAACCGCTTAGCTGTAAAAAATACGCACAAAATATAAAAAGTAACGTTTGTATTTTTTATTGTTGGTCTGCTTTGTCAAAAAAGTAAAAGTTTTAAATTGATTTTCGATAATCACAGAAGTGAATTATTTTTTACAACTTATATGAACGATGGTGATTATATTGTCAGAGCTCAAAAATAATACAATCAATACGTTGCGTTATACTTTCATTTTTTTCACAAGAAGATAATCAGGTTAATAAGGCAATTTATATGTCGAGATGGTTTTTGCTCTAAAACCAGAAAAACGCGATAAATTGAATATTTGTAATAAGTCAGATCTGAGTGAAAAAAGCATCACTCTAAAAGCCTTTGTAAATGCGGGCTTGAATGAGTTATCCACGGTTTCTGTGGATAACTCTGTTTATGAAACTTTAAGAACATCAGCGGCACCAGCATTTTAGAGTGCTACAACGATTTCAAGCTTTTAAATCACTATTTTTATTTCATTAAAAAACAACAGGTTACTATTATCAATTTAAATCATCTAACTCGATGAGAGAATTTTTTCGTTACGATAAAATAAAGCATGTCTTTGTGTGAAAATGCATCAGTAATGAACGGGGGTTTGTAAAGAAAAGTAACTAAAATGTGTTTTAATTGTTTTTTGGCGGCTTAGTGCTCAATTTTAGCAAAAATATCTAAAAATAGATCTTTACTGTTTTGTCGAATAGTTAGTTTTATGTTTCCTTCAAATCTGTTGATAAATCCGTGGCTTGAATTGTCTTGATGCTTTAAAATGATTTGCTCAGTAAAAGAGGCTTATTTATTTCATGCGCGCAATTTCAAAAACTCAGACTCGCCCAGATTTACTAAACGATCCTATCTTGCCTACATTAAAGACCATGACCATTCCGATGATTTTTGGCATGATCACGTTAATGATGTTTAATATTGTTGATACATTTTTTATCAGCTTATTAGGCACAGAGCCATTGGCTGCAGTTAGTTTTACGTTTCCTGTTACGTTTACAGTTATTAGCTTAGCCATTGGGTTAGGTATTGGTACGTCGGCAGTTATAGCTAAAGCTTTAGGTAGCAACAAAATAGATGAAGCGCGTTTTGACGCAAGCGTTTCAATATTGGTTGCTTTTGTTTTAGTGCTTATTTTATCGTTTATTGGCTATTTGCTAATCGACCCCATATTTACGTTATTAGGCGCAGGTGAGCAGGTACTTCCTTTAATACACGAATACATGAATGTATGGTTTATCGGTAGCGTATTTTTAATAACCCCAATGATTGGTAACTCGGTACTGCGTGCCAGTGGCGATACTAAAACGCCCAGTATTGTAATGGGCGGGGCGGGGCTTATAAATGCGGTTCTCGATCCTATGCTTATATTTGGTTTTGGCCCTATTCCTGCGTTAGGTATTCAAGGTGCCGCTATTGCAAGTGTAATAGCATGGGGAGTGGCTGTTGTTATTATTTTATATTTACTAATAGTAAAAAAACGGTTGTTGAGTTTAAAAGCCGGGTCGCAAACGGTGGTAGGCGCTATTCGTAAAATATTAAAAATAGGTTTACCCGCCGCAGGCGCAAACATGTTGACCCCGGTTGCAATGGCTGTGATGACCGCTATGGTTGCACATCACGGACCTGAAGCCGTCGCCGCATTTGGGGTAGGCAGCCGGATAGAATCTATAGCCAGTATTCTTGTACTTGCTTTGTCGATGACATTACCCCCGTTTGTGAGCCAAAACTTTGGAGCGGGTAAATTATGCAGAGTAAAAGATGCTTATATTGGTACCTTAAAATTTGTGATGATTTGGCAATTTGCTATTTATATTTTGCTTATTGTTTTTTCAGGCTTTATTAGTCAAATGTTTGGTAAAGAACAAATGGTAATTGATGTGATAAAACTCTTTATTTACACCATTCCGTTTAGCTACGGTTTGCAAGGGGTGATCATATTATCTAATTCTTCGTTTAATGCTTTACATAAACCAATGAATGCACTGTTTTTAAGTACTATTCGTTTATTTGTTTTTTACCTACCGTTTGCTTATATAGGTAATGAGCTAGCTGGTTTAATTGGATTATTTATTGGTGCGGCACTGGGTAATTTATTTACTGCAATGGTGGCATATAAATGGTTTATGAAAGAGCTCGATGCGTTGAGCAGTCAATCATTACGGGAGTGCAATAGTTGAGCGATCATTTTCAGTTAAAATCACATTTTAAGCCAGCAGGCGATCAGCCTACCGCGATTAAACAACTGTGCGAAGGGTTAGAAGCGGGGCTTGCACACCAAACCTTATTAGGTGCTACGGGTACAGGTAAAACCTTTACCATGGCTAATATTATTAACGATTTAAATCGTCCAACAATAATTATGGCGCACAATAAAACGCTTGCTGCTCAGTTATATGGTGAGATGAAAGAGTTTTTCCCTAAAAATGCCGTTGAATACTTTGTATCGTATTACGATTACTACCAGCCAGAAGCCTATGTTGTATCAAGCGACACATTTATCGAGAAAGATGCTTCGATAAATGAGCATATAGAACAAATGCGTTTAAGTGCGACCAAAGCACTGCTTGAGCGCCGCGATACCATTATTGTGGCATCGGTATCGGCTATTTATGGTTTGGGTGACCCTAAATCATACATGAAAATGATGCTGCTTTTAAAAGTCGGGGAAAAAGTCGATCAACGCGATATGCTACGCCGCCTCGCCGAAATACAATACACCCGTAACGATGTAGATTTTAGCCGTGGTACATATCGCGTGCGTGGCGAAGTGGTCGACATATTTCCTGCCGAGTCAGATACCTATGCCGTACGCGTAGAAATGTTTGATGACGAAATAGAGCGCTTAAGTATTTTCGACCCGCTTACTGGTGCTATCGAAAAGCACATAGTACGCACCACTATCTACCCAAAAACACACTATGTTACCCCGCGTGAGAAAATACTCGGGGCTATCGATAAAATACAAGAAGAACTAAAAGATCGAAGAGCGCAGTTACTCAGTGCTAATAAATTAGTAGAAGAGCAACGCGTAACACAGCGTACGCAATACGATATAGAAATGATGCGGGAGCTAGGTTATTGCTCAGGCATAGAAAACTACAGTCGCTATTTATCGGGTCGCACGCCAGGCGATCCGCCGCCTACGTTGCTTGATTACCTCCCAGACGACGCATTAATGATTATTGATGAATCGCACGTAACCGTATCGCAAATTGGCGCCATGTACAAAGGCGACAGAAGCCGAAAAGAAAACCTAGTTGAGTATGGCTTCAGAATGCCCTCAGCAATGGATAACAGGCCGCTGCGTTTTGAAGAGTTTGAAGCCATAGCACCACAAACTATTTATGTATCGGCAACGCCTGGCGACTTTGAGCTAGAGCGTTGCGTAGGCGAAATTGCTGAGCAAGTAATTCGTCCAACAGGGTTGCTTGACCCACTTATAGAAGTGCGCCCGGTAGGGGATCAGGTTGATGATCTTTTATCAGAGATTTATAAAAGTGTAGAGAAGGGCGAACGTGTACTTGTAACTACACTTACAAAGCGTATGTCTGAGGATTTAACCGACTATTTAAGTGAGCATGGCGTAAAAGTGCGTTACTTACATTCAGACATTGATACGGTAGAACGAGTTGAAATAATTCGTGATTTACGTGCGGGCGTGTTTGATGTGTTAGTAGGCATTAACTTACTTCGAGAGGGCCTTGATATGCCAGAGGTGGCACTTGTTGCCATACTTGATGCCGATAAAGAAGGCTTTTTACGATCGGCTCGCTCTTTGATACAAACTATTGGCCGTGCTGCACGTCATTTAGATGGCCGCGCTATTTTATATGGCGACAGAATTACAAAATCAATGGCAAAAGCCATGGACGAAACTGCGCGCAGACGCGAAATTCAACATGCTTACAACGTTGAGCACGGCATAGAGCCTCATGCTCTGGCTAAAAAAATACTCGATGTAATGGATGTAGGCGAAGAAGCCGGCCCTAAAGACAACCTTAAACTTATTCGTAAAGAGTCTAAAAAGGTACTTAGTGCAAAAGAAATTGCTTTGCAAATTAAGCAGTTAGAAACCAAAATGCATGCATACGCAAGCGACCTAGAATTTGAAAAAGCGGGCTCTGTTCGCGATGAAATACATGAACTACAACAACAGTTGATTAATTAAAAATGACAGCAAACTTTACTCCTCTTATTACTGCGCTTGAAGACGCGCCAATTTTAAAAAATGAACTGTGTCGTGTTTTTCATGGCCGAGGCCACAGCGTCGAAGCGTTAAGTCATATTAATTTAGACTTTTACCCGCCCAGTTTATTTTTGGTTTCGTACGACGAAATTGACGAGCAAACACTAAGCGAGCTTACCGATGTTGTGTGGCAGTGGGCACAAAAAAACCAGCCAGAGCTTATTAGCTCACTTGTGTATCAGCAACGCGCTGGCGTACAAAGCCAAAACACCGTGGTTTATGGGCAATTACCTAACCCACATGTTGTAACCGAAAACGGCATTCGTTTTTTGGTTGATTTACAGAGCCGTCAAAATACCGGAATATTTCCCGATATGCGCAGCGGCCGTGAGTTTGTAATGGCTAACAGCAAGCATGGCAAAGTGCTTAATTTGTTTTCGTATACATGTGGGTTTTCGCTTGCAGCCATGCAAGGCGGGGCAGATCATGTAATGAACATGGATATGAGCAAAGGCGTACTTAAAGTTGGCAAGCAAAACCATCAACTAAACGGTTTTGAGCGCGGCGTAAGTTTTTTACCGCACGATATTTTAAAATCGTTTGGAAAACTAAAAAAAGCAGCCCCGTTTGATTTAATAATAGTTGATCCGCCAAGCTTTCAAAAAGGCAGCTTTATATTAACTAAAGACTATCAAAAAGTGCTGCGCAGATTGCCAGAGCTACTTTGCGATACCACACAATTGTTATTGTGTGCTAATAGCCCAGAGCTTAGCGAAGAGGCGTTTAAAGCGTTAATAAACGAGCACACCCAAGGCGCAATTGAATTTGTTGAGCGTCTAGCCCCCACCGAGCGTTTTATTGAAGTAGACAGCAATAAAAGTTTAAAAGCGCTTGTCTATAAAATGTCACAAATACCTGCTTAAATGAAGCTCAGTAAACGCTTAACTGCCATTGATACATTAATTTCGCAGCATCACGATATTATTTGGGATTGTTGCTGCGACCATGGTTATTTAGGCATGGCGCTATTAAAGCGCGCAGCTGCAAGCCAGGTTATTTTTGTAGATATAGTCGCCACTTTAATGAACGACCTAGAAACGCAATTATCATCTATTAATAAATTACAAAAAACCTGTGATAAAAATCCGCAGTGGCAGGTCTTATGTCAGGATGTCGGCAAAATTGAAATTGCTCAAAGAAAAAGCCAAGTAGTTGTAATAGCAGGTGTTGGCGGTGAGCTGTTGTTAAGTTTAGTACAACAAATTATTGCTAATAACGCAGTTGAGCATTTAAATAATGTTCGGTTTATTTTATGTCCCGTGCATCACACTTATAAGTTGCGAGTGGGTTTAAAACAACTCGGTTTAGGGCTAATAAGTGAACAAATAGTTTACGACAACAAACGTTTTTATGAAGTGATTGAAGTGAGCTTTAGTACCAATAATGAGATTAGCCATACCGGCAACAAAATGTGGGACTTTGCTAGTACAGAGCACGCTATGTACCAACGGCAACTCATAAATCATTATAATAAAATGCTCAATAAAGATAAGCCATACTATCAAAAAGTTATAACAGACTATCAAGAACTCACCGATAGTTAAAAAAGCCCAAAAGTAGGGCGTACATGTGATCTAATTACGACATTGACGACGTAATGTGTTCATAGTTTATATCGCACAACGCGAGTTTATTTGGTTTATTTATGTCAGATAACAAGAGTCACATTAATCATTTGCTTAGCAATGAGCAAAAATGGCAACACAGTTACGAGCAACCTATTTCTTATGCACCCCTTGTGCAATTAGCTAATAGTAACTGGGTGGTGCCACAGCATTTTTTACGTTACAAGCACACGCTTCAAAGCGTAAACGAAGTACTTGAGAGTATTGAATTTTCGGCTCATTTTAGAGTGCTTGCTGCACAAAAAGGTGAAGAAATTTACCTGCAAGTAGCAGTGCTGAGCCCTGATAACTACCAAAAAAGCGCATCTACTAATGAAGCCAAAGCTAAAAAACTATTATTTGGCAGACGTTGGATAGTAGAGGAAAACTTACCTACCTCAGAGCTTATTCAAACCGCATTTTTAGCGTTAAAAGTAGCGCGAGAACATGAAGTAAGAGAGCTTTTTCAGTTAATGCAAAGCGGCGCAACAAGCACGCCATTTAATAACCATCACGACTTACCGGTAATGGCGCAAAACCCTGAACTTGTTAAAAGCGAAGCGGTTACAAGTAACGTTGATGAAATGCTTAAACGCATTGTATTTGCAGGAAAAAGCATTGAGCTTAAAAGCCAGCAGCAAGTAGCCGAGCAACATTTATATACTGTTGAGCTGTTGTGTGAGGATTGCCAGCTTAGCGAGTTTAATAAAAAAACAATTGCGTTTTTAACAGCAGATCCATCCGTTAATAGCTTTTTACACGGCTTAATTGCGGCATTGGTGGCCACAAGTAACGACTACGTAAACGAGCAGTTTAAATACAAAGGTTTTGCCCGCTTTAGTAAGCACGTTGCGGTTGAACAAATAGGTAACCTAAGTATCGCTATGCGCTCGCCAAGTACCGTAGGGCTTTGCTCTATGGGTAAGCAACATGCTAATCAGTTAAATTTTGAGATAGACAGTGGGCGAGCACCACAGGGCTGCGGGCAAGCTATTGGTGGGTTTTTAGCTGCTCACGGTATTGAGCAGCCAGAAAATGCACATTTATATCCAAATTACTTATAACAATTTAAAGCTCATTAATTTCATCTTTAACGTTAAAGCTCGAATCAGTAACAATAGCCTCAAGTGTTTGTACACGCTCTTTTAATGCAAGAACTTGCGCGTTTGTTTCAGCTAATTGTTTATGGGCATCGCTGTTGTTGTTTTGCATTTTATGCTTAAACTCAAGATGCTTTTTATACATATCGTAAACTACTCCTGAGCCAACCGAAATTAGCACAATAAGTACAATCATCGTAGTTCCAGACATAACCTCATTCCTTATCATTTTATTATTCGTTTATGGTTAAAGTATAACCTTTAAGCGCTTTTGATAAAGCTGACAATTGTAACTTAATTTGTATAGTTTACTTAGCGTGTTCATCATTTATACACTTTAGATATTGTTTAATAGCCACCATATAATAAACATATTTTAGTCAATACAGTGAGTTGCCATGTTAAATAATAAAATACCTCCCGTTATTGTTGTGCTGTTTTTTGCAGGCATAATGGCGCTTATTGCGCATTACAGTGTTATTGATTTCACCGCATTTATTACCTACTTAGCAGCAAGCTTGGTCATTATAGGGTGTATTTTTTGTATTGCAGGGGTAGCGAGCTTCAAAATAGCAAACACCACAGTAAACCCTAATAAACCAGAGCAAGCGTCAACACTTATTACGAGCGGCATTTATAAAATTTCACGCAACCCTATGTATGTAGGTTTTGCATTTATTTTAGCAGGGTGGGGTATTTGGTTAAGTTCCTTGTGGGCGCTATTGTGTGTTGTTGGGTTTATTGCCTATTTAACGCTTTTTCAAATAATACCCGAGGAGCGTGCGATCACTAAATTATTTGGCGAAGAGTTTACCGCCTATAAAGCGCGCGTAAAACGCTGGTTGTAATTAATACCATTGACTTAAAAACCTGACAAACAAAAAAGGCTATCAATGATGGCCTTTTTTGTTTACAGCAATTGTATTACTAATTAATTGCGGCTTATTCGTATTCTAACGGGTCTGTAATGTTATTTAGTGCAAATGCTTCAAGGCGTTCTTGGCACGCGCCACATTTACCACAGGCCTTTTCACGGCCGTTATAACAAGTCCACGTTTGGCTGTAATCTAAACCCATTTCAATACCGTCGGTTAAAATACCAATTTTAGTATTGTTTAAGTATGGGCTAAAAATTTCTACCGCGTCGTAGTTAGCAATACGGCACACATCATCCATTTTTTGCACAAATTCAGGACGGCAGTCAGGGTAAATAGCATGATCCCCAGAATGAGCGCCGTAATAAACTTTGCCAGCTTTAAGTGACACCGCGTAACCAACAGCAAGCGAGAGCAAAATCATATTACGATTAGGCACAATCGTACTTTTCATGCTTTCTTCTTCGTAATGGCCTTCAGGCACATCAATATCATCAGTAAGTGAGGAGCCACCAATAAGTTGGTTAATCGCCGAAATATCAACAATTTTATGCGGAACGTTTAATTTTTCACACACACTTGCCGCTACTTTAAGCTCTTTTACATGACGCTGACCATAGTCAAATGAAAGGGCATATACATCATGGCCTTGTTGCAGGGCTTTATTTAGTACGGTAAACGAGTCCATACCGCCGGAATAAATAACAACTACTTTTTGCGTCATATCTGTTTTGCTCTTAGTTTTAATAGAGGTTTATATCAGGGCGCGATATACTACACGGCCGCAGCTTAAATAACAATTTTTGCACAGCGCTTTTTGGTTTTTTAATAGTAGCAATTTGGCTGCTAGGTAGTAAGTGAGATCTCTTTTGTACAAAATTAATGAAGTGTTTGAAACCATTCAAGGTGAAGCTAGTTTTACCGGCACACCCTCAATATTTTTACGTTTGCAAGGTTGCCCTGTAGGCTGCTCTTGGTGCGACACCAAGCAAACGTGGGATGTTGATAATGTATATAAAGTATCGCTGGATGAAACCGTAGAAAAAAAAGCCGACTCAGATCATTGGGCTAACGCCAGTGCAGAGCAAATTTTAGCGCTGTTTCAATCACGTGGGTATACCGCAAAGCATGTAGTAATTACCGGCGGCGAGCCATGTATGTTCGACTTAAATCCAGTATGTAACTTATTACACGAACACGGCTTTAGCACACAAATAGAAACCAGCGGCACGTTTGAAATACTCGCCCCAGAGCAAACATGGGTAACGGTATCGCCAAAAATCAATATGCGCGGCGGTTATGAAGTACTTACCAGCACCATGAAGCGTGCAAATGAGATAAAACACCCCGTTGCGATGCAAAAGCACGTAGAAGAGTTAGAAGAATTATTTGCAAAAACAGGCGTTAATCCTAAGCTTGTTTATTTGCAGCCAATTAGCCAAAAAGTATCAGCAACCAAACTTGCAATCGACACCTGTATTGCCAAAAACTGGCGCTTATCAATACAAGTACATAAGTATTTAGGAATTAGTTAAAGCCAGCTTAAAGTTATATTACGTAGGTTGGGTAGAGCGAAGCTAAACCCAACAAATCTCCACTTCCGCACCATTTTCTAATAACGTTTTATAATATTTAAATACGTAGGTCGGATAAGCGAAGCGTCATCCGACAACCATAAAACTCATATCTTCTTCGCTAATAGCCATAACTAGTTTACTATGCGCGACTTAAAAATATTCTACTACTTACCATTAGGCTTATATGTCCGCAAACGCGCTTTACACCGACCTTTCTGATTACTACGACTTAATGTGCGCAGATATAGATTATCAAGCCCAAAGCAATTCTATTCACAGGCTGCACCAAATTTTTGGTAATGGCGCAAACACCCATCTAGATTTAGCATGTGGCACCGGCCCGCATGTACGCCACTTTATTGATAACGGCTATAAAAGTAGTGGGCTTGATTTAAACCAGCCAATGCTCGATAAAGCAAAATTTCGTTGCCCAGAAGCGCAATTTTCGTTGCAAAACATGAGTGAATTTAAAGTCACCGAGCACTTAGATTTAATTACCTGCTTTTTGTATTCAATCCATTACTGCGACGGCATTAATAAGTTAAAAGAATGCCTTGCTAGCGTACACAGCGCATTAAACGTAGGTGGAATATTTTGCTTTAACACGGTTGATAAAAACAAAATCGACAGCGATTCATTTGTAGAGCACACCGCAACAAGCGAAAATAGCTTCTTCACATTTCGCTCTGGCTGGCACTATAGTGGCAGCGGCAGTAAACAGTTATTAAAACTCAGCATAGAAAAAACCACCGCAGACAAAACACTTGTATGGCACGACGAGCACCCAATGGTTGCTTTTAGTTATACCGAGCTTAAAGAAGCCCTAAAACCGTACTTCGAAATCCACATATTTGAACATGACTACGACAAAATAACCCCATGGGCACAGCGCTCAGGCAACGCCATTTTCGTCTGCGTAAAAATTTAAGGCGAACATTCATCAAGAAGAGATACAAGTTTGGGTAGAGCGCAGCGAAACCCAACGAGCTCCAACGAACCTCCAATACCCACGGCCCAATAACCCCGCATTATATATTTGAAAACGTAGGTCGGATAAGCGAAGCGCCATCCGACACCTATTTGAGTTTCGGCGAATATAAACAGCTAATTAATTATAATGTATGAAGTCAAAATTTGACCCATTTGGCTCTGACCCCTATGGCTCTACTATGGCTCTATGGCTCTTTAGAAATACTATCTTCCTTAGCTACCCAAATTGAAACAAGCTCTTGAGCATTGACGTATTCTGGATTTTCAGCTAAAGAGGAAATAGCAATTTTAGCTTCTTCAATAGAAGTTAGCTTTAAATTGCTTCTGTTAAAATACGCAGTAAGTTTTTGTTCTTGTGTTTTAGTCATATTATCGTAGTTGTTTGCAACCCAATATACGATGTGAATCAATGCTTCTGTATGTTTATTTTCCATACGCAATATATTAGCTAAATCTACATGCACTGTGGCATCTAGCGCAAGTACTTGTTTGGCAGTGAAACCTGCATTATTTGCATGTTTCATATATGACATTTTTTGTTTTTGAAGTAACTTCCATGCTTCATCAAATAACTTGTTTTTTATAGCAACTTTTGCATTTTTTTTCAGTTCTGCGGCTTTGCCTAAATGATCCTCAGTAGTAGTGCTACCACTAAACAATTCCCCTGTATATTTAGATTCTCTTAGTCCACTAAGAGAAACTATCTTTGTATCAGGTTTTCTTATCTGCTTATTAATATCTCTTTTTTGCTTTAAAGCTATGAAATACAACAATAGAAAAGCCCCTAGTAGAACTAAAATAAAAATCACCATAATCTATCTTCCTTATATAAATATTATGTTGTTATATTGAATATGAAATCAAAGTGGTCAAATATTGACCTTATACATCAAAATTATTGTTTGCTTATTTATCCCTCGATCATGCTTTTATTTAATCAAAGTGTGAGTAAATAACATAAAAAAGCGTTGCTCTAGAGTAATGCCTTTCTGTATATTTTTAATAGCTCAAAGGCTATTCAGCCGTTAAATAAGTTTGGGGCTACTTAATAGTGATCTTTAGTTTTAAACTTACAACTATAAAATCAATATTCACAAGGAAGAACACTTGCATATCCAAATTGCGGAACACATTAAATTAGCTCCTTTAGTGGAAAGCGATGCTGCGGACATTTTAAAGACTGTTAATTTAAGTCGGGCAAGTTTAGGTGAATTTTTGCCTTGGGTAGAAGGGGTAAACAATATTGAATCAGCTAAAAAGTACATACTCGACAGAGTAAACAGCGGGCTTAATAGTTCGCGGTGGTTTAAAATTTATTATAAAGATAATCTGAGTGGCATTTTTGCAGTTAAGTCTATTTGTCCTGAGTTGAATGTAGCGGAGCTTGGTTACTGGTTAAGTAGTGATGCACAAGGAAATGGTATTATCAGTCAAGTAATCGCAAGAGTGCCAAGCATACTCAAAAATACAAGCTCTAAAGTAATTGAGTTTAGATGCTTAGAACAAAATGTAGCTAGCATTAAAATTGCTTTAAAATCAGGTGCAAGTTTAGTTGGTACTATTCCAAACTTTGTATCGGTTGATAATACACTACAACAACTTAATATATATCAAGTGGCTTTATGAATAACCCTGAATACCAGACTCTCCAGTAATAACTCTGTCTATTTAATGACTTTTCTCATCAATCTCTTTCCCACAATTATAACAATCGTTAGTGGGGAGCTTATAACTACCTAGATTCAAATTGTAAGCGCATTACTTAGTTTTTCTTACAGGCAGGGCAGGCGTAATTAATTACAGAAACCAAAGGGGCCAAACCTTGACTTCATACATCAAAATTATTGACTACCAACTTATCCCTCAATCATGCTTTCACTTAACTAAATATTTAATAACTAGCATAAAAAAAGCGTTGCCCTTGAGCAACGCTTTTCTGTATTTGTCTAATAGCTGGTAGTTAACTTACTCAGCCGCTAGCTTATCCTGTTGCGAGATTACTCTGCTGCAAGATAGTCCAACACTACTTGATGGTGATCTTTAGTTTTAAACTTATCAAATAGGTGTTTTATTTTACCGTCTTGGCCTACTAAAAACGTTAGGCGGTGAATACCATCGTACTCTTTACCCATAAACTTTTTGTAGCCCCATACACCAAACGCTTCTGCAATGGCGTGGTCTTCATCGGCTAATAGGTCAAAATTAAGCTCTTTTTTAGTTTCAAAGTTTTTAAGGCGCTTAATTGGATCTGGGCTAATACCTACAACGCGGGTATTAAATTTAGCAAGCTCTGCTTGTTGGTCACGTAAGTTCTCGGCTTGAACCGTACAACCCGGTGTAGAGGCTTTAGGGTAAAAGTATACAAGTACTTGTTGTTCTTTTAACAGCTTGCTTAATGTTACTGTTTCGTCGTTTTGGTTTTGTAGGCTAAAAGCGGGTGCTGTATCGCCAGCTTGTAATGGACTAATTGTGTTCATGTTTAGCATCCTTAACGAATTCGTTTAAAAATATAATCTACGTTTAGCGTGTGAGAAAGGCTCTCAAAACTAATTTTAAATTGATCTATATCTACATCAACCGGTATGTTGAATTCAAGTTCACAACGCATTTTAATGTCGTCCTCTTGAGAGTAGGTATCTGATTTTAGTGAGCAAATGCTAATGTTGCTGTCGGCAAAAAAGCGCGTTACTTTACTTAGTGTCCCCGGTGTGTCGATCCCTGTGTATTCGAGGGTATAACCGGCACAAAATTCACTGGGTGTATGACTGGCGGTGCGCTTCATCATGGTAAGCAGGCCAAGTTCCATGGCTTTAGTAGGGAGTACGTGTTCAATACGGCTAATAGCTGACATGTCGCCATTGAGTAACATTATAAAGGTAAATTCGCAGCCTAAAATAGCGATACGGCTATCTATAATATTACAGTGGCAGTCGCTAACTAATTGTGTAAGTTCGCTCACAATACCCGGCCTATCTTCGCCAATAGCAGTTAACACAATTTGATGATTTGAAAATGCAGTCATGGGTTAAAATACCTAAGTTACTTGGATTATAACAACGCAATGGGCAACGCAACTAAATACACTTGAGAAGTTGCACGGCGGCGAAGTTTAACACAAAACACTCTATAAACTACAATGCGGGCTAATTAAGCGCTTTTAAAGTGCGGTGTTTCTTGTTTTTACTGGCACAGGAAAGTACCATAGCTAAAATTTGCTTATTTGCACTTAGATTTTTTCTAAGTTGAAGTGCTGAACTTTATTGCAATTAGGCAGCCAAATAATAAATGTAAAGTTAATATTGATTTTACACTGAACCAAATCGGCATAACCCACTCATATACTTGTTAAAACAATTAAAGGGTATGCTAAGGAGAAATATCTGTGCAGTATTGGATCCCAAAAGCACTTGCTGTAAGTGTATTGGTAAGTTTATCAGGGTGTAGTGTATTTACTAACGATGCACATAATGAGCGTAATTACCGCACGCATGAGCCAGTTAAAGCGCCAGCGTCTCTATCGCAACCAGCCCAAGATCCCGTTTATAAAATGGATATAGGTCAATACGATAATAACCCTGTGGCTACAAACTATCGTCCACCTGCTCAGGTTCTTACGGTAGCTAAGGGCAGCTGGGTTGAAGAAACAGATAAACTGGCTCGTGTTTATTTTGATAAAAATGATGGCATTGACGATTTAGATGAATTTGTTTGGGATTCAATTAAAGCCGTTTTAGCTGACAATAACGTAAGTGCAACCAAAGAAGATAAACTGTTAGGTGTTATTGAAACTGATTGGTATTCAATTATTAAAACAGAAGAAAGCTGGCTTTGGGGCAGTGACGAGAATGCTGATTTAGAAAAATTCAAGTTTACTATTGAAGAAAAATCACATCAGCGAACTGCGTCTTTGCGTGTTGATTTAATTGATTTTAAAGGTGATAACGCATTAACCGATTTACTTAAGCAGCAATTAGAAGTGCGCGCGCTTAACCAAGTAGTGAGTGAATTTGATTACCGTTACCGTCAGTTAGAAGTCGATTTACGTAAACGCCAAGGTATTATTTCACTTGAAATGGGCTTTGATAATAAAGGCAATGCGGCACTGGTTACTGAGCAATCTTACGATGCTGTATTTGACCGTTTCTCTGGCTTTTTAGAGCGTTTGTCATTCACTATTGTTGAAATTAACCAAGATACAGGTTTAATCACAGCTGATTATAAAGCACCAGAGAGCAGCGTTTGGGATTCTATTTGGGGCGACGAAGTTACTCAATTACCTATTGATGAAGGGCAATACCAAATTTTAGTGAGTAAAACTAAAGAAGGTGGTACAAGCTTAACGTGGATGGATGATAAAGGCGAAACGCTTGAACCAGGTACTATGAACGGTTTACAACAAGCATTAGAAGCGGCACTCATTCAGCGCGGCATTAAAATTTAAATAAGAATAAATTTTTACTACAAAAAGAGCGCTAAGCTCTTTTTGTGGTTTTTATAGGTTAAAAATATGTCTCAATTACCGACTTCTACGCAGTACGATTGGCGTACTTGGTTTACGTTTTTAGTACCTTCACTAATTGGTGTTTTTTTGTTTATGACACCGGTTTCTACCGGTGAAGTAATGACCATTCCTATCGCTATGATGGCTAAAGCAATGCAAGTTTTTTTTGCAGATTCAGCACAGGCTATTATTACGTTAATTATTTGCGCTACGGGCTTACTTTCATTCGTTGTAAGTGTATTTAAACCGCAAGTTATTTGTAAAATTCCACTTTTAAATCACTTATTCAACGTTAGTTGGATTTGGCTGGTTACGCGTTTATTTGGCACTGTGTTTGTGTTAATGACGCATTTAAAAGTAGGGCCACATGCCGTTATTTCTGAAAATACAGGGGCATTGGTGTTAAATGATTTACTGCCTGTATTGTTTTCGGTATTTATACTTGCTGGCCTGTTACTGCCTTTATTACTTAATTTTGGTTTGCTTGAGCTTGTTGGGACTTTATTAACGAAAGTTATGCGACCTTTGTTTGGTGTACCAGGGCGCAGCGCTGTTAACTGTGTGGCATCGTGGTTAGGTGATGGTAGCGTAGGTATTTTAATGACGGCTCGCCAATACGAAGATAAGCACTACACACAACGCGAAGCCGCTATTATCGGCACTACTTTTTCCGCTGTATCTATTACTTTTTGTTTAGTAGTTATTGGCCAAGTTAAACTTGAGTACTTATTTGCACCGTTTTATTTAACGGTATGTTTAGCGGGTGTTGTGGCTGCTATTATTGTGCCTCGTTTACCTCCATTACGCTTTAAAAAGGATGTATTAATTGATGGCTCAAAGCCTGATGCTAACGCGGAGTTAGTTCCAACGGGTAAAACACTGCTTGGCCATTCTTTAGATGTTGCGCTCGCTAAAGCAGATAAAGCCCCAGGTTTTGTCGGTACTGTTAAAGAGGGCGTACATAATGCACTGGATATGGTTTTTGCTGTGTTGCCAGTGGTTATGGCTGTGGGTACTTTTGCGTTAATTATTGCTGAATACACGCCAATTTTTCAGTATTTGGGGATGCCATTCATTCCGTTTTTAGAATTACTGCAAGTACCAGAGGCTGAAGCAGCTGCACAAACTATTATGGTCGGTTTTGCTGATATGTTTATTCCGTCAATATTAGCAGCCGGTACTATTGAGAGCGATGTAACGCGTTTTATTATTGCAGCTATGAGTGTTACTCAACTTATTTATATGTCTGAAGTTGGTGCGTTGCTGTTAGGCAGCAAAATACCGGTTAATATATTTGAATTGTTTGTGATATTTATTTTGAGAACGTTAATTACTCTACCAATTATTGCTTTTATGGCGCATTGGTTAGTTGGTTAAATAGAACGATTTAATGAATTAAAAAGCCCTGATTAATCAGGGCTTTTTTGTATCTGTTGTATTTTTTATATTGGCGTTGGGCTTTTTAAACTCCTGTTTTGCAGAGAGTCTAATCAGCGCAATATTACCAATGATAATGGTAAAAACAACGGCGACAATAATTACAATATGCCAAGTTTGCATCGCAGTATCACTTAATATTTAGTACGTTTAAGTGTGACCGTTTCACGCTATAACATCAATAAAACAACTAAAAAATACAACCAATAAATTGCTTTTAAAAACGCCTAGCGATCGAAAGCGTTAAAAAATTAAGGCCTGGATTTGGCTCTTTAAATCCTGCGTTTGAATAGTGAATAACTCTAAGTGCCACGTTGGTTTTTCCAAGGTCGGCAACAAGGCCAATACGGTCTTCAAACTGGTAGTGGGTGCTGATGTTTTTACCTGCAAATTGAGTTTCATCAATCAATGACACACCAATACCAGCTTCAACGTAAAATGGTGTGTTATTGAAACTAAACGCCGGAAACTGTAATACAGGCGACATGGCTAAAACTATGTTCGATTGTGTTTCATCGCCGTGCCGATATTCCCACATATTTACACTTGTCTCAAAATAAAATCGCGCATCACCAATGAAGCTTTGCATACTAGGCGCATGGTATTGGTAGGCTATTTTTACGCCATTGACATTACCTTCGCCTTTAAGAAAGTCTACAGCGTAACCGTGATCCGATTGGGCAAAAGCAAGTTTGCCAAAAGACGAAATTACTAATAAAAAAGAGATAAAAAATATTTTAAGTGACGTTTTCATAGATACCAATTCTGTTTAATTCAAAGTGATATCCAAATGATAAGGGCGAGCAGTTAACAAATTCAATGAGGACAAAATGCCGGTTGTTTATGAGGTGTTAATATAAAATAGTAACTACTTGAATTATATTTAGTTATTTTATTGGTGCTGTTTAGGCACTAATAAGTTGCTTATTTGCTTCTTTTTTATTGCGTATAGTTCGCGTAAATTACAATCATATTAATCACACAGACAAAACTTATTATGAAACTAATTAAACTATTACTGCTAGGCACTGCATTTTTAAGCAGTTCTCTTTTTGCACAAGAACAGCAATCCCCAGATCGACTTTTAGAATCAGTTGCTAATACGTTATTCGCCGATATAGGCAAAGTAAATGCAAAAGGGAATGCAAGTAAAGAAGCAATGTCTGAGATTGTTGAAAAACGTTTAATGCCACATATTGATGTTAAGTTTGTCTCGTTTAAATTATTAGGTAAGCATATTAAAGGGATTGAGCGCGAGCAAGCAGTTCAATTTATAGATGCAGTAGAGCATTATTTAACGGGTACTTATGCTGGTGCATTGATGAAATACACGGGTCAAAAGGTTGTATTTGAACGTAATAATGCAATAAGCGATTCTGAGTATGCAACGGTTAATACACAAATTATAGAGCCTAATGCACCAACAATAGATTTAAGCTTTAAGCTTCGATTAGGTAAAAACAATGAGTGGAAAGTATACGATATTGTTGCTGAGGGTATTTCGTTATTAAGCGCTAAGCAAAAAGAGATTATCCAACGTATTTCAGATGTAGGTTTAGAGCAAGTTACTAAAGAGTTAAAAAATAAATAACGATTTTGTCTGGCTCTGATTAAGCCCAACTCCAACCTCAAAAACAGCCAAGTACTTATGTACTTGGTTGTTTTTATAATTTCATTTATTCATCGACTTTGCTCTAGCGTGGCGATCAAGGTGTGGTAGAATATCAGTTCTTTGATTAAGCGTGGTGTCAGCTAAAAACTGTTATAACTGACCACTTACCCGAGCTACACTGGAGTTGTGTTGTTTTAATGGAAAATGTACTGATTTGGCCAAAGGAATACCCGTTACTGATTAAAGGACTTGTAGAACAAAACGGTGCCTTTATTTTAGATGCGTTAGAAGCTTGGCCTGCTTGTCGTTCTACTAATGAAGATGATGGTGTTTGCACCACTGTTTTGCCGCCTATTTATTATTTGGCGTGGCTAACTCCACTTGAACCTTTTGAAGAGTGCTTTTTTCAACATATTTCTGAATATGACGAAGATGCGCAAGCGTATATTAGTGCAGTTAAAAGCCACTACTACGATAATGAATATACCCCTGAAAGTTTAGTGCTAATGCTTTGCGAGCGATTAGAGCAGTACGCAAGTATTGCCACGCAAAATGATATTAGTACGCCTCTGTCGTTACTCGGTTTGTTTTTTAGTAAGCGTTATTTTACGTTAATTGAACATGCCTTAAATAATGGCAGTAAACTCTCTGCTGTTGACACGCTATCACTCTGGAAAGAAGTTGATTTTAGAGAACGCTTAAGTGCATTTATTCCAGAGTCTATTGCTGATTTAGATGTGCTTTGTGAACTTGCTAGCGAAAAAGTGGCAACGGGTAAAGACTATTTTACGTTGCTTACGCAGGTATCTCCTGACGTTGATTCTGTTGTTCTTTTAGAGAAAGCTTTATTAACTCACTTGCGTAAAAAAACAGCCAAACAAACCATGGCTATGCGCTTTATTGAACAAGGTGCTACCGGTGTTCTTGCCGATGAAAATAATAAAACAGCATTTATGTGGGCAGCTGAAAAAGGCTTTGTAAATGTTGTGGAAACATTACTTTCAAAGCAAGATAAAAAAGCGGCTGACAATTTAGGGAATACAGCATTACATTATGCTGTACTTGCTAAAAATGAATCATTAATGGTGTTGTTACTTAAAAGTGGCTACGACTTTAGAGCGCGTAACAACGAAGGGTTAAGCTGCTACCGTTTGGCCGTTAATATTAAGGCTAATAACTTAGTTAAATGCTTAGAACGTGACTTTGGAATTAAAGAGTTGTCGCCTGAAGGTCAATTTGATCGTATTAAAAAGGTGCATGCTTTACATGCTATTGTGACGTTGTTTTTACCGTTACAATTGTTTTTCTTTTTTGATGAAACAATTACTATAAAAAGCGAACTAACGCTTACGTTAACCATGATTGCAGTGGTGTGTTTTTTCTTTGCAACCACTCTAAAGCGTTGTGCTTTATATCCTCATATAAAACACCCTTGGGGTTTGTTTATACTTAGGGTATTTTCTTTGGTTAGTTTAGTTGCTCAGCTGGGTTTAGCTGGTATTGTGACCCTCACTGCTTTGAGTGATTTAGTTTAGCTAATGCCAACCTATAAAATATTTGAATAAATTGACCTTATATAAGCAGGTTTTTGTAAGTGTAAAAACAGTCAAATTATTTATAAAAAAACCGTGTTTAATTAACTTTAAACACGGTTTTTTTGCTTATGGTTTACGCTATTTATTGTGCTCGTTTGCCGCTTTTTCTTCTGCAAGTTCTTCTTTAAGTTTACGGATTTTTAAACCAAGTTCTTGACCGCGATGCCGTGCATAATATGTACAACCAATAAACATGGCGGATGCAAATACAAGCTCCAATAATACCCATATCAGTTCAGCTGGCGCCGCCCAGAGCATGGTAAGCCCGTGAATAAAATACAGCATTACAATAAAGTTAGCCCACGCATAGGTGTAAGTGTTGTCTTTAATAATGCCTCTTAGTGGCAGCAGTAACGGAATGATGGGCAAAAATAAAGATACTAAGCTCGCATTACCGTTTAGAGGGGGTACAAAATACATCCACAATGGAATTAGAACAAGCAAACCTACATAGCCAAATAGTGCGGCACGTTGAAATTTTATCGTAATTGGCTTTTTAGCTGGATTGTCAGCTGTATTCATTTAAGTTTTCTCGCAATGTGAGTAAGGCGTTTACCAACGCTTTGGCATATTTTAATTTCGTCTTTGCTTAGCTGTGCACTGTTAGCGCTGCCAGCGACGTGTGTTGCACCGTATGGTGTTCCACCGGTTTGTGTTGCAAGTAGTTCGGGCACATCGTATGGCACGCCCAGTAGCATCATGCCGTGGTGTAATAATGGCAGAGATAAGTTAAGTAAGGTTGCTTCATTTCCACCATGCATACTACTTGATGACGAAAATACACACGCTGGCTTATCGATTAGTTGGCCTTTTAGCCACAAGTCGCTGGTGGTTTCCCAAAAGCTTTTTGCTTGAGAGGCCATCATGCCAAATCGGGTTGGCGTGCCAAATGCAAGGCCATCGCAATTAATTAAATCATCTTTGGTTATTACGATATCGTGTGTGTTTTTAGCTACAAACGTGCGAAGCAGTGCAGTTGCGCCTTGTTGCTCTACTGACTCCGCTATTTCATGTGCCATAGCTTCAACTGAACCGTGGCTAGAGTGATAAAGTACCACTATGGTTGTGCTCATTATAAAACGCTTAATACGTTTTCGGGTGGACGACCAATAGCAGCTTTACCGTTGTTAACAACAATAGGGCGCTCAATCAGTTTAGGTTTTTTTACCATGGCATCAATAAGTGCATTTTCGCGCGTTTCATCTTTTAAGTTAAGCGCTTTGTAGTCATCTTCTTTGATACGCATTAGTTCACGTGCCGATGAAAAACCAAGTTGGCTTACAAGGGTTGAAATTTGCTCGTGAGTCAGTGGTGTTTTTAGGTATTCGACAATAGTTGGCTCTACAGATTTACTTTGTAATAAGGCAAGTGTTTCGCGTGATTTAGAACAGCGCGAATTATGGTAAAGAGTAACAGACATAAAATGTATCCAAATATTAAGTTTCGCCTATTTTAGGGCAAGCGCTTGCAGACTTAAAGCCTTGCAAGCTCTTTTTGTAAACGACGATATTGGGTAAGCAAGGCTTTTAATCGTTGCTGCTTTACAAGTTCTGTTGATTCTACGAAGTTAAGTGCTTTTTGGATTTCGTCAGCGGCTTTTAAATAAGCACCATATTGCGATAATACATCGGCATTAGCCTCGTGGTAGGCTGCTAGTTTATCTTGTTTTTTATAAGTGTCGGCAAGTAATTGTTTACCTAGGCTATGATCTGGCTTTTCAAGTAAAAAACTTTTAAGTATGTTCTCTGCTAATTCATATTGTTTAGCTTCCAGTGCCGAATTAGCATAATTAAGGGTAATTACTTGGTTATTAGGGCGGTAATTGTTTAACTCGGCTAAAAATTTAACCGCTTCATCGGCTTTTTCTTGCGCGATGAGTAAGTCGGTCTTTGTATCTATGTAAAATAGGTTTTTAGGATCACTTTGTAATAGTTCATCTAATATAGGTTGTGCTTCGTCAAGTTTTTTCTGATCGAGCAAACTTATAGCTAGGCCATATTTTAATGCTGTATTATCGTAATTTTTTTCACGCATTAATTTTCTAAACAGTGCTTCAGCGTTTTCAGGCTTATTGTCGTAGCGAGCTAGTACTCTGCTTTTTGCTAAGTTAAAATTAAGACTCGGTGTTAGGTAACGCACCGGAAATTGCTCAGCACGCAAGCGCACATCAGATACTCGACTTTCAGGTAATGGGTGAGTTAATAAAAATGCAGGTGGCTTATATTTGTAACGAATTTGCGCGGCTAGCTTGGTTAAAAATTCACTTGATGCACGGGCATCAAAGCCTGCATTGTTTAGTGTTTGCATGCCTATACGATCAGCTTCTTGCTCGGCTGAGCGGCTATGGGTTAGCTGGCTAAAAGCTGATTGTGTTTGGCTCGCTGAAATAATAGCAATACCTGCATCAGGTGCAACAACCGTTGCCAATATACCGGCAATCATACCAGCAATGGTCAAGGCACTGTTATCTTGTTGCTGCTGTATTCTACGTGCTAAGTGACGCTGTGTTACGTGAGCAATTTCGTGCCCGAGTACCGAGGCAAACTGGCTCTCGTTATCGGCTTGAGCAATTAAGCCTGTGTGTACGCCAACGTGTCCGCCATAAAATGCAAACGCATTAATTTCAGGGTTGTTTATCCAAAAAAATGAAAATGGAAAGCGTACGTCATTAGCATTTGCTACAAGTTTGCGGCCAATCGTAGTTAGGTACTCATCAAGTACAGGATCGTTAATTACTGGCGATGAGCCTCTTATTTGCATCATCATTACTTCGCCAATCGCTTGTTCTTTTTCAAGTGGAAGTGCTTGTAATGCTGACGTTCCTAAATCAGGAAGTGTAAAGTTGGTTTGCGCCTTTAAAGGCTCACCTACTAATAGGCCAAATGTAAGTGCGGCACTGCATAAAGTCATAAAGGCTGATTTTAGCTGCATTTTATTCCTTGTTTATTGGTTCACCAATAGCAATTTTGGCAATGTCTATTTCGTCACTACTTGCACGGCTGTCTTTTTCGCACAATTGGTATAGTTCTTTTATTGTGACTCCATCAAGCTTTACAACGTTCAATTCGCGCTGCAAAAAAGTAATAATTTTATGAACTACTTTGTGTGCATGTAATATAAGTGCTTTATCAGCTTTGTCGCCACTTTCAAAATAAAAGCCAACAAATTTATGTAATTGGTTTATTCTGATCAGGCTTTTCATTGAAATAGGATCCCATACTTTAAATTCAACAAAGCGGTTTCCTTTTATATACTGATCTATGACTACGTCTTTTGCATAAGGTTGCGCCCAAAGTTCAAAACCGCGGTCGGTAAACACTTGATGAAGTGCTATTCGAGGCTTATTCTTGGTATGGATTTCACCTAAGTTATCTTCATAGCCTTCTAATAAGTCTAAATTCCAGTTGCGTTTATTAATAAGCTGTTTAACAGCGTTGTCAAAACCATGCTCTAATATCCCCTCAGATTCGCTGACTGAGGAAGCAACTAAATGATAAAAAGGAGGTAACTCCCCCCAATTTATTTGCTTTTTAAACCAATTAATCTCTTTGAGTGTTGGATTACTTGGTAGTTGCGCTTTATTATGCGTGCCAGACATTAACTTATCCTTACTACTAACTATGGTATACAGGATAAACCATTGCAGGGGTTGTTTTAAGAAAAAGTTACATTTGTTCACGTGTTAGAAAAATAAGACCGTGATTATGTGACTTATTATTCATTTTAATAAATTGGTAAAGCGAGTATGTTACAACAAGATTTGCGAATTTATAGGTGTCCTCAACAGTTTATTCAGTTTAAATTGGGCTTGCGTAAAGCATCATCATTACAACAAAGTATCACTTTTAGTTTAAATAACGATGAAAACGTTGATGATATAGAACGATTTTTGAAAAAATATGCTTATAGTTACAATTTAAATAAACAACAAGGGTTGTTATTAGTGGAGCCATTACGTGTTTGAATATGTAAAAACATGGTACGAAAGAAAGTTTTCGGATCCTCATTCGGTTACCTTATTATTTTTATTATTGGCATCGGTTGCCTTACTTTATTTTTTTGGCTCTTTAATAGTGCCAGTACTGGTTGCTCTTGTAATCGCTTATTTACTTGACTGGCCTGTACTTCATTTAGAGCGCTTTGGTTTAAAGCGTTTTACAGCAACGGTTATTGTGATGTTGGTATTTACCGGCATTATGCTGACGCTTATTTTAGTTATAGGTCCGGTACTTTGGCAACAAACAAGTAATTTAGTACAAGAAACCCCACACATGGTAGAGCAGGGGAAGTCTTACTTGTTGGCTTTACCCGAACAATACCCTAGTTTGATTAATACTGAGCAAGTACAAGCAATTGTTGCAACAGTAGAGGCTAAAGTTATTGAGTTTGGCCAAGTGGTGTTGTCGTTTTCGCTTACTTCTTTAAAAGATGTGGTTGCTTGGTTAATTTATTTGGTACTTGTACCGTTACTTGTATTTTTTATGCTTAAAGATAAGTTAGAGCTTACAGGAAGCGTAGCTAAACTCATTCCTCAACAACGACGCTTAATTTTGCAAGTATGGAACGAAATGAATCAGCAAATCATGAATTATATTCGCGGTAAAGTGTTTGAAATTTTGATTGTTGGTGGTGTGTCGTTTATTGCATTTACCGTTTTAGATTTGCGTTATGCGGCGTTACTAGGTGTGTTAGTTGGTTTTTCTGTGTTAATTCCGTTTGTGGGTGCTGCTCTTGTGACTATACCCGTAGCGGCCGTGGCGCTATTTCAATTTGGCCTAGAAACGCAGTTTTGGACTATTTTAATTATTTACGGAATTATTCAGGCGCTTGATGGCAACGTACTTGTGCCACTGTTATTTTCTGAGGCGGTTGATTTGAATCCGGTGTTTATAATTGTCGCAGTATTATTTTTTGGTGGCTTATGGGGATTTTGGGGGGTGTTTTTTGCCATCCCGTTGGCTTCATTAGTAAAAGCGCTAATAACAGCCTGGTCGTCAACCCATGAAGAGTTAAGTAACCAGGGTTAAGGTTAGGTAAACAGACTTTTAGTTTAAAAAAGAATAGTAAACGCACCTCTAGTGCTAATTGATTATTACTCATTACCTGTAAAGTTATGTACTATTGGTAATAAGATATATTTTTTAGTAATAAGGTGCGTTTTTTAATGTCTGATTTTTTATTGCACGATGAGCCAGTAAAACAAGTTTACCTTGATGCAAACGCAACCACTCCTGTGTTGCCTTGTATTGCTGATGTTGTTTCTCATACTATGCAAATTTGTTTTGGTAATCCTTCAAGTCCCCATATTACAGGCATTCAAGCCAAGCATTTATTAGAACAAACACGTCAAAAAGCACGCACTGTTATCGGCGCAAGTAATGGCGATATTTTATTTACGTCTGGCGCGACAGAAGGCATTCAAACAGCAGTAGTTTCTACGCTTATTAATGCTAAAAAATACCCAGTTAAAAACCCAGTATTATTATATGGCGCAACTGAGCATAAAGCGGTGCCAAATACACTTAAACATTGGAATAGCGTACTTGACATTAACGCTGAAGTGCTTGCTATTCCAGTGGATAGTAACGGTATCTTAGACTTAGATTTTATTGCAGAGCATATTAATAATGCATTGATGATTTGCACCATGGCCGTTAATAACGAGACCGGTGTATATCAAGATTTACCCGCTATTGAGCAGGTAATTCGTAGCCGCAATAAAAATGTATCGTGGATGGTGGATTGCGTGCAAGCGCTTGGTAAACAGGCACTCGCGCTGAGTGACACAACAATAGATTACGCCCCTTTTTCGGGGCATAAGCTTTATGCGCCCAAGGGTATTGGCTTTTTATATATTCGTAGTGGCAGTGCGTATACACCTTTTATAGCGGGTGGCGGTCAAGAGAGTGGAATGCGTTCAGGCACCGAAAATCTACCCGGTATTGCAGGGCTAAATAAGCTATTTAGTCTGTTGCTCTATAAATCAGACAGCACATTTAAATCAGTTGATGTACTTAATTCCTATCGCAGTCAATTACAAAGTGCAATTGTAGATACCTTTGGCAATATTACATTTAATCACGACTTTGCTTATAGCGTGCCCACTACACTTAATTTTGCTGTTAACGATTTAACAAGCAAAGAGGTGATTGATTTATTTGATGCGGCGGGCATACGCGTAAGTGGAGGCTCGGCTTGTAGTACGGGGGCATCAACAAGTTTTGTTTTAGATGCAATGGGCGCAAGCAAATGGCAAAGCGAAAACGCAATTAGACTTTCGTTTGGACCTGCGGCAACACAGCAAGATATTGATAATGCTTGTGGTCGTATTCGCGCTCTAAGAACAATATTACAAGCAAACTGTTTAATCGTGTCTGACAGTACGACACCACAGCAAGAAGTGTGCGCACTGGGCCTTACTCAATTTAGGCACCAAGGTGCATGTAGTTGGCTTTATGTGAGCGATGATAAACACGCAGTTATAATAGACCCGATTATTGAGCTTATTCCGCGTTTTGAAAAAATAGCCAATACACAAGATCTAACTATTTCAGCGGTGCTTAATACTCATCTTCATCAAGAGCGAGAGTCAGCGACTAATTTGTTAACCAGCGTTCTTGCATCAAGAGTTGTAAAAGGTGAGGTTGATTCGCTAGGTTGGCCCGTAGGCGCAGCAAATATTAGCTTAGCAAATGACGCACTTGAAAAAGTTGCTACACCTGGGCATAGCAAAGATAGCGTAAGTTATTTATTAAAAAACAGTAGTGGCGAAACGCGTTATTGTTTTTGTGGTGATTTAATTCTGCCTGCAGGACTTGGCAATACTTCCCTTATGGGTGGGGATGCAAAAGCTATGGCTCGCTCTATTTTAGCAATAAGCGAGCAACTAAATAACATTAGTATTATTTGCTCAGGGCACGACTACCAACAATGTTTTGCTATGAACTGGGCCGTTCAGCAAAGCCAAACGCCATTACTCAATGCGTTAGTGAGCGGCAGTATTTCAGTTGATGAATTTGTAATTGAAAAGCAGCAGTACGATGCTTCAAAACAAGTGAATAACACACAACTGTGCGGTTATGTAAATGCGCTACCTGAAGTAGATACACTGCAATTAAATTTTGATGACGCTAAAATAATGTTAAACACCAGCGATGTATATTTAATTGATACACGCGAGCCATACGAACACGGCGCAAATAATGTTGCCCAGTTATTTAATATACTCGATGAAAAAACATTAAATATACCGCTTAGCAGAATGGCGAATGCGGTATTTGAAGGACAGTTGAACAAAAATAACAAATACATTTTATTATGCCGCAGTGGTAACCGCTCAAAAATTGCTGCGAGTAATTTAATGCGGCTGGGTTATAAAGCTGTTTATAATTTAAATGGTGGGTTAGCGCTTAGCAATTAAACAAAGATTGTAATTTATACAAAATCGGCTTTAGGGCCGATTTTTTGTTTTTAAGGTCGATTTGATCGCAAGGCAAACAAGTACAGTAATTAGTGAATAACTATATAAAGTAATTATTGTGCTTATGAAAATTCATCAATATTTCATTTTAATCAATTAAGCTATGGCAGGTGCCTTTAAAATTACAGGTAAATTAATTTATAAAATCTTTATGATACCGGTGTCAAAAGCTAAAAATTGCGTTATCATCTGCATCTAAAATTATAAAAACAGCACCTTTTTTGCATTTTTAGTTATACTATCGGCGTTTTATTTTAGTGTGAATAAGCAATTTTTATCGTTTTTATTTTATAAAAAGTATTTTTAAATCAATTGGTTGAAAAATTTAGAGGGTATTCTCATGTCTAACCGAACGCAACTAGCAAGTTGGCAAGCACTCGAACAAAGTGCAGCTAAGATGAAACAAACACATCTGAAAACGTTATTTGCACAAGATGACACGCGTTTTTCTCAGTTTTCTACTCAAGTACCTGGCGTATTATTCGACTATTCTAAGCAACTTATTGATAACGATGTTTTTGCTAACTTAATGTCGCTTGCTAAAGATTGCGATATTGCATCGTGGCGCGATAAAATGTTCAGTGGTGAAAAAATTAATATCACTGAAAATCGCTCAGTACTGCATACGGCACTTCGCAATCGTGCTCATACACCACTCATTGTTGATGGTGAAAACGTGACACAAGCAGTAGATAACGAATTAGCTAAAATTAAAGTGTTTGTTGAAAAAGTTCGTAGCGGAAAATGGCTAGGCTATACCGGCAAAGCGGTAAAAGATGTTGTAAGTATTGGTGTTGGTGGCTCTAACCTTGGTCCGCAAATGGCAACCGAGGCATTAAAAGCACTGGCAGATGATACATTGAATGTTCATTACGTATCTAATGCTGACGGTGTACAAATTTCGTCTGTTTTAAAAGCCATTGATCCTGAAACAACATTATTTGTTATTTCGTCAAAAACATTTACTACGTCAGAAACCATGACAAACGCTAAAACAGCCGTTGATTGGTTTTTACAAACAGCAAAAGATGAAAGTACAATTGCAAAGCATTTTGTTGCAGTAAGTACAAATTTAGAAAAAACGGCAGCCTTTGGGATTAGCGACGAAAACGTATTCACTATGTGGGATTGGGTTGGCGGTCGCTTTTCACTTTGGAGTGCGATAGGCTTACCAATTGCTTTATATTTAGGCTACGACGCCTTTGAAGCAATTTTAGAAGGCGCGTTTGAAATAGACGAGCATTTTAAAACAGCAGAATTTGAGCAAAATATACCATTAATTATGGCGTTGCTTAGTGTATGGAATACGAGCTTTTTGGGCTACACAGCGCAAGCTATATTACCGTACGACCAAGCACTGCATATGTTGCCTGCTTATTTACAGCAAGGTGAGATGGAAAGTAATGGTAAACACGTTAACTTTGCAGGCGAAACGGTACCTTATACTACAGTTCCAATTATTTGGGGCATGACGGGTATTAATGGTCAGCACGCGTTTTATCAGTGTTTACACCAAGGTAATGTAATTGTACCTGCAGATTTTATTGCATCAGTTAAACCACAAGTGAATGTTGATAAGCATCACGATATTTTATTATCAAACTTCTTCGCACAAACAGAAGCAATGATGAGTGGTGTAGATGCACAGCAAGTTACCGCTGATTTAACCGCTAAGGGTAGATCGCAAGCG
The DNA here is from genome assembly GCF_000690055.1 of Pseudoalteromonas fuliginea. Lineage (GTDB taxonomy): Bacteria > Pseudomonadota > Gammaproteobacteria > Enterobacterales > Alteromonadaceae > Pseudoalteromonas > Pseudoalteromonas fuliginea. The sequence goes on from NZ_JJNZ01000066.1 coordinate 35,115, forward strand.
CAAATAGATGAGTTATTAAATCATAAAATTCATCAAGGCAATCGTCCTACAACGTCTATGCTATTAGATAAAGTAGATGCTAAAGCAGTAGGGCGTTTAATTGCACTGTATGAACATAAGATATTTTGCCAAGGCATTATTTTAGAAATATGTTCGTTTGATCAATGGGGTGTAGAGCTAGGTAAAGGGTTAGCATCTAAAATTGAAAGTGAACTCACTGATGAAAGCGTAAAACACGCCCATGATAGTTCGACAAACGGCTTAATGGCGTACTACAAGCAAAACCGTACGCAGTAAAAAATTCGCTTACGTAAGTAAGTAAACCGAGTACCTTTGAACGGGTAGCGCTGGAGTGCTTAGGGTCTGTATTTTTGTGAGAGGAGATACAGGGCCCCTAAGGCTCATTTAATAAGCGCAAATGATAAACAATAATAATAAATCATCAATACAGAACAATTCAGCAGGCTTTTATTTAAATACAGTTATAAAAGCCATCTAATCTAGCAATAAATAGGCATACCCGCGCATTTATAAAATGTACTGGGTATCACAACGTAGAGAGTAACTATGCTTAATCCTTTTGATATTATAATTTTTGGGGGCGGTGGTGATCTTGCGTTACGCAAATTACTACCTGCAATGTACAGAGCATATCAAGAAGGTAATTTACCTGAAGGCTCACGTATCCTACCAACAGTGCGCGAAGAATCTAAACGTGCTGAATACGTAGAAACAGCGCATAAAGCATTACAAGAATTTTTAAGCAAAGGTGAGTTTAACGCTAAAGATTGGAAAGCGTTTTCTACTTTTTTAGTGCCAGTAGTAAGTAATGTTACAGAAGCGGATGATAATTGGGATGTGCTAAAAGGCATTTTAGATGAGCACGAAAGCACTAAATCGCGTGTGTTTTATTTATCTCTTCCGCCAGCTGTATACGGCACTTGCTGTGAAATACTTTCTACGAAAGGTTTAATTACCCCTACATCACGTGTTGTTGTTGAAAAACCAATTGGCTATTGCGGTGATTCTGCTGAAGCAATTAACGGAAAAATTGCAGAGTTTTTTAATGAAGAGCAAATTTTCCGAATTGATCATTACTTAGGTAAAGAAACAGTACAAAACTTAATGGCGCTGCGTTTTTCAAACTCATTGTTTGAAAATATGTGGGATGCTAAATCTATTGATAACATCCAAATTAGCTTGTCAGAAACGGTTGGCCTTGAAAGCCGCGCTGGTTTTTATGATAAAGCCGGTGCACTTCGTGACATGGTTCAAAACCACTTGTTACAGCTACTGTGTTTAGTTGCAATGGAAGCGCCCAATAAACTTAACGCCAGCAGTATCCGAAATGAAAAGCTAAAGGTATTAGAAGCACTTCGCCCACTGAATGGTAGCGATGTTGATGAAAATATTGTGCGCGGTCAATATGTGCCTGGTGACTTAAATGGTAAAATTGTACCCGGTTATCTTGAAGAACTAAAAGAAGGCTCTAGCAAAACAGAAACCTTTGTTGCGATTCGTGCACACATTGATAACTGGCGTTGGGCTGGTGTTCCATTTTATCTTCGTACAGGTAAGCGTATGGCTAAGCGATGTGCAGAAATTGTGGTTGAATACAAAAAAGTATCTCATAATATTTACGAAGATAACGTAGGTAATATTGAGCCAAATCGCCTTGTTATTCGCTTGCAACCAGAGGAAACAATTCAACTAACGCTTATGTCTAAGCGCCTCGATAATTTGGAAATGCAACTTGAACCAGTAACAATGAATATTGAGCTTTCACAAGCTTACAGTAACGGTTTTCACTCAGATGCATACAAGCGTTTAATGCTTGATGCCGCTGCTGATAACCCGTCGTTATTTATTCATCGTGATGAAGTACGTCAAGCGTGGAAATGGATTGATCCAATTATTGACAGATGGCAAGAAAAAGGCAAACCGGCACTTTATCGTGCAGGTAGCTGGGGTCCTGATGATGCCGATGAGTTATTGGCAGAGAAGAGCCATGTATGGTTTAACGCGGGCGATAAGGCATAAATATGGCAACATTAGTTGAGAAATTTTTTGATAATAAAGATGCGTTGACGAAAGAGCTTTCAGCAACGCTTGAGCAATCACTGCGTGATGGTATTAAAAATGATGGACGTGCTGTATTGATGGTATCAGGCGGTTCATCACCAGCACCTGCTTATAAGCATTTATCAACCCTTGATTTAGATTGGCAACATGTTGATGTTGCTATGGTTGATGAGCGTTGGGTAGACTCAAGCCATGAAAAAAGTAATGAAGCATTTATTAAAAGTACATTATTACAAAATCATGGTAGTGCTGCTAACTTTATTACTATGAAGAACACTGCTGCAACGGCCCAACAGGGCACACAAGAGTGTGAAACGGCTTATAGCGAACTAAAAATACCATATGATGTGACTATTTTAGGTATGGGCCCAGATGGCCATACAGCGTCGTTATTCCCAAATGCAAACGGTTTAGAGCATGGTTTAACAACCACACAATCAGTGTGTGCTATTAACGCGATACAAAGTGAAGTAACCGGTAGTATTACTGAGAGAATGACACTAACTTTAAATGCCATTGCGCAATCTAAAGTCGTTAAGCTTTTAATTAGCGGTGAAGAAAAACTCGCTGTTTATAAGCAAGCAAAAGCGGGGGGCGATGTTAATGATATGCCACTTCGCGCTGTACTTAACCACCCAAGCATAAATATTGAAGTGTATTGGGCGCCTTAAATTAAAGTACCAATGTGATTTTTAAAGGCAGCTTATATAAGCTGCCTTTTTTATTTGCTCAAATTTAAGTCTAAACACTATAAATAAACGCACTCTGACTGTTAATCAATGTGAATGAGTATCCGTAGCTTGTATTAAAAATAGTCATTAAGTGTATTGTTTTTAATCTGATTTTATGTGTTTTGGTTGTGTGTTTTTTAGCAACGCTTGGATTTAGTTAAATTTTATTTTTTGATGACGACTGTCATAAAAGTTTCCCTTCCTTTTTGGTTTCAAAAGCATTAGCCTTAAGGTATTAAAAATGAAACACATAAACTAAAAATAAACGGAGCAGTAACATGGCGGAGCAACAAGTACAGCCTTTACACAACGAAAAACATGCCAACATTAAAATTAAAAATGGCATCAATGTAGAATTCATGAAAACTCAACATTTAGTGCCAGTAGTTGCACATGAGTTTGCACGTGTAGCAAACGAGTTTCCAATGTCATTCGTTAAAAATAACGAAAATGACACTTACCAAGCTGTCGCTATGTTTGGTCTTGAGCCAGGCGAAAACCTTTTTGTAGAAGATGGTAAATGGACAGCAGCATTTGCACCAATGGCATCTACTCGTTACCCACTGGGTCTAGTTAAGCACCCAGAGCAAGATCAATTCGGCATTGTAATTGATGAAGCAAGTGCGCTTGTTGGTGAAGATGAAGGCAACGCATTATTCGAAAATGGCGAAGAGACTGATTACCTAAAACGTCGTAAAGAAGCGCTTGTATCTTTTATTGAGTTTTCTCAAGTAACTGAAGCGTTCACTAAATTCCTTGCTGATAAAGAGCTACTAATTGCGCAAACGCTTACAGTAGACATTAAAGGCGAGAAAAAAGACATAAACGGTATTTACCTTATCGATGAGAAAAAGCTAAACGAGCTAAGCGATGCTGATTTCCTAGAGCTTCGTAAACGTGGTTACTTAGCACCAATTTATTCTTTCTTAACGTCTACTCATCAAGTAGCACGTTTAGCGCGTTTAAAAGCTCAACAAGCTTAATTATACCAATTGCATTAAATTAGTGTTCTATTATAGCGATAAGAAAATAGCTCAATAACAAGGCTAAAATTATGATACATAGTTGTTCTATATAAATAATTTTCAACGTAGTTAGTGAGCTATTTAATACGCTAGAATAATCATGTTTTTAATAAAATTGGTATTACAAACACGTTAAATTTTGAAAAAGCGCCTTAAGGCGCTTTTTTTATGTCATTAAACTCACTTTGGTTGAAATTAAGCCCGCAACCATTCACATTGGTTTATAACTTCCCCATAAAAGAACTCATTATGAAAATACCATTATTAGCCATTTTTGCGAGCAGCCTTGTTGCTTTAAGCAATAGTGCATTAGCTGCAGAGACTCCTTTTGCCATTGCGATTCATGGTGGGGCAGGGACAATAGAAAAAGCACGATTTACACCCGCTCAAGAAAAAGAGTATCGGGCAAAATTAACGCAAGCAGTAGAGACAGGTTATAAAGTATTACATCAAGGCGGCGAAAGCTTAGATGCGGTGACTGCAGCAATTGCAGTATTAGAGCAATCCCCTTATTTTAATGCAGGGCGTGGAGCGGTATACACTTACGATGGCGGACATGAGCTTGATGCATCAATAATGGATGGTCGAAACCGTGAAGCAGGTGCAGTTGCGGGTGTAAAGCATATTGAGAGCCCAATTAATTTAGCGCGTTTGGTAATGGATAACTCTGTACACGTAATGCTCAGTGGGCAAGGCGCTGAAGAGTTTGCTAAAGAGCAAGGTGTTGAACTTATCGAAAATAACTTGTTTGATACCGAGCCTCGCTACAAAGCACTTTTAAAAGCAAAACAAAAATTAGATAAAGCCAAAGCAACCACTAAAGAGTACCAAGCCGCGCACAAAGCATTACCTAACTCTTACAAAATGGGCACGGTTGGCGCAGTGGCGCTTGATAAAAATGGTAATTTAGCAGCAGGTACATCAACCGGTGGTATGACGGCAAAACGTTATGGCCGCGTGGGGGATGCGCCGGTAATTGGGGCCGGAACATTTGCTGAAAATGAATCGTGCGCGGTATCAGCAACAGGGCATGGTGAATATTTTATTCGCTATAACGTAGCAAGCGATATATGTGCGCGCGTTAAGTACCAAGGTAAAACCATAGCCGAAGCAGGGGATGAAGTTATAAACGGTGTGCTTAAGCCCATTGGTGGCACTGGCGGCGTCATTATTATTGATACTAAGGGTAATATTAGCTTGCCGTTTAATACCTCTGGCATGTATCGAGCTAGTAAATCGAATACGCAAGCGACCTACGTGGGCATTTTTAACGACGAATAAGCCAACGTCATTTAATTTATTCAATGTAGTTAACGCTGAAAATAACTGCTTAAAATAAATTTATTATTCACCGTTTAGTTCAATAACAGCGTTTATATAACAAACAACCTCGCGTTATGCATTTTGTAGGATTAACCCCAGCCGTTTAATTTGATACAATTACGGCTCTTTAACTAATTTTATAAGGTATGCGGGTGGTAAACCTAGGTCAGTTGTTTGGCGAGCTAAAAACGTGCTTAAAAAAAGATCAATTCATTTTCAAAAAACGCTTACATGGCGTAAAAAAAATAACCGATGAAAACAAGCATGCCAACGCGCTTGAAAAAATAGCGGCTGATATAACCCGTAGCCAAGAATTACGCGATAAGCGCTTAGCTGGCCTCCCTAAAGTGACTTACCCTGAGCAATTGCCAGTAAGTCAAAAAAAGGAATTAATTAAAGACGCCATTGCAAATAACCAAGTGGTTATTATTGCCGGTGAGACGGGCTCAGGCAAAACAACTCAAATACCTAAAATGTGTTTAGAGCTTGGTCGTGGTGTTGATGGTTTAATAGGGCATACGCAACCACGTCGATTAGCAGCGCGTACCGTGGCTAATCGTATTGCTGAAGAAATGAAGTGTGAGCTTGGTCAGCAAGTTGGCTTTAAAATACGTTTTAGCGATCAGGTTTCTAATAATACGTATGTAAAACTGATGACTGACGGTATTTTACTGGCAGAAATTCAGCAAGACCGCTTTTTAAATCAATACGACACGATTATTATCGATGAAGCGCATGAGCGTAGTTTAAACATCGACTTTATTCTAGGTTACTTAAAAAACCTACTTCCAAAACGCCCTGATTTAAAAATAATAATTACCTCAGCGACTATTGATCCTGAGCGCTTTTCAAAGCACTTTGATGATGCGCCCATTATAGAAGTATCGGGTCGTACTTTCCCTGTTGATGTGCGCTACAACCCTATTACTGATATTAATAAAGATGATATGGAAGCGGAGGGCGATCAGCTACAAGGTATTTTTGATGCCGTTGATGAGCTGTGCGCTGAAGGCCCTGGCGATATTCTCATATTTTTAAATGGTGAGCGTGAAATACGCGATACCGCTGATGCACTTAGCAAGCGTAATTTAAAACACACCGATGTATTGCCACTTTATTCGCGCTTATCTAACGCAGAGCAAAACCGTATATTTGCGCCACATTCTCGTCGCCATATTATTTTATCGACTAACGTAGCCGAAACGTCACTCACCGTGCCGGGTATTCGTTATGTCATAGACCCAGGTACTGCGCGTATAAGTCGCTACAGCTATCGTACAAAAGTACAGCGCTTGCCAATAGAGCCTATATCACAAGCAAGTGCTAATCAGCGTATGGGTCGTTGTGGACGTGTTGAAGCGGGTATTTGTATTCGCTTGTACTCTGAGGATGATTTTTTATCGCGCCCAGAGTTTACCGACCCTGAAATACTGCGTACTAATCTTGCTTCAGTTATTTTGCAAATGTTGGCACTCGGGCTTGGTGATATGGCGCAATTTCCGTTCGTGCAAGCGCCAGATAGCCGTAATATAAGTGATGGTCTATCGTTATTAGAAGAACTACAAGCAGTAAAACCAGACAAACGTGATAACAAAACGAGTTTAACCGCTTCAGGTAGAGAGCTTAGCCGATTACCGGTTGACCCTCGTTTAGCTAAAATGGTACTTACGGCCCATAAACTTGGCGCATTGCGTGAAGTGATTATTATTGTGGCAGCATTGTCCATTCAAGACCCACGTGAACGCCCACAAGAAAAACGTGCTGCTGCCAATGAAAAGCACGGTCGTTTTGACGACCCAGATTCAGATTTTATTGCTTTTTTAAACTTATGGAATTACCTAGAAGAGCAGCAAAGCGAGCTGACTAACGGCCAATTTAGAAAGCTGTGTCAAAAAGACTTTTTGGCCTATATGCGTCTGCGTGAATGGCAAGATATTGTTTATCAAATAAGTACTGTGTGTAACGAAATGGGCATGAAAGCAACCAGCCAAGCGGCTGATGGCGAACTTGTGCACAAGGCGTTATTAAGCGGGATGCTAAGCCACATTGGCTTTAAAGATGAAAAACAAATATACAAAGGCGCACGTAATAGTCAGTTTCATATTTTTCCGGGTTCAGGTTTATTTAAAAAGAGCCCTAAATGGATCATGTCAGCAGAGCTGGTAGAAACCAGTAAATTATATGCCCGCACAAATGCAAAAATAGACATTAACTGGGTAGAGCCATTAGCACAACACCTAGTAAAACGTAGTTACACAGAACCTCATTGGGAGAAAAAGCCAGGTGCGGTAATTGCGTTTGAGCAGCAAACTTTGTACGGCCTACTCGTTGTAAACAAACGCCGCTGTGTTTATAGCAACATTGATCCTAAAGTGAGTCGAGAGCTTTTTGTACGCACTGCATTAGTTGAGCAAGAACTGGGCTTAAACGAGCGCTTTTTAGCATTTAACAGTGAGCTAATAGAAGATATTCAAGTTCTGGAAAATAAGTCACGTCGTCGTGATATTTTAGTTGATGAGCAAACGTTATTTGAATTTTACGATAAAAAAATACCCAAAGAAATTAATAACCGCGCTGCATTTTTAAAATGGTATAAAACACAAAAACAACAAAATAAGCATTACCTACACATGACTCGTGAAGAGTTAATGCAGCATGGTGCAAGTAATATAACCGAGTTTGACTACCCTGATACATGGCAGCAAGACAATATTATATTGCCGCTTGCTTATCATTTTGATCCAGGCCAAGCCGTTGATGGCGTTGCGGTACAAATACCGGTCGCGCTGTTGAATCAAGTGCAAGAAAGTGGTTTTGACTGGCACATACCAGCATTTAGGCATGAGCTAATAAGTGGGCTTATAAAGTCATTGCCTAAATCGCTTCGTCGTAATTTTGTGCCAGCACCAAACTATGCTGATGCAGTGCTGGCAGCTATTGAGCCAATGCAAGGGAGCTTAATTGATGCATTAACGACGCGTTTATTGAGAATGACAGGAGTAAAAGTTGATCCAGAGGCATGGGATTTAACCGCGCTTGCACCGCATTTAAGATTGCAGTTTGAAGTACGTGATGAACACGATAAGTTACTTGCTCGTGGACTTGATTTAGCCAAACTTAAAGCAGAGCTGCAAGGTGAAGTAACCGAAACACTCTCTAAAGTAGCCGATAAAGGCATTGAAAAATCAGACCTAACACAATGGGATTTTGGTGAGCTGCCATCTTCATATGTTAAAAAACAAGGCCAATATGAGATAAAAGCATACCCTGCGCTGGTGGATAAAAAATCAGCCGCTGCAGTGGAGCTGTTTGATAACGAAGCAAAAGCGCAGCAAGCACATCAACAAGGTTTGCGCCGTTTAGTGTTATTAAATGTGCCATCGCCAATTAAGTATTTACAACAAAACTTACCGAATAAAGCAAAGCTGGGTTTGTACTTTAATCCATTTGGTAAAATAGCTGATTTAATTGATGACTGTATAGCCGCAGGTGTCGATAGCTTATTAGTTAAACACGGTGATATACGTGACGAAAAAGCATTTGAAACAGTAAAAGAGCAAATACGCGGTGAGCTCGGTGATGCTGTTGTGTCGATTGCAACGCAGGTTGAGCAAGTATTAAGTATTGCTCACGCGCTGCATAAAAAAATGAAAGGGCGCGTTGATTTAACCATGATAACGGCGCACGGCGATATAAAATCACAGCTTGAGTCACTTATATTTAAGGGTTTTGTGAGCGCGCATGGCGCAGATAAAATAACGGATTTAATCCGTTACCTAAAAGCTATTCAAAAACGCTTAGAAAAATTACCAGTTGATCCAAACAGAGATAGGTTATGCGTACTTGAACTTGATAAAGTGGCAATTGAATATAAGAAATTAACTAATAAAACACCTAAAGGGTTGCCAATTCCCCAAGAAGTAACCGCTATTTTTTGGATGCAGCAAGAACTAAGAGTCTCTTTGTTTGCCCAAACATTAGGAACTCCTTATCCTATTTCATCAAAACGCATTTTAAATGCAATAAAAGAAATAGAATAAAACTTGCATTTTCCATTAAGCTTAGTACCTTAATGGGAGGACTTATTTTTGCTTTGAGAAGGAAACGGCATACCCATGTCCTCATTGATCGAACCTAAAACACGACGGCTGCTAGTCGTCGACGACGAGTATTTTAATTATGAAATTCTTAAAGCAGCACTCACTGCTAAATTTGATGTGAGCTATGCTGATTCAGGTAAAAGTTGTTTAGCATCAGCGGTTGCTAATCCACCTGATATAATTTTACTTGATGTGTGCATGCCAGGACTTGATGGTTACGATACATGTCGTATGCTAAAACATACCCCGGAGACAAAAAATATACCTATTGTTATGGTATCTGGCCTTGAGTCGGAGTTGGAGAAAAAAGCCGGATTTGACGCAGGATGCGACGCTTATGTAGTAAAACCATTTTCAATGAGTGTATTGTTAGAGCAAATTAATACAATAGTGTAGAGGGATTTATGTTCACAGATGACAAACGAAACTTTAGACGTATGCAGGTAAATGCGACTGCAAATTTAACAACAGTGGAGCCAGTAGCTGGCTTGAATTATACGGCAGAGTGTGTTGATTTGAGCGCGACAGGGTTATCATTGCATTTGGATGATTTACTTGAGCCAGATACTATTTTAACAGTTGATATAGCGTCTACTCACCCTAGCATTGCACCGTTAAAAGCAACGGCTAAGGTAATACGTGCCAGCAAAGAAGATGATGGCACAATAACAGCAGGCCTTGAAATCATTCAGTTTAACTAATTAAATGAATGATTAGATATTAAAAAACCTTACAAATTAAGCCTTTTAAGTAAAAGCCTTCAGGGTAGCTACCCGCAATTGGGTGATCGGCTGCTTGATTTAATCGTTCCATTATAAGTAGATCTTTGCCCGCATCAAGAGCCGCATCAGCAACAACTTTTTGAAATAGGTTTTGCTCCATTAAGCCAGAGCAAGAGAATGTCAGTAATGTTCCACCTGGTTTTAGTATTTGCATGGCAATCATGTTGATGTCTTTATAACCACGACACGCGCCCGTTAGCTGCGCTTTATTATCAGCAAACTTTGGTGGATCCATTACGATGGTATCAAACTGTCTGCCTTCGTCGCGGTATTGACGCAGTAACTTAAAGACATCTTGCTTCACAAAATCAACTTTATTTAAGTCTAAGTTATTATGCTCAACATTACGTTTAGCAGTATCTAACGCTGGTTGCGATACATCAACGTTAGTGACATGCTCACACCCGCCACGCAAAGCGTACAACGAAAATGTACCTGTGTAACTAAAACAGTTAAGTACCGTTTTGTCTTTTGAAAAACGCTCAAGTGCAGCACGGCTATCGCGTTGATCTAAGTAAAATCCGGTTTTATGACCTTCAATTATATCGACTTCAATTTTTAAGCCGTTTTCTTCAATAAGTACAGGTTGTGTTGGCTCATTACCCCAAAGAACACCTTTAATTGGCTCCAAACCTTCTTTTGTACGAACTTCTACGTCTGAGCGCTCGTATATGCTAGAACCTGGAAAAATAGCCATTAACGCGCCAACAATCTCGCCTTTATGACGCTCGGCACCCGCACTTAGTAACTGACAAACTAGTACATTATCAAATTTATCGATTGTAACGCCTGGTAAGTAATCAGACTCAGCTGCACATAATCTAAAGCCTGTTAATCCGCCTTCTTCTATTACTTGGCTCCGTGCTTCTAATGAGCGACGTAAACGGCGTTCAAAAAAGTTTTGATCGATGATTTCTTTTTCGTCAAAGCTCCAAACACGTGCACGAATTTGTGAATGAGGGCTATAAGCAGCAGTTGCTAAAAACTTACCTTCGCTATCGTGAATCGTTACTGTGTCGCCTAATCCAGGTTTACCTTTAATTTTTTTGATGGCTTTTGAAAATAACCAAGGGTGTTTTCTTTTTAATGATTTATCGCGACCAGCTTGTAGGTAAACGGCAGATGACATAAGGCTTCTCAGTAGTAATAAATAAGCGCTATATTTTAGTCAAGCAGCGGGCAACATACAATGAATGTTTTGCAAGAGTGCTATAAAGCACGGTAAAGTACTAATAATTCACTTATTAATTAGCTTTTGGAACCTGAAAGTGCCTGACGCCGTTTTAAGCCCCGATTTACAAATACTTAATTCACAATGCAGAGAATTTATAACCTCTTTAGTGCATGCCGATGTGGCTCACGATATTACGCATATAGAGCGAGTGGTGCGCGTTGCAATAAAACTATGTAATGCAGAGCAGGCTAATATGTCAGTTGTATTACCTGCAGCGTGGATGCATGACTGTGTGGCGGTGGCTAAAAACCACCCTGATCGTGCAAAAGCCTCTACTATGGCAGCAGATAAGGCACTGGAATTTTTAAAATCGATTGATTATGACGAGTCACTTTTTGATGATATTCATCATGCTATTGCGGCTCATAGCTTTAGCGCAAATATAGAAATTAAAACAGTTGAGGCGCAAATAGTACAAGATGCTGACAGAATGGATGCACTAGGTGCGATTGGAGTGAGTCGATGTATGAAAGTTGGCGGCTCAATTTCTCGGTTATTGTATAACCCAGAAGACCCTTTTTGTATTGAACGAGAAGCTGATGATAAAAAATATACACTTGATCATTTTTTTATAAAACTATTACATATTGCTCAAAGCATGAATACTCCATCAGCTAAAGCAGAAGCGAATAGGCGTACAGTTTACATGCATGAGTTTTTAGAGCAATTAAAGTCAGAAATTGGTGAGTAACGTGGATAATAAAAATATGCCTAAATTGTCAGGTATTGATCATTGCCATTTGAATGTTGAAAATTTATCGAATGCAGTTAAATGGTATGAGCGCGTTTTAGGTTTTAGTATAGTACCCGAACTTGCTTTTTGGAATGAGGATGGACGAGGACCTTTAACGCTCGAGGATGCTAGTTCAAAGACTCGTTTAGCACTTTTTGAAGGTGAGGGGCGCAGTAAAGGAATTGCATTTTTGGCAACAGGGGAGCAATTTATACAGTGGCTTAGTCATCTTGAAAGTTTAAATATAAAAGCGGTTCTTGCTGATCATGGTGTAACGTTTTCAATGTATTTTAAAGATGACAGTGGTAATAGCCATGAGATCACATCTCATGATTACTCGTATATAAAACTTTACTATCCATCGGTTAACTTAGGTTCGCATTCATCTAAAAAAAGCTAATGTAGTTAATCCTATAATTCCCATTATATGAATTTATGTGTAAGTTTTTATCATACTGCTATCACTTTGAATAATATTTAATTGGGGTTTATTCGCTGCTTTTTTGTTTCAAGTGAAACTGTATTTTTTAGCAATTATTTGTGCTTGTACAGTTAACATAAGTGCCAGACATGCGCTGTTTTTAGGATTCAACCTAAAGGTAATTTACGTTTTGTCGCTGCACAAATATAGGTGAAAATCGTGATCAGGACGCAGAAGCTTTGCTAGGTTTTTACTTGTTTTCACATGGATGTAAGTCAGTAAGGTAACGCATGAAAAGTTACCGACCCCACTAGGTGACACACCTCACGCAGCGATTAAATCGCTCTTAGATAAAATGAACTTTAATATTGTAAGGTCAGCAGGGCTTGGTCTTCTATTATCGTTTGAAGCAGTTAGATATAAAGTTTTCACTTAGTTATAGACCAGTTTTTTATTATTAATTAGATCCCATACTTAAGCCTATTGGTATAAAATATTAGAAATTTCGTGTTGGTTAAATGTGGTAGAACTGTTGTTTGAGTATCAATTAAAGCGAAGTGCCCGACGTAAGACTGTTGCTATTAAAGTGCACCAACGGTCAATAACCGTTTATGCGCCTCATTATGTTCCTAAAAAACAGTTGGATTTATGGTTGGTTGAGAAACGAGATTGGGTAAATAGCCAACTTGATAAACAGATTAATATTGCAGACTCAAAGCAATATCCACTCGAAACACATAAAATTCTAATTTTCTCAAATCTTATAGACATAACGTTTGAACACGCTTTGCATTCTCAAGTTATAGAGCATGAGAATACATTAAGCGTATTGTGTTCTTCTCGAGTGAGCCATAAAAAATTGAAGTATAAAACATTACTTGAGGCGTATTTAACTGAAAAATTAGGATTATATATTGATATGCGTCTTGCTCACTTTTGTAAACTAATGGAGGAACCTTTACCGAATGATTTACGAATACGTATCTATAAATGTAAATGGGGGAGTTGTAATAGTAAACGTGAGCTTACGTTTAACTTACTCTTGATTGGAGCCAAAAAATCAATTATAGACTACGTCATAGTCCACGAGTTGGCGCATTTACGTCACTTAGACCACAGTCGTGTATTTTGGCAACGTGTAGCTAAGTTTTATCCGGATCATAAGATAGCATCAGATTGGTTAAAGAATAATGGACAAAGTTTACAGTGGGAATTTTAAAAAATATTGAAGTTTAAAATATAAGGTATTTTAGAAGAAAAGTGGTGGAGGGAGCTGGATTCGAACCAGCGAAGGCTGAGCCGTCAGATTTACAGTCTGATCCCTTTGGCCGCTCGGGAACCCCTCCAATGCAACGGCGCTGATAATAGCAAAACTTATATTTAAGTAAAGAAAAAAGCTAAAGAAAAATGAAATAAAGCCGATAAATATCTATTACCTACAATAATCGGCTAAAGTCTATGCAAATCGACGATTTGTTAATCACAGAGAGTCAACTAAGTACACGGTTGAATAAAAGTGTACACGAACAACGTCGAGGAGAGTTTTCTCTTTTATTGGCAATGTTATCCCACGATGCGCTTGATTTTAGTCAGTTCCATTTTCCAAAAACAGATATTGAAAACCCTATTGTTGAAGAAGAGACACTTCGTAAGCAATTTGGTTCGGGTCCGAAGCAGCCTTTAGCACCGGATGAGTTTAATATGTTGATTGGGCAACACAACGCCGCTTTATTATCAAATGTGGGAGAGCATGCAGGTATGAGCGATATTAAGTTACGACACTGCTTAAACCCTGAACCACTTTCAATAAGAAATGATTTAGCTCATATTCCACTCAATGTGCTTGATAATTGTGAGCTAGCTGTGCGCAGACGTATTAAGAACAAAGAGACTCAGCTATCGCATCCGCAAATGGACGTAGCTTCATTCTATGATGGTCTTAATGATGAATCATTACATCAACCGCTTCACTTAGCTACAGCATAATATTGACCTACAAAATAATTTATCTATCTACGATTTCAAATCAGGTTATGTCAGGCCCAGTAAAACAAGCTTTAAATGGTCATTTTTATAATAATGATGGCTAAAAAGAGAGGCTTTGTAGCTATTTATAATGTTAATTGCCTAAAAATTGATTTAGTTTAAAAAAACCATCCAAAAATTTAATGCAATTGCTATAATGATGTCAAATGGTATGACATGAAATGCCGTTATCATTAAACCAAGGTAATTAGGAACGTAATGAAGAAAACATTCACGCTGAATCACGAGAAAATCAAATACCCTCGTATGGTCGATGCTGCAAAGCACGAAGTGAAAAAATATTTGAAAAGAGAACGTAATAAAACGCTACCTGAAGATGCTGATTACTGGGCATTTGACTGTAAGTTTGGCAATACAGCTGAAGATGCTCAAGTAGTGCACGTTGCAGAGATTAGCAATCATATCAGCGACATCGAAAAGCAAGATTTAAAGTCTTTCTACGTAGAGATTTTAGCAAAGCCAGCACAGCGTCAACAAGCTGATTTAGATGACGACGAGTAACTCTTAAATTTTAAGTACTCGTAAAGTAGAGATGGACCCAAGTGGTCCATTTTTGTTATGTGGGTTTTAATATCAATCTGAATAATACTAACCAACCAATCCGCAATCATGCTTAATCAGTTTGAGGGATTAAATCTGACGCTAACGGCGTTAAAAATTTCTGATATAGGACAATTAAATAACGATTTTTTGTCTTGTTATCGACACGATTCTGTTATC
Organism: Pseudoalteromonas fuliginea; assembly: GCF_000690055.1. Lineage (GTDB taxonomy): Bacteria > Pseudomonadota > Gammaproteobacteria > Enterobacterales > Alteromonadaceae > Pseudoalteromonas > Pseudoalteromonas fuliginea. The sequence continues at coordinate 50,312 of NZ_JJNZ01000066.1, forward strand.
TAAAAATAGATCACTTAATTAAAAGAGTTGGTATAAGTATTTGAACAATATAAATTATCTAATAACCCTATAATACCAACCTGCATAAA
>NZ_JJNZ01000067.1 GCF_000690055.1 Pseudoalteromonas fuliginea
TATCGGTGGTAAGTAATTAGAAGCTGGCGCTTCTCACGCGAGCAAGCTCTGCGTCTACAACGGATGAATAAGCTCGGAGTTTAGATTTAAAGATTGGGTTGGTTTTACTTGTAGGCGTGCAGCTTGCTGACGCGACGAGCAAAGCTCGTAAATAAAGCATCAGTTATATCGGTGGTAAGTAATTAGAAGCTGTCGCTTCTCACGCGAGCAAGCTCTGCGGCTACAGGAGTGGTAGCTTACACTTCACTTTATTTTAGGCACAAAAAAACCGACTTAATGTCGGCTTGTTATGAAAGTGGTGGGCGCAGGAGGATTCGAACCTCCGACCGCTCGGTTCGTAGCCGAGTACTCTATCCAGCTGAGCTATGCACCCACTTTCATAGATTGCTTATTTAAACTCTAAGCAGAGCGTATAAATTCAGGCATAAAAAAACCGATTTCCATCGGTTTATTTTTCTTACACTTAAAAGCGTATGAAAACATGAAATTGGTGGGCGCAGGAGGATTCGAACCTCCGACCGCTCGGTTCGTAGCCGAGTACTCTATCCAGCTGAGCTATGCACCCACTTTCATTTTTACTATTACTTATTTTGACTCTAAGTGAGAGTTTAGCTTATTTATACTCTAAGCAGAGTCTATAAAGTGGTGGGCGCAGGAGGATTCGAACCTCCGACCGCTCGGTTCGTAGCCGAGTACTCTATCCAGCTGAGCTATGCACCCACTTTATAGTTTACTTATTTTAACTCTAAGTAGAGCTTTCGCTTATTTAGACTCTAAGCAGAGTTATTAAAGTATGGTGGGCGCAGGAGGATTCGAACCTCCGACCGCTCGGTTCGTAGCCGAGTACTCTATCCAGCTGAGCTATGCACCCATACTTTAAAACTTTACAAAACACGCCATTAAAAGAAATGGTGGAGAGGGAGGGATTCGAACCCTCGATAGAGCTACAAACTCTATACTCCCTTAGCAGGGGAGCTCCTTCGGCCACTCGGACACCTCTCCGTCTTGTGGGGCGTATAATAAAGATTTCAGAAAATATGTCAAACACTTTTCTACCAAAAACGACTATATGGTTATAGATTGCACATATGCTTGGTTTTAAAGTGTAATTAGTTTGAAAATTAAGCGGCTTATGAGTCTTCAGAGTGAGGATTAATACCTTCAACTGGTACTAACTCATCTGTTAGGTTTGCAAGGTACTGCTCTTGATACCCCAACTGCTGAAACTCAGCAATACAGGCTCTATAGTAAGCTTGTCGTTCTTGCTCTGTCGTACAGAGTTCTGACGACTCTTCAACGCGTTTATTTTTCATTTTATTATTCTATAAGTCCGTTTGATTATTCTTAGTTAAAGCGTACAACCTAGGCCGCTTAAATTTTCGCCATAGTGTAGCTAAAAAAGTTACATAAATACAACGAAATGTTTAAAAAACAGTCATAATAAAAAGTTATATTACTAATCAAATTTGTTTAAAAGAATCAAAATAAACAATATCAAATACTTAAGCTTATAAAAACAGCGCCACCCTAATCAAAAACAATTAACAAATTACATCTTTTTATTTACGAAGTACCTTGTTAAAAGCATACCTTTATTGTCTAGGCTTTAAACACAAAAACGCCGCGATTAGGCGGCGTTTATTAACTTACTTTGTTTTACTCAAAGCTTAGTCAGCTTGTGGACGCATATGCGGGAACAAAATAACGTCTTTAATTGTAGATGAGTCAGTAAATAACATTACTAAACGGTCAATACCAATACCTTCACCAGCCGTTGGCGGTAAGCCGTACTCTAGTGCGCGTATATAGTCTTCATCGTAATGCATTGCTTCATCATCGCCTGCGTCTTTCTCTTCAACTTGGCGAGTAAAGCGCTCAGCTTGGTCTTGTGCATCATTAAGCTCAGAGAAACCATTTGCAAGTTCACGGCCGCCAACAAAAAACTCAAAGCGATCTGTCACAAATGAGTTTTCGTCGTTACGGCGTGCAAGTGGAGATACTTCCCACGGGTAGCCAGTAATAAACGTAGGTTGAATAAGCATGTGCTCTGCTGTTTCTTCAAATATTTCACATAAGAACTTACCAGGGCCCCAAACACAGTTTTCAGGAATTTTAACATGCACTTGTTTAGCGTACGCTTTTAATTCGTCAAAGTGGTTTTCTGGGTCGTTAAATACCGCAGCATCAAACTCAGGGTTATATTTTAAGATGGCGTCCGCCATGCTTAAACGTGTAAACGGTTGGCCAAAGTCATACTCAACCGAGTCAGTTACTTCACCGTTTTCATCTTTGGTTGTATTTATAACGATTGGGCTACCCAATACGTTAGTTGCAACTGTACGTAGCATATCTTCGGTGATGTTCATCAGATCGATGTAATCAGCGTATGCTTGGTAAAATTCAATCATTGTGAATTCTGGATTGTGACGCGTAGATAACCCTTCGTTACGGAAGTTACGGTTAATTTCGAATACACGGTCAAAACCACCTACCACTAAGCGCTTTAAGTAAAGCTCTGGCGCTATACGCAAGTACATGTCGATATCAAGCGCGTTATGGTGAGTTACAAACGGACGCGCAGATGCACCGCCAGGTATAACCTGTAGCATTGGTGTTTCTACTTCCATAAAGTCACGCTCTGCTAAAAAGCGACGAATGCCTTCAACTACTTGTGAACGAATGCGGAATGTTTCGCGCGTTGCTTCGTTAGTAATTAAATCAACGTAACGTTGGCGGTACTTTGTTTCTTGATCTGATAAGCCATGGAATTTTTCAGGTAACGGACGAAGTGACTTAGTTAGTAATTGATACTCAGTCATTTCTACGTATAAATCGCCTTTACCCGATTTATTTAACGCGCCTTTAACACCAATAATATCGCCAGTGTCTAGCTGACCATATTTTTCTTTAAGATCTTTTTGAACATCTTTAGATGCATACGCTTGTACGCGACCTTTCATGTCTTGAATTACAAAAAACGGTCCACGCTTTGCTAAAATACGTCCAGCAATAGACACAACTTCTTGTAGTTCAACTAATTCTTCTTTGCTCTTATCACCAAACTGGGCTTGCAAATCAGCCGTGTAATGCTCACGACGGAATTGGTTTGGATGACCGTTGGCTGGGCAATTTTCGCGTATCGCGTCTAACTTGCCGCGACGCTCAGCGATTAACTTGTTTTCGTCTTGGATTTTATCAGTCATTTTTTAGCTCTTTATTAGCTTGGTGGTTATAGGCCAGATTTAAGGCTGGCTTCAATAAATTTATCTAAGTTACCGTCAAGTACCGATTGGGTATTGCGGTTTTCAACGCCGGTACGTAAATCTTTAATGCGTGCGTCATCAAGTACGTATGAACGTATTTGGCTACCCCAACCTATATCAGATTTAGCATCTTCTTGCGTTTGTTTTTCAGCATTTTGCTGCTGTAGCTCAAGCTCAAATAATTTAGCTTTTAATTGCTTCATCGCTTGGGCTTTATTTTTATGCTGTGAACGCTCGTTTTGACACTGCACTACGGTGTTTGTTGGTACGTGAGTAATACGAACTGCCGATTCGGTGGTGTTAACATGCTGACCACCCGCGCCCGATGCACGGTAAACATCTATACGTAGATCTGAAGGATTAATATCAATTTCAATATTATCGTCAATCTCTGGGTATACAAACGCAGAAGCAAACGAAGTATGACGACGACCACTTGAGTCAAATGGGCTTTTACGTACTAAACGGTGAACGCCTGTTTCTGTACGTAACCAACCGTAAGCGTATTCGCCAACAAAGCGAACTGTTGCACCTTTAATACCAGCAACATCACCGTCGGTTGCTTCAACTAGCTCAACTTTAAAGCCTTTAGCCTCGCCCCAACGTAAGTACATACGAAGTAGAATGTTACACCAGTCTTGTGCTTCAGTACCGCCAGAACCCGATTGTAAATCAAGGTACGCATCGTTTGAGTCATGAGGACCTGAAAACATACGACGAAACTCTAAGCCTTCTAACTGCGCATTCAAATCAGCGAGTTCGCTTTGTGCTTCATCAAAGGTGTCTTGATCTTCAGCTTCTACTGCAAGTTCAAGTAAACCTTCAACGTCATCAGTACCGGCTACAAGGTTGTCGATTGTTTCAACAACGGCTTCTAATGCTGATTTTTCACGGCCAAGCGCTTGTGCGCGTTCAGGCTCATTCCATACGGCTGAATCTTCAAGTTCGGCGTTAACTTCTTCTAAGCGTTCTTGTTTAAGAGCGTAGTCAAAGGTACCCCCGAAGCAATTCAGTACGTTCGCGAATTTCCTTGATTTGGTTAATCACAGGATTCACTTCAAACATGGTCATTACTCCAAAATGGCTAGGTAATTGCGCCCCTTTACATGGGATTTTCGCAATAAATTATCGTCAAATGATAAAAACGCCCGATTTTAACAAAAAACCGCGCGCTTTATTAGCCTTTTATGCATGCTTTGTGCATATTTTTTAGTACACTTTTTCAAGTTCTCTGGCTATTAATTGCAGTGTAAATTTACCTCTAAACTCATTTATATCGAGTTGGTACGCTACTTTTACAAACTTCGCTTCTGTGTCTGGCCATTCTTTTACATCAATACCAAAGGCAATGGCGTCTACTAATCGCCCTGATTGATGCTTTAAAACGAGCTTTAAATGCTTTTCGCCGACTATGCGCTGCTGTATTACTTCAAAGGTGTGCTCAAACACTGGCTCAGGAAATTGCTGCCCCCACGGGCCCGATTGCTTTAATAGTTGAGCAAACTCCATAGTAAAGCAGTCGTTTGGCAGCTCACCGTCAGTAAATACAATGCAGCGCTTACTTTCTTCACTCAGTTGCGCGCTAACTGCGGCATCAAACGCTTTTTTAAAGTCGTTAAAGTGCTGCTCGTTAATACTTAAACCAGCGGCCATTGCGTGGCCACCAAATTTATTAATTAAGTGTGGGTCGGCTGTATTGAGTCCTTCGAGTAAATCGCGCATGTGTAGCCCTTCAATAGAGCGGCACGAGCCTTTAATTTCACCGTTTTCGCCACCAGCAAATATAACGGTTGGACGGTGGTATTTTTCTTTCAAGCGACCAGCCAAAATACCAATAACACCTTGATGCCAATCATCTTGAAACAAACAAATAGCATCAGGGATGCTATCGTCGCTAAATGCGAGCCTATCAAGCACAGCTTGTGCCTCCACTTGCATGCCTTGTTCTATTTCGCGCCTTGCAAAGTTTAAGCTATCGAGTTCACTCGCTATACTGCGCGCTTGGTTTATGTCGGTGCTGAGCAAGCACGCTATACCCAAACTCATGTCGTCTAATCGCCCTGCTGCATTTAAACGCGGCGCAAGTGAAAAGCCAAAGTCGCTTGCGCTTAAGCGCGCAGCATTGCGGTTAGCCACTTCAATAAGCGCGGTAATGCCTGGGCGTGTTTTACCACTGCGAATCCGTGCTAAACCTTGATGTACTAAGGTGCGGTTATTTGCATCAAGCGCGACCACATCGGCAACCGTTCCAAGCGCTACAATGTCGAGCAAGTTAGCTAAATTAGGCGGCGGTTGCTGCTCAAAATAACCAAGGTCTCGCATTACGCTTCTCAGTGCTATCAGTAAGTAAAAAGCAACGCCAACGCCTGCTATAGATTTAGACGGGAAGTTACATTCGTGCCTATTTGGATTTACTATTGCATCGGCATTTGGCAGCTGCTCACCTTGTAAATGGTGATCTGTTACCAGCACTTTTATGCCAACCGCTTTTAAAATATTAATACCGACAATACACGATATGCCGTTATCTACGGTGATCACTAAATCAGGCTTAATTTGTACTATTTGCTCTGCAAGTGCGGGGCTCAAGCCATAACCTAAGCTAAACCGGTCCGGAATTAAGTAATCTAAATGCTTAAAACCAAACATCTCAAGGCCTTGCATTAAAGTGGCCGTACTCGTTGCGCCATCAGCATCAAAATCGCCGACTATTAATATTTGGCTTTGCGCTTTTAATGCTTCAATTAATAAATCGCTGGCTTTGTCGATGTCTTTGAACAATTTAAAGTCGTGAAGCGTAGCTACGCTGTTATTTAGCTCTTCGGCATTGAATACATTGCGGTTAGCATAAATTTGTTTAATTACAGGGTGTAAATTACTCGGTAAATGCGAGTCGTCAACGTTTTCACGCGCAATGATTAGTTTTTTCATGCAGAGTTTTAACTTATTGAGTCGTACTAAAAAGACAAAAAAAGGCCATTAAGGCCTTTTTATTAACTATAAAACGTATTACGACGCTTTGTTAGCATCTAATGCTGCTTTTAATGCTGCTGCAGGCTGGTAACCTGGGATCATCGTACCATCTTCTAAAACAATAGCCGGCGTGCCGCTAATACCAAAGCTTTGACCTAGCTGGTAATGCTCAGCAACGGGTGCATTACACCCTGCAATTACTTTAGTGTCTGCGCCCGATTTAGCCTCAGTCAGTGCTTCTTGCTGATCTTTAGCACACCACACATTCATTAAATCAGCATAACCAGAACCTTGTAGCCCACCACGCGGAAATGCAAGATACTTAACGGTAATACCTTCATCGAGTAAATCATCTAGCTCACGGTGCAACTTACGACAGTAGCCACAGCTAATATCAGTAAATACGGTAATGCTGTGCTTTTCGTTTGGTGCTTTATACACAATCATCGAATCTTCGTATTCTTTAATGCCTTCAACGCGCACGCCGTTTAATGCTTGCTCAGTTAGGTTATTACGATTATTCAAATCGATTAACGTACCTTGCATTAAAAATTGACCATCTGGACTTGCGTAAAGCACGCCTTTGTTGGTAATGAGCTCTTTTAACCCTGCAACTGGACTTGGGTTAATTTGCTTAACCGTTACGCCTAAAGTCGCAAATTTAGTAACTATAGGATCATTAGCATCAGGAGCTACAGCAACGCTATTTGCAAATACACTAATACTTGTGCACAACATGGCACCTGCTAACATTAATTTTTTCATAATTTTCTCTATTCCAAAAGTACTTATAAATTGACCGGCTTAGTGCTATTTAATTTCAAATTAAGCACGCGGGTGATGCTGCGCATGCACCGATTTTAAACGTTCATTAGCAACATGGGTATAAATTTGTGTGGTTGATAAATCACTGTGGCCCAACATCATTTGTACCACACGTAAATCTGCCCCATGGTTTAATAAATGCGTAGCAAAAGCATGGCGCATTGTATGGGGCGATATTGGAGACTCAACTGCTGCCAAAATAGCATAGTGTTTAATTCTATGCCAAAAGGTTTGTCGCGTCATGCCAACACCGCGCTTAGACGGAAACACAAAATCGGTGGCGTGTTTTATCATTTGCGCACGCCCGACCTTTAAAAATTGCTCAAGCCAGTACATGGCTTCCTCGCCAAGTGGCACTAAGCGCTCTTTATTACCTTTACCTTTTACAAACACCACAGCTTGACGCAAATTAATTTGCTCCATACGCAACCCAACAAGCTCACTTACACGCAAACCCGTTGCATAAAGTAGTTCAAGCATCGCTTTATCGCGCAGTCCCATCGCTTCTTCTGTATTGGGCGCATTTAACAATGCCTCAACTTCAGCTTCTGAGAGTGTTTTAGGTAACGACTGCCCTGCTTTTGGTTGAGCAATATTTAGCATGGGCGAATCACTAATTATTTTTTCGCGTACAAAGTACTGATAAAAACGCTTTAGCGCACTAATACTGCGTGCCGTACTACGTGGTTTTAATCCTAAATCAACTCTGTGAGCTAAGTAACCCTCTATATCAAGCCCGGTTACCGTCATTAAGTTTTCGCCCTTTAAAAATAGGCAAAACTTATCTAAATCGCTGCGATAAGCACTTAATGTGTTTTCGCTTACGCCTTGCTCTAAGTACAGGCTATCTAAAAAGGTTTCTAGGTAGTCGCTATTACTGCTCATACTGCTGTCATTTTCAAAAGAATCGTCAGATAGCGTTGTCACATTATGCTCTCATGCTTTGCTAAGGTATCAATTAAAAATACCTTACGGTAAACTTGAGCCTATCATATCAGGCAATTACACAGTGATAAATACGATGCAAATTGGTTTATTTTTTGGTTCTACTACGTGCTACACCGAAATGGCAGCAGAAAAGATTCGCGACATTATTGGTGCCGATATAGTTACCCTGCACAATATTAAAGACGAGCCACTAAAAAATGCGCAGCAGTACGACTTTATCATCTTTGGTATTTCAACATGGGATTTTGGTGAAATACAAGAAGACTGGGAGTCAAAATGGGACGACATAGCCGACGTAAACCTAAGCGGTAAAACCATTGCTTTATTTGGCATGGGCGATCAGCAAGGTTACGGGCAGTGGTTTCAAGATGCGCTAGGGATGCTGCACGACGAAATAAATACGCAAACATTTACCCAACTTGGTTTTTGGTCCAACGACAGTAGTTACGAGTTTGAAGCTTCAAAAGCGCTAACTCCCGATGGCAAACAATTTGTAGGGCTCGCACTGGACGAAGACAGCCAATACGAGCTGAGTGATGACCGTATTGCGACTTGGGTTGAACAAGTAATGACTGAATACGGCGAAACGCTTTAACTAAAATTGCGTAGCCATTATTGCTACGCTACAAAGTAATTACTCAACCCTTAGCCAATATTGGTTACGGAAAAAAAAGCCAATGTAACCACGAACTTCAAGTTTCTGACCTTCATCTTGCACTGTGAGCTGTAAGGTGTAGGTTTTACCATTTGTTGGGTCAAGTATTTCGCCATCTCCCCAAACGTCATCATCCTCAGCTTTTACATCAGTAATAATAGTCATTCCTAAAATAGGCTGATCTTTTAGCTCATCATCACATTTATTGCATGTATCATTTTGTTTTGTAGGGTCTAGAATAGTTTCAACTTTACCGCTTAAAGTACCGTTGGTTTGGGTAATACGTACATACGACTTAGCTTGGTTTGTATCCTCGTCAATCGTTTTCCAAAGCCCAACTGGGGTCATGGCTGCCAGTGCACTTTGGCTTGCCAAAACAACCGCAGAGAATGTACTTAGTAGTATTATTTTATTTAATTTTTTCATTGTGTTGTCTTAATTCAATGTAACTAATGAGTGAATCATAACAGGTGATTTATAAACACACTATGAAAGAACAGTACCTAAAAAACCTAAACTAATAATCATTAGCTTAGGCTTAGGTTCAAATATAGGCTTTTTATTTATTTTTTAAAAACTACGAATGGCTACACTTGAGTTATTAAACTCAAATTTATTAATTTTTCCGCATTGCGCCATATGATTAGTGCTTGTATAAGGTGTATTGTTTTGAGCAATAGCAGTCTCCCATCCTTGGCCGTTTTTAATGAATGCTTTTAGTTCAAACCATCCATTAACCGCTTTACTGCAATCCATATCTACATCAAGCATCCAATAGTGTTCGCCCCATATATTTAAAGATGTCACACCAAAACCATCTGTGTTTACCGTTTTTTCAGCGCCCCAACCTGCTGGCCAAACATTCGCTGTCCAGTCGGTCGCAGAACCTTCTGCTTCGCTACTTTGCCCATTTTCTATGCCATACCAATCAAGGTAGTTATCATTTGCTTTCCAAGGGCTTGTTGTCACGTTTTTTAAATTATTATGACGAATAGGCATTGCACACTCAAAATTACTTGTTTGGCAATTTCGACCCAGATTTGCGTTTGCATAAGCGTGATCTACACCACCGCGCAAAAACATATCTTGTCCACTTTGCGTTTGTGCATTAATAAAAATAACCGTGCGTTGCCAGTCACTCCCTGTATTTGGCACAGAGCTTGTATTTAACTTGGCATTTTTATGAATTGCCATTGCATCCCAAGCACCAATATTGAGATTAATAGTACCGTCGGAATTAACCGTTATAACCTCGCCACTACAACTTTTAGCATCAGCCGACAACTCGCCTTTTAGCACATTACAGTATTGCCCAGGCGCCATGTCTGTTTGCACCGTTGCAATGAGTGTTGAGTCTTCTTTGTTAATAGCCATATGACCCGAGCTACCTCGACCAAATGATATTTGATTATTCGTGTTATCCCACCAATTTGTTACTGCCCAATTGTCGGCGGTGTTATTTCTAAAATCGACCCCGCCTGAAATATATGACCAGCGATGCTCACACTTCCAATTACTAGCAAAACACTCTAAGTTACCATTATTATGTACCGGTACGTTTGGCCCACCAGCATCTGTATCACCATGAAAATCATAACTCGACATTACTTTTGGATAACCGTACGGATAAGCCAACATAAATACATTAGCTAAGTCATATAAGCGGCCATCCTCAAAGGTAATTACATTACCAGCGCCGCCATGACCACGTTGATTATCGTGATTATCTACAAAAACCACCGCAGAAGAGCTAGGCATAAAGCCCCACCCTTCGCCAAAATTACTTAGCCATGCAAGCGAGCCGTTTCTAAAAGTATTACCAAGCTCAGTGCTATATTTAAATTCAGTTACTAAACCAGTGCTTAAATATTCAGAGGCGCCAACAGCCTCTCCACCTTGATCAATCACTTCTTGAAAAACCACTGGCGAGCCATTTACTTTGGCCATTAAACTTTGGATATCGCTTGCGGCAACATGTTTAGAAGCATCAAACCGAAAGCCTTTTACGCCAATAGCTTGTAAGTCGTTAATATATGCTGCAATGGTATTTTGCACATAGTTTGAAGCGGTATCTAAATCGGCAAGTCCAACGAGTTCACAATTTTGTACTCGGTAGCGATCGTTGCCATAATCAGAGCTATTAATGGTACAACTTTCATGAAAATCTTGTGGGCTATAAATAGGAAAGCTTTTATTACCAAAACTATTACCCGCTGTGCCTGTGCCACTTCCTGCTGCCATATGGTTAATAAGCGTATCAACATAAATATCAACCCCAGCTGCACTACAGCGATTTACCATATCAATAAACTGTGCACGGTTACCGCCACGACTTTGCAGTTCATAACTTACAGGCTGATAGCGTGTCCACCATTGGCCTCCTGTAATGTGTTCATTAGGTGGCGATACCTGCACTGCAGCATAGCCTTTTGGTCCTAAATACTGTTCACATTCTTGCGCTACATCTTGCCAATTCCATTCAAACAAATGCACAAATGTGGTGGGCGTAGCTGTGGCAATACTAGGTAAGAGCAACCCTAGACTTAAACCTGCGGTGGTGATTATTTTATTGAGTTTCATAGTGTGTGATCCAATTGTTGAGCGAGCAAAACAACTACTCGATGTTATTTACAAGTGGTTAACACTAGGCTTATAGTCGATGAAATAAAAACTGAATACGTATGCATAACGGGTAAACTATCCTTTATTACTAAATAACCTTCATTACTAAGTAACTTACATTTTTAAATAAAATGTTTTGCACAAAGCTATATAATCAGCAGTGTAGGTATTATCTAAGTTTCTAATACACAGGGTTGATGATTCTAAATCGCTTTTTACGTAGCTAAATGTCATTAAACTGCGGCTAATATCTTTATTGGGCGTGGCTTTTACTTGGCAGTGAGTGTTTAAATAAAGCCCATTTTGAGTAGCAAGCTCAATAAATAATGCGCCTTCAACGCTTGGGAGTATTAAGTTAAAGCGAGAGCGACTATGGCTTAAACGTTTAAACGCATTTATTAACTCTTCAAAACTTAAGCCGTCGGTATGGCGCGCGGTATTACGCGCAGCATTCTCGCCTTTTAAACTGTGATTAAAATACGGCGGATTAGAGATAACCACGTCAAATTTAATTTCACTACTAAAGCTTTGAATAGTTTGGTGCTTAATACTTATTGTTGGCCACGGGCTATTAGCTATATTTTTTAATGCTTGGTTATGGGCGCTTTCGTCAATTTCTACCGCAGTTATATCAAGCTCATGACCACGTTGCTTACACATTAACGCTAATAAGCCGGTACCTGTGCCTATATCAAGTAGCGACCTTGCACCGCTTAAATTAGCCCATGCACCAAGCAAAATGCCATCGGTAGAAACTTTCATTGCACAGTGGTCGTGTTCAACTTTAAATTGTTTAAATACAAAACCAGACATTTTTTCACCTTTTCATTCACCAAGCGCAGCATAGCGCGTATAATCAGGGTAATTGTCCCTTATTTTAGACACTCTATGCAATTTTCTGAATTTGATCTTGATAACAAGCTACTCGATGCCATTAATAAAATGGGCTACGAGACGCCAACCAGCATTCAACAACAAGCTATTCCTGAAGCACTACAGGGGCGCGATATTTTAGCATCTGCGCCTACTGGTACAGGTAAAACAGCGGCATTTTTAATTCCGGCTATTCAGTACTTACTGGATTTCCCACGTCGTGACCCTGGTTTTGCGCGCGTCCTCGTTATGACCCCGACTCGTGAGTTGGCTTATCAAATTCATGAACAATGTGAACTGCTAGCTAAACGCACACACCTAAAAATTGGTGTAGTAACAGGCGGTATTAACTACGGCACGCATAAAGAAATTTTCGAAAAAAATAACGATATTTTAATCGCCACACCAGGTCGATTAATGGAATACCTAGAAACCGAAAACTTTCATGCTGAACATGTAGAAATGCTTATTATTGATGAAGCAGATCGCATGTTAGATATGGGTTTCAAAAAAGAAATGAGCCGTATTTGTGACGAAGCTAAAAATCGTCGCCAATGTTTTTTATTCTCAGCAACACTTGAAGGTGACAGCGTAGAAAGGTTTGCTGAAAAAACATTAAACGACCCAGCTCTATTAGAAGCCGAATCGTCACGTAAAGAAAAAGCAAAAATTCATCAGTGGGTACATTTAGCCGACGATTACCATCATAAGCTTGAATTGTTAGTTAACACGCTAAAAAATCCTGACGTGACTAAAGCAATTGTGTTTGTTAAAACTCGCGAACGCTTAGAAACATTGATTGGTGAACTTACAACTAATGATGTAAAAGCAGCGTGGTTACGCGGCGAAATGCCACAAGACAAACGTATGAAAGCCATGGAAAACTTCCACAGTGGTAAAACAAGCATATTAGTTGCTACCGACGTAGCTGCACGTGGTATTGACGTATCTGACATCAGTCACGTTATTAACTTTGATATGCCGCGCACTGCCGACGTATATGTACACCGTATTGGTCGTACTGGCCGTGCTGGTAAAAAAGGCATAGCAATATCGTTAGTTGAAGCACATGACATTGGCATTTTATATAAAGTAGAGCGCTACGTTGAGCAAAAGTTAAAACGCCGTGTAATTAGAGGTGTTGAGCCACAGCATAAAGAAGCTAAGCCACCGGCTAAAAAGCGTAAAGATCCAGTAAAAATGAAAGCCAAGAAAAAGGCCAAGGTTAAAAAGAAGAAGTAACCTAAAACATTTTTATACTAAGCCGGCTTTTGCCGGCTTTTTAATGCAAGCCTTACAGGCTCTGGTGTTTGTACCCGTTACATATGTAACCCAAGCATGTAACTCATACCCATTTAAATGTAATTTTTGCCCACCTTAATTCCCACTTAATAAAATTATCTTATATTTCATAGCGTTAATATTGGCACCGAAATTGTAACTACAAAGATAACCTAGCCGATGGAATTTCCATTTTGTGGCTGCACGATTCACCGTAATGTAAGGATTAAGTTATGAACCGCTTCAAGTTAACTATCGCTTTAGTATCATTTTGTTGTTTATTTTTATTAGTTTGCGCTACAAAGGTAAGTGCAGCAACCAACATGGCAGTAGTAAGCAGTGTAGCCACTCAACCTAACCTACAACAAACTATCACCAACACCCTACGAACTAATCCTAACTTAGCGTTAAGTGATATTCGTGTGCAGGTAAAAAATGGTGAAGTAGATTTATACGGTGAAGCACAAACTGGTTTTCAGCGCGCATTAGCTCAAAAGTTTTTAGAAAATATGGATGGGGTTAAAATCATTCGTAATAAAATTAGCGTTATTTAATACGTACCACATAAACCTATTTATATAACTAATTCGTAAGCGCGGCTTGTTACTCCAACACAAGCTGCGCTTTTTTATTTTAATATTTTTAATTGTTTAGTCACATCACTTATTTTAAAACTACTTTTTTGCGAAGAATAACTATCAACAAATACTTCTTCGAAATTGCTCACTGTAGAATCTTCATTTAGCTCAAAAGGAAAACCCTTAAGCTCCTTTGTTTTTGTGTTGAACTTATAAATAAAATTATTGCCACTCAAACCAGCTGAAAAAATATATTGTTCGTTATTCAACCATCCACCGGTTTGATGAAACAAACCGATATTAAACTGGTTAGTTGTTTGATGAAGTCCAACCTTGAGTATATGACTTTCATTAAATGCAGACTTGGTTATTTCAATTGTTGGTAAAAACCAAAAACCTTGGGTGTCACCTGCAAAAACGGCTAAAAACTCACCATCGGGAGACCAACTAACAAAGTTACTTTCAGACTTTTCCCTAGCGCATAAAATACCATCCGATCTGCAAAATTCTCGTAACTGCTCTTTTGCAATGTATACCGTTTTATTTGGTAGGGTAAGTGCGTTTATAGGGGTATCGTTCTTATTAAGAAAAAGTATTTCAGCAGTATTGTCATCTACATTTAATTTATAGCTCAAACCATACTTAAAATTATGTTTTTCACTCGTACTCTGCTTATTACTTATTGATGTACACCCAAGCATGAAGCTTAATAAAGTAAGGGTTATGAACTGTAGTAATGCTACTTTACGCATTGATAAACTATTTAAATTAATAATGGTCATATTGTAATCACATTATCAGTTATGGCAAATAACACGGTTATCATAATAAACAAAAACCGATTAAATTTGGCTTACCCTGTTCAGGCTTAATAATTATTAAAAGCATGTACTAAAAAGCGCAATTTTACTCTGTAAAAATGCGCTGTTGGTAAGTAACTATTTCCCAATGCTTTTGGCTAATGTGTTTTAACTAAATTACTCACTTTGGCTAGAGTCAGCACCGTCGCTACTATTTTTAGTTGATGACTGCGGGCTTATTTTATCGCTTATCATGGCATCGAGTTTCTCACCGCCCTTAATGCCAAAGTCGAGCGTACGAATTGGGAAAGGAATACTAATATCAGCTTCGTCGAGTGCCTGCTTAACGGCAACAACCCCTTTGTGGCGTACCGTCATAAAGTCAGGCTCGCCTGGGTATTTAATCCAAAACCACACCAGTAAGTTAATGCTGCTGTCGCCAAAACCTTCAGCATATACAGCGGTTTCGTCTTTACGTATTACAAAGTCAAATTCGTTAATTTTATCGACTATAACGTCTTTTGCTTTTTCTATGTCGTCGCCATACGAAATACCTACGGGTACTTCTATACGTCTTATACCTAGCGTGGTGTAATTTTTTAGTACATTTCTAAATAAGACTTTGTTTGGTACAAGTATTAGTTGCCCGTAAAAGCTCTCTATTAGCGTGTTACGTAGGTTTATAGAATGCACCGAACCAAACACATCATCGGTTTCTATTACATCACCTGTTTTAAATGGCTTGCGTACACCCATTGCTATACCAGCAATTAGGTTTTCGGTCATGTCTTGAAACGCAAAACCAATGGCCAAACCCACAATACCCGCACCAGCAAGTAGCGAAGTGACGGTGCCTTTTAGGCCAACAAAATCGAGCGCTATAAATAAACCTATGCACAACACAATAACTTTGAATATTGACGCCATTAAATCGGCAATTTGCGTTGAGTCGAGAGAGCGGCGCAACACGTTTTTCATCAGCTTGCCAGCAAAGCGCGCCAATATTGAAAATACTATGGCAATTACAATTGCCACTATAAAATTAGGGATATGGCTTATTACAACATCAAACCACCCTCCGAGCTTTTCTTCTATTAGTTTTTCGGCTTCGCCAACTGACGGAATGCTGATCATTTTATTTGCACCTATTTAGTTAGTGTTCTCATTAATATTAGATGAGGTTGCAAATATAACGCCAACATCAAAAAAGCCATGCGGTGCATGGCTTTTTAACTATTTAATTAAGTTTACGCTCAGTTTAATTTTGTTCGTCGCGCATAAATACAGGCTCAAGCTCTTTAACTGTTGCCTCAGGGCTAAAGTAATAACCCGCCACAGTAAACTCTTTAAGTTGGCTTAATTGCGTTACTTTATTTTCGATAATGTAGCGCGCCATCATACCGCGTGCTTTTTTAGCGTAAAAGCTAATTACCTTGTATTGACCGTTTTTACAGTCTTTAAAGTGTGGGGTAATAATTTGTGCATTTAATGCTTTTTTATCTACCGCTTTAAAGTATTCGTTTGAAGCAAGGTTAACTAAGTATTGCGCGTCTTGTGCTTTTAATACTTCGTTTAGTTTGTTCGCTATTACGCTGCCCCAAAACTCGTATAAGTTTTTGCCACGCGAGTTTTCAAGCTTGGTGCCCATTTCAAGACGGTAAGCTTGCATTAAATCAAGTGGTTTTAATAAGCCGTATAAGCCAGAAAGTATACGTAAATGGTTTTGTGCGTAATCAAGCTCGCTAGCTTTAAGCGTGCTTGCATCTAAACCGCCGTATACATCGCCATTAAAGGCAAGTGCGGCTTGTTTAGCATTACTTTGTGTGAACGGCTGCGCCCACTCGCTAAAGCGTGCAGCGTTAAGCCCAGATAGCTTATCGCTAATTTTCATTAAACTGCCAATTTGCGCTGGTGTTAGTTCACGGCATACTTTCATGAGCTCTTCGCTGTGCTCTAGTAATTCAGGCTGAGTGAACTTGTCTGTTGCGGGTGGCGTTTCGTAATCAAGATTTTTTGCAGGTGAAATAACAGTGATCATAGTTAGCTATTGACTTGTAATTTATTTAGTGTCAATTTCAACATTAAATGAAACGAAAAGCACGTTTTGTTTAAATAAATCCTCTCTTAATAACCCATGCATTACCGTTTTTTTATTGATCAGGACATAAGACCTATCAAGCATTGTCACACTGTTGCAGTATGGATTGTATATATTAAGAGTGATTAGATTTTTCTTTTAACTTGCTTGGAATGAGGAAAGCAAATGACTTCAGCTCTACAAAGGCTAAAACAACATTCATCTATCGTAGCCGACACTGGTGATATTGAAGCTATTAAAAAGCATCAACCAGAAGATGCAACTACAAACCCGTCGCTTTTATTAAAAGCGAGCGAGATTGAAGCATATAAGCCTTACCTAGATAAAGCTTGGAGCTACGCAAAAGAAACCGAGCAAGAGCCTGCTAAACAACTTGAACTAGCATGCGATTACTTTGCCGTATTACTAGGTAAAGAAATTAGCGCTATTGTACCTGGTTATATTTCTACTGAAGTAGATGCACGCCTTTCGTTTAATACGCAAGCTACGATTGATAAAGCACATACCCTACTTAGCCTTTACGAAAAAGAAGGTGTAAGCAAAGACAAAATTTTAATTAAAGTAGCGTCTACGTGGGAAGGTATTAAAGCCGCTGAGCAGCTAGAAAAAGAAGGGACTAAATGTAACCTTACTTTATTATTTAGCGATGCCCAAGCCCGCGCGTGTGCCGATGCAAACGTATTTCTAATTTCGCCATTTGTTGGCCGTATTTTAGATTGGCACGTTGCTAACGGTATGGAAAAACCAACCGATCCGCTACAAGATCCAGGTGTTCAGTCTGTACGCAGCATTTTTGAATTTTACAAACGCCATGACTACAAAACAGTTGTGATGGGTGCAAGTTTCCGTAACACAGGCGAAATTATTGCACTTACAGGTTGTGACAAGCTAACTATTAGCCCTAATCTTTTAGAAGATTTAGGCAACCTTGAAGGCGCACAAGAATATTTGCTTGAAAGCGATGTTCCACAAGAGCCAAAACCAGAGCCATTAACAGAAGCACAGTTCCGTTGGTTACATAACCAAGATGCTATGGCTACTGAAAAACTAGCTGAAGGTATTCGCTCTTTTGCTGATGCACAAGAACAACTAGAGGCGCGCTTTAAAGCAATGTAATTTGCTATAATCGTGTTTTAAAAACGTCGCAATAGCGGCGTTTTTTTATGCCTAAAATACGCTACCCCTCTATATAATCTTCATATCGACTTCATATAATCCTCGTATAAACCTTCATCAATTAATCACACTTACGTAACATAACTGTCACTTTTTTGTTCTATTTTAGCTAGGCCTGTGGTATAGGTATTCTTGAGGTCATAAATCAATAGGAGAAATTCATGGATAGCCTAAACGATATATTAGAGATATTAGAAGGTCCTGATACAACTAGAAAAACCTCTCAAAAGAATAAAAAAAGGAAGTGGCGTGAAATAGAAGCAATAAAAGACAAACAGCGCCTACGCAAAGAACTACAAGAACTAGATTATTTTACAGACAGTATTGCAATTGATGAGCTCGATTTTTAATTCAATACGCCCCAACTAAACAAAAAGGCTTCCAGAATCTGGAAGCCTTTTTTAATGGTTTAAACAATTTGAGTTCTTTGGAATAAATTAGATTTGCCAGTTAATTGGCTTATCTTTTTGGGCTCGCAATAGCTCATTCGTTTTTGAGAAATGCTGACAGCCAAAAAAGCCTCTATGCGCCGAAAGCGGCGATGGGTGTGGCCCTTTTAAAACATGATGGCGTGCACTATCTATGCCTTTCCCTTTTTTTTGTGCATGTGCACCCCATAAAATAAATACCACACCTTCGCAGTGCTTATTAATATGCGCTATTACATTATCGGTAAATTGCTCCCATCCTAAATGCTTATGTGAATGCGCTTGCCCTTGTTCAACGGTCAATACTGTATTGAGTAAAAACACGCCCTGATCTGCCCAGCTTTGCAGGTAACCATGCTCAGGAATAATAAAATCGCTGATATCGGTAGCTAACTCTTTGTACATATTTTTAAGCGACGGCGGCAGCTTTTTTACATCAGGCAATACCGAAAAACACAAGCCATGCGCTTGCCCTTCTCCGTGGTATGGGTCTTGTCCTAAAATTACAACGCGTATGTCATTAAGTGCGGTGGCATCAAAAGCACTAAAAACTTGAGCTTCAGGCGGGTAAACAGCAATACCTTCATTGCGGCGATTAGCCACATACTCTAACGTTTGCTGCATGTAAGGTTGCTGTAATTCACTTTCTAAAAATGTAGCCCAATTGCTCATTGTGTACTCTTAATCTGTTTACGTGATACGTCTATTTTATCACACATATCCGCAAGTCCATCTAGCATGCGCACAGTAAAACGATGTAATAAATCGGCATTTACGCTAATAAATTGATCATTTTTAACAGCGGGTACTTCTGGCCACTTTTGCCAATTAACAACCGGCTGTGGCGTTTTTGATTTTTCATCAGGGATAATAATAACTTGCGGCTTAGTAACAATAACATTTTCGATACTAATTTGCGGGTAATCTGTGGTGCTTTGTGCAAATACATTACTTACATGGCATGTTTCAATCAGTTGGCTTATCCATGTATTTTTACTTACTGTCATCATGGGCTCAGCCCATAACTGATAAAATCCGGTTATATTTTTTTTATCTTGCTGGCTTTTAACTATACCGTTTAGTTTTTGCGTAAATGCATTTGCCGCTTGCTGGCTTTGCTCAATATTCCCTGTAAATTCACCAAAAGTAAGTAACTCGTCGGCTACACCAGCGATTGTGGTGGGATTACTCAAATATACTTTTATACCTAAACGCTCTATTTGGGCTAAATCTTCGCTTTGATTTCCGCTTTTCCACGCAATAACTAAGTCGGGTTTAAGCGCCAATACTTTTTCAAGCGAGATGCCGTAATAACCCCCTATGCGCTCAATACTTTGGGCTTCACCTGGGTAGTCGGCGTAATCAACCGTGCCCACAATATTATCGCCCGCCCCTATGGCAAATAGGTTTTCGACAATGTGCGGTGCAAGCGCAATTATGCGCAGCTTTTTAGAATCCTTGGTCTGCTCTGCAAGTGCACTGCCCGATACACTAAAAAGCAGTAGCCCAATAAAAAACACTTTAAGCATTAGTAATCAAACCCTTCTAGCGCTTTTATACCTGAGTCGAATGCATGTTTTACATTACGCACTTCACTTACTGTATCGGCAAGGTCGGTTAAAGTGCGGTGTGCTGCACGCCCTGTAATAATAACTGACTGCATTGGCGGGCGGTTATTAAGCGCTGTTACTACTTCATCTAAATCTACGTAGCCGTATGTCACCATATACGTAAGCTCATCGAGTAATACTAAATCAATACTGCTATCAGCAAGCATACGTTTTGACTCTTGCCATGTTGCCTGCGCGGCTGCGGTATCGGCTTCTTTATTTTGCGTATCCCAAGTAAAACCGGTGTTCATTACAACAAACTCAACGCCTGCACCTTGTAATAAATTACGCTCGCCACATTCCCACGTACCTTTAATATATTGGCAAACGGCTGCTTTTTTTCCATGCCCTACGCAGCGTGCTACAACGCCAAAGCCTGAGGTTGATTTACCTTTACCGTTACCGGTGATTACCTGAAAAATACCTTTTACATCTTGCGCTGCCGCAACACGTGCATCCACTTGTTCTTTTACTTTTTGTTGGCGCTGCTTGTGCTTATCGTTATTTTGTTCAGTCATTATTGTGCCCTTCATAAATCGAGATAATTTGCTGTATATTTAAATGCGTTTCGCACATGGTTGCTAATCGTTCTAACTGCTGCTCGCGATGAGTGGCAATACTAATTGGGTTAATTGAGGCGCTTGGTTTTACCCATTTTAAAATTTGCGATGTCGCATCGGCTTCATCAAATAAGCCATGTAAATACGTACCCGCAATGGCGTTATCATCGCTAATAAAGCCATCAAACGTAAAACCATTTGGGTGGTTTTCATCAAAGGTTAAAAATGGCTTGTCAAGCGCTGTACCTTGGCTAATTCCTGCATGTATTTCGTAACCACTACAGGGTGTTGATTGGTTATTTAAAAGCAGTGTAGCGGTTATTTTAGTTAATACTTTTTGTGCTGTCAGCGTGGTTTTAAAATCGCACAGGGCAAGTCCATTTACTTGCCTTAATGACGATTCAATACCCTCGGGATCGTTGATTGTATTGCCCAGCATTTGCATGCCGCCACAAATACCAAGTACTTTGCCACCATAGCGTAAGTGGCGCTTAATTTGAGTGTCCCAGCCTTCATTTTTCAAAAAACTTAAATCACCCAGCACATTTTTACTGCCTGGGAGAATTATCAGATCAACGTCTGGGATCGTTTGCGTATGGCGCACATAATTTATATTAATGTTTGGGTGCAAACGCAGTGCATCAAAATCGGTGTGGTTACTAATGTGGGGAACAAGCAGCACTGCAATATTAATTGTGGCGTTGGTTACATTATTATCAATTGCGACAGCGTCCTCAGCATCAAGCGCGAGGTCATGCAAATAAGGTAATACGCCAAGTACGGGTTTGTTTGTGTATTCTTCAAGCCAATCTAGCCCGCCTTGCAGCAAACCTATATCGCCTCTAAAGCGGTTTATAACAAAGCCTTTTACGCGCGCTTGTTCTGACTCGCTTAACAACGCAAGTGTACCTACCAAATGTGCAAATACGCCGCCTTTATCAATATCAGCAATTATAATTACTGGGCAATCTACCTCTTCGGCGTAGCCCATATTGGCAATATCGTTTTCACGCAGGTTTATTTCAGCAGGGCTACCCGCTCCTTCAACAAGGAGTAATTCAAAGCGTTTAGCTAAGCGGTTATGTGAGGTAATTACTGCATCCATCGCCACTTTTTTATAGTCGTGATATTTGCCAGCTTCCATATTACTAATGGCTTTTCCGTGAATAATCACTTGTGCGCCCGTGTCGCTATTAGGCTTAAGTAATATAGGGTTAAAATCTATTTCGGGCTCTACTTTAGCTGCTATTGCTTGCAAAGCTTGCGCACGACCAATTTCGCCGCCATCTTTTGTTACTGCGCTATTAAGTGCCATATTTTGTGGTTTAAAAGGCGCAACCTTTACCCCTCGCTTAGCAAACACCCTGCAAAGGGCAGCAACTAAAGTGCTTTTACCAGCATCTGATGTAGTGCCTTGCACCATTAAGGTTTTCATGGAATTACACCTTTCGCTTTCTAAAAAACAATAAACTCAAAAAGAATACGCTGCCAATAGCTGCAGTAATAACGCCTACGGGCAGCTCTTGGTTTTTAAGCAATGAGCGCGAAAGTACATCAACCCACACCATAAATGTACCGCCCACCAAGCTGGTTACCAGTAAGCCAGCGATGGTGCCTTGGGATATAAAAAAGCGCACAATATGCGGTATCATTAATCCTACAAACCCAATACCACCACACATAGCCACCAGCACAGCGGTAATTAACGAGCTCAAAACCAGCATGAGTATTCTAAAGCGCTGGACCCTAACACCTAATGTAATTGCGCTTTCATCGCCCAGTAACATAGCATTGAGTTGCCTTCTAAAGCTCAACATTACAAACGTACACAATGTAATTACCAACAAAGGCAACCAAAGCGTAGCCCACTGCGCACGCGCAAAGCTGCCCAGTGTCCAAAATAAAATAGCGGCTACTGCCTGAGGGTCGCTCCAATAAAGCAACAAGCTGGTAAATGCACTAAATAAAAACGATAGAGCGACGCCTGCTAATAACATTGATTCTACCTGTGCACTTTGCTGCCTACCTGCAATAAGTATTAATAAACTCATGGCGAGTAAGCTACCCAGCAATGCTGCTGCCGATAACATAAAACCTGCGCTAACGCCTGCTAGCGCCATAAGTAATACCACGCCAAATGAGGCACCCGACGATATACCAAACAAGTAAGGATCGGCTAAAGGGTTACGCGTTACCGTTTGTAAAATAAGCCCCGAAATTGCTAAACCAGAGCCAGCTAAAAAGGCGAGTAATGTGCGTGGCATTCTTAGTTCAAAAATAATACGCGTATTAAAAGACGCCTCATTTGAGAGCAAAAAACTATTAAGTACGTCTTGAAGTGAGGTCTCTGCTGCACCAAAACTAAGTGCTGCAAATAAGCTAAATAAAGCAGCTGCAACACTTACAAATAGCGCAAGTGAGTGGCGAGTATTAACTGCGCTCATATTATTTGTAACCATAAAAGTAAGTGATATGAGGGATGCTATTTCCCGATTTCGATAATTGCGGGTGGTTATTTACTTGGGCGCAGACACCAAAAACGTCGCCTAGCATGTTTTCGGTTAATACCTCACTTGGCGCGCCTGTATGTGTAATTTCACCGTTTTTAATAACCACTAGTTCATCGCACATTGCAGAAGCTAAGTTTAAATCGTGAAACGATGCAAATACCGTTACACCCAACGATTTAGCAAGTTCCATTACTTGTATTTGATATTTAACATCTAAATGGCTAGTTGGTTCGTCCATTATTAACAGCTGAGGTTGCTGGACTATCGCACGGGCTATCAAGGCACGTTGCTTTTCCCCCCCCGAAAGTGACTCAAAGCTTTGATCGCTATGATCTGCCAACCCTACAGTGTTGATAGCTTGGGTGATTTTCTGTTTATCAATGTTAGTTATTGAGCTAAATAGCGATTTATGAGGCGTTAGCCCAAGCGCAATAACGTCAAATACACTTAAGTTAAATTGCGACGGAGTTTCTTGTAAAACAACCGCTACTTTTTTTGCGTACTCATCGCTTTTTAATTGCCAAATATCGGTGTTGTTAAATTCTACAACGCCATCACTGGGTTTACTAAAACGATATAAACAACGCAATAAGCTCGATTTACCAGCGCCATTGGGACCAATCAAGCCAACAAATTTACCTGTAGTTATTTTAAGGTCTATTTTTTTGAGAATCGTTTTATTGCCAATACCCCACGATACGTTTTTAACGTTTAGTAATGGTGTATTTAATGGCGTTTGAGTGTGCAATAGTCAGTCCTAGGCTAGGGTCTGTTGATCTTTCAAGGTTAAATTTGCAACAGTCTGTTTGGTATTTAGGCAAGGCAGAGCCTATGTAGTGTGGTTATTCCCCATAAATGGGCGATAACGTAGCATTAATGCCAAACAGGCGCTGCCCAAAGGGTTCTTCCTAGGGGCTATTTACTCTTTGTTGCTCGGTTTTTACTTAGCCCACTAGGTTACAAACCTCGCGCCGCGATTAAATAGCCCCTAGTTTGAACAAATTTTAATCCGCAAAGTTCGACAGACCCTAGGTTAAACTCACCAAAAATGCGATAAAAATACTAATGCACTACAAGAAAAATGAGTAAACCCGCTCGTTAAAAGAATTCATACCAATTGCATTAAATTAGTGATTTATTATAGCGACAAATAAACAGCTTAATAACAAGGCGGAAATTATGACATATAGTTGTTCTATATGAATAATTTTTAACGAAGTTAGTAAGTTATTTAATTCACTAAAAAGATCATGTTTTTAATAAAATTGGTACTATACCATTTGTATCTGACTTAAAGCTTTGCGCTAATTACAGTTGCGGGAACAGTCGAGGACTCGCACCTCATTCCAAATTAAGCTCTATTATGGGCGGCTAAGTAAATAATTTAAAGCAAAAAAAACCGCACTCAAAAGAGTGCGGTTAAAAAGGGAGTGTTTTAACTAATTTAGCGAATAGTTAAAACTTGTATTCCATACCTAAGCCTAAGTAATCTTGGTCAACGTTGTTGTCCATGTCGAAGCCCGAGTAAAAACCAAATACTTTAATATTTTTATTTAACTTGTGATCAACACCTACTGAGATTGCTGACTTATCATCGCTGTCGTCAAAATCCATAGTTTGGTATTGCACTTTAAATGTATTGTTTCCCATTATGTAAGCTGCACTTAATAAGTACCCGTCAGCCTCTGCGCTGCCGTCTACTTTTTCTTGTGTTTGGTACATTGCGCCTACTTTAAAATCATTAATTTTACCTTGAACAGTTGCACGAACTACATCGTAGCCATTTACTTCACTATCAACACCAATTGATGCATATACTTTACTCTTTTTAAGTGAAGAATCGCCATAAGTAAGTCCTAGTGAATAGCCATTTTTTGCATCTTCATCATCTTCTGCAATAAAAGTAGCAAGTACTCTAAAATCTTCGTAAGTATTTGATGAATAAGTAACAGAATCACCTAAACGATTTTCGCCTTTAAATATACTTTTAATATCGCCTTCAAGGTCGCTAAATAAATCAACTTTACCTTGAGATAACTTAAGTGCAGTATCGTGTCGACCAACAACAACTTGGCCAAATACACCTTTTAACCCTATATATTGGTTACGCGCAGAAATATTGTCATCATTATCACCCTTTGAGTCCGCATCAGACACGTCAACTTGAAACTCAAATTTATAAACAGCCTCTAAGCCCTCTGTTATCTTTTCAGAACCTTTAAGACCAAAGCGAGAATTATTACTTTTAATTTCAGTGAACGACCCTTCACCGTCATCAGATGATTGAATAGTTACATTCGCTTTGCCGTACACGTCTACATCAGCAAGAGCATTAAAAGATAAGCCACTTAATAGCGCTAAACATAAGCTCGATTTTACAAATTTCATGTTATTTCCTTGGATAATCACAAAAGACTAATTTTAAAACAGCAGCAGTTTGTCACTGTAAAATTACAGAAATATTACAATCGAAATATTTCTGTAATTTTAAATTAATAAAAGTGCATTAAATATGAAATCAAAATAACATCGATACTCAGCAACTCATTTGTACCTATAAATTAGGCTCCAGCGTCAAGCTAGGTGTCATTTGTGATAACAAATTTACCAACGTTTCTATTAATTCTTTCTGTTCATTATCTCTATGATAGGCAATAAATACATCTCGTGACGTATTTTTTACATCTTTAACATGAAATAAATCACCTTTATTTAAATGATGCTCTACAAGTACTTGAGGAATAAACGCACTCCCGCCGCACTGTAATATTAAATCAAGTGCTATACGACCAGTACTTGTTCTGAAGTAAGGCGGCGTTTTACCTGTAAACTGACGCGCATGCCAAAGTGAAAAAGTTGTTCCCCAATCAACATATACATATTGGTTATCAAAAAAGTTTTCGTTAGTTGCAGTATCATAGCCACTCACTGGAATAATAGGCAGTTCACAAATTCGCTCTACTACTAATTCATCTACTTTAGGCGGATCAAATAAAATGGCTAAATCGAGAGTTCGCTCTAATAGCAACCGAGTGCTTTCTTGTTGTGCTTTAACTTCTGCGACTAATGACACGCCCGGCATCGCCGATACAATATTTGTTATACCAAACTGTAAAAAAGCATCCCAAATATTAGGCGTTCCTGCTAAGCTAATTTGCTTATGCATATTATCGGCAAGCGCAACATCTACTTTGGCGCGTTGCATACCCGTAATAATCATTTGAGCATGTGGCAACAAACGCTCACCCGGCGCTGTAAGTTGAATATTATTACGCTGGCGTATAAATAAATTAACCCCAAGTCCCTGCTCTAGCTGACGAATCCTAAAGCTCACCGCAGATTGGGTGATATAAAGGTTTTCGGCCGCTTTACCAAAGTGACGTGTACGCACAACTTCAACAAATGTTTTTAATAAATCTATATCCAATTTTTTATCCTCACGATAAAAATAACTTGTTTAATAAATTGCCAAACTTGCATCATACTCCAGCTAATTACTAAGGCATGAGGATAAAGCTATGAGCAATGATATTTCACTACTTCGTCAAGCATTTGTTAGCCAACGTCAGTTTTATGATGATCACAACTTCCCACGCGGTTTTAGCCGTAGTGGAAACTTCACCTTATTAGAAGCCAGCATATTAGACCAACATGGCGTTGTTTTAAAAGGCTTACACAACAAAACTATTGAGCCACAAAACGAACACCAAGAACAATTTTTAGCCGTAGCAATGGGGACTTTAGAGCCAACAAATCCGATTGAGCGTGCTTGGGTTAAATACCTTAAACTTACAACATGTAAGAGTAAGTTTCATACCCTATTTGGCCGCTCAAAAATATCAGGGCCAGCTCCTATAAGCCAAGAGTATTATTCTGAAGCAGATAACCTATAAGCTCTTCACTTATTTGCTTTTTTGCGTTTTAGCAGTTACAACTTGTATAAGCAAATACTTTTGCAAAAATATAAACAAGGTTGTGACGTGACGCGAAGAATACTAATAGTTGAAGATACGCCAACAATAGCGCGGGTGCAAAAACACATCGCGCTTAAAGCGGGTTATGAAGTAGATATAGCTGAATCTCTAACTCAAACAAAAGAACTTATCAGTAAAAATAGCTACTTTTGTGCTGTAGTTGACTTTATTTTACCTGATGCGCCTAATGGCGAAGCAGTTCCTTGTACTATCGACGCTGAAATCCCAACGATTGTAATGACGGGTAATATTGATAAAAAAACACGCGATACAGTAGAAAAATACCCTATAATTGACTACATCATCAAAGAAAATAAACAAGCGTATCAGTATCTCGAAAAACAGCTATTACGACTACCTCGAAACGAAAATGTAAAAGTACTCGTTGTTGACGACTCTTTATCCACACGACAGTACATATGTAGCTTGTTAACCCGCCATAAATATCAAACTTTACAAGCTGAAGATGGTAAACAAGCACTTGTTATGCTTGAAACATCACCTGATATCTCCGTTATTATCACTGATAATGAAATGCCTAATATGAACGGCGATGAACTATGCACAGAAATCAGGCGTTTATATGATAACGATGAAAAAGCAATAATTGGCATTTCAGGCGCTGATTCTTCAGATTTATCTACCTTATTCTTAAAGAACGGGGCAAATGATTACCTACATAAACCTTTCAATAGTGAGGAGTTTTATTGTCGATTAAGCCAAAATGTCGATATGTTAACGCTTTTAGCAACCATAAAAAACCAAGCTAATACAGACTACCTCACAAAAATCCCCAATCGTCGTTACTTTTTTGAAGAGGCTAGAAAATCCCTTAAGAAAATTGAACTTGATAACGGTAATGGCGCATTAGCTATGCTTGATATCGATCACTTTAAAGCAATTAATGATACCTATGGCCACGATGCAGGCGACGAAGTATTAAAAGGTTTATCTATTTGTTTTAGCAAATACTTTAAAAAGTATTTAGTAGCACGCTTGGGGGGTGAAGAGTTTGCTGTTTTTTTTGCCGATACCGATAAACAAGAAGCACTCAAAAAACTTGAAGGATTTAGGTACTTTATAGAAGCTAATAGCCAACAATTTAGTAAAGCCAACATTAGATTCACAATTTCTATTGGTTTTTCGTCAGGGCCTGTTTATCAAATTGATGAACTATTAAAACAGGCCGACTTAAAACTTTATGATGCAAAAGAAACTGGCCGCAACAAAATTATTAGCTAGAATAGTTAACTAGCCACTTGTGCTGTCGCCACTGCCGCTTTTTTTCGTTTGCGTGATTGATAGTAAGAATCCCAACTAAATATAGCAAGCGCACTCCAAATACATGCAAATGTAACTAATCTTTCTGCATCAAATACCTCACCGTAAAACACCACTGCGAGCATAAACATTAAGCTTGGCCCAATGTACTGAAAAAAGCCCAATGTAGTGTACTGCAAACGCTTAGCTGCGCCAGTAAAACACAATAACGGTAATGTAGTTATAATGCCCGCGCTAATTAGTAACGCATTAGTATGCCAATCGTTAGCGGGAAGGCTTGATGTGTCAGAAGGCGCCATTAACCACCAATAAACAAGCGCTACAGGTAATAATATAAGTGCCTCAAGCAATATCCCTGGCAGAGCTTCAACGGGGAGTTTTTTACGTAATAAGCCATAAAGTGCAAATGATATTGCCAATGAAAAAGCAACTACCGGAAACGAGCCAAAGCTAACGAGTTGCAATAATACTCCCGAAAACGCGAGTGCAACGGCAACGCCCTGAAACTTACGTAAACGCTCGCCTAAAAAAAGCATACCCAGCAATACATTTAACAATGGGTTTATGTAATACCCCAAGCTTGCATCCAGCATATGGTTATTATTTATCGCCCATATGAAAAGTCCCCAATTAAACCCCAGTAACGCTGAAGTAATAACAAGCATTAACACTAGTTTGGGCTGAACAATAATACGCTTTATTTTGTGCCAATATTTAAGAATACTTACCACAAGTACTAAAAAAACGACAGACCAAACAACGCGATGCATTAATATTTCAAAAGCTGACACATGCTGGATAAATTTAAAGTATATAGGTGCTAACCCCCACATCACAAATGCTAGGCAAGCAAAAACAGCGCCTTTACGCTGCTCTGTATCAATCGACATAATAAAAACACTTAGTGATACTAAAAGGTCGCTAGTTTACTCTCCATGGATTGTTTATCCAACTAAATACGTACCAGTACCAAACGCAATTTGAATAGCTTTTTCATTATGTAACTCCATTCGACATACACACACTTTGTTGCCTGAACGAATAAGCGTTGCACTCGCGGTGAACACTTCGCCTTTGCCTGGGCGTAAATAATCGGTGCGTAAATCGATGGTTCCAAGCGTAGCTAGCCTCGCTTGCACACTACCAATATCTAAGTCTGTTAATTTATCAATCACACTTGCTGCAGCAAGCATTCCTCCCACATTATCAAGCACGGCTGAAATAACACCTCCGTGTAATATTTTTTGCGCTGGATTACCAATAAATACATCCTGCCAAGGAAAGGTAATTTTTGCTTGTTCAGGACTCAGTGATTCTACCGATATTTGTAAAAACTGATTAAACGGCATGCCATTTACAAACAACGCCCCGACTTGTTCAATTAACATTTCTTTATTCATTATTATTCTCTATGCCAAAACTGGTAAGATGAGTAAAACATACATAGTGTAAAACTACGAGACTCCACTTAAATAATTCATCAAGTAACTCAGCTAAAGACATCTCGTTAAAAAACCACTAAAATACCCGCCAATGAATACATTAACACCACCTTCTAGTACGCTTGTGCGTAAACCAGAAACTGTCCTCAAACAAGTGTTTGGCTACAGCGAATTTCGCGACGGTCAAAAAGCAGTTATTGATGCAGCTATAAATGGGCATGACTCGCTTGTATTGCTACCCACAGGTGGTGGGAAATCTGTGTGTTATCAAATACCCGCTTTAGTGCTTGAAGGCGTAACCATTGTTATATCTCCGCTTATATCGCTAATGCAAGATCAGGTAACGCAACTCCAAGCACTTGGCGTAAAAGCCGCTTACGTTAATAACAGCTTAGCGCGAGAAGAACAGCAATTGGTGTATCAACAGCTTCATCAGGGGCAAATTAAGCTTTTATATGTAGCGCCTGAAAAAGTATTACAACGCGACTTTTTAGAGCGTTTATCGCATTTAAATGTGAGCTTATTTGCCATTGACGAAGCGCACTGTGTGTCGCATTGGGGTCACGATTTTAGACCTCATTACTTTCGCTTAAACGAATTAAAGCAACGTTTTGCACATGTTCCTATGATGGCGCTTACCGCCACGGCTGATAAAGCGACCCGGTTTGATATCGTTGAGCAATTAAAACTACAACAGCCTTATATTCATACTGGTAGCTTCGATCGCCCCAATATTCGCTACACCATAGAAGAAAAATTTAAACCTATGGTGCAATTGCTTCGCTACTTAAAAGAGCAAAAAAGCCAAAGCGGTATTATTTATTGCACCAGCCGCAAACGCGTAGACGACATTGCTGAAAAACTTGCAGATGCAGGGCTAAACGCTGCCGCTTACCATGCGGGTATGAGTAACGAACAACGACAATTCGTGCAAACTGGGTTTGCCCGCGACGACATTCAAATTGTAGTAGCAACTGTTGCTTTTGGGATGGGGATTAATAAACCTAACGTACGCTTTGTATTGCATTACGATATTCCAAAAAGTATAGAGTCGTACTATCAAGAAACAGGACGAGCTGGGCGAGATGGCCTTGCCGCAGAAGCCATCATGTATTTTGATCCGGCTGACATTGGTCGTGTAAGGCGCTTTTTTGAAGACATTGATGACGAACAACGTCGCCGTGTAGAAGAACAACGCTTTAACGCCATGGCTAGCTTTGCTGAAGCACAAACGTGTCGCCGTCAAATATTGCTAAACTACTTTAGTGAATACCAGCGCGAACCTTGTGGCAACTGTGATATCTGCTTAAACCCACCTAAAAGCTTTGATGGTACGTTAGTCGCACAGCAAGCGCTTTCGTGTGTGTATAGAGCTGAGCAACGTTTTGGCCTAGGTTATATTGTAGAATTACTTCGCGGTGCAAACACGAGCCGCATACGCGATAACAACCATCATGAGTTAAGTACTTACGGTATCGGTAAAGATAAAAGCAGTGAATTTTGGCTTAGTATTTTACGTCAACTTATTCATCAGGGTTTACTAAACCAAGATATAACACAAGGTGCGTCACTTAGATTAACAGAAGCCGCGCGTGCAATTTTAAAAAGTGAATATGCTTTGCAATTGGCTGAACCTCGCCTGCAAGCCAAGCACGTGTACCAAGATAAATTAGCGCAATTTAATTATGATAAAAAGCTCTTTGCCCGCTTAAGAGCACTGCGTAAAGAACTTGCTGATGCCGACGATGTACCACCGTATGTAGTATTTAATGATAAAACCTTGGCTGAAATGGCGCAGCTTATGCCAACAAATGACAGTGAGTTTTTAAAAGTGTCGGGAGTTGGTTTCACTAAATTAAATAAATATGGCGGCGCCTTTTTAACTGCAATTCGTAATTACTTAGCTACAAATTAAGAGCATTATGACAAAAATAGAATACGACCATACTCATAAATGTATTGTAATTACGCCCATCGAGCCTCCGCATGATGAAGACTTTGAGCTGTGGAGTACATTATTTTTACATTCAGACGATATATCGCTCAACGAGTATTCTGCTGGTGCTGACCGTCATCAAGTTCGCTTTAGCTACCAGCAGCAAACCTTTAATTTAAACTATGAGCACTACAGCCAAAGTATTTGGATAAATGGAGAAGGCACTGAAGCCGATCATCTACTTGCTGCACTCACCTTTTATTTAAGTTAACGGTTTTAGTTCAAAGTCGTTATATTTAATTTTCAAACTCAATACTTTTAACTTACATTTTAGTAACTATGATGTAAGCTGATATTACGGTAGTAATTTGCTACGTAGCAGTAAAGGGTTTGAATGGTAACTAAGAAATGGATCACACAGTACTGTATTAGCTTAAGTATTTTAGCCTTATTCATGCAAAGTGCATTAGCACAAACTCATGATAATACTCGTTGCCAAGTTGAAAAGTTAGACCACTCTAATAATAAAAACTTACGCCGCCAACTCAACGACGATATCTCCATTGTAAGCGCTAAACCCAATGCTAAAATTGCCACTATTTCACTTAAGCAACTCAATGTATTTAATACCGAACTCGAAGAAGAAAATAATGCATTATTTCGCTTTGCCAACCGCGCACATATTCAGACCGAACCGGATGTAATTAATAACCTCCTACTGTTTGCCACCGGCGATAAATATGATGCTAAAAAATTAGCTGAATCAGAACGCCTCCTACGCAAAGAAAGTTACTTATATGACGCCCAAATTAGTGCAACTGAGAACTGCGATGGTGACATTGATGTAAAGGTAGTGACTCGTGATTTATGGACGCTTCTACCTGAAATAAACTTTAGCCGCAGCGGTGGTGAAAATAAATCAAGCATTGGCTTTAGAGAATCAAACCTCTTTGGTTGGGGTAAACGCCTATCGTTTTCACGCACTACCGATAGCGACCGCAGTGGTTACTTATTTGTTTACGACGATCCTAATATTTTATCTACTCGCTACCGCGGCCGTCTAGAGTACGCCGATAACAGCGATGGCAAGCGCCATTTACTTGAGTTAACCTATCCATTTTACGCAATTGACACCCCTCTTAGTTACGGTATTTTAAGCTATTCAGAACAGCGCGAAGAGTCATTATATAAACGCGGCGAAGAGTTTAGCGAATTTGATCAAACTAGCGATTTAAACAGTGCATTTATAGGGCACTCTAAAGCGCTTAATAATAACTGGACCCAGCGCTTAACCTTAGGTTATACCGACGAGCAGCATACCTTTGAAGCTATAGACACCACCTTTGCACCACTTGCCGATGACAGAAGTTTAAGTTACCCATTTATAAGCGGCCACTGGTTTGAAGATAACTTTATAAAAGTACGCAATTTCGACAGTATGTACCGCACTGAAGATTTAAACCTAGGCTGGAATGTTAAAGCCCTTGTTGGTTACTCTGATGAATCTTTGAGTGATGATGATAGTCGTGCTATTTATTCATTAAATTTTAAAAAAGCACATTTTTCTGGCGATAATACTCTATGGCGTTTTAACACTGACATTGAAGGATATTGGAATAAAGAACACAAACAATTAGAAAACTTTAGGGCCACTAGTCAAATTCAATACTACTTAAACACCAGTGTTGATCAATCGTGGTATGTAAAAGGGCGTTTGCAATATGCTAAAAACTTAACTGCCGACCAACAACTTACTTTGGGTGGTGAAACTGGTTTACGAGGCTACCCTATGGATTATCAACACGGCGATCGCAGTTTTTTAGTTAGTTTAGAAAAACGCTATTATTGGGAGTACGATTTGCTTCAGCTATTTAAAGTAGGTGGCGCTGGGTTTATTGACGTTGGCCGAGCGTGGTTTAACGACAAAGATAATGGCGAGAACGATCACGTACTTAAAAATGTTGGCATAGGTTTACGCTTAGCCCCAAGCAGAGCTAACGCAGGTACTATGATCCACATTGACATCGCCGCACCGCTTGATAGTTATGACGATGTAGACTCAGTACAATGGTTAGTTAATGTGAAAAAATCTTTTTAAATAACTATTTCGCATCATCTTAAAACGTTAAACTAATTACTTAATTATTACTTACTCCCCATATGAGAATGTATTTTGGAACCGTTAGAGATTTTAGATTTTTTTGGTACACAATATAAACTGATTGTGACCCTGATCGCCTTACTACTTTATCCGTTGCTATTAAAGCTGACTAAAAAGCTTCTCGAAAAAACCATTAAGGGTAAAGTAGATTTACATCACAAATCGCGCGCAGAACTACTGCTTAAAATAATACTTGCCTTTGTAATGATATGCTTAGTACTGGTATTTTGGGGCATTGAATTACGTGGCTTACTTGTACTTGGCTCCTCATTATTTGCCATGCTAGGTGTTGCACTTTTTGCCGCATGGTCGTTATTAAGTAACTTAACTGCATTCTTATTAATGTTTATTCAAAACGACTGCCGCGTTGGTTATTGGGTACGAATTATTGATGGCGCGAATCATGTTGAAGGTCGCATTGTCGAAATGGGTTTGATGAATGTAGTACTTGAACACATTGATGGCCATCGTGTTATTTATCCTAACAATTTATTTGTGACGCGCCCTGTCATGGTTTTAAATAAAGAACCAAAACCAACAAAAACGCCTGTTATAAAGCGTATTATTGGCCCTAAAAAAACATAGTTAAAAAATAATAGTCACAAAAAAGCCGCAGAAGGTAATTACCTTCTGCGGCTTTTTAATGCTTAACTAAACAGAACTTAGGTTAACGATTAATTATTTAGTTCCGCAGTTTTAAGTTCGTCATCTAAATCATTTATTTCGTCTATAAAGCTCTCTAGCTGCTGCTCAACTAAACCATTGTCACTCGCAAAGTAAGCTAGATGAAAGACTGCATCGCCCTCATTTACTAATGGCATCGTTTGTTGGCCAATAACAATCCCACCTTTAGGTGCTAAAAGCTCAAGTTCAGAGTCACCCAACGGACTACTAATATAAGCAAGTATTTGGCCCTTAATTACACGTTCGCCCAATGATACTTGAGCACGAACAATGCCATCAACTTCTGCGCGTATCCAACTTGTAGAACCTGCAATAATCGGATCCGGTAATTTTTTCGGGCGTTTGCCACGAATCATTTTTAAGTGACGCATAACATAATCAACGCCCTGCACACCGGCTGCAATTGCAATAGGATCAAATCGTAGTGCTTCACCTGCTTCATAGGTTATAACAGGTATGCCTAAGTTAGCCGCTTCGCTGCGAAGAGAGCCATTACGCAGTGATGCATCTATAACCGCTGGCGTGCCAAATGCTTTAGCCATTTCAGCTGTTGCTTCATCTGCTAAATTAGCACGAATTTGTGGCAAATTAGTTCGGTGAATAGCCCCCGTATGTAAATCAATGATATGCGTACAATGTACTGCTACTTGATTAAAAAACATATAAGCCATACGTCCTGCTAACGAGCCACGTTCAGAGCCTGGGAAACTGCGGTTCATATCACGTCGATCTGGTAAGTAACGCGATTTATGAATAAAGCCAAACACATTCACAATAGGCACAGCTATTAACGTGCCACGTAACTGACTAGGATCTATTTTAGCAAGTAACTGGCGTACAACTTCTACGCCATTTAATTCATCACCATGAATAGCAGCACAGACCATTAGCACGGGTCCTTCCATTACACCATTTACCACTTCTATAGGAATATTAAGTGGTGAATGGGTGTAAAGCTTTGCGGCTTCTAAGGCAAGCGTTTTACGCTCGCCTACGCCAATCTGTTCACCTAATAAGGTAAAAGGACGGTTAATTTTAACCTTTGCCACGTGTCGCTGTTCCTTTACTTGAAGCATTCTTTTCGATGAAGTCAATCACCATACCTGCAATATCTTTACCTGTTGCGATCTCAATACCCTCAAGACCAGGTGATGAGTTTACTTCCATCACAAGTGGCCCACGAGATGAGCGAAGTAAATCGACACCAGCCACATTTAAGCCCATTGATTTAGCGGCTGCAACTGCTGTTTTACGCTCCTCAGGAGTAATACGTACTAATGTCGCGCTACCACCACGGTGAAGATTAGAACGGAACTCACCTTCTTGTGCTTGGCGCTTCATTGCTGCAATTACTTTATCGCCCAATACGAAACAACGAATATCTGCACCACCTGCCTCTTTAATATATTCCTGAACCATAATATTAGCTTTTAAGCCCATAAATGCTTCAATAACACTTTCAGCCGCTTTACGCGTCTCAGCAAGTACCACACCAATGCCTTGTGTACCTTCAAGTAATTTAATAACTACCGGTGCACCGCCTACCATTTCCAGTAAGTCTTTTACATCATCTGGTTTACTAGCAAAACCTGTTACTGGCATACCAACGCCTTTGCGCGAAAGTAACTGAAGCGAGCGCAATTTGTCGCGCGAACGAGAAATAGCCACGGATTCGTTTACAGGGTAGACACCCATCATTTCAAACTGACGAAGTACCGAGCAACCATAAAATGTAACCGATGCACCAATACGCGGGACGATTGCGTCAAATTCTTTTAAATTTTCACCGCGATAGTGAATTTCTGGTTGCTCTGAATTTATATTCATATAGCAGCGTAGTGCGTCGATTACTTTAACTTCATGGCCACGCGCTTCTGCCGCTTCGATTAAACGACGTGTTGAATATAATTTTTTGTTACGAGATAAAATACCGATTTTCATAGTTAAAACCTTAACTAAATTGTATGCATTAATTATTTATGGCTGATTTTCAGACATAAAATTCAATACTTTTATAATAAATGAGATAAAGCCGTGTCAACAATGACACGATTTTCCATGGCTGTACGCCCTAATAACATTCTAAACTTCATTGTTGCTCGACTGGTTAAAGTCATCTCTATAGGCCAGCTATGCTTACCCGCATGCAATGTTGTTTCTATAAAATAACGTAATTCTTTTTGTCCACTTGAGCTTGTTACGTTTTTTATTTTTTTAACCTTTGCATTACAAGTGATTTTCGTTTGTTCATCATCTTGCAATGGCTGGGCTGTAAACTTAACCCATTTTTCTCCATCAACTTCGTACTCTTCAATGTTAATAGCATGAATACATGATGTACGAGCGCCTGTATCAATTTTAGCTTTTATTCGCTCAATACCCAGTTCAGGTAAGCTCAACCACTCACGCCAACCAATAGTGATCTTTGTCGTCATAAATGTGCCCTTAATAAAAAAGTGACTTATACGCTACAGGTAAAAAAACACCAACAAAATAAATTTATCCCGTCGACAAGTGAATTTGATTGATAAATATCGACCGCAAACTTCACTATATTTTTCTACTGCACAGTTAACTATCTTGGTTTGCTAGCAATTTAATTCACACCAAATTTATGCTTTATTAATTTAAAAACTAACTTATTAAAAATAAAGATAAGTCTATTTTGATTAAGTAGATACACTATAGTTAACAGTATTAAAAATACACTATTATGAGAAACTAATATGATTAATGGTTTACTCCACGCCCTAGTTCTTGACGAACGAGGTGGTGCACGCCCCATTTCAAACACTGATGAGCTACATAATTGGAAACCTGGACAGGGTAAGCTCTGGGTACACATGGATTACAG
Source organism: Pseudoalteromonas fuliginea (assembly GCF_000690055.1). Taxonomy (GTDB): domain Bacteria; phylum Pseudomonadota; class Gammaproteobacteria; order Enterobacterales; family Alteromonadaceae; genus Pseudoalteromonas; species Pseudoalteromonas fuliginea. The sequence continues at coordinate 37,533 of NZ_JJNZ01000067.1, forward strand.
TCAAACAGAAGTCGTTACATGGCTTAAAAATTGTGATTTTTTAACCGATTACGAGCTAGAGTCGTTAACCGCAGATGAGACTCGCCCACGTATTACATCAGCCACAAATGGTCACATGCTATTTTTACGCGGGGTGAATTTAAACCCGGCGCAAAGCCCTGAAGATATGGTATCAATTCGCTTTTTCATTAATGAAGATATTGTAATTACGACACGTAAACGTCGATTATTATCAATTCAAGATATTTTAACATCGTTTAGTAGTAATACCGGCCCATGCAACATATCAGAATTAGTATGCGCAATAGCACAAAAATTGACATCACGAATGCAAAACGTCATTGATTCGCTTGATGAAACATTAGATGATTTTGAAGAAGAAATAGACGAACCAAGTAAACCTTTTGATAACCAAGGGTTATCGCAACTGCGTCGCCAAACAATCGCCTTAAAGCGCTACTTAAGGCCGCAAAAAGAAGCATTAAGCAGTATGGTGAACAACCACTATCCATGGTTATTTGATGACGATAAAGCAAAGTTAAATGAAACGACAAATTTGCTTATTCGCTATCTAGAAGAGCTAGATAGTTCCATAGAGCGGGCACAAATTATTCAACAAACAATCACAAACCAAGTGTCTGAGCAATTAAATCAGCGCATGTACGTCATGTCGGTTGTCGCTGCTTTATTCTTACCTCTGGGGTTTTTAACTGGCTTATTAGGTGTGAACGTAGGGGGCATACCTGGCACAGAGAGTCCATATGCATTTACGTTATTTGTGGTTTTTTTAATCGTATTAACGGGCAGTATTGGCATTTACTTTAAAAACAAAAAATGGTTATAAATTAAATTCATATACTATCAACGAGTATAAAAGCCACTCTACTTTGAATTAAAGTGGCTTTATAAATAATACTTAATTATTTAGTTACTCGAGTATAGCTAACATTTGTCATTGTGATTTTAGATTTAGTAATACCTAAATCTTTAAAGCACTCTTTAAAGGAGTTTGAATTACCCGATTCACCACAATTATCTAATGTATATGGGTCTTGCGATTGTAGGTAGTTACCAAATTTGAAGTAAGATTCGGAATCATCTTCGACCGGAATACCAAAAGTACTGCCAAGTGCGGTTACATCAACATCACCGTAATTATTCACAACTTTTAAATTAAATGAACCACCACTGGTTATAGTACCTAGTGCAAACTTTTCTTCATTACCACTGGTGTTACGCAAACGTACATACACGTCAAAAACACCATTATTTGCAGTACTATCATCAAAACCTGACTCTGACGAATCAGACACATACACTTTCATAATAGTGCCTGTATCACTTGCATGGTGTTGGGCAACAATAGTTTTTCCACCATCGGACATTTCAACTTTAACATTAGCTTCAAATACTTCGTAAGTGTCAGTCATCGCAACACGTAAATTAGATTTAACTTTATACTCATGACGCCAACCATTTCCATTAGGCGTAATATGTTGCGCTTCTAATGGCACAAATACTAATGTGCTATCGTTAACCAATGGATTAGGATTATCCCCCTCTAAATCAAAAATACTACCACTTGTAATACTGCTTGGAATATTACTTCCGCCACCAGTATCACCGCCGCCAGTGTCACCCCCACCAGTGTCACCCCCACCAGAGCCGCCACTGCTTAGCGTAAAATCATCAAAACGTACATCATTCGAACTATTATTATGTTTAGCAAAAACTTGTAATGAATCCGTATTCGCAGAAGTAAAGGTTTTAGATACTTTAGTCCACGAAGAAACATCAAACTTCTCGCTTTTAAACAAACCATTCAGATCATTGACTCCAATTTCACCTTTGCCTAGTACGTACGCACTTAATGTGTATTGAGTGTTTCTTTCTATATCAACAACTTGATGTACACGACCAGGGCTACCTTGAATTTTTAAGGATTTGGATCCTTTGTAAGCACTTCCCGAAATAGCTGCTGGTTCGACTTCATTCCAATTACTCCAGCCGTCTTCAAAACCAGCATTATTAATCGTTGCTGCTTGCAAAAAACTTGAGCTTGTAGTCATTATTGCAAAAATAAATAGGGATTTTTGATTAATCATTATCTTCATTTCTCCGAACCTGCACATGAAAATAATCTAACAGCCTAGTTTAGTGGCATTTCCACCGAACCTAGATCACCGCCTGTAAACAGGTTTCAACTTGTGTTTGTGTAACTGGTAATTTAATTTTAGATAAAAAACAATAATTGGACTTACAAAAATAAATTACCAATTGATATTGCCAGTGTGGCGAGACACAAGTTATATCTCTTGAAATAAATTTGCAATAATTAATTCAATAGGTAATAAGTATTAATACCATTTCTATTTTTGATTAAACACATACTAAAAATGATTTAAAACAATAACTAACATTAATTAAAATATAGAAATGATAGAATTTAAATTTTTTAAAATAATGAATAAGTATCAAAAACACAAAAAATTGGTATACCAATAAAATACAATTTAAAAATTTGCATAAACAAAAATACTGGTCTAGTCTTTTTTATAAATACCACGCCAATATTGGTTGACCAATTAAACTTACTTAAAGTAAATATAAGATAAAAAGTCACTTAACAATGGCAACATAGAGAATGCTCTAAACATGAAACTTCGTACCCGTTGCATTAATAAATTAAGCAATGGGTAAATGGTTTAATAACAAGGTAAAAAATACAGGTTCAAATGGGGGGGTTAACGCAGCAAGTGAATTATTCATGTGGCTCGAACGGTCAATGCTTTAAAAAATAGATACTAATACACTTAAGCAAGCCTTAACCTGTACATGAAGTTTATTAAGAAAATAAAAAATTCAGTTATCACTTTCATACATTTCACCTATTTTAGTGAGGTATTAAAACTTATTTATCTTTCGAGGTTAAATATACAGCAATGTATTTTTTAGGCAGAGCCTATGGTGTGTGATTATTTCCCCTAAATAGGCGATAACACAACATAAATACCACACATTATCAGCCCTTTGAGTTCGCCCTAGGCCGATTGACTCTTTGTTTTTTGTCTATATGACTATAGTTAAGGTGTATGTTCTGGACACAGAAGCTTTGCTCGGCTTCTACTCATTTTGTGTAGATGTAAGACAGTAGGGTAATGCTGGAGCTTTTACTAAATCACCTTGAACTCTGGATAATAAATCTATCTCAAGCAGTTATTTTCAGCGCTAACTGCATTGAATTTATACCAATTCACTTAATTAAGTGACCTGTTTTTTAGGTAAAAACCATGTCGATAACAAACAAAAAATTAGTTATTTAGTTGTTATAACTAATTGTTCTTACATGACTCTATCTTCTGTAACCATGTAGTCGTATATCAGATATTTTTAACACAATTAGCTTCAGATTTAATCCCTCAAATTGATTAAGCACTATTGCGGATTGGTATCATACACCTCGATAATACTCACTTTCAAAAGACATTAAAAAAGGCAAGCATCTATAATGCTCGCCTTTTATTTATGGTTATGCAGCTAATTACTCTTGAAAGTAAGTGCCCCAACCGTCATATTCTACTTCACATTCGACGGCTAATTGCGCTAATTTATCAACGTCTTCCATTATCACGTCTACATCAAGTTCAGCTTCAACAACGATGTCAAAACTCCAAATTTTACTGCCATCTTCAAGCTCAAGCTCTGCAGGCTCTTCAACATCGTAACCCAATTTGAACGCAGCAAGGGCTGCTTGTTCCAATTTAGGGAAATCTTCACACACAAAGTGGTGCTCTACTTCATAAAGTATTTCAGGATCAGATCCGTCTTCGAGTAATGAAGATACAATGTCTTCACTTATTTCACGCCAGTTTTCCATTATTTATCTCTCACTTGAGCATCTAATTCAGTTATTTTAGCAGCCATAATATTGTGTACATTCTGGGCGTGCTCGCGCGCGCTAATACTTTCATCAAGTGATATAGGCGCTAACATTTCAATATAGATTGTACCATTATCCCAACGATTTAGCTTAATGGTTTTATGTGTTGTATTCATACACACCGGGACTATTGGTACTTCAGCACTCATAGCAGTATGAAAAGCCCCTGTTTTAAAAGGTAATAATCCACGTCCATAACTGCGTGTGCCTTCGGCAAATACCCAAACAGACAACCCATCTTTCTTTATTTTTTCAGCAGCTTTCGAGATTGTACCTGCTGCTTTTGAACGATTTGCCCGATCAATTAAAATATTACCCGAAAGCCAATAAAGCTGACCAAAAAATGGAATCCACTTTAAGCTCTTTTTGCCTAAACTTACGCAGTTTTTGGGCACCATTGCTGGCACTGTAAATAAATCGTAGCTATTTTGATGATTAGCAACATAAACGGCAGGACCAATATCAACAGCATCTTTATGACGTGTTAAAACTAATTTAACACCAATCATTTTAGCCATTGAGCCAAACCAGCCCGCTATAATGTGTACGTTATTGGGATGAAATGGCCTTACTAATGATAATAGTAAGCCAAAAAAACAACTCAATAGTATAAATAGCAGCATAATAAAAATACGTATAACAGCGAGCAAATCGGCTTCTCCAAAAATCAGTTACAACTATTATAGCGTTATTTTATGACACAAACGAGACAATAGCGCACAAGTGTACGCTGAAAAACTTTAAGTGCTTTATTTTAAAACAAAAACGGCCTGCAAATGCAGACCGTTTCTAATTATACAAAAAGTAATTGATTACTCTTCGTTAATAGCTTCTATTGGCTCATCATCTTGAGGAGTTAGCTCAACAACGGCTTCGTCAACACGCTGTAAGCCACGTGGTAACTTATTACCACGACGACCTCGCTCACCATAATAATGCTCTAAATCACTTGGTTTAAGTGTTAGTTTACGCTTACCAGCATGAAGCGTAACACTGCTTCCTAATGGCACAACAGCTAGCACTTTTACAAACTCTTCACGGGCTTGTACTTTTGCACCTGGTATAGAAATGATTTTATTACCTTTACCCTTACCTAATTTTGGTAAGTCTCGCAGTGGGAATAAAAGCATTCGACCTTCGTTAGAAATAGCCATACAGTAATCGCTAGCAACATCGTTCACCCTAATAGGAGAAAGTAATATGCCACCTTTAGGAACACTTACCAGCGCTTTACCATTTTTATTTTTACTCACTAAATCTTTAAAGTCGGTAATAAAGCCGTAACCTGCATCTGACGCCATAAGTAAGACTTGCTCGTCTTCACTCATTACCACGTGCTCAAAATTAGCACCTGGTGTTAAGTTAAAACGACCTGTCATTGGTTCGCCTTGGCTACGCGCCGAAGGCAGACTGTGCGCATCGGTTGCAAATGCCCGCCCTGCTGAATCTAAAAATACAGCCGGTTGATTGCTCTTACCCCGAGCCGAGGCTCTAAAGCCATCACCTGAACGATAATTTAAGCCTTGTACATCTAAATCATGGCCTTTACCAACGCGTGCCCAGCCTTTATCTGATAGCACGACGGTAACTGACTCTGATGGAATTAAATCTTTTTCGTTAAGTGCTTTCGCTTCTGAGCGCTCAATCACTGGCGAGCGACGATCGTCACCGTACATTTCAGCGGCTTCTTGAATTTCTTTTTTAAGCAGTGTCGACATACGACGTTCTGAGCCAAGTATTTGCGCTAATTTATCACGCTCTTTGGCTAGTTCATCTTGCTCACCGCGAATTTTAAACTCTTCAAGTTTTGCTAAATGACGAAGTTTTAATTCTAAAATAGCTTCTGCTTGTGTATCAGTTAAATCAAAGCGCTCCATTAGTACAGGCTTTGGTTTATCTTCACTGCGGATGATTTCAATCACTTCATCAATATTTAAAAAGGCGGCTAATAAACCTTCTAAAATATGCAAACGCGCTAATACTTTATCTAAGCGATACTGCAAACGACGGCGCACTGTTTCGCGTCTAAATGTTAGCCACTCACTTAAAATACAGCGCAAGTCTTTAACTTGCGGGCGACCATCTAGGCCTAGCATGTTTAAGTTTACGCGGTAATTTTTTTCAAGATCGGTGGTTGCAAATAAATGCGCCATCAATGGCTCAGCTTTAATGCGGTTTGAGCGTGGAATAATTACAATGCGTGTTGGATTTTCGTGATCTGACTCGTCACGTAAATCAGCAATCATTGGTAATTTTTTAGCGTTCATTTGCGCTGCAATTTGCTCAAGTACTTTACCACCAGAACATTGATGCGGCAGCGCTGTAATAACGATATCGCCATGCTCTTCGGTGTAAACCGCACGCATTTTGATAGACCCACGACCGGTTTTATATATTTTATGAATATCGGCTTTTGGGGTAATTATTTCAGCATCTGTTGGGTAATCTGGTGCATGGACAAGCTCAAGTAATTCTTCAAGCTCTGTTTTTGGTTTATCAAGTAATAAACAACATGCACTAGCCACTTCACGTACGTTATGTGGCGGAATATCGGTTGCCATACCTACGGCAATACCCGTTATACCGTTGAGTAAAATATGCGGTAAGCGAGAAGGCAGTACTACTGGTTCATCCATTGTGCCATCAAAGTTTGGTGTCCAATCGACGGTGCCTTGGCCAAGCTCTTTTAATAGTACTTCTGAAAACTTAGATAAACGCGCTTCGGTATAACGCATTGCTGCAAACGATTTAGGGTCATCTGCCGCGCCCCAGTTTCCTTGTCCATCTACCAAAGGGTAGCGGTAAGAAAACGGCTGCGCCATTAATACCATCGCTTCGTAACATGCACTGTCGCCGTGTGGATGGTACTTACCGAGTACGTCACCCACAGTACGAGCTGATTTTTTGTACTTGGCATTAGCCGACAAACCCAGTTCGCTCATCGCATAAATAATACGACGCTGTACTGGTTTTAAACCATCACCTACATGCGGTAAGGCGCGGTCCATGATCACGTACATGGAATAATTTAAATAGGCGTCTTCGGTAAAACGCCCCATTGTTTGTTGCTCAATTCCTTGCATTAGCAAGGTATCTGTATCACTCATTAAAGCTTACCTAGTTTTTCTTATAGCTTACACGGTAGATTACATTGGCGTAATCATCGCTTACTAACAGACTGCCGTCACCTAATTCTGCAAATGCAACAGGGCGTCCAAATGTTGTTTCGTCTTTCATAAAGCCAGTAATAAATGGCGTATATTTAGTTACGCGACCTACTTCAATTGTTGCTAGCCCTACTTTATAACCTACCTTTTTAGAACGGTTCCATGAGCCATGTTCAGCAACAAATAATTGGTGCTTATAACTTGCTGGAAATTGCTTAGCGTTATAAAAATGAATACCTAGTGGCGCTACATGCGCAGGAAGCGCAAGTGCTGGCGACGTGTAATCGGCAATGTTTTTACCTTCACCAAACTCAGGGTCAATAATCGCACCGGCATGAACATACGGAAAACCAAAATGCTCACCTTCTTGCGTTGCGCGGTTTAATTCATCAGGTGGAATATCATCGCCCATCATGTCGCGACCGTTATCACTAAACCATAGGGCTTGAGTCGCTGGATGAAAATCAAAACCCACTGTGTTTCTAACGCCCTTGGCTATTGTTTTTATTTGTTTTGTTTCTACATTAAGCGCAAAAATACGGCCAAAACGCTCATCTTCAGCACAAATATTACACGGCACACCCACTGGAATGATTAATTCTCCCGTTGGTGCAAAACGTAAAAATTTCCAACCATGATGACGCTCACTCGGTAATGCGCCATAAACCACATCAAACTTTGGCTCTTTTAATTGGGTATCAATATTTTTAAAGCGAATAATACGATGCACTTCGCCTACATATAAATCGCCATCTTTAATCGCTATGCCAGAGGGCATGTTTAAGCCTTTAGCAACAACAATTTTTTTATCTGCTACGCCATCGCTATTATGATCAATAAGCGCGTATACATTGCCCGCTTTACGAGAGCCAACATACACAATACCTTTTTTTGAAACAGCTATTTGACGCGCATTTTCTACATCATTTGCAAATAAACTTATTTCAAATCCCGGTGCTACGGTGAGCTTATCGAGTATATTTTTAGCCATTGCAGGAGCAGTAGTTAGCCCAAGTAATAGCAAACTTCCTAGTAGTTTATTCATTCATATCTCCCAGTATTAAACACAGGCGATCAAACTTGCGCCTTGTTACCATGATCTTCTAACCATTGACGACGATCCGGCGATCGTTTTTTAGCAAGCAGCATATCCATCATTTCCATGGTTTCTATTTCTTCATCAAGCGTAAGCTGTACTAAACGTCGTGTATTTGGATCCATGGTTGTTTCGCGCAATTGCAGTGGGTTCATTTCACCCAGACCTTTGAATCGTTGCACGTTTACTTTTCCGCGTTTCTTCTCTGCTTCTATACGCGCTAAAATAGCGGTTTTTTCGCCTTCATCTAGTGCGTAATAAACTTCTTTACCAATATCTATTCTAAATAATGGCGGCATTGCAACATACACATGCCCTGTTTTTACTAACTCTGGAAAATGGCGAACAAACAATGCACACAATAATGTTGCAATGTGTAGTCCATCCGAGTCTGCATCGGCCAATATACAAATTTTATTGTAGCGCAGTCCCGACATATCGGTTGATTCTGGATCAATTCCCAGTGCCACTGAAATATCGTGTACTTCTTGTGATGCTAATATTTGGCCTGATTCGACTTCCCACGTATTCAAAATTTTACCACGTAGCGGCATAATTGCCTGAAACTCACGGTCTCGCGCTTGTTTAGCAGAACCACCAGCAGAGTCACCTTCCACTAAAAACAATTCGGTACGATCGTTATCGGCAGCACTACAATCGGTTAGTTTACCTGGTAATGCAGGGCCTGCAGTAACTCGTTTACGTACTACTTTTTTAGCTGCACGCAAACGGCTTTGTGCGTTTGAAATACATAGTTCAGCTAATAATTCTGCGGTATCGGTATGTTCATTTAGCCATAAACTAAACGAATCTTTTACAACACCCGATACAAATGCGGCACATGAACGTGATGAAAGTTTTTCTTTAGTTTGCCCTGCAAATTGTGGATCTTGCATTTTAACTGACAATACATAACTACAACGTTCCCAAATGTCGTCAGGCGTTAACTTTACACCACGCGGGAGTAAGTTTCTAAACTCACAAAATTCACGCATTGCTTCAAGTAAACCTTGGCGCAGACCATTTACATGTGTACCACCTTGCGCGGTAGGAATAAGATTTACGTAACTTTCAGCTATTGATTCTCCACCCTCAGGTAGCCATACAACAGCCCAATCAGCGCCTTCAATAGAGCTTTTAAACTCACCTACAAACGGGTCTTGTGGTAATGTTTCAAAACCTTTAACGGCTTCAATTAGGTAATCTTTTAAACCCGTTTCGTAAAACCACTCTTGAGTTTCTTTCGTTTGCTTATTAACAAACTTAATACGCAGACCTGGGCATAAAACCGCTTTGGCTTTTAATAAATGATTAAGCTTGGTAATTGAATAGTTTGGTGAATCAAAGTAGCTAACATCAGCCCAAAAACGCACTGTAGTACCCGTATTGCGTTTACCGACGGTGCCTATTACACTCAAGTCTTCTACTTTATCGCCATTTTCAAATGCCATTCTGTATTGCTGGGCGTCACGCCTTACGGTTACTTCTACGCGCGTAGATAGCGCATTCACTACAGAAATACCCACACCATGTAAACCACCCGAAAATTGGTAGTTTTTATTAGAAAACTTACCACCTGCGTGTAATTTAGTGAAAATTAACTCAACCCCAGGAATACCTTCCTCAGGGTGGATATCAATAGGCATACCACGACCGTCATCGCTCACTTCAAGTGAGTTATCTTCGTGGAGTATTACGTCGATACGTGTGGCATGACCAGCCATAGCTTCATCGACACTGTTATCGATAACCTCTTGGCCTAAATGATTTGGGCGTACGGTATCGGTGTACATCCCTGGGCGTCTTTTTACCGGATCTAATCCATTAAGTACTTCAATGGCTTCGGCGTTATAATTTTGATCACTCATAGTTTTTATCTTTATATGCGCTAAGGCTATGCTTAGCTAGTTTTACGTGATTTTAAGAAAATCTACAATACTGGTAAAGGTGTTATCAAAACCTGTATAGCTATGATCGCCACCAAACTCTACCCGTTGTTTGCATTGTGAATAATAGTTTACTGCATGTTGAAAATTAAGCACTTCATCGCCGGTTTGCTGTAATAAATACAGCAACTCAGGGTATTTTAGCTTATCTACAGACAGTATTTTTAAGGCATTTATATGACTGCTATTTAAATCATAATGATAATCTTGGTAAGGATTATAGTTTGGCCCAAGTAACGCTTGTAATAAATTGTATGGTGCTACCGCTGGATTAATAACCACTGCAGGAATTTGATAACGCTGCGATAAATATGTGGCAAAAAAACCACCTAACGAGCTCCCTAATAATACTGTATTAGGTGTTAGTAATTGCTCAAGCTTAATGATAGCTTGTATAGGCTCATGGTTTAGGCACGGTACACAATAATCAACGTCATAGTGTGCCATAAGCTCGCCAAAGCGCACAGCTTTATATGACTTATGTGAGCTATTAAAACCATGAATATAAATTACCCGTTTAGCCATACTACTTCCGTTTTCATGCCTATTTTATCTTTTTCTGTATCTATATAAAGCATTCTATAAGCTGGGCCGCAGTTTTGCTGTTGCCACTGCGCACTGTATTTTTTAAACTGCGTAGAACTCGCCGGTGTTGCAAACACGCTTAACTCTCTATAACTTTGCTCATATTCATTATGAACGTGACCATGGAAAACCCCAATAATATTACCACTATTTACCAGTACATTTAATAATTGAGGCCCATTTTCGAGCATGTGCTTATCAAGGTAGCCATTTATTGGTAACGGATTATGATGACAAAATATGATCTTTTTACTGCTTGATTGAACCAAACACTCCGTTGTTTCATCTAAATGCGCGCCAGTCACCCACCCAGCAGGTGTAGGACCTTTCGAATTAATAAGTAGTAACTCAATGCCGCTTGCCGCTATGTGTTTGGCACTATTTATTTGCCCACCACTTATACGGTTAAGCATTGTTATCTCATCGTGATTACCTGGCAACCAGAATACGGGACATGTTAATGCACTTTTATGTATCAGTTCACTAAACAATAGATAAGACTCAAAGCTGTGATCTTGTGTTAAATCACCACCAAATATCACACAATCAAGTGGTTTTTGAGCCATGTGAGCTAGTGCTTGTTCAAAATGCGATGCAGTGTTTACTCCAAAGTACTCACCGTCTTTATCGGCAAATAAATGGCAATCGGTTACATGCGCTATGCGCAGCACCGATTTATTAAATGTATGTTTATCATCAAACCAAGCCATTATTTACATCCCAATTAAGGGTCGCTTGTCCGTGTTCAACACAGGCAACAAGCCAATCATATAAAAAAGCGTTAAGTTGGTATTTTTCATCTTTTTGATGCATTTTAGGGTTAGGATACCCATAAGATGGCTTTATCCTTTGATGATAATCGTGATGAATAATCTCAGCTACTTTAGCGTCATGATACAATCTAACCGTTAAGTAAAGCGGTGCTATGCCTTTAACCATTCCTGTTAACTGCTTAATTGAAATATCCATAGTGTATTTTGCACTACCATCAACTTTTGTAGCAAACTCACTGTTGCCAAGTTTTACTTCACGAATGCTTCCTATATTGCGCTCGCTAGGCAGTAATTTTAATAGTCGCACATAATTATGCTCGCAAAGCGTTAAATACTTTGGGAGGCTTTGAATATATCGTTTTGTTGCTAATCGTGCTGTCAAAGTACCACCATAATATTAGTAAGAATTTATGCCCATTTACTTGCCATCTTTTCGCGATTAAGTGCAAGCCATTGCATACAGATAACCGTTGCTGCATTATCCATTTCACCGTTATTGAGGCGAATTAAGGCATCATCAACCGTTAATATATGGGTTTTTATGTCTTCACCTTCCGTTTCCAGCCCATAAACACCCGACTCTATTTGGCTTAAATCAGCGCGTGCTAAATACAAATGTAGGCGTTCAGTTGTGCCACCGGGGCTTGATAAGTATGAAAGCATAAACTCCAACTCATCTAATTCAAGTCCAGCCTCTTCAAATGCTTCTTTTTTAACGACAGCTTCATAATCATCACTACCATCGGTCATGCCAGCAATACATTCTAGCAGCCATGGCGAGTCCTTGCTTTTAATAGCGCCAATACGTATTTGCTCAATTAAAAGGATGGTGTCTGATACTGGGTCGTACGGCAATACAGCAATAGCATCACCGCGCTCTAATATTTCGCGACGAATAGTTTTTGATTTTCCACCTGCAAATAATGCGTGTTCGAACTGATATAAGTTCACCTGAAAAAAACCTTTATAGAGATTTATTACAGGTTTTATTTTCACATCTTTATGTGTAAATTTAACCAAACTTTTATTTACCATGCATCGACTTCCTGTATATCTAAACGATTAAAATGCGTTAATATATTCTGTTACATTTGAACATGCGGTTTTACAAATTTTTTTTTTTTTTATTAAGTAAAACAGGTTAACATGCTTTTAGTATAAAAATTGTCTAAGGACTGAACCCATATGAAAAAGAACATTCTTGCGGCACTGATTAGTTTATCATGTGCACTAGGCTCAACAGCAGCTAATGCTGAAGATTTACTAAACGTTTTTGAAATAGCGACAGCTAATGATCCTACCGTTTTAAAGGCAAAAGCCCAAGCAGATGCACAATCTTACGAAAGTGATCGTGCTATGAGTGCATTATTACCTCAAATTGGTTTAAGCATGGGTTACAAAAAAACTGATTCAACCACTTATAGACAATCTGAAGATTTGTCGGCTATTAATCAGTTTAATACTGATAACGATGAGTTTTCTCGAGGCTTAAGTTTAAGTCAAACTTTATTTGATTTAGGCGCTTGGAACTCATTAGATATTGCAGATAAACAAGCTCTGCAAGCAAGCGCGCAATACGATGCAGCTAAGCAAAACTTAATTGTACGCGTTGCTGAAGGTTATTTTAACGTATTAAGTGCGGTTGACAATCTTGAGTTTATAGAAGCCGAAAAACGTGCTATTGAACGCCAACTTGAACAAACAAAACAACGCTATGCGGTAGGCTTAACAGCTATTACAGACGTACACGAAGCACAAGCACAGTTTGATAATTCAGTAGCTCAAGAGATTATTGCAAGCAATGCAGTAGAAACAGCCCGTGAGCAACTTCGTGAAATCACGGGTAAGTACCATGCAAAATTAGATTTTTTAAATACCGATACTTTCTCTACAACTAAGCCAGCTAAACTTTCTTCAGATTTTGTTAAAGTCGCTGAAAATAAAAATATTAGTTTACAAGTATCCAAAGTAACCGTTGATATTGCAAGAGATCAAATTGAGCTAGCTAAAGCGGGGCATTACCCAAAACTAACTCTAAACGCCAGCTATGGTGATACTCTAACTGATACAACAACAAACAATTTGAGTTTCAATAACCGCCCGCGTGAAGATTTATCCTCGGTCGGTATTAACTTCAGCGTCCCACTCTACTCGGGTGGTGCAACGGTTGCTGCAACTAATCAAGCCCGTGCATTTTACGTAGCTGCAAGTCAAGATTATGAAACAAATTACCGTGCTATAACACGCACTGTTATTACATCTTACAACCAAGTTGTTTCGGACATTGCAACTTACAAAGCACTAGAGCAAGCGGTTGTTTCGGCCCAAAGTGCGCTTAAAGCAACTGAAGCAGGTTTTGAAGTAGGCACACGAACTATTGTTGACGTACTGGTTAGTACACAAAACTTATACAATGCAAAGCGTAACCTTGCTGATGTGCGTTATAGGTATGTACTCTCTACCCTTCGCTTAAAACAAGCAGCAGGAACATTAACAAGTGAAGATTTAGTGGCAATAAACCAAGGGTTAAAAGCCGCTTAAATTACACTTTTTGTAATGTAAAACTAGAAAAGCCAGCGACATTGCTGGCTTTTTGTATTTTATAGCGCTTAGCGTTAAACTAGCATTTTTATTTATAGAGAGTTTTTTGTGGTCACCTCATCTCCTTTTAAAGCATCTTTTTTAGGTCCTCGATACTGGCTAACGTGGATTGGCGTTTTATTCTTATATTTACTCTCTTGGTTGCCACAAAAACTACAATTAGCCATGGGTAAACAGCTGGGGCGTTTAGTTTATAAATTCATGAAACGCCGTCGCCATATTGCACAAGTAAACATTAAACTATGCTTTCCTGATATGAGCGAAGCAGATCAAAAAGACCTAGTACTCAAAAATATGGAAAATACAGGAATTGCGATGGTCGAGACCGGTATGGCTTGGTGGTGGCCGCAATGGCGTGCTCAAAAAGCATTAGGGTCTTTTAAAGGGCTTGAACACTTTGAGCGGGTGCAAGCTTCTGGCAAAGGCGTATTATTACTTATTCCTCATGTTTTACATCTTGAAATGGCTAGTCGCATAATGGGATTAGCGTGCCAAGGAGTTGGGTTTTATCGTCCTCATAACAACCCATTGATGGAATACTTTACAACCAATGGACGCCTCCGCTCTAACGAATATTTAATTGGTCGTAAGGACGTAAAAGGTCTATTAAAAGCATTAAAAAATAAAAAAGTTTGTTATTACTTGCCTGATCAAGATTACGGTCGTAACCGTTGTGAGTTTGTTCCTTTTTACGCAGTACCCGATACAGCAACCACAACAGGCACACTGATGTTTGCTGGTAGTAAAAACTGCGAGACAATGAGCTTAATCACGCGTCGTGACGACAGTGGTAAGTATCACTTAGAAATATTACCTGAGCTTGAAAATTTCCCAAGTGGTGACGATAAAGCGGATGTAATACGTGTAAATCAACGTATGGAGCGTTCAATTAACGCGGCGCCTGAGCAATATATGTGGCTCCATCGCCGTTTTAAAACGAGACCAGACAAAAATACCCCTTCTTTTTATAAGAAGTAGCAGTGGAATAACACTAAATACAAAAAGTGAGTAGAGATTATGTGGTTTTGGGTTAAACATTTATCATTTGCTGCAGTATTAATTATACTGGCTATCTATTTTTTATTCAGTGATGGGCCAACATTTGATATTAGAGATTCTAAAAATGCGGCAGCTGAAGGGCTATCTCGCTTTTATTCATCCATCCGTAATCAAGTTCAAAGCAATAAAGAGCGAGATCAATTTGTACTCCAACTCAAAAAGCCAGATCAGACTCTTGATCGCGTGTTAGCGGAGCGAGGCCGAACGGTTGATCCTATGCCAACTAGCTGGACGGGCGGAATTGAGCCCAGACGTTTTGAAAGTGGAACAACGTTAAAAAAAGCACTTTCTCAATATGCTGATAATGAGGGTCTTGCGCTTTATTGGTATTTAAGTAAAGACTACGTAGTAAAAGATCATTTTAGGGTCGACAGTAATTTCACCTCTGCATTATATCAAGTAGGCAGAGCTATTAATGATGACTTTGAATATGAGGTCTACACTTATTTTTGCCACAAGCAACGTGCCGCAATAATTACTGAAAAACCGTCTGAATTTGTACGTGCTAACTGCTTAAAATTAAACATTTAACCACTTAAAATAAAAACCCAAGCTTTAGCTTGGGTTTTTAAATTTAACTTAACGCAAAAATGCTATTCCAAATATGTGTTACATGAGTAATATCATTCTGGAATGCTTCTCGTGATACTAATTTACCTTGCTGATCTAAGCTCAGTACATGGTAGCAAGAACGATAATCAATATACGCTTTGACCAACTGTTGCTTTTGCTCTTCAGTAATACAACCAATTTTAGCAGCCTCAGTTAAAATTCTTACGTTGTCAGAATAAACTATTAGCTTTTCAAATTTATAGGCATATTTGAGCACTATATATTGCGTAATAAATTCAATATCAGCCATACCACCAATATCTTGCTTTAAGTCAAATTGATCAGTATTTCCTTTTGCTAGATGATCACGCATTTTTTCACGCATTTTTATAACATCATCTTTTAGTGTTGTAGCATCGCGTTGTTGACTCAGTATATTTTTTCTAATTTCTAGAAAGCGTTCAACTAGCTCATCTTGACCTAAAATTAAGCGAGCACGAACAAGTGCTTGATGTTCCCACGTCCATGCTTGAGTTTGCTGATAATGATTAAAGCTTTCAAGGTTGATCGCTAGCAACCCTGATGCACCTTCAGGTCGTAAGCGTGTATCAAGCTCATATAAAATCCCCGATGCGGTACGTGTATTAAATAAATGCATTAGGCGTTGTGCGAGTTTTAGATAAAACTGCCTTGAATCAATTGGCTTATCGCCATCAGTTTGACTAGAACCGTCGTGGTTATGTACAAAAACTAAATCAAGATCTGAATCGTAACCCACTTCAAATCCCCCTGTTTTACCGTAAGCAATTACGGCAAACCCTTTATTTTCATCGTCAGTGCCCGGCGGCATGCCAAAACGCTTAACCGTATTATGCCATGCAATATTAACAGCTTGATCAACAATCGCTTCGGCCAGTGCTGTTAAGTGATCGCTTACTTTCATAACATCAATTACTCCAGTAGCATCAGCTGCTGCGATACGTAATTGATGTGTTTGTTTGAACTGCCTTAGAGATTCCATTTGTAGTTCTAAATCATCATGTTCAATGCGTAAGAAATATTGCCTTATTTCATATTTATAAGCAGTTAAAGGTGTCGGCTTATACAAAACTGCAGGATCAATAAGCTCGTCAAGTAAGATAGGATAGCGAGATATATGTTCTCCTATCCATTTGCTATGGCAACACAATAGTACCAGCTGCTTTAATGTTCCTGGGTTTTCGTATAATAATTCCAAGTACGCAGTACGCGAAATAATTTTATTTAGTATTTGGCAAACCATAGAAAATGCTGCACCACTGGCGTTAAAATTATTTAACTGTTTTAGTAAAGCTGGCATTAATTTATCGAGAATATCGCGCCCCCGATTACCTATTTTTGCCTTTGATATACGTTGTTTAAAATCTTTTAATGGTAATTGCCAATCATCTTTTGGCTCATTTAAAAAACTAATATCACCATGATCCCATGCACTCACAAATGCCCCTTCACTTGTATCTAAAGGCTCAGTTTCTTCACCAATCACCTGTGTAAATTCGTTATGTATTTGCTGCATGACGTGATCTATTTCAACCAATGTTGCGCCAAAATCATCCTGTTCTAATAAAGTATTTAGGCGTTGCTGGTTTAACTCATCATCCGGCAATGTTTGTGTTTGCTGATCGTCGAATATTTGCAAGTACTGTTCAACTTTACGTAAATAAAGATAATTATTCTCAAGACCTTGCGCTTCAAGCTCATTAATAACTTGGTTAACCGTTAACTCCTTTAACGCTTTAAGTAATGATTGCGTTTGTAAGTTAGCTTCTCGTCCACCTCTTACCATTTGCAACGCTTGAACAATAAACTCAACCTCTCGAATACCACCACCACCTAGTTTGATATTATTAGTTAAACCTTTTCGCCGCACTTCTTGGGCAATCATTAACTTCATTTTTCGTAGTGATTCAATCACTGAGAAATCAATATAGCGACGATATACAAATGGCTTTAAAAGCTGATTAAATTCATCCCAATACTGATTAGGTGTACCAATTAAACGCCCTTTTAACATGGCATAACGTTCCCAATCTCGTCCTTGCTCTTGGTAATAGTCTTCAATTGCGTTAAAGCTCATAACAAGTGGGCCACTTTCACCAAACGGGCGAAGTCGCATGTCAACCCTAAATACTTGCCCGTCACCGGTCGTTTGATTTAGCGCTGCAATTAGCTTTTGTGCCACCTTTGTATAAAATATTTGCGCCTCTAAGTTTCGACGTCCACCTTGTGTTTTAACACTGCGGGGATAAGCAAAAATAAGATCTATGTCTGATGAGTAATTAAGTTCTTGCCCCCCTAGCTTACCCATACCAAGTACCATTAATGGCATTGCTCGGTTACCCTCATCTAAAGGTTCGCCATTAATTTTAGCAACGTGCGTATGCGCCCATTGATTCGCACTTTCTATCAATATATCAGCAAGCTGACTAATGTATTTTATGCTATCAGCAATTGGGGGATTACAGCATAGATCTAAAAATGCGACCTTAAGCCAGTACTTCTCTCGAAACTGACGAAGTATCTTATGGCATTCATTTTCATCTATCTCAGCTAAATTTCTATTTTCAAAAGGAGAGTTAATAATTCGGCTTTGTATTTCGTCTTTGCATGTTAGCCACTCTTTTAAGTCTGGCTGGGATCTTAAACTACGCCACGCAAAGTCACTTAATCCGAGTAACTTTACAATAACGGGCTCTTTATTTTGCTCTGGGTACAACTGCTCAAAGCGCATTAAGCCAAGTTTTTGTAATTGAATAGGAAGTTGCTTTACGTTACTCATCAATACTCTCTTTTATATCATCAGTAACCGTACTAGAATGATTAAAACCTAGAAAGGTTAACTCTACTTAGGAATACCATGTCTTATTTGTCATTATCTAACACTAGTTTTGTTGCGATTGCTATTAGTTTTGCGGTTATTTGCATAACTATATTTTGCCTACGAGTCGTAACTCAAATTAAAGCAAAACAAGCGCTTAAAGATGAACTTGCGCAGCACGATAACTTTGCAATGGGGATTAGTTTTGCCTCTGAAATATCAGTTGTTATTGCAACTATGGCTTTTTTGTTTGATGAAATTAGCGTAAGTACTGCGCAATCCAACCCTTTAAAAGTGATTGTACTAATTATTCTACTGTTTATTTTTATCAAAGCGGGACACTTAATTCATCGAAAATGGATTCTCCATCGTTTTAATGAAGAAGCCGCTATATTAAAACAAAACGTATGTGCTGCATTAGTCGATTCAGGTATGTTAATCGCTAACTGCATTATGACTTTAGGGCTTTATACATGGACCCATACACAAGGTCTAAGTAACTTGCTAATTGCTTTTGTTAGTTTTTTTGTCCTGCAAGGTATGTTCGCTTTTGATAGTAAAATCCGCGAGTACCGCTTTGCAAAAGCGAATCAAGGAGCTTCATTACAGAGCAACTTTAATTTAGAGAACACCTCGATAGGGATACGCTATGCTGGTAAGTCGATTGGTTTAGCACTCGCTGTGTATGCTGGTTTATCCAGTGCTGAATTTCAAAATGGTAAAATGGTAGAAAATTTATTCACTCTCGTCATGCACTGCGGTGTAATGTGGATATTACTGTATGCGCTTACTTTTGTAATAAAAGTTATATCCTTACCTAATATTGATACAGCGCTTGAGGTTGATCATCAAGATAACATAGGGATTGCTTGTATTGAATTTGCTGTTTTTTGTGCTATTGGCTACTTGCTAATTAGCATGTTTTCTATTTAGCCTCCCTTTGACTGAAAAGGTTGGCCAGCGTACTAGATTGCTATGATATTAAAATTTATTTAGCGCTTGGAAAAATAAGGTGAATTTACACATCAATAGTCAGGGCAAGAGCATGAAAAAAGTCTATGCGTTCAGTACCTTTTCAAGGTAGGCTGTACTGCGCATAGCTTTTTTCTGTTTT
>NZ_JJNZ01000068.1 GCF_000690055.1 Pseudoalteromonas fuliginea
GTCTACAATAAATATTAAACCCGAGTTTAGCTTTATTTGTAGGCGTACAGCTTGCTGACGCGACGAGCAAAGCTCGTAATACTTACCTATATACACTTATCTATAAAAGCTTTAAAAACTTGCTTGCTTAATTATCCTACTAAGCGTAAAATGCGCGCTCATTTCGGCTTTTAAACTATTAATTCCTTGCCTTAAACCGACCGGCCGAAACGGTAGAAGGCTCTATTAACCGTAAGGAATATCCATGCGTCATTACGAAATCGTATTCATGGTTCACCCAGATCAGAGTGAGCAAGTTGCTGGTATGATCGAACGTTATACTGGTTCTATCACTGAAGCTGGTGGTGTTATCCACCGTCTTGAAGATTGGGGCCGTCGTCAATTGGCTTACCCAATTAACAAGCTTCATAAAGCTCACTATGTTCTAATGAACGTTGAAGCACCAACTGAAGTAATCAGCGAGCTAGAAACTACTTTCCGCTACAACGATGCAGTGCTTCGTAACTTAGTTATCCGCACTAAAACTGCTGAAACTGAAGCGTCTCCTCTTGCAAGAGAAGAGAAGAAAGAAGCACCAGCTGCTTAATTGTTTTGAGTCCAAGCATGGCGTTTAACTGGCGGTAAATATAAATGGTTAGCCCTTTTATGAATCAGCTGGTTATATCTGGGGTAGTTTGTAAAACGCCCAAGTTTAGCCAAAGCCCAGCTGGCATCCCGCATTGTATTTTTGTTGTAGAACATAAATCGATGCAAACCGAAGCAGACCTTAACCGTAATAGTTACGTGAGGCTTCAGGTAGTTGCCAGTGGAAAGCAAATGCAACAACAGACTCAACATTTGCACGTTGGGCAGGCATTGCAAGTGAGTGGTTTTTTAAATCGCCACGAAGGTCGTAACGGCCTTAGCCAATTGGTTTTGCATGCTCAGCATATCGAAAGAATTATTTGAGGAATTAATCTCATGGCACGTTATTTCAGACGTCGTAAGTTCTGCCGCTTTAAAGCGGAAGGCGTAAAACAAATCGATTACAAAGATCTAGCTACTCTTAGAAACTATGTTACAGAAAGTGGCAAAATCGTACCTAGCCGTATCACAGGTACTAGCGCTAAATTTCAGCGCCAGCTAGCAACTGCTATTAAGCGTGCTCGCTACTTAGCCCTTCTTCCATACACTGACTTACATAAGTAAGCAGCGGATTAACAGTTTTTAAAAGGTGTAGAAACATGCAAGTTATTCTACTAGATAAGATCGCTAACCTAGGTAGCCTAGGTGAACAGGTTGTAGTTAAATCTGGTTTCGCACGTAACTTCCTTTTCCCTCAAGGTAAGGCAGTTCCTGCGACTAAAGCTAACATTGAAACGTTTGACGCTCGTCGTGCAGAACTTGAAGCGAAAATCGCTGAACAGTTAGTTGCTGCACAAGCACGCGCTGAAAAACTAGAAGCATTAGCAGAAGTTACATTAGTATCTAAAGCTGGTGACGAAGGTAAGTTATTCGGTTCAATCGGTACTCGTGACATCGCTGACGCTATCTCAGCTGTTGGTGTTGAAGTTGCTAAGTCAGAAGTTCGTTTGCCTCTAGGTACTATCCGTGAGACAGGTGAATTTGACGTATCAATTTCAGTTCACTCAGACGTAACGGCTACTATCAAAGTAATCGTAATCGCTGAAGCTTAATTTTTAATTAAGCGACAAAAGCCGTGCTATTAGCACGGCTTTTTTGTGCCTATAATTTGGCTAACTTTATTAGTTAAGGGCACTGTTAAATAATACTAATCCGCAATAATACTTAATCATTTTGCGGGGCTAAACGTGTCGCTACCTGTGTTAAAAAATTTTCATTTACGACTGCATGGATGCAGAAGGTAGAGCAATGCAGGAGCAATTGCCGAGAACAACTAAATAGCGAATTTTTTGTCTAGCTATCAACACGTTTTTCCATCCTCAAAATAGATCACTTAATTAAGCGAATTGGTATAAAGCCTCGTATAAGCCCCTTTTTTATTCAATTATTCTTTCATTCTCCTTAAACCTTTTCGAACTGTCATTACGTCTAACTTATCAATACACTTAAATAGCAATTCAACAATAATAATTAAAAGGCGGCATCACGGATGTTACACGTTAAACCCGAACCAACGCCTTTGTGCGAAGCTGCACTCATTGAGCGAGTTAAATCGGGTGATCAAGGCGCATACACAAGGCTTTATGAGTTACATATAAAACGAGTATACGGTTTATGTTTACGCTTATTAGCAGACCAAGCACACGCCGAAGACGCCGCCCAAGAGGTATTTGTACAGGTATGGCATAAAATAGCATTGTTTGATGGGCGTTCGCAGTTTTCTACTTGGCTATATAGTGTTGCCAGTAATGTAGCGATAAGTTACCTGCGTAAGCAAAAAAACTGGTTGCAAAAAGTAGTAAGTATTGAACACAGCGGTATGGATGAGCAATCAGCTAACGACTGCAAAGGCTTAAATGGCCTCGATAAGTTAATAGTAAGGCTTCCTGAGCGCGCACGTATGGTATTTGTATTATTTGCTATTGAAGGTTACAGGCACGAGGAAATCGCGGAGCAATTAGGTATGGCTGTTGGTTCAAGTAAGTCACAATATCATCGTGCTAGGCAGTTATTACAAGAGTGGTATGAAAATGAGTAAACCAAACTTTAACGACTACTTAAATAAGTCATTAAACACGCTTGATAAAGAAATTACGCCACAAAAAGATTTATGGGCGGGGATTGAGCGAGCAATTGTTAATAATAAGCAGAGTCCAAACAGCACTATTATTTGGCCAAAACTAACAGCAATAGCTGCCTGCACATTAGCTGCTTTAATTGCTGTAAATCTAATTGTTATAGCGCCCGAGCCACAACCCGTAGTGGCTATAAGTGATTACTTTTCGGCGCAAAAAAACAGTTTGTTGGTTGAATACGAAAATAAAGAAGCATTGACCACTAACTGGCAAACGCAACTACAAGAACTGGAAGAAGCTGAGCAAGCAATAAAGCAAGCTCTTGAAAACGAACCACAAAACCAAGCGCTACTGACAATGTTAGCGCAAATATATCAACAACAACTTGATTTAATTAACAAGGTGCACGCGCCACGTTGGCAGCACATTTAGGAGTACGACATGAAAGCGATTTTATTAGGACTGAGCTTATTTCCATTGGCAGTATTTGCGGGTGAAAAAATAGATAAGCAAATAGACGTACCAAGTGGCGGCACTATTTTTATTGAAAACCAACGCGGTGATATACATATTACAGGCTGGGATAAAAACGAATTTAAAGTATCTGGCGAGCTTGATGATAAAGCACAAGGTTATGAGCTTAAAACAAGTGGCGATAAAACACAGTTTATTGTAAAAATGCCCCGTAAATCAAATTGGGGTAATAGTGGTGACGGCTCAAACCTAACTATATTTATGCCTAAAAGCAGTAGCTTAGAGTTTGCTGGCGTTAATGTATCGGTGACTGCAAAGGAGCTTAAAAACGGCGCTGAAGTTGATGTGGTTAACGGTGAAATTACGGTAAATGATATTACTGGCAACATTAAGCTCACCACTGTAAATGGTGATGTGAACGCTGAGAACTTAAACGGTAATATTCAGTTTGAAACCGTAAATGGTGAAATTAACGATAGGCAATCAAGTGGAGAGCTGCGTTTTAGCGCTGTTAATGGTGATATTAAATCAACTTCAAGCGCTAATGATGTACGCCTTGAAAACGTAAATGGCGATATAGAATTTACGCTATCGGCTATTAAAAACCTACGTATTAATACGGTAAATGGCGAAGCAGAAGTACAGATTAACGAGCTTTTAAAAGGCGGTGATGTACGTTTTGAATCAGTAAGTGGTGATGCCGACTTTTATTTCCCACAAAGTGTATCAGCAAAGTTTGAAATTAAAGCCCATGCTAATGGTAAAATCATTAATAAAGTTACTAGCGATAAAGTCAGTAAAGCTAAATATGGCCCAGCCAGTGATTTAGAGTTTAGTATTAATGGCGGTAATGCTAATGTTGAAATGGATACCATTAGTGGACGAATAGAGCTGCGTACCAAATAACACTCATTCCCCATCACGATTACAAAAAGCAGGAAAGATTTCCTGCTTTTCTATTTGCACAGCCCCTGCAAGTCGATAGAATAGAGCCATTCAATTTTACTACTGTGAAGTTATGGCCAAACCAGATAAGCAAGTCGATACTCTTAAAGTTCCTCCCCATTCAATAGAAGCTGAACAATCTGTTTTAGGTGGCTTAATGCTTGATAACCAAGCTTTTGACCGCGTAGCTGAGCTTGTTGTATCACAGGATTTTTATACCCGCACGCACAAGTTAATTTTTGAGGCGATGACGGCACTTGCTGAGATTGGCGATCCGATAGATTTAATCACTATTTCTGAAAGTTTAGAAAAAAATAATAAGCTTGCAGGCATTGGTGGTTTTGCTTACTTAGCCGAAATTGCTAAAAATACCCCAAGTGCAGCCAACATTGATGCCTACGCAAACATTGTACGAGAGCGTGCTGTTGTACGTGAAATGATTGGCGTGGCAAATGAAATTGCAGAAGCGGGTTTTAATACCGAAGGGCGTACTAGTCACGATCTACTCGATTTTGCCGAAAGCAAAGTATTTAAAATTGCCGAGCAACGTACAAAAAGTACGGAAGGCCCGCAAAGTATTCATAACATACTCGAAAAAACCGTTGATAAAATAGAAGAGCTTTATCAATCGCCACAAGATGGTGTAACGGGTGTGAGTACAGGTTATGCCGATCTTGATAAAATGACAACGGGCCTGCAGCCGTCTGACTTAATTATTGTGGCAGCGCGTCCATCTATGGGTAAAACCACCTTTGCGATGAACCTTGCAGAACATGCCGCAATGACTCAAGACAAACCCGTGCTAATTTACTCGCTAGAGATGCCTTCAGAACAAATTATGATGAGGATGTTAGCGTCTCTTGGCCGTATTAACCAAACTAAGGTACGTACAGGTCAGTTAGATGATGACGATTGGGCGCGACTTTCATCAACAATGGGCTTGTTGATGGAAAAAGGCAAAATGTATGTTGATGATGCCTCGGGCTTAACACCTACCGATGTTCGCTCTCGTGCACGTCGTATTGCGCGTGACCACGGCGGCATTAGTATGATCATGGTCGATTACTTGCAGCTAATGCGCGTACCTAGCCTTGCTGATAACCGAACACTTGAAATTGCTGAAATTTCGCGTTCACTTAAATCGCTAGCAAAAGAGCTAAAATGTCCGGTTGTTGCGCTTTCGCAGCTAAACCGTACGCTAGAGCAACGTGCCGATAAACGCCCAATTAACTCAGATTTACGTGAGTCAGGGTCGATAGAGCAGGATGCCGATTTAATCATGTTTATTTACCGTGACGAAGTTTACAACGAAGACAGTACCGATAAAGGTATTGCCGAAATCATCATAGGTAAACAACGTAACGGCCCAATTGGTAAAGTGCGTTTAACATTCCAAGGTCAATTTTCTCGCTTTGATAATTACGCGGGACCAGCGGTAGATGACGATTACTAATGCGCTTAGCCACTGCTGAAATTAATTTAGCTGCACTTGCGCATAATTTAGCGCAAGTTAAGGGCTTTGCACCTAACAGCAAAGTGATGGCGGTGCTAAAAGCAAATGCTTACGGGCATGGATTAGTAACGATTGCGCAGCATTTAAATAATGCTGACGCATTTGCTGTGGCACGTATAGATGAAGGGCTCGCCCTTCGAGCTGGGGGCTTAACAAAGCCAATTGTTTTACTAGAAGGCTTTTTTAACAAAGCCGATTTACCGATTCTACTTGCCAACAATTTTCAAACTATTATTCACGATGAGTACCAATTAGCGGCGCTTGAAAAAGCAAAGCTAGATGCACCAATAACATGCTGGTTAAAAGTAAATACAGGTATGCATCGATTAGGTATTGCGCCAGAGCAGTTTGAAGCGTTTTATAGCCGCTTGCAAAAAACACCTAACGCTAAAAATACCGTTAATTTAATGACCCACTTTTCGTGTGCTGATGACATTGATAATGCTAAAACGGTTCAACAAATTACGTTGTTTGATAATTTAGTGAATGGCATTGAGCAAGCGCATTGTTTATCAAATTCTGCTGGTATTATTGCCTGGCCGAGCGGTCATGGCGACTGGGTACGTCCTGGGCTTATGCTCTATGGTGTATCGCCAATGGCAAATAGCATTGGGCAGCAACACAAATTAAAACCAGTTATGCGCTTAACTACGCGCGTAATTGCAGTGCGTGATGTGCCTGCTAATGAGGCTGTTGGATATGGTGGTCGTTGGAAAAGCGATAAACCAACCAAGTTAGCTGTTGTGGCTATGGGTTATGGCGATGGTTATCCTCGGCATGCTAAAGAGGGGACGCCAGTTATAATTGGTAAGCAGCGTTATGGTATTGTAGGAAGCGTAGCTATGGACATGATTAGCGTTGATATAGGGGCTAATGAGAACAATATTAAAGTAGGAGACAGAGTCACTATGTGGGGCCCTGATCTACCCGTTGAAGAAATAGCATTGTGCGCTGGTACCATTCCTTACGAGCTATTATGCAATATTACACCGCGCGTAAGTTATGAGTATCAGCGTTAATACAGCTATAAGCGATACTTACTCTTTTATAAAGTAAATGTCGCTAAAGCCCATACGGGCAAATTCTTGGTCGCGAAAGTTACGCACAGAAGCAGACCCTTTTGAGGTCATTTCTATTTGGCGTACCATGCTTAAGTAATTTGTTAAATCAATACCTTCGGCGGCAGCAATTGCTTGATACATGTCGTGGTATTTATCTTTTGCGAAGTTAATTTCGCGCGGTTGGTTTTTAAACGTATACGTTATTCTACGTGCCATAATAAGCTCAGTTAAATTGAGTGTTAGTATAATTTTACACTGTATTGAACTGGCATTGAATGATTTGTTTAAATCAAATAATTAAAAAGTAGAGTTTAAAATGAAATTATCAGTAGAGATCAGTAAATATCCACTTCACCAAGATTACATTCCGTTTATTAAAGGCTTTATCGACCGCTTAAACGAATACGAAAATTTAAAAGTGATTACTAATACGTTATCAACGCAAATTTTTGGTGATTATGATTTAGTAATGCAGGTGTTAAGTACCGAAATTAAGCGCTCATATGAAGAATTTGGTAAAGCTATTTTTGTATGTAAGTTTCTCTTTGGCGACTTATCGCCTGAATAATCTATAATACCAACCTGCATAAATCTTTGATCAATTTAACGAATTAAATTGCACTATAACGTCGTTAAAAATTTTTTATTTAGAACAACTAGATACAAAAATTTTTGCCTAGTTCTAGCGTGATTTTCTTAACGTTAAATAGACCCCGTATATAAGCAGATTGGTATAACAATCGGCACAACTGAACGGTGATTGCATAGTATGGACTTTTTAACACAAACCTTAAGTGGTTTTACAGCGATGTCGCATTGGGAATACATAGCGGTGGGGTTGTCGATGGCGTACTTATTATTGGCAATAAAAGAAAGCTTATGGTGTTGGCCTGCAGCATTTTTTAGCACACTCATTTATACAATAATGTACTGGAATGGTGCATTATTAATGGAGTCATTACTTAATTTTTATTATATGTATATGGCTGTATTTGGGTGGGTTGTATGGCGAAAAGGCAAAGCTGAAAATCTAAATATTACGTCTTGGTCGATGAACCGTCATGCTGTTTTAATCAGTTTAACAACCGTAGCTGCAATAGTTATTGGTTACGTTATGCAAAACTATACTCATGCCGACTTTGCTTATCTTGATAGCTTTACAACATGTTTTGCAGTAGTAACTACTTACTTAGTTGCTAAAAAAGTCCTCGAAAACTGGCTGTACTGGATTGTAATAGATGCCGCTTCTATGTATCTATACTACGAAAAAGGCTATTACCCAACGCTAGCACTCTTTATATTTTATACCATTATGGCAGCGTGGGGCTTCAAAACCTGGTACGAAGAGTACGAACAAAGCCAAGCTAAGCCTTTAGCGCAGCTTTAATTAATGATTGAGTATAATCAGTTAGTAAAAATGTGTAGTGCGTTTATAGAGCCTAAAAGCATTGTTTCAAGCGAGCGATTGCTGAATGGCTTTAGCAACGATAATTTTTTAATACGTACCGAGCAACAAGGGTATTTGTTAAAGTGTTATAAAAGCCGTTGGCCAAGTGACGGCCTTGAAGCGCAGCGCTTTTTAAGTGACTTGGATATATGCCCTGCGCCTATTTGGCTCGATAAAAAGAATAGTCGTGCGGTATTTGATTATATTGAGGGTGAAACCGCACAGTCAGATATAACGCTCAGCTTAGTTAATAAATTAGCCCAAGTACACAGTTACAGCGCAACGACTACACCAATGGATATAGCCAAAGAGCTGCACCTTTATCAAAATACGGATGTATATACGTTATACAAATCACAAATAGAGCGGGCACTAAAAGCAGTTACAGCGATGCCATTTAATGCGGGCTTTTGTCATAACGATTTAGTAAGAGACAACATTGTTGTAAATGCTTCGGGTATGTATTTAATTGATTTTGAGTACGGACAAACTAACGATGTGTATTTTGATTTAGCCGCGCTGTGCGTGAGCTTTAATTTGGATGGGCAAAGTGAAGGTGAGTTATTAGATAATTATAGTAAGTACAGTAGAGCCGGTGTAAGCTTTTTTAAATCAGTAAATAAACTTGATTTTTTTAAGCTGTTTTTTTTAATATTGAGTATAGGGTGGTATGAGCAGCGCGACATAACTAATCACTTAATTGAATTACGCGCGCAACTAAATAAACTCACTTTATCTATGAGTTTTTAAAGACCACCAAAACGTGCAGCTAGTTCTTTATATTTTTTTACTTCATCAGCATCAAATTGCGGTTCGCCATTTTCATCCTGCGATTTCGCAATTAGTAAACTTTCACGAGTAAGGCGTTTAACACGCTCTACTTTTACACCTAAAAACTCAGCAACTTGCTCAGTAGACATCAAACTCATAATCACTTCCTCTTTTAAATCAAATCACATAGTCACTATAATAGTTAAAATGTTGCTAAACAGTTACTTTTTTTTATCTAATATTGATAAAAAGCGTGTTTTTAACTAATTGTGAAGTGTTTTATTCTAAATCGCTTAATTAATAGGCATCTAAACGCATGGTGCTGGCAATTAACGACGGATATCTTTATCATTATAGACGCCAAAGCATTGATATCGCGAGTTAGTGCTGCGGCAACAAATGTGCTCTCGTGGTGAAATGGATATCACGTGGCCCTCCGGAGGCTGAGTTGTAGGTTCGATCCCTACCGAGAGCGCCATTTGCTTTATATGTTTATGCCCTAAATTATTTCAGTACTTTTGCATAATCAAACTCTTTTCAATATCTAAAATTGGTTAACGATACTAGATAACATTGATTGAACTTCATTTTTATAAAAATAGTGTTCTTATTAATTACACTTAAACTTGAATGAAAATAAACTTTTAGTATCTCAGTTCAAAACCCTTTAGCGTTCCCCATTAAATTAAAAATAACGCAAAATTAAATGAGATATTATTTAATAATATAAATTACTACTTTTTAGTGAATTATAACTACTAAAGTACGAATGAATGGACTTTAAGTATTAAACAATGCTATTTAAGGTACATATTCATTAATTGTAGAAATAGCCGCTTTTATGCTAATAACTTTACCTATCCCTGAGCTAATACCTGGCATGTATGTCGACAGTGTTACTAAGCAACATGAAGGGATTAATAGTATAAAAATTAAGACTAGCGGGTTAGTCAGAGACAAATCTATAATTAAGCGTTTAATTGCAGAAGGGGTTCTTGAACTTCTTATTGATTTCGCTAAGAGTGAAGTCGCAATCCCCGCCAAATATAAGCCACAAAATAAACCTAAAACATCGAGCAGCCAACAAAAACGAGTTAAGGCCAAATCTGCAATAACGGTACAGCAAGAATTTGCTAAAGCGAGTGTAAGCTACGATCAACATAACCGTAAAATACAATCTTTATATAGCGATTTAATAGCCGGTTTAACTCTTAACGTAAAAGTACTTGATGAAATAGCAAATGAAATCGTTGCTTCAGTATTTCGTAATGCAAATGCGATGACAATCCTTACTCGAATTAAAGATAAGCATAGCTATAATTGGCGTCATATGATCAACTGCGCCATTTTTACGAGTGTATTTGCTAAATACCTAGGTTACAAAGAAGCGCTTGTGCAGGAGCTTGCTATGGGCGCACTACTGCATGATTTAGGGCAATCTAAACTACCGCAAGGCATACTATCAAAACCAGGCAAGGTTACTAATAACGAAATGGCGAGTATTAAAAAACATGTTGCTTTAGGGCTGGGTCTGGTCAAAGGTGAAAAGAGTATTTCGCCACTTATGTTAGATATGATAGTCAATCACCATGAACGATTAGATGGTTCAGGTTATCCCCGCGGCATTGCTGCAGAAAAAATAAGCCGTCCCGCACGGATAATGGCAATTGTAGATGTATATGATGCGATGACAGCAGACAGGCCTCATCAAGATGGCGAAGAACCTATTAATGCACTGCGTTACTTATTGGCTAACAAGCAAATGTTTGACGCTGAATTAGTGCAGCGTTTTATAAAGTGCTTGGGCGTGCATCCCGTAGGGACTATTGTGAAGCTAACTAATGAACGCCTAGCGTTAGTATTGGAGGGGAATAACTTGAATCCGATAAAGCCAAAAATTAAGTTATTTTTTAATGCTAAACATGGGCATCATGTAACTGCTAAAGATATTGATTTAAGTGACAGTAACCAAGAGCTTAAAATTTTAGCGAGTGTTAAACCACTAGACTATAAAATTAATTTGTCTCGTTTACTAAAAGAGCATCTGCTTGCGTAGTGTTTGTACACTTTCGTTGATTGCTTTTCTTAGCTGAAATAAATGCCCCTAAAAAACAACTTCCCATCAGTGTTAGCCACAATAAAGTGCCTAGCTCTACATGCAGTGCTAAACAACAAAATGCGAGCGAAATTAGTGCGCTTAGCATAGCACCAAGCCAATAGTGATTTACTGGATTGTCGCATTGTCCTGCTTGCGTACATGCGCAGTAATTTGCTTTATAAAAACAAAATACACTCGCACCACAAAAAATAAGCCCAGCTACAATAAGTGAAATGATCACAGTTTTATTTCCTTTGTGATTTTGTAGTGAGTGTAAATTGCTAATTACTTTAAGTCAATCTAAATGATAACCAATTACATTTAGAGTATATGCTCTAATAGCACAGATCTAGTCCGATGAGTTTTAATTAGTTGTTAAAATGTCGTTAAAAACCATGTTTTTCATAGTATTTTGACGTATTCATAGAGTCTTTTATAAAAAAATCAGGTAGTGTAGCCGGGTTTGAAATCCTAATAACAACACACATAGCTATCCAAACAGTTAGTTTGGTTAAGGACACAACAATGAAATTTACTAAAACTCTTATTGCAGCTTCGCTTGCATTTGTTTCTGCAGACAGTTTTGCAGCTGCATTTCAACTAGCAGAACAAAATGCATCAGGTTTAGGCCGTGCATATGCTGGTGAAGCTTCTATTGCAGACGACGCATCTGTTGTTGCACGTAACCCAGCACTAATGACTTTATTTAAAGACAAGCAACTAAGTGTTGCTGCTATTGGCGTTATTCCTGATGTAAGTCTTGAAGGTGAAAGTACTAATAACGGTATTGACCCAAGCGCATTAGATGATGACAGCATTGCTCCTAGCGCCGTTGTTCCTGCAATTTATTTTACTATGCCTTATAACGACAAAGTATCAGTTGGTTTTGGTGCTTTTTCTAACTTTGGTTTATCTACTGAGTTTAAAAATGACTACGTAGCAGGGCAAATTGCAGGTGAAACAGAAATATTTACTGTTAATCTTAATGCAAGCGTTGCTTATAAAGTATCTGAACAATTTAGCTTTGGTATAGGCCTAAATGCTATTTATGCTGATGCAACAGTTATTCGTAAAGTTGGCGCAAATGCAAGTGGCTTTGACTTTGGTACTGATGCAGTAAATCTTCAAGGTGATGATACTGGTTTTGGTTTAAACGTAGGTTTAATGTATCAATTAGATGAAAACAGCCGTTTTGGTTTTAACTACAGAACAGAAACTGATATCACGTTTGATGGTGATTTTTCTAATGGGCTACCTGCAGCCGCTGGCGGCACACAAGGCACAGTGCTTCCTGGTTCTGTAGAAATCACTTTACCAGCTATTGCTGAGTTTTCTGGTTCGCATCAGTTAGACGAAAAATTAGGGCTGCACTACAGTGTATTATGGACTGGGTGGAGTAGCTTTGAGTCTTTAGAAGCGCAAGTAACAGCACCAACGGGTAACAAGTTTACCGCGTTTGAAAAGAACGAGAGTTTTAGCGATTCATTCCGCTACTCAGTCGGTGCAGATTACCAGTTAAACGAAGATTTATTACTACGTGCCGGTGTTGCATTTGATGAGTCTCCTGTATCACAAACACATCTATCAATTTCGATTCCTGATACAGACCGTTTCTGGTTCTCGTTTGGTGGTAACTACACTATCGATCAAAACTCTAATGTTGATCTTGGTGTAAGTATTATCCGTGGTAAAACACAAACGTTTACAGAAGCTGATGACTCAGGCAGCCAGTGGGGCTTCGAATCTAAAGGCCACGCAGTACTAATTGGTGCTCAGTATAACTACAAATTTTAATGTAGGAGTGTCTTGTGGTTAATCACAGGGCACAAAAAAGCCGCTCACTTTATTAAAGTGAGCGGCTTTTTTAATGCCTATTAAATAGTGTTAATAGGCATAATAACTAAAATTATAAGCTTTCTATTTTAGTTTTTTGCTCAAGTAGCTTAGTTTTAGCATCGCTAAACTCAGCCAGTTTTGCATTTTCTTTAGCAAGTACGGCTTCAGGTGCGTTGTTTACAAACTTTTCGTTAGCGAGTTTGTTTTGCACTTGTGCTAGGCCTTTTTCTGCTTTTTCGAGTTGCTTATTAATACGCGAAAGCTCGGCTTCTACATCAATTAAGCCGGCCATTGGGATCATGATCTCAAGGTTGCCAACATAAGACGTTGCACATGCTGGTGCGTCGTTTTTGTTTTCAAGCATTGTAAACTCTTCAATTTTTGCAAGTGATGCTAAAAATGATTTGTTTTCTTCAATGCGGCGCACGTCGTCGCTTGATGCATTAGCAAGTAATACGCTAAGTGGTTTACTTGGACTAATATCCATTTCACCACGAATATTACGAATCGCTAAAATGAATTGTTTAACCCATTCTAAATCGTCCATTGCTTTAGCATCAACGCTTGCTTCATTATATACAGGGAACGGCTGAACCATAATGCTGGTGTTCTCTGTTTTAAGGCCTGCAAGAGGTGCAACACGCTGCCAAATAGTTTCAGTGATGTATGGCATCATTGGGTGCATTAAACGCAGTAAGCTTTCAAGTACGGTAATAAGTGTATTACGTGTACCACGTTGCTGCGCTTCATTACCTTTAAATAATACCGGCTTAGTGAGCTCTAAGTACCAATCACAAAATTGGTTCCAAGTGAATTCGTAAAGCGTGTTAGCAGCTAAGTCAAAGCGGTAGTTATCTAAATGCTCTGTATAGGTTTTAACAGTAGCTTCATACTGACCTAAAATCCAACGATCAGCTAATGAAAGCTCCGTTTGAGCACCGTTTGCAAAACCACAGTCTTGCTCTTCTGTGTTCATTAATACGTAACGGCTCGCGTTCCATAATTTGTTACAGAAGTTACGGTAACCTTCAAGGCGGTTCATATCCCAGTTAATATCACGACCAGTAGATGCCATTGCAGCAAGTGTAAAGCGAAGGGCGTCGGTGCCGTGTGCTTCAATACCGCCTGCAAATACTTTACGCGTATCTTTTTCGATTTTAGCGGCAAGTTTTGGCTGCATCATGTTACCAGTACGTTTTTGTACTAGGTTTTCAAGTTCAATGCCGTCAATCATGTCTAATGGGTCAAGTACGTTACCTTTTGACTTAGACATTTTATCGCCATTGTCGTCACGTATTAAGCCAGTTACATACACGGTTTTAAACGGAACTTGTGGTTTGCCATTTTCGTCTTTTACAAAGTGCAGCGTCATCATAATCATGCGCGCAACCCAGAAGAAAATAATATCAAAACCAGTTACCAACACGTCAGACGGGTGGAAGGTTTTTAAATCATCGGTATTTTCTGGCCAACCTTGTGTAGAGAACGTCCAAAGCGCTGATGAGAACCACGTATCAAGTACGTCTTCGTCTTGGCTTAGCGTTACGCTGTCTGCAATGTTGTTTTCACGGCGTACTTCTGCTTCGTCGCGACCAACAAATACATTGCCTTCACTGTCGTACCAAGCTGGAATACGGTGACCCCACCAAAGCTGGCGTGAAATACACCAATCTTGTACGTCGTTCATCCACGAGAAGTACATGTTTTCGTATTGCTTAGGTACAAATTGAATGTCGCCGTTCTTAACTGCGTCTTTTGCAGGTTCAGCTAGTGGTGCAACACGTACATACCATTGGTCGGTAAGTAGTGGCTCAATTACCACACCAGAGCGATCGCCGTAAGGAACCGTTAAACCATGGTCTTCAATTTTTTCAAGTAGGCCTAGCTCTTCAAATTCTGCCACAATCGCTTTACGCGCAGCAAAACGATCAAGGCCGTGCAGGCGCTCAGGAATTGGCGCATCAAACTCAAGCTCTTTACCGTCAAAGGTGTATGTTTCACCTTGGGTAAGAATAGCGGCGTCTTTATCGAAAATGTTGATCATCGGCATTTGATGACGCTTGCCCACTTCGTTATCGTTAAAGTCGTGCGCTGGGGTTATTTTTACACAGCCCGTGCCTTTATCTTTATCGGCATGTTCGTCAGCAACAATTTTAATACGACGATTAACTATTGGTAATAAAATCTCTTTACCGATTAAATCTGTATAGCGTTCGTCATCTGGATTTACTGCAACACCCGAGTCGCCAAGCATGGTTTCAGGGCGAGTTGTAGCAACTACTATGTAGTTTTTTCCGTCTTGTGTTGTTACGCCATCAGCCAGTGGGTAACGTAAGTTCCACATGTGGCCTTGCTTGTCTTTGTTTTCAACTTCAAGATCAGAAATAGCAGTGTGTAATTTAGGATCCCAGTTTACTAGGCGTTTGCCACGGTAAATTAGGTTTTCTTTATGAAGGCGTACAAACACTTCTTTAACGGCTTCAGATAAACCATCGTCCATTGTAAAGCGTTCACGATCCCAATCAACCGATGCGCCAAGGCGACGAAGCTGCTTAGTAATAGTGCCGCCCGATTCTTTTTTCCATTCCCAGATTTTATTAATAAAATCTTCACGGCCTAAATCGTGGCGTGTTTTGCCTTCTTCTGCATGCAATTTACGCTCAACCAACATTTGCGTTGCAATACCTGCGTGGTCAGTACCTACTTGCCATAATGTGTTGTTACCTTGCATACGTTTAAAACGCGTTAAGGTATCCATTATTGTATCTTGGAAGGCGTGGCCCATGTGTAAGCTACCTGTGACATTTGGCGGCGGGATCATAATTGAATATGGTACGCCTTTGCCAGACGGCTTAAAGTAGCCTTTTTGTTCCCAGTCTTGATATAGAGACTGTTCAATATCTTGCGGATTGTAGGTTTTATCCATTACACAGAACCTTAAATAAGTACTTAAATTAGTTGGTTAGCTATTTAACTAAACGTGTTTTTAGTTATTAATATCTTGCGTGGTGAGATTGGCACCGAGTTGGCGCAGCTTTTTAAAGCGCTCGCGAGCAGCTTGCTTAGCAACGGGTTCTACGGGTACAAAATCAAAAACTTGGTTAAATCGACGAATAAAATCCGGTAAGTTATTAGCCAAATTAATTAAAACTTTACGATTACCAACAGGAGGCGTAATACCAATTTCTACAGGTGCGCCGCCTTTAGGGCCTTCACCTTGTAGGTTATGAGGTACAAAACTGTCGGGATCGAATGCCCAAATTATTTCATCAATGGCACAGGCGGTCTCGTTGTTATCGACACATATAAATACGCGTTGACCGTTTCGATACTGATCGGCTGCAATTTGAGCTGCCAAAGCAAAATGATCGTCTGGCTTTGCTAACGATTCATCTTGTTGCTTTAGAACGAAAAATTGGGCGTTCATGTTCATTGTATCGGGGTTTCCCATAACATTAAATGTGCACTAAGTTGATACACATAAATTAAGAGGCAGATTTTGCCATATAACGCGTTTTGCTTCAATTAATACACAAATAAATAAGGCGCCAAACGGCGCCTTATAAACAGGTTTAAAGTTAAGTGTTCACTTTAATCTTGAGCGGCTTCACTTACGCCAGCTCTATTTAACAAGTACTGAGTAAGCATAGGAACAGGGCGACCAGTTGCGCCTTTTTTAGCGCCACTTTTCCACGCTGTACCGGCTACGTCTAAATGCGCCCAATGATACTTTTTAGTAAATTTAGACAAGAAACATGCAGCGGTAATTGTGCCAGCAGAACGTCCACCTAAGTTAGTAAAATCAGCAAAAGGGCTATCTAGCTGATCTTGATAGTCGTCCCACAGTGGCAACTGCCATGCACGGTCACCACTTTGCTCAGACGCTTTTAATAAATCGTGTGCAAGTGGGTTATGGTTTGATAGTAAACCAGTCGCATGCGCGCCAAGGGCTACAATACAAGCGCCAGTAAGTGTTGCTACGTCAATAACCGTATCTGGATTAAAGCGTTCAACGTACGTTAGCGCGTCACACAATACTAAACGGCCTTCAGCGTCAGTGTTTAACACTTCAACCGTTTGCCCTGACATAGTTGTTAAAATATCACCCGGGCGATAAGCATTTGGACCAGGCATGTTTTCACAGCCCGCTAAAACACCAATAACGTTAATTGGCAATTGCATTTGTGCAAGCGAACGCATTGCGCCAATAACACCTGCAGCGCCGCCCATGTCGTATTTCATTTCGTCCATGCCTTCGCCTGGTTTTAACGAAATACCGCCTGAGTCAAACGTTAAACCTTTACCAACAAGTACAATTGGAGCTTGGTCATCGGCTGCGCCTTTATAGTTAATAATCGACATAACAGATTCATTAACGCTACCACGACCAACAGCTAGGTAAGAGTTCATGCCTAGCTCTGCCATTTGTTCTTCGCCAATAATATCAACAGTGATGTTGTCAAAATTAGTTGCCAGCTCTTGTGCTTGCTCACCTAAGTAAGCAGGGTTACAAATATTTGGTGGCATATTGGCTACGTCTTTACATAACTTGCTACCTGCAGCAATGGCTAAACCATGCTCAATGGCACTTTCGCCAATAGTTAGTTCACGGCGTGTTGGCACGTTGAATACCATTTTACGTAATGGACGACGAGGGTCTACTTTTTTGCTTTTTAATTGGTTAAACGTATATAAACAATCTTGCGTAGTTTCTACCGCTTGGCGCACTTTCCAGTAGGTGTCGCGACCTTTAACGTGTTGTTCTGTTAAAAAGCATACCGCTTCCATTGAACCAGTATCGTTTAAGGTATTTATTGTTTTAGAAATAATTTGTTTGTATTGTTTATCGTCAAGTTCGCGTTCTTTACCACAGCCTACAAGCAATATGCGCTCGCTTAATACATTAGGTACATGATGCAATAATAAAACTTGACCTGGTTTACCTTCTAAATCACCACGGCGAAGTAAGTTTGAGATATAACCGTCACTGATTTTATCGAGTTGTTCACCAATGGGGGATAACCTACGTGGCTCGTAAACGCCAACTACAATACATGCGCTACGTTGTTTTTCTGGGCTACCACTTTTTACGCTAAATTCCATTGTCACTCCTGGTTTTGAGTCGATTAGGCTATTAAATAGGGGCTAAAAAAAAGATTTCTAGTCTAATAACTCTAATATTAGCTGATTTTGCTAGACTCTTACTGTGTAATTGAACTTTATATGCTTAAGGGCTACTAATGCAACATTATATCGTGCTCTTAGGTAGGATAATTAAATTTGATGGCTTATAATAATGGCTAATTTGCCAGTACAAGCTGCGTAAAATAGCTATTTAACTATTAAATTATCACTATCTTAGTGAAATTCCATGTTTAACAGGGGCGAGCATTGCTAATTTTCCGTTATTTGACCTCAGAGGTTTTAAAATCGCAGGTCGCCGTATTTTTAACTTTAATGACCATTTTTTTGTCACAAAAGTTAGTTGTTATTTTAGGCGATGCCTCCGAGGGTAGTATCCCTGCCAAACTAGTTCTGTCGATGATTGCACTTAAATTACCGCAATTAGCCTCTTTAATACTTCCGCTGAGTATATTTTTAGGCATTATTTTAGCTTACAGCCGTATTTATGCTGATAGCGAAATGACCGTGCTTAAAGCCTGTGGCGTAAGCGAATGGTACGTTGTGCGCGTTACGCTTATATCAAGTGCAGGGTTGGCATTTTTAGCCGCAGCGCTCACCATGTACATAGCACCATGGGCAAGTGAGCAAGAATACCAATTAAAAGAACAAGCTAAAGCCGATGCCGGTTTATCCGCGCTAAGAGCGGGGCGATTTCAAGAAACCGGTAACGAAAAAGCCGTGGTATTTATTCACAATATTGAAAAAGGCGGCAAAGAGCTTAATAAGGTATTTGTAGCGCAACTACCTAACAGCGAAAAAGATAACCTTGCACGCCTAGTTTACGCAGAACAAGGCGTAGTAGTAGAAGCCGTTAATGGTGAACAGCAGTTAGTGCTTACTGACGGTAAACGTTATGAAACTGACGGTTTAACACCGGCACTTAATTTAACTGAATTTGACGGCTACAGCGTACAAATCCGCGATCAAGAAATAGAGCATCAACGCCGAAAGCTAGAAGCGGTGCCAACTAATCAGTTGCTGGCAATAAATACCCCTGAATCTATAGCACAATGGCAGTGGCGTCTCGCTATTCCACTTTCTATTCCACTGCTTACTTTGCTTGCTGTGCCATTAAGTGTTGTAAACCCGCGCCAAGGTAAGTTTGCTAAATTAGTGCCAGCTATTAGCTTGTATTTGGGTTACTTTATTTTACTTAATGCAGCTAAATTTGCAGTTGAGGATGGTAAAATACCACCATCAATAGGGTTGTGGTGGATCCACATAAGTGCCCTATTTATAGGTGGGCTATTAATAATTAAAGGGCGTCCATTGGGCGCTTGGCTCAAAGCTGTTGTAACTAAGCGAGAACTAGGCTCATGATGAAAACGCTTGATTGGTATTTAGGCCGCAGTATTTTACAAACAACAGGCTTTGCCTTATTGGTATTAGTGGGTATTAGTACCCTCATAAAATTTATTGAACAGTTAAAATCGGTAGGGCGTGGTAGTTACGACTTAATTACCGCAATGCTTTACACTTTATATACTATACCGGGTGATCTTGTTGTATTTTTCCCTATGGCTGCGCTAATTGGCGGATTAACGGGTTTAGGGGCACTCGCCTCGAACAGTGAGCTGGTGGTAATGCAAGCCGCTGGTATGTCGCGTTTACAAATAATCGGCTCGGTAATGAAAACGGCCGTATTTATGGCTTTTTGTATGATGGCACTTGGCGAGTGGGGTGCACCAGAGGCACAGCTGCACGCTAAAGAAATGCGTAATCAGGCAATACATGGCGGTGATGTATTTAATGCGCAAAAAGGCGTATGGGCTAAAGATGGTAATAACTTTATTAACATAGAAGATGTTGATCAAAATGGAATGCTGCATGGTGTGTATATGTATCATTTTGACAAATCATTAGATTTGACTCAAATCACTAAAGCAAAAAATGCTTTGAGTCGTAATGACGGTTGGCTACTTCGTGATATAAATAAGGTAATTATCACCGACGAAAAAATTACCACAGAACAGGTGCCTGAAGAATTTTATGCCTCACAACTCACCGCTGAAAAGCTGGGTGTTGTATCAGTCAAGCCAGAGTCGTTATCGTTTACTGGTTTATGGTCGTATTTAGGGTATTTAGAACAAAATGAGCAAGACACTAGTACCTACGAGCTTGCCCTTTGGCGTAAGTTTATGCAGCCTGTATCTGTTGCGGTAATGCTGCTGGTGGCGCTCTCGTTTATATTTGGCCCACTACGTACCGTTACTATGGGGGCGCGTATTATTATGGGTGTTGTAACCGGTATCGTGTTTCATTTAACTAACGAAATATTTGGCCCAGTGGTTATGGTTTATCAAATACCAGCTATTGTAGGTGCTGTATTACCAAGCATAATATTTATAAGTTTTGCGACATACTTGATGAATAAACGAGTTTAATGCTTTTAAAATAGTGTAGGTAATAAACTTATAAACATAAAAAAGCGTGGCAGTAGCCACGCTTTTTTACTTTAAAATAAGTGATATAGGTTCAATCTAGCTCACGATAAATACGCTTGTTTTCTTCTTTTGTCAGTGCAATTACTTCAGTTTTAGAAATATAATCTTGTAATGCATTTTTGTTTTTAAAATCAACTAACACCACTAAATTGCCTAACCCAAGTAGTGAGCTTACACAGCGGATAATCGCTTGAGGCCAGCTAATAAGGTTCCCGTCGAGTGTTTGTACTTTTAAACGCCATGCGCGCATACCAATGGTTTGGCCACTTTTAGTCCAAAAGTAAGCAAAAAAGAAAATGTTTATACCTACAAATAACGTACTTCTAATACCGTATAGCAGTGGGGAATCCTGTATATAAGCTGCAGGATCTTCTGCTTGAGCAATAAAACCCAAGGCACTTAGTCCTTGAATTACTGCAAAATAAAGTATGGCTGTAAGCATAGATAAAGAAATTACGACTAAGGCATCGTAAATTAAAGACGCAAAACGACGCCAAAAACTCGCCCGTGGAAACTTACCAGACATAAAGACACTCTCACTATTAATATGCTCGCTAGTTTAGCAAAAAAGCTTACAAATACTAAGTGCTATAGTTTAGCGATACTATTTAACCTAACAATCTCTTTTGTAAATGTTAATAGATGGCTAAATGTTAAGCGGTTGATCATGCTAATGTCATAAAACGCTTGCTGCTGCATGTATTGTTTGTATAATGCTTGGCATAGAGACGAAGGCATATAAACAAACCTTAGCTCTAAAGTGGTTTTTCTTTATCTTCTCGTGTTTAGAAGGTTAAAGAAAAATGATGCCAGCGTGATGAAATTGGTAGACATGGGGGATTCAAAATCCCCTTCCGAAAGGAGTGCCGGTTCGAGTCCGGCCGCTGGTACCACTTTTTATAGCCCCTGCTAGATTTAGCAGGGGTTTTTTTATGCCTGAATTTTGAGTGATTAGCTTAAAGTATTACTAATAATATAGCGCAGATATAATATCAATTCGTGATAATTCTTAATTAATTTTAGGGATTAAACCTGATACCAACTGCATTTGAAATTTCTGCCTTACGACTCCATGTATGCAGAAAGTAGAGCAATGTAAGATCAATCGCCGAGAACAATTAAATAACGGAGTTTTTGCCTTGTTATCGGCAAGGTTTTTTACCTAAAAATAGGCCCCATACAATAAGCAGAACGGTATAGTTTAAGTACTCTGTTTTAACTTTTGATTGCTTTACTTACGTGCTGTTTATTTTTGTTGTAATGAGGGTTTTTGCAAGACTGTAACAGCGGCACTTAAATGTATTAAGTGCCGTTAAAAATATTTTCTTTATATTAGTCGATTAAACTTACTTGGCCTTGGTAAGTATTATCACCAACCGAAAAGCTACCTTTACCATTCCATTGATTATCTACTGCGAAGCTTGCCGTGAATGGCGACTGATAGCTACCAATTGCAGGTGGTGGGAAGGATACAATGGCTTGGCCAGTTACTGCACCAACTTTGGTTACGTCATTGTAACCTGTTGCATGCATATGCCCTGATGCGCTAGAAGTAA
Organism: Pseudoalteromonas fuliginea; assembly: GCF_000690055.1. Taxonomy (GTDB): domain Bacteria; phylum Pseudomonadota; class Gammaproteobacteria; order Enterobacterales; family Alteromonadaceae; genus Pseudoalteromonas; species Pseudoalteromonas fuliginea. Next base: position 22,029 of record NZ_JJNZ01000068.1, read on the forward strand.
ATTGTGGCGCATGCTGAGTTCCCTCTAAAATGGCCCCATTTGCTCTACCATTTAATGCTCCTGTTTTTGGATCTACTGATAATTGTAATTCCATAGAACCACCACCAACAACGCCAGATTTAAACTGTAGTTTAACCAGATATAAGCTTTCGTTAGACATTTTAATCTTCCTTTTTAAGTGTGTATGAACAATATTTAGTGGTTTTTCACTAACTAACCTAAAACCCGGGTAAAGATTTACTAACATATTGAACTGTATTGATATTTTTTATAGCTAGGTTTTTTCAGTGAAAATAAGGTGAATTCACCGCCAATAGCGGATCTGATTCAAATGAATTCAACTCAGTTAGCGCTGAAAATAGTTGCTTGAGATTGATTTATTATCCAGAACTCAGGTTAACTAAGGAAAGTGTAGAACGATTGCAGCTAAATATGTATTACAGAGCATTACAGGCAAAGGTGTCCCTAATTAGATGTTTGGATCTCGAAAATCATGTAATTAAAGCCAGAGTAGTTGAATATAAAATATAGTAGGTATGAGTTTAGTCGTGTGTGGTCTCGTTATTATTGTATTTATTGCTGTGCGAAAGCACACTTTAGCATCAAGCGTATTGTCATTTTTTATTGTCATTTTTTTAGATGTTACGCTTAATTCAGGTATTATTTGTACATCAAGTTTTTTAAGACATCATCATGACCCAATTAAGTGCCAAACAGAACATTCAAGCGATTGTTAAAGCAATCAAGGCAGAAGAAGTGTTACTTCGTCAAAAACACCCATTACTTGCACATCAAAATACCTTAGGGTTAATTATTTTATTGCTGTCGCTTAGCGCATTAACTGGTGTTGGTGTTTTATATTATTTAGCCATCATACCTGCTTGGGTATGTATAGTACTTGCGGCTATTGCTGCGTCTATTTCCCATGAGTTAGAGCACGACCTTATACATAAACAATACTTTAGTAATCAGCCTTTCATGCATAATTTTATGATGTTAGTAGTATGGTTAATGCGACCAAATACTATTAGCCCATGGTACCGACGTAAAATGCATTTACACCATCACAAAACCTCAGGCACACAACAAGACCTAGAAGAACGCTTGGTGGGAAACGGTATTAAAAATCCATTTTTACGTGCGCTAGTTATTGTAGATGGGTTATTAGGGTTAGTTATTTCTACCAAACGTTTTAGAAAAGAAATTAATGGCTTTAGTTTTTCGAGTGTTTTTAATGCTGGGTTTCCGGTAACAACTGCGTATTTTGCTATTTTATACAGCGTTATTTTATTTCATATTGTTGATTTATTTATACCACTTTCGCTAAATTCACCTAGCTGGGTACTAAGTATAATGAATGTGTTTGAATTTTTAATGGTCGTGCTCATTTTGCCTAATATTATTCGCTCAAGCTCGCTTAATTTTGTTACCTCAAGCATGCATTACTATGGCGGCGTTAATAACATGCTTGAGCAAACTCATGTGCTAACGAGTCGTTTATTTATGCCGTTTCACTTGTTTTGTTTTAACTTTGGTAAAACGCATACCATTCATCATTTTGTGCCAAATCAGCCGTTTTATTTACGTCAAATGTTAAGTGAAAAAATACTTAAAGTAATGGCGCAGCATAACGTGCGCTTTAACGATTTTGATAGCATAAAAAATGCTAACGCATTTAAATAATTACTCCCAACATAAGGGGAGGCTCTACATTGCTATTCTTATTTTATTATCTAAACGCATATAAAAAATAATTTAGATGTACCACGTTACGCTATTAGCTTAACGTGGTATTGCTGTTTTATTTAAAACATCGGATCATGTTTGTAGCACTTGCTCAACTTTGAAAAAATCACTCTCAAAAATTAAAAACCTAACCGAATATACAAATGAACCGGCGAGCAATTTTTTATATTTTAAAAATAATGAATCGATACTGTCGGTCTTATATCTCGATTCAATCTTCATAAGCATTAAGGATTTAAATAATGGAAATTACTGGAAGCTGTTACTGTGGTGAAATTAAATACCAGGCAAAGTCTCAAAATAACAATGCACTTGTTTGCCATTGTAGCGATTGCCAACGTATGTCGAGCGGCCCATTTAGAGCCGTTATAATTGCAGAGCCAAATTCGGTAGTATTTACCCAAGGTGAGCCAAAAGAGTTTGTTAAAACAGCGCAAAGTGGTAACAAACGTGCGCAAGGTTTTTGTGGCACATGTGGTACAACACTTTATGCAACTAACGAAGCTAAAGCTGACCGTGTATATGGTTTGCGTATTGGTGCGGTTGATCAGCGAGATCAATTTACGCCAACAGCACAAATTTGGGCTAAATCAACATTGAGCTGGTTGAGCGGCTTACACGAAGTACCTGCATTTGATACAACCCCACAAAACTAGTAATACTGATAAAAAATCACTTTTTAGTAAGCGGTTTGAAATTTATTTAACCAAATGACTGTCTACTTATAAGTCAGTCATTTGGAGAATAATATGTGTAGTTCACCTAAAAGCAGCCGAGCAGTAAATAAAACTGCAATAAACTTTAATGATGAGCTTACGCAAGAGCAGCGCTTGCGTTTTGCTGCAAAAGCTAATTTAGCACAAGAGCGCCGTGAACAGCGCGAAGCAACTAATAAACGTTATGAGCAAAAACACACGAGCAACAAACCTTCGTCTGGTTTATTTTCGTGGTTACAGCAGCTAGTTAGCTGATTTAGCTAAAGTGGTGTTTTTACCACTGCCTAAACCACATAAAGCACACAGTCCTCCGGCAATAGCGCACAGCCATAATGGTGCACTCCAACTTCCCGTAGTCGTGTGTAATGCACCAGCTAGCATAGGACCAATAGCCGCGAGCAAATAACCTACGCTTTGCGACATTCCCGAAAGCGACGCTGCTTGTTGCGAATCGTCAGTTCGTAAACTAATAAACGACAGCCCCAATATAAAACACGCTCCAGAGCAAAAACCTAGCATTAGGGTCCAAACAAAAGCAAAGCTAGGCATGTAAAGCAGCCCCAATGCACTGAGTGCACTCAACATGGCTAAAATAAAGCTAAGCGCGCTTTGATCTTTTAATTTGGCAAGTAACGGAATTAATATTAAACCCGGTAATGCAGTCGCTATTTGAAAAGCCCCATGATAAGCACCTGCTTGGGTAGCTGAGTGACCGGTTTCGGTTAATATGCTTGGTAACCACGTAATAATTATATAATTTAAAAACGAGTTTAAGCCCAGCAGTATGGTAATTTGCCATGCTAGTAAATAGCGCCAAACACTTTTTGACGTGTCGGTGTGTTGAGCAATACTCGCGGGTTTTGTGTGCTTACTTAATTGCGACATCCATACAATAATACTCGCCAGAGTAATAATAGCTGATGAGCCCAGCGCAAGTTGCCATCCTAATCCGTTTAACTGACTAAGTGGAAATACTAAAGTAGAAAACCCACCCGATACCACGCCCATAGTAAGCACGTAGGCTGAGGTCATTAATGCAACCTTTGCAGGAAAGTCGCGCTTAATTAAACTTGGTAATAATACGTTTGCGATGGCAATGCCCACACCAATAATAGCGGTGCCTACAAAAAGCATAGCTGAGGTATTTATTACCCGCGCTGCAACCCCTGCAAGTATAAATAACAAAGCCACAAACAAGGTGCGCTCTAACCCTTGCTTTTTAGCAAGAGTTGCGGCCATTGGCGATACAACCGCAAAGGCAATGAGTGGCAATGTTGTTAAAAAACCAGCTTGCGATGCGCTAAGCCCAAAGTGATTAATAATTTGTTCAAGCACAGGTGCAATACCTGTAAATGTGGCGCGTAAATTTGCGGCAATAAGTAATATGCCAAGCACAAGTAATATGCCAGCAAAGCGTGATTTAGGTGTGTTATTTAACAAAAGGGAAGACCATTAAAGCTAATACTTAATGGGCGCTAGTATAAAGGCTTAGCAAAAACTATAATTTAGAGATAATGACATTAAATAACTAAAAACAGACAAAACTATGTTTGATGCAATTGGCTGGGACGACATTAAAAATTTTGAAACTATGGCGCAGCCCATAATAGCCAAAATAGAGCATGCCCATGCAAGTCACGAAATACCACTACATACTCATCCAAAAGGGCAATTAATTTTAGCGCTACATGGTTATGTAACGTGTGAAGTGTCGGCCAAAATGTGGATGGTGCCTACGCACAGTGCAATTTGGATCCCAGCACAAAAGGTGCATAGCAATAGAGCGTCTGATAACGCGCAGCTTTGTCATTTATTTATTAATAGTAGTAAAAACGGTATGCCGTTAAATACCTGTACGTTAGCTATTACGCCGCTGGTTAAAGAGCTAATGTGTGAGTTGGCTGGGCATAATCAGCACTATACTTTAAATAGTAAAACAGCGCGTTTAGCGCAGGTGTTATTTGATCAACTTATTGAAATGCCCGTACAACCACTGGATTTTGTATTATCTAAAAACGAGGTAATTCAAACCATGAGCGATCAGCTTATAAATATGCCAAATAACCGAAAAACACTACCACAATGGGCTAAGCAGTTTGCATTAACTGAGCGCACATTAGCGCGGTTAATTAAAAAAGAAACAGGCATGACATTTGGAAAATGGCGTACGCAATTGCATATAATTACAGCCTTAAAAGCGCTTTCTGATAAGCAAAGTGTGCAGCAGGTGTCGGAGTTATTAGGGTATGAGTCGGTGAGTGCTTTTATTACTATGTTTAAAAAGGTAATGAAAAAGTCGCCCATGAAATACATGAGCGACTTAAATCAGCTAAATTAGCTTAGCCCTTAAATAAGCATTACCAAGTGTAAGTTGCCGAAAGCATCGCGTTACGAGGTCTACCCGGGAAGTATCTGTCGCCGGTAAAACTGGTGTAATCGGCGCGCTCCGCATAAGCCTCATCAGTTAAGTTAATAATACGAGCAAGTAGCTCAAGATTATTAGTAACTTGCCACTGAGCGCGCAAGCTTAAAACATCATGCCCTTGGTATTTATTTAAGTTTTCTGGGTCGGTGTAGTAGTTACCAACGCGGTGCCACTGCAAAGCAAATTGCGCGTTGTATAATGCCTGCCATGTTAAATCGAGATTAGCAATATTACGCGGCGCGGTATCTATGTCGTTGCCGTTTATATTTAAACCGTTAAGTATTTGGTTGTTAGTATAAGTATGCTTTGCGTGTGTGCCTGCAAAGTTAAGTGCAAGCGACTTAGTGAGCTGGTAGTCAAGCTCAAGCTCAATACCACGATGGCGAGAGCTGCCATTATTTACCGTAAAAAAGTCACTATCGCGGTAAATCGTATTGTGTTTACTCATAGCGTAAAGTGACACACCATAACGTAGTTTTTCGTAAATCCCTTTAATACCCAGCTCTGCGTTATTGGCTATTTCGGCGCTTAAATTTGCAGTGGTTTGCTCGCGTTGTAATTGGTATAGCTCAGCCGCTTGTGGCGCTCTGTAACCGCGAGAAAAGTTTGCATAAAGCGTGTTATTTATATTGTACTGATAACTAACCCCAAGCTTTGGCGATAGATTACTAAAACTATTTTTAGCACTCGCTGGGCGGCTGTATCGGCAGCCACCAAAGCCGCATTCTGTGCCATCGTCTTTTGTTCTACCTGCTAGCATATTATTGGTGTAGTCGTACTGCATATGCTCGTAGCGCACACCTGCGGTAAGTAACCATTTATTTAATTGCCAATCAAGCGATGCAAAAGGGGCATAAAGCGTGGCGTTTACATCGTAATCGTAATGCTTACCTTGGGGTACTGTAGCAACTAAAAATGTAGAGCCTTGAGTGGGCTCGTTTTGGCTTTGAGTAAAGTCGGCTTGCGTGTATTCGCCATCAAGCCCTAGGTTTACTTTTACATTACGTTGTAAATTATATTGATAAAGCGATTGTACGCCAAAACCAGTTTGGCTGTTTTTTTCAAGCGGTGTGCCGGGTAAAAAGTGCTTAAAAAAGTCCATGCTTTGGTCGCGAAAATATAACGTAGTAGAGAGCACATCATTGTTATTTAATTGCCATGTTGCATTGCTCCATGCTCTAAATGCGCGTGCTTTTCTAAATGCGTCAGGGTCAAAGTTTTTTTGCGCGAGGTCTTCGTTTTTATAGCTTTCAAAGCCTGTAATAAATCCAGCCGTTTGCTGATCAAGATTTGTGTAAGTAAGGCCTGAGGTAAGTAATAAATTATTATTTGAATAGCGATGGCGAATATTTACTTTTTGTTGCTCTACGCTTTCGTCGTCGCGGTAACCGCTATCATCGGTAACACTTGCGTTAATGCCGATACCGCTTTTGCCGTAATCTTGTCCTGCACGTAATTTGTAGCGGGTATAGCCGTACGAGCCATAGTCTAAACCAACTAAACCACCGCCTTGTGTGGTGTCGGGCGTTATTACATTAATAACACCATGCACAGCGTTTGAGCCATAAAGTGCAGAGCCAGGGCCTTTTAGCACTTCAATACGCTGCGCCATTTCGCTGTGCGCTTCAAATAACTCGTTTATGTTACAAAACCCAGCGGCTCTCAGTGGTATACCATCTTCTAAGGTTAATATGCCACCACATGCGCCTGCGCCCGAAAGTACCGGAGAGCGCAATGCGGGTAAATATTCTTGGCCATTTCCGCGTTGAATATTAGCACCCGCTACACGTTGTAGGGCTTCTTCAATATGGGTAGGCGCTATGCTATTTAGCTGCGCTTCGCTGAGTGCGCTTATTGATAAAGGGAGTGGGGTAGATAGCGCTTCAATACGTGATGCCGTAGTTGTTATTGTTTCTATTGCATCGTTGTTTTGATTATCGGCAAACGCAGCGTGGCTAAAGGGTAATATCAGCGGCAAAAAATAAGGTTTCATACATTCCTTGAAAGTAATCTATATTGCATTGCCTCTATAATATGCGGTTTTAATATGCATTTAAACTTGTTGCGTTAAAGCGTACGTAACCTATAAACCCGATACGTAATTGATAAAACAAAACAAGCCACAGCAGGAAACACCAAAGCCAGCACTAAGTAATGCTTAAATAAAACGTAGCCGGTTATACCGCCTAGTAAAAAGCCTGCAATAATGAGTAAAAACATAACGCCTTTACGGGTATCAAATTGCTCACCTTTAAGCGCTTTACCTAGCATTAAACCAAGGTCAGTAAAAATACCGGTTAAGTGTGTGGTACGAACTACTGCGCCACTGTAATTAGTTGCTAGCGCATTTTGTAACCCACACGCAGCAGACGTTAAAACAATGCCGTAAACGAATGTGTTTTTGAGTAAATAAGCACTCGCAAGTAGTAGCAATCCTTCAATAAAAAGCAAAGTGTCGTAATGACGACCAAGTTTTAATGAGCCACCAGAGAGCAAAAAGCCCGACAGTGCCGAACCCAACATAAAGCTAACAATTATTGAAAGTAACAATAAGGCAGTACTGGGATTAGTTATTGCTTTAATACCAAGTAAAGTAACAGAGCCAGATACATGCGAAATAGCCTGGTGCTCAAATCCTAATAAGCCTACAGCGTTTACTATGCCCGCTATAAATGCGAGTGTAAACGCGCCATATTCAACCCACTTTGGTAGTTTTGTAAACATTGCTTAGATCTTATAATTTCTATGTAGATAGGTTTATATCATACACCTAAAGATATTTTTTTTAGGAACATAAAATAAAGATAAACGCATTTAGTCATCGTTTTTGTTAAGTCGCTTTGCTTGAAAAGCTTTAATTTGCTGATCGACTTTATGTGTATCAATGACTCCAAATTTAAATGCGATATACACAGGAAGTTGAAATTCATTTAATTCAATAGAGGTGATGTTTTTGAAAGGTTGTGTGTACCAAAGGCCAGCTTGGTAATTTGTAATAGCGTACTGCACTCGCCCTTTTTTAAGGAGCTTAAACGTGTCTTCGCTAGAAAGTGAACGCATTATATTATTTGAATCTATTGCGTACTTTTTGGCAATTTCTACTGGTAAATCAACGCCTCTGAGCATTGATATTGCAGCTTGAGATAAATTATTATTAATAACGTTTTGATCGTTAATCGTAAACAAGCCAAATTTAGTTATATGCAGCGGCACCGTTGTAAAGTCTAAGTATTTAGCACGCTCTGGATTATTGCCTAATGAAAAATAACAGTCAAAGTTATCTTTTTTCATTTCTTTTTGAACACGTGCCCAAGGTAAATGCACTAGTTCAATATTTAATTCTAGGTTGTGCTCAATAAACCTTAAATATTCAATATCTAAACCAGTAAATGTTTCGGTGTTAGTGTCATATATTGTAAAAGGGGGGTAGTGAGTAGTAACACAGCGTATGATTTTATTTTGCGATGCAAATAACGGTGTTGAATATAAAATTATAAAAAAGAAAATTACACGCATTAAGCCAAAACCCAGTTTTTTTTATTAGTGTAGAAGATTATGTTTGATTATCCAGTCTGGTGCGTTTAACTGTACTGATCTAAGTAAATATAAAAAGCGTATTAACACAATTTGAGCAAATCTAAATGTTTAACACAGAGCAACAATCACGAATTATAGAAATGGCGTGGGAAGACAGAACCCCTTACGAGGCAATAGAGCAGTTATACGGATTAAAATACCCGCAATTGGTGGTTTTTATGCGAGACAACGTTTCAAAAGGCAGTTTTAAAGTTTGGCGTAAACGCCATGCTGGTCGCAAAACAAAACACTTAAAATTACGTGACCCTGCTATTATGCGTAGTCACTGTAAAACACAATATAAACAGCGATGAGTTAGCTTAAATTTTAATGGCTGGCAATTTCATTCGTTGTTCATACCCGTTTGTTAAACTCGTAAATTAATCCCAGTTATTAAATTCACTAAGTTAACTTATAAGGATATTAAAATGCTCATTGCGCTGGCTATCATCATCGGCTTTTTTTTACTGGTTACCTTGTTACCTATGTCTTACAGCCAACACTATTTGGTGCGTAGTTGCGACTTTGTGCGCTTACAAGTGTTTTATATTGCCAGTTTAGTCACTGTTACTTCGTTATTTTTATTATGGCAAAGTAGCGCAATAGGCTATGTATTTATAGCCTTAACCTCATTACTTATAATGATTTTACAAGGTAAATGGATTTACCCGTATACGTGGCTTGCTAAAAAAGAAGTGCAAAGCGCACCTAAGCACATCGACCATAGCATACGAATTATGTCGGCAAATGTACTTATGTCGAACCATAAAAGTGAGCAGTTAATTAGCCTTGTTGATGAGCATCAACCCGACCTACTCATTACGCTTGAGAGCGATAGCTGGTGGGAAAATAAATTATCAGTCATTAAAAAAAATTACCCATATTACATAGAATGCTCTAAAGACAATCGTTACGGCATGCACTTATACAGCAAGTTTAAAATACTCGATGCACAAATATGTGAGCTAATAGAAAAAGATATTCCCTCAATTCATATTTTGTTTGAAAACGATGAAGGCCTGCAAATGCAAGGGCACTTTATTCACCCCGCACCACCAAGCCCGACAGAGGAAGACTCATCGCGTCCGCGCGATTCGGAGCTAATAATGGTCGCTAAAGCGCTTAAAAACCCAACACGACCTACCATAGTTGCCGGTGATTTAAATGATGTAGCTTGGTCGCGCAGCACCCGTTTGTTTATGCAAATAAGTGGCTTTTTAGACCCTCGAAAAGGCCGAGGTTTTTATAATACTTTTCATGCAAGTTACTTTTTTATGCGCTGGCCACTCGATCACTTATTTCACAGCCCAGGTTTTAAAGTAAAGCGTATTAAGCGCCTAGCTAAATATGGGTCTGATCACTTTGCGCTACTCACTGAGCTTATCTACGAAAACGCTAATCAGCAATCATTAGAAACTAAATCCGATGAACTTAAGCAAGAAGAAATTCAAGAGCTTGCCATGAGTAAAGCAGATAAGCGAAAAGTGCCAAGATTTGAGGAAGAGTAACGGCTATCAACTTGTAAAAGCATAAGGTCTAAATAATCGCTTGTTAAGAATAATTATTATTTTAATTCAGTGTATTACATTAGTTTACTTTATAATTTGGACTATCATATAGAGTCCCTGGAGATTAGGAAACAATAGTTTTCCTTTCTCATCGACCATTTTCCAGTCTATTCTGCAAGAGCCTGGGTGTTTAGGTGCATGAAATTTGACTGAAATATCTACACTAGCGCTTGGAACTGTTTTATTAATACGGACTTTTTGAACAGATTGACAGAGGCCTATTGAGTTCAGTGTTACTCTTTGTAGGTATCTATCCTCCCAAGTTATATTACCCGAATTTTTAATTCTCCAAGTCTTAACAAAAGTTGTACCTGCTTTTATTGGGGTACCATCCGGTATAGTAACGTCTTTTATAAAGTAGGAACTATCAGCAGGCACCGGTATGGGCTCTAATATTTTTTCAATTACTTTAGAATTGTTGATATAGCTATAAATTGCCGAGATAACAATGATAACGGTTAACAATGAAATGAATATGGATGTTGATAGCCATACAGGTATATATCTACTTTTTTTATTTTCTAGCGAGCTAATAGTTTTATTTTGACAAACTATTAATTTGGCTACTTGATCTTCTGTGATATTTAGTGCGGTTGAAAGGTAAGTTTTTAAATCAGCAGTAAGTGCTCTTTCTCCGTTAATTACCTTATAAAAATGAGGTTGGCTCACTCCTGATTCGGCAATAATCTGTTTCATTAGTATTTTTTTATTATCCGATAATGTTTTGAGTTTATCCTTAATGTTTTCCATGTTGTTGATATTAATTAGTTTGTTTATTTGTATTTATGATAGCCTGTTAATTTGTTATCGGATGTTATTTTTGTGTTTTTTTTGTGATCTTTTTCTGAGATGTTTGTTTTGCTTTTTAGCATTCGACATTAATTCATATAATCAAAAGGAAACAATGATGACTAAAATTAAACTACTAACGATCAGCTCTATTATGGCAATGAGCATATTTGTAAATGACTCGCATGCTGCTGATATTGGAACTGTTATATGCGAAAGCAGTTCATCTACAGCTGAGCTTACTGTAAATATTAGTGGAATTACTTGGAATGACTGGTGGGATCATGAAAGCGTTCAAGCTCATGGTTTTACCCAAGAGGGTCGAATTATTAGTTTTGATCCACAACGGCTCAATCCTAGTAAGCAAAATTACTTTTTTAGTTATAATGGACCATATCAAATAAATAGTATCAAAACGTATGTAACGACTAATATGATTGATATTGAAGTAAGTTGTTCGTAATCAAAATTAGTGAAAGGAATGAGCTATAACTTTTTTATAGCTCATTTTCTACGCCATTTTTTGAATAGTAAATCGTATAACCCCAAAATGGGTCGAGTGACAAAAATTGAACTTTATTTAATTCCCCAGTTAGGAAATAAGCTTTAACTCGCGTTACTTTAGAATCTTGCTTTACTTCCCATGAAATTGTTGTGTCATTTAATGTGCTGTTTACAGGTTCACCAAATTCATCTGATATATCAGCTTTAGATGTGTGAGTATCAAAGCTACGTAACTTTTCTAAAGTAGACTTTTGAGGTGCTGACATTAAGGTTAACGCATCTTCAGATGCATTTAGATAAAATGCGCCAATAAGCCCTGTCACGAAGACTAGTAATATACTTTTTTTCATATGATCCATTTTTTATTAATTGTTTATGGGTAGTTTTTTTATTTGCTTTTATACGTTCATACTTTTTAGAAACGACTCTTTTATATTTCGTACCGCCTGATTATAGAACCATTATTTGATGGTTATATACATTGTAAGTTTTAGCTATCGCACCAGCATATAAATAATCCCCCCTATGATAACTATTTTCTTGATAGTTTTACCATGCTTATTCCTTTATATACGCTGTTTACTTCCATAAGTTTTTTGCCTTTTGAAAGTATCATCGGATGGTGTGATTTTTAGTTAGTGGCTCATTTTTGTTCTGGCGGAACAAAATATAATTAAAAATAAACTTACAAAAATAGTACAAGCAAAGTATTCATAACAATTAATTGAACAGGGAAATGGTGTTCCCCTAGTTCAGTGGACACACCCTGATTACCTTTATAAAAGGTAGAATCCCATTACTTTCCTGGATATTTAATTTTTAAAAGCGCGATGTAAAATCGCACCTACGAATATATCCAAAACTCGGTACTATCTCTTACTAAAAACTAAGTACTGCCTCCTGAGAATTACTTTTTAAAAGTAATAAAAAAAGCCTAAAAGCGGTTACCCACTTTTAGGCTTAGTAATTTTTGTATTTTAAACACATATTAAAAATCTGTATTTAAACACTTATTTCATTTATGCAGCTAAATTAGCTGGCAATCATAATGCTTTTAACATTTACGAATTCACGCATACCAAAGCCGCCGTGTTCTCGGCCGTAGCCACTGCCTTTAACGCCACCAAATGGTAGATTAGGTTGTGCTAAACCATAACCATTGATATTGATCATGCCGGTGTCGAAGTACTTTTTAGCGAGCTCAATGGCTTTTTTCTCATCTTTTGAGAAAATACCACCGCCTAAGCCATAGCGAGAGTCGTTGGCGATTCGCATTGCGTCGTCGTTGTCTTTGGCTTTAATAAGCGAAGCAACTGGACCAAATAATTCGTCGTCGTAAGCAGGCATACCTGGCGATAAATTATCAAGTAGCGTTGGTGGGTAGTAGTAACCCGTTTGCGATGGTATTTCGCCGCCTGTTACTATATTTGCACCTGCTTTTACTGATTCCATTACTTGGTCGTGAATGCTGTCGCGTAAATCTTCACGTGCCATTGGGCCTAAGTCTGTGTCATCTGCCATTGGGTCGCCCATTTTCATGGCTTCAAACTGCTCTTTTATTTGCGCTTTAAAGTCATCGTAAAGTGACTCAACAACAACATAACGTTTAGCTGAAACACATGTTTCGCCATTGTTGATCATGCGCCCGGTTACACAGGTTTTAACTGCAAGCTCTAAATCGGCGTCATCAAGTACTAAGTAAGCGTCGTTGCTGCCCAGTTCTAACACTGTTTTTTTAGCGTGTTTACCCGCTTCTTCAGCTACTTTTTTACCTGTGGCATCACTACCCGTAAAGGTTACGCCGCTAATTGCCTTGTGAGCAATGAGTGAGCTGGCGGTTTTACCATCGATGAGTAAGTTGTTGAAGCAGTACTCTGGGAAACCGGCTTGCTTAAATAGCGCTTCAATTTTTTCAGCCATGCCAAATACGTTACCAGCATGCTTTAATACGGTTGTGTTACCTGCCATGATGTTAGCGGCGCTGTAACGAATTACCTGATAAAGCGGGAAGTTCCACGGTTGAATACCCAGTAGTACACCCGTTGGTTGGTAGCTAATGATTGCACGGCCGCCATCCATCTCGCGATCTTCATCGGCAAGTACTTGTGGGCCGTTTTCAGCAGTATAACGACAAATGCCTGCGCACAGCTCAACCTCTTGTAAGCCTTGCTTGTACACCTTGCCCATTTCTTCGGTCATAAGTTTTGCAATCGCTTCTTTTTGCTCTTCAAAAAGTGATGCTAAGTTATTTAAATATTTCGCGCGTTCAGCGAATGACGTTAAGCGCCATTTTAAATATGTTTCGTGAGATTTTTCTATTTCCTGCTCCGCTTCTTTTTGAGAAAGCAGTGTATAGGTTTCAATGGTTTGCTCAGTTGCGGGATTAATCGTTTTAACTGTGTTACTCATTTATATCTCCTTACTAATTATGTATAGGTAGTAGTGCAAAACGAACACCAACTATTTAAAGATATAAAATTAAGTTTAACCTTTTGTTATTTATATCTTTTTGTTTTTTATTTGTGAGTGTGCTTATTTTTTATTTAGTTAGTTTTCTGATATGTTCTGTAAATAATGCAAGTTGCAGAAAAAATTACATGGAGAATAAAATGATACGGACACTTTTTGATATTTCAGTTGCGCTAATACAAGCGCCTATGGCAGGTGTGCAAGATGCCAACTTAGCTGCGAGTGTTTGTGAGGCTGGTGGGCTTGGCTCATTACCATGTGCGATGCTTTCTAATCAGCAGCTTATCGAACAGCTAGAGTTGCTTAGCCGCTCAACCAGTAAACCTTATAATCTTAACTTTTTTTGCCATTCAACCTTGCAATATACCAAGCTGCAAAAACAACAATGGCATTCATTATTAGCCCCTTATTTTAATGAATACGCGATTGCTGAAAGTAGTTTAACGGACGAAGCTTCTCGACAGCCAATAAATCAAAGTGTTATCGATATTATTGCGCCTTATAAACCTGCCGTGGTGAGTTTTCATTTTGGTTTACCTGCGCCTTCTTTGCTTGGACAAATTAAAAGCTGGGGAACAAAAGTCATTTCTACCGCAACAACTGTTGAGGAGGCTAAATGGCTTGCTGATAATGGTGCAGATGCTGTTATTGCCCAGGGCTTAGAAGCGGGCGGACACCGTGGTCATTTTTTATCTATGGATTTAAGTTTGCATAAAAGTACGGCTGAACTAGTGCAAGAATGCGTTGCGCACGTATCAGTTCCTATAATTGCTGCTGGTGGAATTGCAACTGAGGATGATGTAGCACATATGCAAACATTAGGCGCATCAGGGGTACAAGTTGGCAGTGCGTATTTACTCTGTAATGAGGCAACTACGTCAAAGCTTCATCGTGATGCTATTTTAGCTCAACAAAAAGATAGTACCGCGCTTACTACGTTGTTTTCAGGTCGTGCTGCGAGAGGCGTTTGTAATCGCGTTATGCAAGAGCTTGGTGCAATACCTGCACATGTGCCACCATTTCCTTACGCAAGTATTGCAATAACGGCTTTAAGAAGTAGGGTTGAATTGCTAGGTGGTAGTGGCTTTTCACCTTTGTGGTGTGGTCAAAAATACATTCCAAGAGAGAACATTAGCGCAGCTCAGATTACACAAATATTAATGCAAAAATGGTCTGTATAAATGCGTAGCTGTAAATAGTTGAACGCATGTTAGCTACGCAGGTAAAAGGGCGTATAAGTAATTAAGCGTGAGTCGTAATTAAAAAAGTTGTTTAGCAATCTTTTTGAGTAAATAGGTTTCACGAAGGATCGATAACCCTTGCTTTTCACTATTTGCTAACGTGCGTTCGTTGTGTGCGATTGCATCGCTAATATTAACCCATTTAGCGGTCATTCCATTTTGCTGTTCGTAATGCTCTAGTTGTGTTTTACCCAGCTCGTCGGCAATATTACAGATGTAGCAATATGATTTGATATGGATAATATCAAAGTCCTCTTTATACCAAGGGCGATACTCTTCATAGAGTCCAAAAGCTTTAACTACACTTATTTGTTGTGCACCGGTTTCCTCGCTTAGCTCACGTATTAAGCCTTGTTCAATACTTTCGCCGTCATCTACTCCACCGCCTGGCAGGCTGTAGTCTTCATAACGATTTGTATACATTAAAAGTATTTTATTATTTTTAGTAACAATGGCACGGGCTGTTAAGCGGGTAAAAATAGTGCCTTCATTAATATTAATACCAGAGTGAATCAAGGTTTTTAATTGCTGCATTTCGTCTCCTTTTTAAGTTTGTAATGATAACAGTTGCTACCATTGTATAAATAGAAACGATTTTAATTATTTTTTAGGGTGTGTTTCTTTTTCGAGATTAAAAAAATTCAATCTTGAAATATTACCACGCCTAGTGATCGATTTTTTTAAGCATACGTAAATATTAAGTTGGTAATATAAATGCAGTGAATCACTTAAGTTAATTCGGGTTATTAGATTCTAGGCGTGACTTTAAATTTGTATTTAAGGTGCGTAGAATAATAAAAAAGCATAGGGATTTATCATGTTAAACATACTTTTAGTTGATGATGACGTTGAGTTTAGTGACGTTGTTTGCCACATAGTCGAATTCCTCGGCCATAATATAAACACCGCAACCAGTTTAAAAGAAGCACACCAATGGTTTGAAAATAATACTTTTGACCATGTGCTGCTTGATTTTATGTTACCTGATGGCAGCGGTTTACACCTACTTGATCATTTGAAAATGATTGGTCAA
Source organism: Pseudoalteromonas fuliginea (assembly GCF_000690055.1). Taxonomy (GTDB): domain Bacteria; phylum Pseudomonadota; class Gammaproteobacteria; order Enterobacterales; family Alteromonadaceae; genus Pseudoalteromonas; species Pseudoalteromonas fuliginea. The sequence continues at coordinate 38,096 of NZ_JJNZ01000068.1, forward strand.
TCTCCAAAAATTACACTTATATCGGGCCATCCTTCAGTTAAGGGGATTTTAGCTGAAATGTGTGAGCCTAATGTTGGGCATTTATTAAAACCATTACAGCGAGAAGACTTAGAGCTGGTTTTAAATGGGCCTAAAAAAACAGCTAAAAAAGTAAAACCCAGTGGTATTACGTGCCACTTTGGTAGCTTAATCGGTGAATCAGAGCCAATGCAAAAACTCTACACTATGATTGAACGTGTTGCTAAAACAAATGCTAACGTGATGCTAATGGGAGAAAGTGGCGCAGGTAAAGAAGTGGTTGCTCAGGCTATCCATAACGCTAGCCAGTGCGAAGGTCCATTAGTTGCAAGTAACTGTGGTGCGCTTTCAAAAGAGTTAATTGGTAGTGAATTATTTGGCCATGAAAAAGGCGCATTTACCGGTGCTATAGCGCGCAAGGAAGGTGTGTTTGAACAATCTAACGACGGTACTTTATTTTTAGATGAAGTAACTGAAATGCCGATTGATATGCAGCCAAATTTATTGCGTGTACTTGAAACTAAAAAAGTAACGCGTGTTGGTGGAAATAAAGAGATACCCACCAATTGCCGAGTTATTTCGGCGACGAATCGCTCGCTTATAGATTTAGCGCAAAATAATGTAATTCGTGAAGATATTTATTTTAGGCTGGCTGTTTTTCCTATCGATATACCGCCACTTCGCGATCGTAAAGAAGATATTCCACTTTTAGCTAAAGCTTTTTTAGAGCAACTAAATGATGAAAATGGCACTTCATTTAGTTGGAAGAGTGAACAGTTAAAAGAGCTGCAAAATTATGAATGGCCGGGTAACGTTCGTGAAATTCGCCATGCGATACATCGTGCATTTATTATGAGCGATCCGCAATCAAGTGAAATTACACTGCCTGATAATTTAGAGTCACCTTTTTCTCGGGTTAATAATAAAACCGCTGAAAAGCAGGTATCGGCAGGGCAAACAATCGAAGAAGTCGAAAAAGAACTTATTCATGCCACGCTTGATAAAGTACAAGGTAATAAAACGCTTGCAGCCCAAATGCTGGGTATTAGTACAAAAACACTTTATAACCGCCTTAATGCGTACGGTGGGATTGGTGAATACAAGTAATTTAAGTTCAGGTTAAATAAAAGGAAATAGAGTGTCTGAAGAAAATAACGAAGCCATAATGCTTAATAAATTAGTTCATGATGCAAGAGCCCCGTTAAATAGAATCTCAATGAATGCGGAGCTAATTAAATTAGTGTTGGAAAACGATATGCCCAAACAAAAGGCACTCGAGGCCCTAGATAAAATAATTTTAAACTGTCAGCAGTGCAGTGAGAGTTTACAAAATATTACAGAGCATAATAACGGTTAGTAAATTCAACTAAGGCACTTATACATCTATGAGCAAGCAAAAACAGCAAGGTAAAGCGAATGTTACATGGGCCGCTTTTATAGTCGTAGTACTAAGTATTATTGTGGGTAATGCTTTTTTGGCGTTAAATACTATTCAGGGGTTAACGCAAACCCAAAAGAGTTTAGACAACACCAGTATGCTAACCACGGCAATTGAGAAGCTGCATCTATCCATAGTGCAAGCTGAGTCTGGACAGCGTGGCTATTTATTAACAGAAGAAGATGATTATTTAACACCGTATTATGATGCTATTGGGCAGTTAGAAGCACAAACTAATCATGTAAAGTCACTTCGTTCTGAAATTGATGGTCAAGCTGAGCGAATTGCTGAGTTGTTACTGCTTGTTGAGCGTAAAATACGTGAATTAAAGAAAACAGTTAATCTTGCATTAGATGATAAAGAACGACGTGCGTTAAATATAGTTAACACACATAGCGGTAGAGACCTATATAAGCAAATTCGTGAACATATTAATGAAATTCAAGACCGTGAATTACTCTTTAAGGTGAGTCACTTTTCGAAATTAGCAAAAATAAAAAATGAGGCAAAAATTACCTTTGCCATTACAGCCATAACAAGTGCTTTGCTTATTATTGGTATGTTTATTATGACCAGACTTAATTTAAGAAACGCGGCGCAATATAGGCTAGAACTTGAAAATCAAAATGAAACATTAGCAGGTAAAGTGTCTGAGCGTACGCAAGAGTTAACCCTGTATTCTGATGAGCTAAGCCGAAGTAACCGGGAACTTGAAGAGTTTGCTTTTGTGGCAAGTCATGATTTACAAGAGCCGCTTCGAAAAATTCAAGCCTTTAGCGACCGCCTCGAAACCATGTTTAAAGATGAACTGGGTGAAAAAGGGATGGATTATATTGGCCGTATGAAAAATGCGGCGCAACGCATGTCTAACTTAATTAACGATCTATTAGAGTTTTCACGCATTACAACGCGCGGTAAAGACTTCGCTGATACAAATTTAAACGAAGTGGTAAGCGATATATTAAGTGATTTAGAAATTGCGATAAAAGAGTCTAATGCACGAGTAGATGTAGAAGACTTGCCGGTTATTCAGGCTGATAAAAGCCAAATGCAGCAACTATTTTTAAATCTATTGTCGAATGCGGTTAAATTTAGGCATCCGGATGTAAGCCCACACATAAAGATTAGTTATGTGCATGAGGATATTTTTAGTGCTGATCATAATACGCATTTAAGTTTCCAAGTTATTACTATAAAAGATAATGGCATTGGTTTTTCACAAGACTATGCCGACAAGATATTTGTTCCATTTCAGCGTTTACATGGTCGTTCACAATACAAAGGGACAGGTATTGGTCTTTCTGTATGTCGGCGTATTGTAGAGCGTCACGGTGGAACAATTACAGCCCAAAGTAAAGACGGTGAAGGTGCTACCTTCGTTATAAAACTACCTGTGGAAGCTGCGCTTTTTACATTGCAAGGAGAGGCTTAAATGCCCTATTCAAAAGTAAAACCGATTACTATTTTAATGGCTGATGATGATGAAGATGATCGTTTGCTAACACAAGATGCCCTTGCTGAAAGTCGTGTACTTAACGAGCTTCACTTTGTTGAAGATGGTGTTGAGCTACTTGAATATTTAGAGCGCAGAGGTAAATTTGAAGATAAAGCTGTGTCGCCACGACCAGGACTTATATTGCTTGATTTAAATATGCCAAGAATGGATGGACGTGAGGCACTTGAGGCCATTAAATCAAATCCCAACTTGAAAGGTATTCCGGTTGTTATTTTAACTACGTCTAAACAAGAAGAGGACATGGTTAAAGGTTACAACTTAGGCGCTGCATCGTATATAACCAAACCCGTGACGTTTGATGGCTTGGTTGAGCTAATGAAAACGCTAGGAAAGTATTGGGTAGAGTTTGTAGAGCTGCCGACAACTTTTAACGATTAAAGGAGATTTTATGTTAGATAAAGTGACTCAGTTGCTGCTTGTAGAAGATGATGAAGATGATTACATACTCACCTGCGACTATTTAGACCAATTGGATTCACACACGTTTAACATTCAATGGATTAGCTCCCCAGAGCAGGCAATTGAAACGCTTAGTAAAAATGAGCATGACATTTGCCTGCTTGATTACCGCCTAGGTGCATCTAATGGATTAGATGTATTAAAAGAAGCCATTGCGAATGGCTTTAGCGGACCCATTATTATGCTTACTGGGCAGTCAAACGACGAATTAGATTCAGCGGCGCTTGATGCTGGTGCAGTAGATTACTTAATAAAAACAGAAATGAGCTCGAGCCGTTTTGCACGCGCTATTCGTTATGCACTTGCTCGTAAAGATGTTGAAGGCGAGCGAGTAGAGCGTTTAAAAGCCGAAGCCGAAAATCGCTCAAAAGATCGCTTTTTAGCTCATTTGAGCCACGAATTACGTACCCCTCTATCGTCCATTTTAGGGTACACCGAACTCTTAATGCAGAGCGACTTTAGTCAGCAAGCAGAAAATGAGCTAGGTGTTATTTATCGAAACGGTAAGCACTTATTGAGCTTGTTAAACGATGTACTCGATTTATCTAAAATAGCAGCCGATAAACTAGAGCTGACCCTAAGTGAAGTTAACCTCGATAGCATGCTTGCTGATGTATACACATTAATGCGTGTGTCTGTGCTCGATAAAGGCCTTACGCTTCGCTTTGAATCAAATCAGCCATTACCTTTGGTTGCACAACTAGATGCAACAAGGGTGCGTCAAATTTTAATAAATTTGATAAATAATGCGGTTAAATTTACCGATAAAGGCGAAATAGTTGTTAATGCGTGGACACAGTGGGTTGATGAGCGCGAAATGCTATTTTTTAGCATTAAAGACTCAGGTATGGGCATTGCCCCTGAAAAACAAGAACTGATTTTTAAACCGTTTGAGCAAATTGCCGATGTAGAATCGCGCTCTGTTGGTGGTGCTGGTCTTGGTTTGGCAATATGCGCTGAGTTATTAGCGCGTATGCAAGGAAGCATTAGTTTAGACTCCGAAATTGGCAAAGGCTCTACATTTACTATTTCTGTGTATCCGGGCGATATTAGTGAAGTAGAACGACAGGTACTTAATTTTAGCAGTGCCCCACAATTACAAAGTAAATCAGCACCTTGTAAGGTGCATGGACGTGTATTAGTGGTAGATGATTTACGCGATTTACGCATGTTGGTTGGCCACATGATTAGTACTTGTGGTGCAAGGGTTGATTATGCGGAGCATGGGCAACAAGCGCTGGAAAAAGTGCGTATTGCGGATGCTTACAAAGCTCCATATGATATTATTTTTATTGATATTCATATGCCTGTAATGGGTGGCAAGGAAGCGACTATAGAGCTTAGAAAAATGGGCTATAAAGGCCCAATAATTGCGCTTACAGCGGCAACGATGAAAGGCATTCGAGAGGAATTGGCAGCCCTTGGTTTTAACGATGTAATCCCCAAACCGGTTGACAGTGCAGTTTTGTACCAGTGTTTACAAGATTACTTAGTGGCGCCTGAAAGCGCACCACAACCTAAAAATATAAATAGTAGTAAAAGTTTAACCGAGAAAAAACAGCGTTTTTTACTTGTTGAAGATGACCACGATGCTGCGCAAATTACGCAACTACTCTTAGAAAGTTTAGGTGTAGAGACCGTGATTGCATCGAGTTGCGCGCAATGTTTACAAATACTCAATCACGATCAGCAATTTAATAAAGTATTGTTAGATATGCACTTACCTGATGGGCGTGGCATTGATTTAGGCCAGCAAATTAATGAACGATACCCTGAATTACGTTTAGTGATTGTAAGTGGCGCAGAGCCAGATCCAAGAGAAATAAAAGATTTAAATATTGACCGAGTTTTACTTAAACCTATTAATTTGAGCTTACTCGAAACGCTTATTAGTTAGGGCCTGTTTATCTTTAGAGGTTAAATTTGCAGCAGTATGTTTGGTGTTTAGGCAAGGCAGAGCCTGTGTAGTGTGGTTATTCCCCATAAATAGGCGATAACGTAGCACAAATGCCAAATATGTGCTGCCCGAAGGGCTGAGGGATCCCCACTTTATCCAGCGGCCTCTTTTTGATAATTAAAAATAAAGTTTTTTAAACTTTTTTCTATAT
>NZ_JJNZ01000069.1 GCF_000690055.1 Pseudoalteromonas fuliginea
GGGTTGTGGTGATTTACATAAGATCATAAATTGCTGTGCCTGTCACGTTTTGGGGATTCGTCAGCCCAACGGGTGGTGCAAGCTTGGGCACAATACAAAAAATACACAGCACCTTCAAAAACTTATCATCGCAGGAAGTGTCTGGTGTTGATGTTTCAGCAAACTATAATCACTCTCTTGATGACTTAGGTTTACTTAAATTTAATCTAGAGTGGGCATATCAAGATAAATTTGAAAAAGATGGCCGTGATTACACGGGTGAATATGGTTACCCAGAGCACCGCTTTATTTTCTCAACTAACTGGGAAATTGGCGACTTTAACACTAACGTAAATATCAGTTATGTGGGTGAATTTGAAGATACACCTGATATCGACTTTGATGGTAATTTAGATTTTGATAGTAATACATCGCGTATGATAGATTCACAAACGCTTGTGGATTTACAAACATCGTACCGTATTACTGAATCAGCTAAAATATCTTTAGGTGTTAATAACTTATTTGATGAAGAGCCACCATTTGCTATTGGTGATGGCGATGGCGATTTATATGGTTATGCGTCAGGTGTGCACAACCCTCGTGGCCGTTACCTGTATACTAAAGTAAGCTTCTCCTTCTAAGTAAAAGACACAAAAAAAACCGCCAATTGGCGGTTTTTTATTTAAAACTAAGGGCTAAATTATAGCTCGCCTTCGTTTTCAGATAAGAACTTTGCAACGCCTTCAGGGCTTGCGTCCATACCTTTTTTACCTTCAGTCCAACCAGCAGGACATACTTCACCGTGTTCAGTATGGAACGCTAGTGCGTCAACCATACGAAGCATTTCATCGATGTTACGACCTAGTGGTAAATCGTTCACTACTTGGTGACGTACATTGCCTTCTTCGTCGATTAAGAATGACCCACGAAACGCAACACCCGCTTCAGGATGCTCAACGTCATATGCTTTACAAATTTCGTGTTTAACATCTGCAACTAGTGCGTATTGAACTTTACCAATACCGCCATCTGCTACAGCAGTGTTACGCCATGCGTTATGTGAGAATTGTGAATCGATAGAAACACCAATAACTTCTACGCCACGCTTTTGGAACTCTTCAAAACGCTTATCAAATGCAATAAGTTCTGAAGGACACACAAACGTGAAATCTAGTGGGTAAAAGAAGATAACTGCTTTTTTACCTTTGATTGTTTCATGAAGGTTATAGCTATCTACAATTTCACCGTTACCAAGAACAGCTGCAGCGGTAAAGTCTGGTGCCTGGCGGCCTACTAATACACCCATTTTATTCTCCAAATATTTTGAGTTTGTTTTCAATTGCTTTCGCAATGCTGGTACTTATATGGGCGCTAAAAATTAAAAACCAATAGCGCATACATATAATTAATTGGCATTCTAAATTTTTTAGTTTAAAAAGAACAATCGTATTTAGCGATGTGAGCAATCGAAAATAACGAACACTTACAACTTGCACTAATCTGCTTGAATAATAGATCTATTTTGAGGTGTAAATTGCGTTGTAATTAGATAGTATTTTTAGCGTTACTGAAGAAGGGTTAATACATTAAATTGTTTAAAAAAAACATATAATGTGGTATGAATTTTTACAGATAAAAAAACCTGCAAATGCAGGTTTTTCGTTTAGATTTAATCCATTATATCCGAAGGCATATCACCTCGAATATTCTGCCAAATTTCACCCGTTTGATGACCATACTTACGCATCATAGAAATAGCGCCATCATGCTCTTTATTTTCAGCCAGTATAGTTAAATCTTTATAAAACTGACGGGCAAGCTCTCGTGTTCCTGCATCTGAAAAGTAATGACAACCAATCTTTGAATAAAACCCTCTAAAACCGTTAAGAATTAATACATAAATACGGTTATTACCAGCAACTGCTAATTCGTGATGAACTTTATAATCGTAATCAGCAAATGCCTGTGCAGTATCTTCTAATTCATGGCTTTGTGATAAAATTTCAATAACGCGCTCTGGATTCAACTTAATAGCGGCACGCGTATAAATAGCACTAATATTCGTTCTTGCCGATAAAAGCTGATCTGTCAGCTCAGGCATTTTATCTTCATCAAGGCGTGCTAACGTTTCAAGAATATTTAAACCAGACGTTTCCCAAAAATTATTAACTCGTGTCGGTTTACCGTGCTGGATAGTCAACCAACCATCGCGAGCTAAACGCTGTAGTACTTCTCGTAAAGTTGTTCTTGTGACACCAATTAACTCTGAGAGCTCTCGCTCGGCAGGTAGAATTGAACCTGGAGGGAAATCGCCATTCCAAATAGACTCAACTATATATTCTTCAGCAAATCCTGCTGGGCTTTTCGCTTTAAAAATTCTCATTCAATTCCCACTCGAAGTAATCTACAACTTATCGTCTTACACGAATAACTGACTGATTGTACCAGAGGAAGCACAACTAACAAGTAAAGTAAGGCATATTAGTTCAACCAAATGAGTAGAAATTTAATATTTATAAATAATTAAATTTTGATTTTTCTATTTTAGCTACAGTGTATATAAATATAGGCCACATTCACATTAGGTACATTGTTATCACTCGCATATTTTTGTTTACACAAAGCTTTAGCTGAATTAACTTAACGGGCACTAGCTATACATATAAGTACAATAAAAAGGAACACCTATGCAGCAGAGTGTTTTAACTGCAACATTTAAGAATTTTTTAGGTAATGCGCCACAATGGTATAAATATACGATCATTACGTTTCTAATTATTAACCCTATCCTTTTTCAACTAAATCAATACGTGGCAGGCTGGGCGTTAGTATTAGAATTTATATTCACCTTGGCAATGGCACTTAAATGCTATCCACTGCAGCCTGGTGGCTTACTTGTCATTGAAGCCTTATTTATAGGAATGACGACTGCAGGACAAGTTGAACATGAAATAGCACAAAACTTAGATGTAATTTTGCTGTTGATTTTTATGGTCGCCGGCATTTACTTCATGAAAGATTTATTACTCTACATTTTCACGAAACTAGTCGTGTCAGTCAGAAGTAAATCTATTTTATCTTTAGCGTTTACTCTTGCAGCTGCTTTTTTATCTGCATTTTTAGATGCATTAACAGTTATGGCAGTAGTCATTGCCGTTGCAATGGGATTTTACAGTATTTATCACAAAGTCGCGTCAGGAAAAGACTCCAACAGCGAACATGATATAAATGATGATAATCAAGTAAAAGAAGTTAATCGCCAAGAACTCGAAGAGTTTCGTGCTTTTTTACGTAACCTATTAATGCATGCATCTATTGGCACTGCACTCGGTGGTGTTTGTACTATGGTTGGTGAGCCTCAAAATTTAATTATTGCTGAGCGAGCGAGTTGGCAGTTTGGTGAGTTTTTCTTAAGAATGCTGCCTATCACCTTGCCTGTATTTTTTGCTGGTTTATTAACTACTTTTGTTCTGGAAAAAACAAAAGCCTTTGGGTATGGCGCTAAATTACCTAAAAAAATTCACACTATCTTAAAAAATCACGCTGAAGGGCTTGATAGTAAACGAACTAAACGCGATAAAGTTAACTTAACTATCCAAGCGTTCATTGCGGTATGGCTTATTGTCGGTTTAGCAATGCATTTAGCCGCTGTTGGGTTAATAGGTTTATCAGTGATTATATTGGCAACTGCCTCTGCCGGTATTATTGAAGAACATCAACTAGGAAAAGCATTTGAGGAAGCTCTGCCATTTACAGCGCTTTTATGTGTGTTTTTTGCCGTTGTTGCCGTTATTATAGACCAACACCTATTCACACCTGTTATTGCTTGGGTACTTACATTTGAAGGGCAATTACAATTAGTCATGTTCTTTATCGCCAATGGGTTACTCTCCATGGTAAGCGATAATGTATTTGTTGGTACTGTGTATATAAACGAAGTTGCAGCGGCACTGAAATCTGGGGAAATTACCCGTGATCAATTCGACCTTTTAGCTGTTGCTATTAATACAGGTACCAATTTACCAAGTGTTGCGACTCCAAACGGTCAAGCTGCATTTTTATTTTTGCTTACATCAACACTTGCCCCAGTATTGCGTTTGTCCTATGGGAGAATGGTTTACATGGCATTACCATATACAATCGTGTTAACTACTATAGGGCTTACCTTTACTTACATAGGTTTAAGCGATATGACCGAACTAATGTATCAATGGGGCTGGATAGATCATCATGTAGCGACCATAGGGGCTGCATCAAGTAGTCACTAATCTCATCTTAAAAAAAGCTACTTCGGTAGCTTTTTTTTCCTTTTTGTTGCTGCGGACTTTATCCTACGCCATAATATATCGTCTTATTTAAGCGTGGAATTTTTATGAACTGGCTTGCACAATTACCGACTCAACGTACCCCGTGGATTTTATTCACCGTTATTGTTTTTTTACTTGAAGTAACCGCCCTTTTCTTTCAATACAAAATGGGGTTAGCACCTTGCATAATGTGTATTTATCAACGTACCGCAGTACTAGGGTTACTTAGTGCTGGTATTATTGGCTCAATTAAACCGCAAAACAAAGTAGTCAGAATAGCGGCTTACTTAACTTGGGGCGTATCAAGTGTTTGGGGATACCTGATTGCTCAAGAACATATAGATATGCAAACCACCACAGACCCTTTTGCTTTTAGCTGTGAATTTGAACCTAATTTCCCATCATTTTTACCATTGCATGAGTGGATCCCTAGCTTTTTTCAGGCAACTGGTGATTGTGGAAATATAGACTGGCAATTTTTGGGTTTGAGTATGCCCGCTTGGATGGAAATCATATTTGGACTATTTGCTAGTGTATTTTTTATAGTGATTAGTAGTCGTTTACTTTTTAAAAGATCGGTTTAATTAGTATGTTTACTTTTTTTTCGAGTCAAATTATAGAATTAAAACATTTAAAAGTACGCGAAAGGCAAGCCGTTATAGCCCTATCGCTAGGTCTGATTTCACCTACTGAACGCGTGTTATTACGTATAATAAAGCTTATATTGTTAAGCCCACTGTTTTTAATATTTACCCTATTTGAAGGCTGGGTAGTTATACCATTTTTAATGCTTGGTGTACTTTGTTATCCATTATTAACTACGCCTATCGAAATTAATTTTGCAAAAAAAAATCTTAGTAAAGCATTAAAAGAATATGATCAGGGCGCTTAGAAGCGCCCTAACCCACTTATAATGTTATTTTATCTTTTAGCTTAGTTATTAACTTTTTTCCTACACCTTTCACTTTCGCTAAATCGTTTACTTCAGTGAACTCTCCATTTGCTTCCCTATAATCAACTATTGCTTGTGCTTTTTTCTTCCCTATTCCTGGTAGCTTAGCGAGCATACTCGCATCAGCATCATTAATACTTACAACATCATATTTAGGCATTTCTTTGACCACATCAACTACCTGTGAAAACGCTGCAGTAGTCGGGAGCAAACATAATATACTTATGAATAAGAGTTTTTGTAAAAGACGCATTTATTTTCCTTATTGTACTTTCGAATTATTAAATTTTGCTCAGGAAATAGTAAAATAAAAATAGCTCATTATATAAAATCACCTAAACACATGATCACTATTATCCGAAATCCTAAAATGCAGCTGGTACAACAAGTGATTTATTAAATAAAGTAAAGTTACAGTTTTTTGTCAAATCTTAAATAAACTAAAAATTAATATCAGATACTTGCAAATTACACCACAAACCATTACTGTACATAAAAACAGTAATCTAATGGTTTTCATAAACCACATTGCCACGCAAGCTTGCAGGAGAAATCATGGCTGTTGTTGTTAAATATGTTGTAGAACGAAACGGAGTCGAGCGCATGACGTTTACTACTAAAAAAGAAGCTGATGCTTATGACAAAATGCTCGATATTGCTGAGTCGCTTGAGCTAATGTTAGAAAAGGTAGATGTGCCATTAAGCGAGCAACAAATAGAGTCACTTGCTTTAGAAATAGCAAAGAGTAAAGAAGACTTTATGACTATATTAAAAGGTGGCAAAGACCCAGTTGTCACCAAAGCCCCAACAAAAACTAAAAAGTCAGATAACGTTGCATCAACTGAAGACAACAACGATAAAAAAGCAAGTTAACTAGCCGTTTGCTCCCTACTGGATGAGTTAAGCTAAATAAAAAAGGGAGCAACTAAGTTGCTCCCTTTTTTATTGCTTACCACTTATTTTAAAATAGGTGGTAATTGCTATTTAAAGCTCTTTCTCTACTTCATCAAATAAAGCAGTGATGTTTTGCTCTGGCTCTTTTGTTACTAAGCTGATAACAACAATTGCGATACAAGATAAAATAAAGCCAGGTACAATTTCGTACATAAAGCTACTTAAGCTTTCGCCATTAATAGTAAATGGGCCATAAATCCAAATTAGCACAGTAAATGCACCCACTAACATACCCGATAATGCACCGGCAAAGTTCATGCGTTTCCAATAAAGGCTAAATAAAACCAATGGTCCAAACGCGGCGCCAAAGCCTGCCCAAGCATTACTTACTAAATCTAAAATAGAGCTATCTCTGTCGTAAGCTAAGTAAATGGCAAACATAGCAACTATAGCAACACTGATACGGCCAACAGCCACTAGCTCTTTATCACTCGCCTCTTTACGCAAAAATGTTTTGTAAAAATCTTCTGTTAGTGAACTTGAACTCACTAATAACTGAGATGAGATTGTGCTCATAATTGCAGCTAATATAGCGGCAAGTAAAAAGCCTGCTATTAGTGGATGAAATAAAAGCTCTGAAAGCACTAAGAAAATAGTTTCTGGGTCTTTGACCGTAATATTATTTTCATATGTGTAAGCGGCGCCAAAAATACCAGTAGCAACTGCACCAACAGCAGCAACAATCATCCAAGTCATACCTATACGACGCGCTGTGGGCATCTCCTTCACACTACGAACAGACATAAAGCGCACAATAATATGAGGCTGTCCAAAGTATCCCAACCCCCAAGCCATTGCTGAAATAATCCCTAAAGTAGACCCTGCACCTATCCAATTAAGCATTTCGGGGTTTACACTATGTAAAGTGGACTCTAAAGGCTGTTCTAAAAGTGAGTAGGTTACACAAGGCACTAAAATTAGTGCGATGAACATAATACAACCTTGAACAAAGTCAGTTAAGCTGACGGCTAAAAAACCACCAAACAAAGTATATAAAACAACAACACCTGTAGTGATATACAAACCCATCTCATAACTTAGCCCAAATGAGCTTTCAAATAATTTACCGCCGGCAACAACACCAGAAGAGGTATAAAGCGTAAAGAAAACAATAATAACTACTGCAGATACAACGCGTAGTAAGTTAGATTTGTCGTTAAAACGATTTGAAAAATAATCTGGAATAGTAATCGAGTCATTTGCTTTTTCTGTATAAACTCTGAGTCTTGGAGCTACTAAAAAATAGTTTAACCAAGCACCTGCGATCAAACCAATCGCTATCCATGTACTGCTAAATCCACTTACAAACATTGCACCGGGCAAGCCCATTAAAATCCAACCACTCATGTCAGATGCGCCAGCAGATAATGCAGCGACACTGGGGGAAAGGTTTCGCCCACCTAACATGTAACCAGAGACATCGCTTGTAGATTGTTTATATGCATATAGTCCGATACCTAGCATTACAACAAAATATAACGCCAGTGAAATAATCATTCCTGTTTCCAAATTAGCCTCCGCACATTTAATAATACCAAGCTTTTAATCCGAATATTGACTCTTAAAATTTTATAATAAAGACAGCATTGAGGTAAAAGCATTCCAGCCGACTATATCATGCCTAATATGGAAATCTCCAACTTGTTACCTTTTCCTAGTTTAAAAATATTCATGCTGCACACTTTTAGAACAACACTATGTAAACTCACAAAATAAAACAGACAAACCCTCTTATTTTTAATGATAATTTATTAATCATGCAAATATACGTAATGCTATTTTGAATGTTTTCCAATATATTATTACAATACCTGCTGACTTTACTCATACGGAATTGTTTATGTACTTTTATGCCGCACGCCAACCGATTTTAAATCGTGAAAAAGAACTCATTGGTTATGAGCTTTTATTTCGCGATGGCGTCGATAATGTGTTTCCCGATATAGATGGTGACGAAGCGACAACACGTTTAATAGAAGGCAGTCAATTCAACTTTGGTTTAGAAGATTTAACTGATAATAAGCCCGCTTATATAAACTTTACGTTGGATACGTTATCAAAAGGTTATCCAACACTACTGGGTAAAGATACAATTGTGGTTGAAATACTCGAAACAGTTCAACCCGGGAAGCGCTTATTAGCAATTGTTAAAGACCTAAAAGATAAAGGGTATACTATTGCACTTGACGATTACATTCATCAGCCTGTGTGGCGTCACTTTTATCCATTTATAGACATCATTAAAATTGATTTCTTAACATGTGATACAAGTACAATAAAAAACGTTATTGACGATATAAAACAACATTCTCATATTAAATTACTTGCCGAAAAAGTTGAAACGTATGAAATGTATAGCTTGGCATTAGAACTCGGTTTTGATTATTTTCAGGGATTCTTCTTTTCAAAACCCGAGATGGTGCAAAGTAAAGCATTGCCACCATCAGAGATGGCATTAGCTGAATTACTGTATGAAACCTCAAGTATTGAAATAGATCTTAAAAAAATCACTAATGTATTTGAGCGTGATGTAAATCTATCTTATAAGCTTCTTAGGTATTCAAATTCTGCTGCCTTTGCAAGGCGTGCTGAAATCAGTACAATTAAGCAGGCACTTATTGTGCTTGGCGCTAGCGAAATTAAAAAGCTCTTATCATTACTTTTTGCCGCGCAAGTATCTGCAGATAAGCCCGTTGAATTAATCAAGTTATCCTTAACCCGAGCACGTTTTGGTGAATTACTCGCTATTTCTCATGGCCAATTTAAAGATACTGGCATGGCTTTTTTAACCGGTATGATGTCTCTAATGGATGCTATTTTAGATGAGAGTATGGAAAGCGTAATGCAGAAATTACCTTTATCTAACGAAATAAAAGCAGCATTACTCGATAACGAAGGTTTATTGGCACAATACCTCAACCTAGTTAAGTATTATGAGCAAGCAAACTGGTCAGCGGCCAACGACATAACTACAGAACTAAACCTTGGTGAAAAAGTACCTGATGCCTACCATGAAGCGCTAGCTTGGGTCGATGAGCAAATGCATTTAATGATTCACGAATAATAACAACACCAGCAAACAAAAACGCCAGCATTTAGCTGGCGTTTTTGTTTGCTGGTGTTGGGTTATAAGCTTTCTAAAAAGTCTTCATCAAAATCAGCGGGCTCTTCTTTGATTGGCGGGTTACCATCGTATAGTTCATAAATTTGACGCTGGAAATAAATATCTTTCACAAACAAGTATGGATCAAGTGAATCATTTAATAGCCCCTCTTGAGGGATTAATGAGGCGCGCGCTTCCACTGCCTTTAAAACAAACACTAGAATAGTTTGTGGAGTCGTTAATGCTACCTCAGGTAGTACAAAGTTATCGACGACATCACCCGTTAAGTTACGCACTGTTTTTGGCCCCATAGCAGGCAGCATTAAATAAGCGCCATCGCCCACCCCCCACACACCCAAGGTCTGTCCAAAGTCTTCATCTACAACTTCAAGGCCTAATGAGCTGGCAACATCAAACAAACCAAATATGCCAACAGTAGAATTAACTAAAAAACGCGCAAGGCTAACACTTGCATTACCCGGCTTACCTTGCAGGCCGGCATTTATCATATCTACAGGAGCCGTTATATTGTCGGTAAAATGGACAACGCTCTGGCGTACAGGTACAGGTGTAACTGTCATGTAACCAACTGCTGCGGGGCGCAACAAGTATGCATCGAGTACATCCATATTAAAGTCATATAATGGACGATTAATACTTTGCAGAGGATCTCTCTCATCTACTTTACTTTGTGGTACTTGAGCACAACCGGCCAGTACCAATAAACATAAAAAAGTAAAACTATGCTTTAACATCTAACGTCCTTAAGGTATTAATGTATCAATTTGAAGTTGGTAGTCACTTACACTTTCACGCTTTAACGACTGTGAATGACCTTCTAGCTCACCAGAACTTGGCATAACCGAGTCATCTATAGAAATACGCGCCGAAATAATAATATTTTCGGCACTCGATAAGTTAAGCCCTGCAACCATTGCACTACTATCACTCAACTCGACTGTAATTGGAAATGAATATTTAGCGAGCTTAACAGCAGCTAATGGCATAGGTGAGCCAGTTGCAGCTTTTGCAAATATAAATAAAATACCGTTTTTTGGTTGTTTATCAATAAGCTCTTTTGCAATGTCGACAGTAACTGCAATAGCACCCGTTGTAGTAGTAACTGGCATAACTGAGCCTTCCGTTTGCATTTGCTGCTCTATATCAGCAATACGCTCAGAGATCATGCTATAACGAGAATCATTTTTTCCCATACTTGCCAATAAAACTTCAAATGCAGTTTTAGCTTGCGGCCAATCTTTACGCTCATACGCTATAAGCGCGAGTAACGAAATAGCATCTAAATTGGTAGGCTCAACTTTTAGTACTTTTGAGAGCATACCTGCCGCACGGGTCATATTAGCTTCGCTGCCTTCTAGTAATAAAACTTGGCTATAACTAATAAGTACCTGCATATTATCAGGATTCATACGTAGTGCTTTATCAAATGACTGCTGCGCCATGTCAAATTCATTAAGCGACATAGCAACTCGTCCAAGTAGCATCCAAGCGACTTCATCATCGCCAGAGCGGCTAAGTTTAGTACGGAGCGCCAATGCAAAAGCCTGCAGCTCATTTTGGCTAAGCGGCTCACCTTTTTGCATTACAGCACGCTCGCCATAATCAGCTAAATTATCCATTGCGTCATGCCAAGCCGAAATTTGCTGCTGACTGCCTGTAAAACTATAAAAAATCCCTGTAAGTGCAAGAACAAATGCACCGCCTGTTAAAGCAAAAATACGGTTATTACCTTTGCTGTTAAGTGATTTCTCTGGTGATAGCTCGTTCAATAAGCGACGTTTTAATTCAACAATTGATTCTGCGTGATTTACGCTATCAATGCGTTGATTATCTAAATCAGTTTGCAAATCGACTAAACGCTGCTCATAAATACTAATTAATTCAGCATTGGCGTTATGAGTAATCGTTTGAACACGCTCTTTTTTTAAAAAAGGTATCATAACAAAGCTAAGAGCAACCAGTGTGAGTAAGGCAAAACACGCCCACATTAAAATCATTTAGCTTTGCTCCTGACGTTTATTTTGTTCAATTAGCTTCGCTAGCAGCATTTCATCGTCGCTGCTCCATGTTTGTTTTACTGATGCTTTTCGTTGGCGAATAACAATAAAACCAAAGCCAACAATTACAATTAATACAGGTAGTACCCACAGCACTAAAGTCGCTGGTGTAACAGGTGGGTCGTAATGAACAAAATAGCCAAAGCGGTCAATCATATAATCTATCACTTCGTCTTTGCTCTTACCTTCTTTAACCAATACGAGTACTTTATCGCGCAAGTCTTTAGCAACAACAGCGTCGGAGTCCGCAATGTTTTGATTTTGACACTTAGGGCAACGTAGCTCTTTAGTTAGCTCTTCAAACAATATTGCTTGTTTGTTGTTATCAAATTGATAGCGATCTTGCTGTGCAAACGCACCCATGCTTACAAAAAGGCTAAGCGTAAGTAGTAACCACTTCATTATTTAAGCTCCTGCATAATTGGCGCAAATTTAGCTCGCCATACTCGCGGGTTTATATCGCCCGTGTGATGCAACAAAATAGTGCCGTTTTTATCGACTAAAAATGTTTCAGGCGCACCCGACACGCCTAAATCCAACGACAAAGTACGATGTAAATCCAAGATATTAAATTGATATGGGTCACCCGCACGTTGCAGCATATCGCTCACTTCTGTGCGAAGTGTTTGCATATCAAAAGGGCCATCAAAATCAGCATCGTAACCTTGTACGTAATAAAGCCCAATAATTTTAACACCTTGCTCACGTAACTTAGTTAAATAGCCAAGCTCAACTAAACATGTAGGACACCAAGTGCCCCATACATTTAATAAGTAAACCTCGCCTTTTAAAGACTCGTTAGTCCATGGCTTATTGTCTTGCATTAAATCAGGTAGATTAAATGCTGGCATTTCTTGACCTAATCGCCCCGTTTGAATTTCACGAGGGTTAGCAAAAAGACCTTGGTATAAAAATACACACACAAAAACAAACACTAAAAGCGGCGCAATAGCTAAAATTTTACGGTTCATAAAACACTCTCTGATGCAGCCCTACGCGCTGTTTTAGCTGATGTGCGGTAGCGTTTATCAAATAAAATCATAAATCCAGCGAGGGAAATAAGCACACCACCAATCCACATCCAACGAACAAACGGTTTGTGATAAATGCGAAGTGACC
Source organism: Pseudoalteromonas fuliginea (assembly GCF_000690055.1). Classification (GTDB taxonomy): domain Bacteria; phylum Pseudomonadota; class Gammaproteobacteria; order Enterobacterales; family Alteromonadaceae; genus Pseudoalteromonas; species Pseudoalteromonas fuliginea. The sequence continues at coordinate 12,496 of NZ_JJNZ01000069.1, forward strand.
ATGCGCCTTGGCTTAACTGCTCACCTAACGCTAAGTATAAATCACGTGTAAAGCCTGCATCTATTGCCGCCTCGGTCATAAACTGCATACCAATATCATACTTACGTTTTTCGGCGTGTAAGCGTGTTACTAGTTCATTATTTTTAAGCACAGATACAACACCAGCATGACCACTGTAGTTTGGTCCGCGAATAGCTTTAACACCATCAAAGCGGTATTCATATTGATTAAGCTGGACTGTATCGCCTTGTTTCATAGATACATCACGCTCAACTGAATATGCCGATGTAAGCGTTACACCCGCAATAACAAATGCAATACCAATATGCCCAAGCACCATAGCCCAGTAACTTACACCTAAGCGTTTTAAACCTTCTTTTAAGGTGCCATGCACTGCGGCTTTAGTGTAAATATCGATCCCGGTTGATATTGCAATCCAAACCGCAAGCGTAGTAGCTAATAGCGTAAGTGGTTTTACTAAGTCGTAACTTGAAAACAACCAAGCGCAGGTAATTACAACACTGGCTAATACGCCCATTAATATTTTGTTTTGTAAGAAAGCCCATTTATTTTGCTTCCAGCGTAAAAATGGTCCTATACCCATCAAAATAGCAAACGGCACTAAAATTATTGCAAACATTTTATTAAAAAACGGTTCGCCAATAGAAATACTGCCTAGGCCCATCTCTTTATGTACCATAGGTAATAGCGTACCAAGCAATACGATCAATGTAGCAACCACTAAAAATATATTATTGAGCCATAACGCCACTTCGCGCGATACCAGCTTGTATCGTCCTTCACTGTGAACTTGTGACACACGCAGTGCATATAACGCCAAGCCACCACCTACAACGATGCCTAAGAAGGCAAGTATAAATAAGCCACGATCAGGGTCTGTTGCAAAAGCGTGTACCGATACAATAATACCCGAGCGTACAATAAAGGTTCCCAAAAGGCTTAATGAAAACGCTGCGATAGCTAGTAAAACAGTCCATGATTTAAATACACCGCGTTTTTCAGTTACGCTTAATGAGTGCAGTAATGCGGTTGCCACAAGCCATGGCATTAACGATGCGTTTTCTACTGGGTCCCAAAACCACCAGCCGCCCCAGCCAAGCTCTGAATATGCCCACCAGCTACCAATTGTGATTCCTAGAGTTAAAAAGCCCCATGCAGTCATTGTCCATGGACGTGACCACTTAGCCCATGTGTTATCAAGCTTACCGGTTAATAACGCAGCAATAGCAAAAGAAAAAGCAACCGATAGCCCTACATAACCCATGTACAGTAATGGCGGGTGAATAATCATACCCGGATCTTGAAGTAACGGATTTAAATCACGCCCCTCTACCGGAAAATAAGGAAGTAGGCGCTCAAACGGGCTTGAAAGTAGCAAGGTGTACATCATAAAACCGACACCTAAAAAGCCAAGCACACCCAATACGCGAGCACGTAACACCCAAGGGAGTGATTTAGAGCGTGCAGCAACTACTGCAGTCCAACCCGCTTGCATTACAAGCCACAGTAAAATAGCGCCTTCATGGCCGCCCCATGTAGAGGTGATTTTGTAATACCAAGGCAGCGTGCTACTTGAATGATATGCTACGTACGATACGGTAAAATCATCCGTTACACTGGCGTAAATAAGTGCTGCAAAAGAGATTAAAACAAAAGCGAATTGCCCAATTGCTAAAGAGGGAGCTGCACGCATTAATCGAAGATTACCGGTATGCGCGCCCCAAAGAGGAAAAATACACAGTAAAACGCTTAATACCATGGCAAGCGTTAAAGAAAAATAACCAATTTCTGGGATCATAGCTAATTACCACTATCTAAGTTGTATTTTGGTTTTTCGTGCTTAATACCTTTAACTGCCTCTGCAACTTCTGCTGGCATATATTCTTCGTCATGCTTTGCTAGCACTTCAAATGCTTCAATAACGTTAGGTTCGATTAATACGCCCTGCGCTACAATGCCTTGCCCTTCACGAAACAAGTCTGGCAATATACCTTGATAACGCACGGTCACTAATGGACCTGTATCTATTAGCTTAAAGCTTACTTGTAAGCTCTGTTCATTACGCTCAACGGTGCCTGGTACAACCATGCCGCCAATACGTAACTTTTGGCCAATGAAAGGCTTTTCTTTATTAGGCCCTTTGCCATCAATAAGTTCGCTTGGCGTATAAAAAAGATTAATGTTTTCTTGAAGTGCATAAAGCACTAAACCAATTGATCCACCAATACCAAACAGCACGGCAATAATTACCAATAGGCGCTTTTTACGTCTTGGATTCATGAGACTTGTTCCTGTTTAGCTTTTTTAATTCGCGCTTCGCGTATTATTTGCTGTTCTACTGAAGCCATAATGCGTTTGGTATCTCTTAAAGAGCTCACTAAAATACCGAGTAAAATAAGTGCGCATGTACCAAAAGAAAGCCATATATAAAACCCATAGCCCCCCATTGCAATAAAATCAGAAAAAGAGTCAAACTGCATAATTACCCCTTATTTAACAACGAGCGTACCCACGGTCGGTGCTTTTCGCGTTGTAAAATTTCATTTTTAAGACGAATTAAAGTCACTGTTCCTACAAAAGCAGCAAAGGCTAAAATATTAACCATAAGTGGCCAAAACATACTTGGGTCTATTGCTTTTGTGTCTAATTTTGTAATGCTTGCGCCTTGGTGTAGCGTATTCCACCACTCAACTGAGTAATGAATAATAGGTAAGTTGATTACGCCCACAATCGCTAAAATAGAAGCCGCACGCCCTGCTGACTTCTTATCTTCAAATGCATGGTAAAGCGAAAGCACGCCAAGATATAAAAATAATAAAATAAGTTCAGACGTTAAACGCGCATCCCATACCCACCAAGCACCCCACATAGGCTTACCCCATGCAGCGCCAGTAATAAGCGCTATAGCTGTAATACAAGCACCAACAGGCGCTATAGCAATAACGGCAAGTTCGGCATTTCGTAGTTGCCATACAAGTGCAACAACAGCTGCAATAGCCATTGATGAGTAAGCGCCCATAGATAAAATGGCGGAAGGAACATGAATAAAAATGATACGGTAGCTGTCTTTTTGCTGGTAATCGGCAGGTGCAAAACCAAGCCCCCATACCCAACCAACAATCATACTAACTACAGTAACTACGGCAAAATAAGGCAGTAACGTATTGCATAATTGATATGCACGCTCCGCTTTAGCATAGGGATGTAACCACTTCCACATTAACTTACACTCACTTTTAAAGCTGACGATATGGCAATTGGTGCGCTAATAATAGCAATAAGTAACATTGCACCAAGGATAGCAAGCTGTCCACTATAATCCAGTGACATGGTACTGGTATCGATAGCCGACGTTGCAAAAATTAAAACTGGAATATACAAAGGCAGTACGAGTAAACTCATCAAAATTCCCCCTTTTTGTAATCCCACAGTAAGCCCAGCGCCAATTGCGCCGATAAAGCTCAATAGCGGTGTGCCTAATAATAATGTTAAAACGGTCGCTGTTAGCGCCGAACTTTCTAGATTCAATAACAATGCAAACAATGGTGTCATTAATACAAGCGGTAAACCTGTTACCACCCAATGAGCAGCCACTTTAGCAAGTACGGTTAGCGATAATGGATAAGAGGATGCAATTAACTGCTCCAACGAGCCATCGTTAAAATCATCCCTAAACAACTTATCTAAGCCCAACATGGTAGAGAGTAATGCGGCAACCCAAATAATACCTGGCGCCATTCTCGCAAGTAGACCGGGCTCAGGCCCTATTGCTAACGGAAACAATGAGATTACAATTAAGAAAAATAAAATAGGATTTACAATTTCGGCGCGCTGGCGAAACGCAAGTTTTACATCTTTGGTAAATACCGCACTAAATAGCAACCAATAAGAGTGTTGACGAGTCATTAGTGGCGATACTCCAGTGTAACCGTTTGTAAGTTACTAAAGTGGGTCGTTAAGTCTTGGTGGGTTGTTAATAAGATAGCACCACCGCTTTGTAAGTGCTCAGTAAATCGTTGTTGTAAAAAGGCGACACCACTTTTATCAAGCGCAGTAAATGGCTCATCAAGCACCCATAGTTTAGCATCACTTAACCATAGTCTTACTAAAGCAACACGTCGCTGCTGCCCTGCAGATAACATCCTAACAGGCACATCTTCAAGTCCAACAAGGCCTAGTTTCGCTAAAATAGGGTATAGTTCAGGCTCGCTATAGCCATTAATTTGCAACCAATGGCTAACATTTTCCACTGCACTAAGCTGAGTGTTTACGCCCGTTTTATGACCTATAAACAATAGCTCTCTGGCATACTCTTCATAGTACTTAGATATCGGCAATTCTTGGTATAATATAGCCCCTTCATCAGGCGCAGAAAAGCCTGCGACAATACGCAATAACGATGTTTTTCCAGCCCCGTTAGGGCCTGCTAATTGCATGATTTGACCGTTATTAAGGCTAAAATTAAGATCCGCAAACAAACAACGATCTTGCTTGATGCAGGTGACGGACTTAATGTGTAACAAGATGACGATTCTCTCTGCCAAAAATTAGGCGTTAGTCTACCATAATGATAGGGTAATACGAATATTGCTTTAAAATCGATTCACTTAAAATAGAGAAAACTTGATTTAAAATAATGAATACGCCAACGCAAATCACATTATCTAATTCATTGGTTATCAATCAATCGAGCAATGCTCAAACGAATGAATTATCGCAATTACCTGATGAGGTGCTTGCCGCTAAAAATATACAATTTTCGAAAGATTCGATTACGCTTGATGTATTTATTGATAAGCATTGGCAAACATTAAGGCTTGGCACTACAAGCGCACCTCAAAACTTACAAAAAATAGCCAGTGCTAACATACAGCTCAGCCCTGATGGCAAAAAGCTCAACATTATACCAAACAGTACAACCCTCACCTTAAGTCAACCAACTCAGTTACAGCGTTTATTAAATTATGTAAGCACAGGCACTGAGGTAGAAAGTAAGCCAATGGATGTCCAGGTTGTTTTATCGCCTACTCCCAAATTAGTCATTGATAAACTCAACGCCAGTATTGCAATAAATAAAGACGTAGCGCAGCTACTTATAACCGAGCAACCTTTAAAAGTAATTGTAAGCACTAACAATAAAGGCGCACAGCTAAATATTATTAACAGCTTTGCTGATACAGTTCATTCGCAACCACTGAGTCAAACAAGACTGACTAAATTACTCGCAGCGCTGCTACCTAATGCACAACTGCAAGCAACACCAAAACTGGCCATTTTAACTCATCCACAAAAGTCGGGGTCGTTTACAACGCCTATAAATAATAAACAAGTTAGTGAACTACCCAGCACGACTATTAAGGTAAACTTAGTAAACCAGGCTGATAAATTGTTTATTAAAACCGATACTAGCAACATAAAAGTGATGCTTAATAACTCCTTCTCGAAACCATTTAACGAGTTGCTTTTAGCTCAAAAAAATAATGCACCTGAAGTAGCCGTTTCTGCGAGTAATATTAAAGTAAATCCATTACTTACTACTGATAGCCCAATAAAATCGTGGCTACAAAATAGCTTGAGTGACTTAAGAACACGAATTAATGATGCGGTAAAATATTTTGAAAGTAAGCCTTTTACGACACAAAATAAGTCAGAGTTTACAGCTGCCAATTCATCCGCCGCCTTACAAAAAAACACCAAAGTTGTATCACTAGACAGAGTTAACATTACCCAAAGTGCAAGTGTTCAGATATCAAAAAATACAAGTAACATTTTGACCGAGCACTTTTCTAGACTCCCGCCGGTTGTGCAACTAACTCAGCTTATGAAAGGAAGTGTTAGTGTTTGGCAATCATCTTCAAACATAACAACCAACACGCCAACAACAAATAACATTACTCAAAATACAGTAGCTAGCTCTACACCAAGTGATTTAAAAGCAAATCAATTAAACATCCTAAATGCGAGTACTAACAGTAAAACTGACACGTTAATTAAGACTACAAATGAAACAGTTACTAAAAATATTATCTCATTAGCAGAGCCGTTATCTAATACAGGATCTCGTAGTCAAATGCTTCAACCAATAGAAGCAAAGCTATTAACTATATTATTAAAGCTTCCTGACACCACCGCCTCTACAGATAAAATGGCTAGCAATAAACAACTTTTAAGTAATCAGATCACTGATATTACAAATAAAGTAACAAAAGAAACACCCGATTTAACTCGGTTAATCAACCAAGCATTTAATCGTATGGTCTCAAGCAATAACACACACCCTGCGACCATACAGCGTGAAATACTTGCTACTTTACAACCGTCTCATCTAACGGGGGACATTTTGCAAAGTAGTTTCACTAAAGGGCTTGAACAAGTAGCTGTGAGTATTTTAGCCGCCCCTATAATTAGCCAGTCAGTAACACCTATCAGTTTTAATAATCAAACTGGCTTAGATGCACTTTTGCAAGTACTTATACCTACTTTTAAAACAGGTAACACTGGAGCAAAAATGCTTGAGCAACTCCAACAGGCTCAAGTTCAAGCTTTGGCTAGCGAAATTGTACAAGTTAAAAATACACTTACCCAAGTAAGTGTCTCAACACCAAATCAACAGCCAGACACAAACCCGCTTGCACAATTTTTATTACCCATGAGATTACCTCCAGAAGCAGCACAAACAGAAATAACACTGGGGCAATATAAAAAGCCAAACGCAGATAAATTAGGAGATAAAAATGTATGGTTTGTAAGGCTAAACTTTGATTACGCCCAACTTGGGCAGCTACAAATTACTGCTGAGTTAATGGATAAAGCACTTGATTGCCAGCTATTAGCCTCAAGCCAAGAAGTAAGCGCAATTGCTCACCCTCACCTAGATAATTTAAGATCAAAACTAGCTAAACATGGTTTGCAAGTTGGTGAACTTAATTTAAAACGAGGAGATGCTAACAATCAGGCATTTTATAAATCTCATGCAATTATTAATATTAAGGTTTAGCTATGAGTGATACACCTATTAATAAATCAGCCATTGGACTTTTATACGAAGCTGGCAACACCCCCACTGTAAGTGTGAAGGGGTTTGGTGAGTTAGCTGATGAAATAATAGCAGCGGCTAAACTAAAAGGAATTATGATCCACGAAGATGCTGCACTTGCTAAAACGTTGTCGCATTTAGAGTTAGGAGAAGAGATCCCAAAAGAACTTTATTATGTAATTGCAGAACTCATTGCATTTTCGTATGTATTAAGGGGTCAATTCCCGCCAGGTTGGCAAGACTTTCAAGGTAAGTTGAATATTAAAGCATGAGATTATTTATACGCTGATAACTAAAAAGGCGCTAAGCGCCTTTTTGTTTATGCAATGAAAAGAGTAATTCAGCCTCAGCGCGAGGTAATTCACACTCGCGTATTACCTCCTCTAAATCAGCCCCTAACTCAACCATTTTAACAGCACGCGAATAAATTTTGGCATCTGGATCATCATACTTTTGAGCCGCTTGTTGTTGAACTAATTCTTGATGCTGCTGTTCAACATCAAGTACACGCTTACCTATACTCAACAAGCCTGTTCGTAATTCAGAAACCTCACTTCGCAAAATATGAGTTTGTTCGGAGGTATCTTTAAGCTGCTGCATGACAAAATTCAGCTCACTCGTTTGTTTATTTTTCAATGCAAAAACTAACGCTAACGATATTAGACCTATCGCCAGCGCAGCTATTGCAATACTAAGTAACAGCATATTTTTATTGGTAAAGCTTATAAATCGCTTAACTCATCCCATTCATCATCACTGAGTAACTTGTTTAAATCGACTAAAATAAGTAACTCATTATCACGATTACAAACACCTTGGATAAATTTAGCACTCTCTTCAGTACCGACATTAGGTGCACTGTCAATTTCTGAACTGCGTAAATATACAACTTCAGAAACACTATCGGCTAAAATACCAATAACTTGCTCTTCAGCTTCTATTATTAAAATACGAGAGTTATCGGTTGCATCAGCGGCGTCTAAACCAAAACGAGCACGCGTATCAATAACTGTTACTACGTTACCCCGTAAATTAATAATACCAATTACATAAGAAGGAGCACCTGGTACTGGAGCTATTTCAGTGTAACGTAATATCTCTTGGACTTGCATTACGTTTACGCCATAAGTTTCTTCTTCTAACTTAAAGGTAACCCACTGTAATATTTCGTCATTGTCTGCATTTTTATTTGCTGACAGTAATTTATCTTGATTCATGCTGTTACTCCGTAATGGTCATTATTACTGACGACTATCTAAGCCTTTCTCTAATAGCGCATTTAAATTATCTACATCAATTAAAGCACACATTTTCTTTTTAATAACTCCAGCAAGCCATGGGCGCTTACTTTGATCTGTACGCCATTTTACATCTTCTTTACTCAATGTAATGTTATTTATTAACTTTTCAGCTAATAACCCCCATTGGCTGTCACCTAACGTTATTAAATATTGATAGTTAAGTGACGCTTCTAGTTTTTCGTCATACTTCTCAGGCATCACCCAATGCGCTGTATCAACAACATTAAGTTTTTCATCTCTATTAAGCATAACGCCTTTGAACCATTTTGGCTTACCAAATAAGTGATTTACTTCACCTAACTGATGAATCCCACCTAACGCTTTTAATGGTACAGCCAAAGTCAAACCCGCAACTTCAAAAAATAATGCTTGAAACTCACCGTCAAAATAATCTTCTTGGCTTTTTGTTACTGCTCTTTGTTCCGGCTCTACTGATAAATGTGAGCTTGTCTCTACAACTAAATCAGCTTTAACTGGCTCTGGCTCATTAGTAATATCTAATGGTTTTAGCTCTTCTGTTTGCAGATCTTGAGCAAATATTTTTTCCGCTGCTTTTAATTGTTCATTAGGCTTTAAATGTACTTGCCCTTTTTGCTGTTCACTCGGTATTTGTTCAAGCAGTTTTGCCACAGGTTCAAGGTTATCTGTAGGCTCGTCATCACGTAATAACGCACCTAAATATTGAGTCATTACTTTTTCATTAGCAAATAATTGCTTACTCATTCATTAACCTTGCTCTATTAAATAGTCTAATAATGCTTTATATGCAAAAACACCACGGGAACGAGGACAAAACTCTATTGGCACTTTTTGTGCCAAACTCGCATCTCTAAATTTTGTATCAACAGGAATAACACCTGGCCACACTTTATCTTTATAGGTTTCTTGTAAAGTTTTATATGCTTCCAACGATGCTTTAGTGCGTTTATCATACATAGTAGGAATTATAGTATATTGATAACTTTTCGCTTGAGAGCTTTGCATTAATTCCATAGTCCGCATCATCCTATCAAGCCCTTTCAGGGCCAAAAATTCGGTTTGTACGGGAACTAAAATACGCTCACTCGCAGCTAATGCATTAACCATTAAAACCCCCAAAACCGGCGGGCAATCAAGTATTGCATAGTCATAATACTCACTAATTTTAGCAAGCGTTTTCTTTAGTATTAAACCCATGCCTGTTTTATTACCCATACTTCTATCAAGTGTAGCTATTGCCATAGTAGCGGGTAAAATATCAAGATTCTCAAGAGTTGACGGGCAAAGTGCTTGCAATATTTCTTCACTTTGCATACTTGTTCCGCGAGCAAAAATATCGTACACGCTGACTTCTAAATCTTCAGAGTCGATACCAAAATAATAAGTTAGTGATGCATGGGGATCTGTATCAATAAGCAATACACGTTTGCCCTGTAACGCTAAAATACCGGCTAGGCTAACTGCCGTTGTTGTTTTACCGACCCCGCCTTTTTGATTCGCAACAGTCCAAATCTTCACATTACATCCTAATTGCTATTAATTTCGCGTCGTTATTCGGATCCCACCATGAGGTAAACGAATTATTTTTATTGTATTATCGTCTGATGGTAGTTCCACTTCAGGCTCTGTCTGTACTGCTATATTTTTTTGCTCTAACGATGGACTATCTTTAGGTGGTAAACCATACTTAGAAAGAGCGATTACAACCTTACGGTTTTCAGCTCGACCTTTCTCTGTGTTATTATCAGCAAAAGGAGAATACTGGCCATAACCTTCTATTGCCATTCGTGCAGAATTAATACCCAACGCTTCAAGCTCGACTAAAATTGAGGTGGATCTTGCAACTGAAAGCTCCCAGTTTGAACGAAATATTTCGTTACTAATAACCTCATTATCTGTATAACCGCGCACTCTAATGTAGTTATCGACTGGATCAATAATATCTTTGACAATTTTTACGACTTGCTTAGCACGCGAATGAGCAACTGAACTACCACTAGAAAATAACATTCCTGAACTCAACTCTATAATGAGCCAATCTTGATTCAATTCAAGACTCGCTTCTCCATCACGAATTTCATCAATGAGTGCTGATTGAAGTTTAGTTAACAAGCTATCTAATGGTTTTCCTAAATATTTTTGTTTAATGTTACTTGTGTCACTTTGACCATCTAATAACTCAGGGCCTTGTTCCTTTTTTTGAATACTTTCGCCATACAACACCTCTTGTTCCGGCGTTACTCTGTCGGTTAAGATCCCACTCCCATTAACACCGTCACCAACTTGTGAATGTTGGCGCGCAGATTTATCAAAAACATGCTCGAGCGAATCCGATAATATTTGAAATTTTTCTTCCTTATCTATAGCAATAGCGTACATAACCACAAAAAAAGCAAACATTATCGTCATATAATCTGCATAAGACACAAGCCAACGCTCAGTATGCTGACTTTTAGAGGAAGTGTGACGTAAACGTCGACGTAGCATAATCGTTATTTATCCACTAAATTAGGGCGTTCTACACGATAAGCTTCTAACTTTAGTTCAATATTAACAGGGCTTTCGCCTAAACTGATTGCAATAACACCTTCAGCTAACAGTTCGTGATACAACATTTTTTGTTCAACACGTTGTTTTAGTTTATTTGCCATCGGTAAAAATAGTAAATTAGCTAAACCGACACCATAAATAGTGGCTATAAATGCTGTCGCGACACCAGCACCCAGCTTTTGCGGATCGGTAATAAATGACATAGCCTGAATAAGACCAAGCACTGCGCCCAAAATCCCTATTGTTGGGCTATACCCGCCCATAGCTTCATAAACGCGTCCTGCCTCTAATAAACGGTCGCGTTCTAATAATAAATCAATTTCAAGTGTATCGCGCAGCTTTTGCTCAGAGCAACCATCAACAAGTAAGCTAAGACCTTTAGCTGCATATGGATCGGGATGAATTAAGGCCTCATTTTCAAGTGCTAAGTAGCCTTCTTGTCGTGCTTTGTGAGACCATTGTTTAACTTGTTCGATCGCTTCGTCTACATCATGCTTTGGCGAAATAAAAACCCAGTGGCTTATTTTTAGCATTTTTTTAAAAGTACTAGATGATGTTTGCAACATCACAGCGCCAAGCGTACCACCAACTACGATTATAAGTGCTGGTCCATTGAATAACGCAGAGACAACACCGCCTTCTAAAGAATAACCTATCGCTATAGCGCCTAACGCAATAAATAAACCTAATATAGAAAGCTTATCCACAACCAATCTCTTTTTTAATCCTTAGAGCTATATCATCTAGAGCAAGACTTTCACTTGCTAAGCCAGCACTTGCAACCGCCTGTGGCATACCGTAAACAACACAACTTTTTTCGTCTTGTGCCCAAATAGTGGCGCCAGTCTGCTTCAACATTCGAGCACCATCACGCCCATCAGCCCCCATACCAGTAAGAACAATAGCCAGTACGTCACCTTGACAAGCTTTTGCAACGCTTGCAAAAGTCACATCAACACTTGGTTTATATGTTATTCGCTCACTGTTATCTTCAAATACGCGCAATGTTTTTGAAGACCCACGCCCCTCAACCATCATTTGTTGGCCACCTGGAGCCAAGTATGCAGTCCCTGGTTGTAATCGATCCCCTTGTTGAGCTTCCTTTACTTTTATCTGGCATAAACCATTTAAACGCGAAGCAAATGCAGGTGTGAATGCGGCAGGCATATGCTGAATTAATAATATAGGATGCGGGAAATTTGCTGGTAATTGAGTTAATATTGTTTGTAATGCAACGGGTCCGCCAGTCGATGTACCAATAGCAACAAGTTGATATTTTTTACCACTAGCATGAACGGAGGCATTAGAATTCGTACGTTGAAAGCTTCTATCTGGCTGCTTTAACGTTGCCGTGTTCCTTAATGAACTTGGAGTCGCTAATGGCATACTTTGCGGTTTAGCTTGTTTTATGGGCTTGAATGTACGGGGAACTCTTCTTCGACCAATTTCTTTCACTTTAGCTTGTAAAAGCTTTATTGCATCTTCATTGTTACGTGCAATATCTTCGAATTTTTTCGGTAAAAAATCCATTGCTCCGGCATCTAATGCATCAAGCGTTGCCGTTGCACCATCTCGAGTTAGTGAAGAAAACATTAAAATTGGTGTCGGATTACTCGACATTATTTCTTTAACTGCGCTAATACCGTCAAGCACAGGCATTTCTACATCCATTGTAATCATGTCAGGGCGTAGTTCAGCTGTTTTTTCAACAGCTTCTCTGCCATTCACAGCAAAACCTATTACTTTTATATCGCTGTCTTGCTCAAGTATTTCGCTCACTCTGCGGCGAAAAAAGCTAGAATCATCAACAACTAAAACTTTAACGGCCATTTAGCTCTCTTATTAAATTGAAGTGTAGGGCACTTTTACAGTGCACCTACTTTATTTATTATCAGCCCGCGTAATGTTTTAACATATTTGGTACATCTAAAATAAGTGCAATACCACCATCGGAAGTAATTGTAGCACCAGCCATACCGGGTGTTCCTTGTAATAAAGCATCAAGAGGTTTTATTACAACTTCCTCTTGCCCTATTAACGAATCTACGACAAAGCCTACTTGTTGTGTACCAATTTGGACAATAACTACATGACCATGTGCTTTACGCTGAGAGCGGTCAGCGCCTTTAACTAGCCAATGCTCAAGATAAAACAATGGAATTGCTTTTTTGCGCACAATAATTGTCAATTGACTATCAACAACATTCGTTTTAGTTAAATCGAGGTGGAATATTTCGCTAACACCCGCAAGTGGTAATGCAAATGTTTGCTCTCCAACAACAACCATTAAGGTCGGCAAGATAGCGAGAGTTAATGGTACTTTTATCTCTAAAGTAGTCCCAACACCTAACTCTGACTGAATACTTACTGAGCCATTAAGTTGGGTAATTTTGGTTTTAACTACATCCATACCAACGCCACGACCTGAAATATCCGAAATCTCTTCTTTTGTTGAAAAACCAGGTGCAAAAATTAAATTATATGCTTCAGTATCAGAAAGCCGGCTTGCTTGGTCGTGATCAAGAACACCTTTACTAATCGCTATTTTTTTCAGCTTCTCAGCATCCATACCAGCACCATCATCTTTAATGGTAAGTAAAATATGATCGCCTTGCTGAGATGCTGATAACGTAACAGTACCTGTTCTTGGTTTTCCAGCAGCCTCACGAAAATCTGGCATTTCAATACCGTGATCAACAGAGTTACGCACTAAATGCACTAAAGGGTCGGCTAATGCCTCAACCAAATTTTTATCTAAATCAGTCTCTTCACCAACTAATAATAGATTAATGTCTTTATTTAAGCTGCGTGCTAAATCACGAACAACTCGAGGAAATCGGCCAAACACTTTTTTAATTGGTTGCATGCGGGTTTGCATAACCGCACCTTGAATATCAGCAGTAACAACATCTAAGTTAGATATAGCTTTACCCATTGCTTCGCTTTCAGAATTCGTAGCCAAGCTAACTAAGCGGTTACGAACAAGTACCAATTCACCGACCATATTCATAATTTGATCTAAGCGTTTAGTGTCAACACGCACTGTCGTTTCAGCAGTTGGTGCAGTAGCCTTTTTTGGAGCTGCAGCAGCTGTTTTTTCAGCAGGTTTTGCAGGTACTGGTTTTGATGCTTCAACTTTTGGTACTGGGGCTGCTTTGGGCTTAGGAACAGCTTGTTTTGCGGCTGGTTTTTCAGCAATCGCAGGAGTGCTTTCTAAAGATTTAGGTGCAGTTCCCTTACCATGAAGTTCATCTAACAGTGATTCAAATTCATCATCACTGATATCATCGTTCGATGAATCTGTATTGTTAGTCGAAGGCGATGGCTTTTGTACATCAGGTGTAACATTACTTTCTTGCGCTGCAACAGAGCCGAAACTGCCAACACCATGAAGCTCGTCTAGTAAATTATCAAACTCATCGTCTGTAATATCACCATTCAAATCATGACTATTTGTGGGGGCTTTTACTGCCGATTCTTGGCTTGTACCATGTAATTCATCAAGTAGGTTTTCAAACTCATCCTCTGTAATTTCATCAATTTGAGAGTCAGTTTCAGATGAAGTTGGGCCACTAAACAGCTCATCAAAAGCAAAAGGGTCCGCACCATCAGTACTGGGAGTTTGTGCTTCAGCGGCTTCTTGAGGCTGTTCTACAACAACTTCAGGAGAAGTACCTGATAACTCGTCTTCTGTGGGGGGGAGACCTAACTTATGTAAAACTTCAAGTAGTTGAGGATCCGCAGGTTCTGGTTTATCACGATTTTGAATCGTCGCAAACATTTCATTGATAGTATCAAGTGCTTGTAAGATAACATCCATTAGCTCAGAATTAACAGAACGAACGCCCTGCCTTAACAAGTCGAATACATTTTCTGCGCCGTGACATGCGTCAACAAGCTCAGTCATAGCTAAGAATCCAGCACCGCCTTTTACGGTATGAAAGCCTCTAAATATAGCATTTAGCAACTCGGTATCTTCTGGATTGTTTTCCAGTTCAACTAACTGTTCAGATAAAAGCTCAAGGATTTCTCCTGCTTCTACAAGAAAGTCTTGTAAAATATCTTCATCGACTTCAAACATGCAGTTACTCTCCTCTTAGAAGCCCAAACTTGATAAAAGATCATCGACTTCATCTTGATCAGACACAACATCATTACGTGATTCTTTATCAATAATAGGCCCTTCAGGACCTGCTAATGTTTCTGGGTCAACTGGGTCATCTATTTTTTGTGGTTTTAGGGCGACTGCTTTACTGATATCTTGTTCAGAAAAAGCAGTTAAAAGATGAAGTAAGCTTTCTTCAACTTCCCTAACAAGTTCTATAATTCGGCGAATTACTTGACCTGTCAAATCTTGATAATCTTGGGCCATTAATATGTTAGTCATGAAGCTTTGTAACTCATCAGTTTTATGATGAGAACTGCTCATGAATTTATCAATGCTGTGGCACAGTACTTTAAATTCACCGAGTTCAATTTCACGACTCATTAGACGGTCCCATGTCGGTTTGATATGGGATATTTCATCCGCTAACTGTTGTGCTATCGGTAAACTCGCCTCAACCGCATCCATGGTTTTATTTGCAGCATTTTCTGTCATCTCAATGACATAATTAAGCCGTTTTTTAGCATCAGGTATAGCGTCGTTAGTGAGATCTGTTAGGCGCGTGTCTAGCTCAAAGCCTTTTAAAGCTTCATGTAGTTGACGCGTCAACTTTCCCACTTCGTCAAATATTTCTGACTGCTCTTTAGATGCAGTATCTAAAATTAGTTGATCAGCTTTATCATGTTCGCCATTTTCTAAAAAAGTGACGAGCTGACGAGCTTGTTCTAACGTTATCCGAGGCGCAGCAGGTGCTGGCATAAGCCTTTCCCCTATTATTAACCTAAGCGTTCGAACACTTTTTCTAATTTAGTTTTTAATGTGCCAGCTGTAAATGGTTTTACAATATAGCCATTAACACCAGCTTGAGCCGCTGCTATTATTTGTTCTTTTTTAGCTTCAGCTGTCACCATTAAAACAGGAAGGTGTTTTAATTTATCGTCAGCCCTTATCGCTCTCAAAAGATCAATACCTTGCATTCCTGGCATGTTCCAATCTGTTACCACAAAATCAAAAACTTGATTTTGTAACATGGGTAAGGCTGTAGAGCCGTCATCCGCTTCTTGGACGTTGGTAAAGCCTAAGTCGCGCAATAGATTTTTAATAATACGTCTCATTGTCGAAAAATCATCAACAACAAGAATTTTCATGTTTTTATCCAAAACATCCTCCAGTGAGGTCTTAACCTGTATTTACTTACTACTAGTTTATCCAGTCATTGATTTTTGCTTTTAGCTTAATCATCGCCTGACCATGTATCTGACTTACACGCGATTCACTTACATCGAGTATATGTCCAATTTCTTTTAAATTCATTTCATCGTTATAGTACAAAGAAAGTACCATTGCGTCTCGCTCTGGTAATGACTTGATAGCATTTAATAATGATTCATTAAATCGTTCATTTTTAACGTTATTAAACGGTTTGTCTAGCGTTAAATCTTGGCCCGCCGTGGTAATAACATCTTCATCGACCCCGAGGTCTTCGATGCCTAACACTTTACTTGTGTTTACATCGTTTAAAATATGATGGTACTCATTTAACGAAATTTCAAGTTTTTCAGCAACTTCTATATCGGTTGGTTCACGATTTAAGCTACTTTCTAATCCAGCAATCGTCTCGGCTACAAGACGGCTTTTTCTATGAACCGACCGAGGAGCCCAGTCACCACGGCGCATTTCATCAAGCATGGCACCGCGAATTCGTATTCCCGCGAACGTTTCAAAACTTGCGCCTTTGGTTGCATCAAAGTTTTTTGATGCTTCAATTAGGCCTATCATACCCGACTGAATTAGGTCATCGAGTTGGACACTTGGAGGCAAACGAGCAATTAAATGACATGCCACTTTTTTGACTAGCGATGCATGTTTTTCAACAATCACATTTAAATTTTGTGTTGATTGATATCCCATAGCTCTATTTACCAATGTTGTCATAATTAGCCGTTAACTAGCTTCTCTATAAAAAACTCTAAATGTCCTGAAGGTTGGTTAGGTATAGGCCATTTCACTGCTCTTGTCGCCAGTGCTTTAAAGGCAACTGAAGCAGGAGAACTAGGAAAAAGTTCTACAATCACTTTTTGACGGCGAGTTGCCTTACGCATATTTTCGTCATAGGGGATTGTTGCAACCAACTCCATTGACACATCTAAAAATCGGTCCGTTACTTTTGAAAGTTTTGCAAATAACTCATGACCTTCACGCATACTACGAACCATATTAGCTACAATTTTGAATTTATACACCCCATGCTCACGACTTAACACTTTAATAAGTGCATAAGCATCTGTGATTGAAGTCGGTTCGTCGCACACTACAACCATTACATCTTGAGCAGCACGAGAAAAACTCAGTACCATATCTGAAATACCCGCAGCGGTATCTACAATTAAGATATCAAATTCGGTATTTAATTCGCTAAAAGCGCGTATAAGGCCTGCATGTTCAGACGGTGATAATTCCACCATACTCTGAGAACCAGAGGTCGCTGGTACAATTTTAATTCCTGCAGGACCTTCAACTAAAATCTCATCGAGTTCACACTCACCAGAAAGTACATGTGATAAATTACGTTCAACCCGTAATCCGAGCATCACATCACAGTTCGCTAGACCTAAGTCGGCATCAAGTACTAAAACTCGATTACCTTGCTGGCCTAATGCTATTGCCGTGTTAAGTGAAACATTTGTTTTACCTACACCACCCTTGCCACCAGTAACAGCGATAACTTTTACGCCGTTGTTATTGTTTTGACTCATTTTGCGCAGGCCGCTTGCTTGATCTAATACTGTGTTAATCATACATCCCTACTGTGCTCGACGCCACTGCTTGGTGTCGTGAATGTTGTGCTTTTATTCTTTTCAAATACAATTGCTCAGCTTTTTTTACTAGTTTTTCTGCATTTGCAACACGAATGTCTTCTGGAACTCGTTGACCATTAGTAAGATACCCTATTGGAAGGCGATTTTGAATCGCAATACTAATAATCTCACCTAAACTTAAAGATTCATCCAACTTGGTGAAAATACAACCACTTAACTGCACTTTTTTGAAGTGTCGTACTGTTTCTTGCAAGACATTTATTTGCGCTGTTGCACTTAATACTAAATAACTACGAATATCAACACGTTGATTGCGCATAAGCGTATTCAATTGCTCTGTTAAACGTAAGTCTCGTTGACTCATACCTGCTGTATCAATTAATACTAGACGTTTATTTCGTAAATGGTATAAAACTTCAGCTAATTCATTAGCATCTTTAACCTGCTTTACTCCACAACCGATAATTCGACCGTATGTTGCAAGTTGCTCATAAGCACCAATTCTGTATGTATCGGTGGTTATTAGCGCCACTTTATCTGCACCGTATTTCTGTGCGCCTAAAGCAGCTAACTTTGCAACTGTTGTCGTTTTCCCCACACCAGTTGGGCCTACCAATGCGTAAACACCACCTTGACGTAGTATTTCATTATTCGTAGTTTGCATCTGGTCTTCGACCATTGTTAACAAAGCCTTCCAACCTTGTTGGCGAGATACGTCATCAGGTACAAAACACGCCATTTGTTCTGCAACTTCTTTATCGATTCCCATACCAACTAAACGGTCAATCATACAAGCACGTGTGGGGTCACGGCGTGCCATATCTTGTTGCATTAAACCTGATACTTGGTGCTCTAGCAATTGACGAATAGCGTTCATTTCTTCACGCATTGACGTCATTTCTTCACTTTCATTATTTTTAACGTGCGCTTGAGGTGTTACAGGGCTATCTAGATCATCAAAATCACGATCTAGGTCATCAAAACCTAAACTATCGGCTTGGGTCTGTGGACGTGTTGGTGCAATATCTTCGCGAGCAAACATATTCGCTGAGCGAGGTTTGACAACGGGCTCTTGATAATTATCGGTCGTTTCAATACCCGATTGAGAAAACATTGATGCTAATTCAGGTGAACGTGGGCGAGGAGATTGACGCTCTAGTAAAGCTTCTAAACTATCTGCAACCCTAGCTTGGGGAGCCGCTTTAGGGCGTTGTGGCTCTGGCTTTACAAAATTATGTATACTGTGTGATTGTGCTGAGTCATCCGCACGCGCTAAAGTATTTTGCGGCTGTGCAACTGATTTAGGGGCCGCTTTTTCATAATCAACTGCGGCTACAATCTCAACGCCATTAGCCAGCTTTTTGTTAGACATAATAACCGCATCAACACCAAGTTCATCTTTCACTTCTTTAAGTGCTGTACGCATATCTTTAGCAAAAAAACGTTTAATTTTCATTATTCAACCCCTTTAAAATCTTATTGTTGGCCTACAGAGCTGACAATTTTTATCTGTCTTTCGTCTGGCACCTCTTGATAAGACATCACCCTTAATCCTGGGATGGTGTACTTAACAAAACGAGATAACACAGTACGTAACATTCCTGACGTTAACAGTATTGAAGGTTCACCGGCCATTTCTTGATTTTGATGCGCTTCATTCAATGACACTTGAAGTCGCTCTGCAAGTCCTGGCTCTATACCGGCACCTTCATCGCCTGCATTTTGTAATGACTGATGCAACATCTGTTCCAACTCAGGCGCCAAGGTTATGACAGGTATTTCAGATGACATTCCAACCGCATCTTGAACAATTAATCTACGCAGAGAAATACGCACTGCAGCCGTTAATACATCAGGGTCTTGGCTACGAGGACCATACTCAACAAGGGTTTGTACAATTGATCGCATATCGCGAATAGCCACCCCTTCGTTCAATAAGTTCTGTAGTACTTTTACAATAGCGGTTAATGGCAATACATCAGGGACAAGTCCTTCAACCAAACGAGGATGACTCTTTCCAAGCATATCAAGTAAGTTTTGAACTTCTTCATGCCCTAGTAACAACGCTGCGCTGTTAGTTAACAACTGACTAATATGAGTTGCAACCACTGTGGCAGAATCAACAACGGTATAGCCTAAAGATTGAGCTTCGTCTTTTTGATCCGGTTTAATCCAAACCGCGTCTAATCCAAATGCAGGATCTTTAGTTTCAATTCCTTTTATTGGACCAAATACTTGCCCTGGGTTAATAGCCAGCTCATCACCATGCTTAAGCTCCCCCTCACCAGTAGATACTCCCATTAGCGTTATTCTGTAAGCATTAGGGTCTAGCTCTAAATTATCGCGAATATGAACAGGAGGAACTAAAAATCCAAGCTCTTGAGAAAGCTTTTTACGCACTCCTTTAATCCGGTTGAGCAGTTCACCACCTTGTGATTGATCAACCAGCGGGATTAATCTATACCCTACTTCTAATCCTATTACATCAACTTGTTGAACATCATCCCAACCAAGCTCTTTTTGCTCTTGTTTATTAGCAACACCTGTCGCCGTGCTTCCACCATTTGCAGCCTCTTCAGCTTCGGCTGCAGCAGCTTTGATTTTACTTTGCTGCGTGTAATAGGCTAAGTAACCAAGTAGTGCGCCTAAACTCAAAAAAGCAAAATGCGGCATACCAGGGACTAACCCCATGATGATCAAAATACCTGAAGCAATAAAGAGTGACTTTTCGTTACCAAGTTGTTTCTTGAATTGGTCACCCATATTAAGCGACTCATTTTGACGTGTTACTACAATTGCCGTGCCAATTGAGAGCAATAATGATGGAAGCTGAGCAACCAGACCGTCACCAATGGTTAGAAGTGTATATACTTCCATTGCATGGCTAAAACTTAAATTATGCTGGATCATCCCAACAAATAAGCCACCTACAATATTAATAATTAAAATAACGATACCGGCTATTGCATCGCCTTTTACAAACTTACTCGCACCATCCATTGAACCGTAAAAATCGGCTTCGCGAGTTACTTCCTCGCGACGGTCACGCGCTTGCTCAGCACTAATAAAGCCCGCATTTAAATCGGCATCTATTGCCATTTGTTTACCTGGCATTGCATCAAGGGTGAAACGTGCAGATACCTCAGAAATACGTCCAGCACCCTTTGTTATTACTACAAAGTTGATAATGATAAGAATTAAAAATACAACTAAACCAACTGCATAGTTACCACCAATTACAACTGAGCCAAATGCTTCAATGACCTTACCTGCAGCATCACCACCGTTGTGACCCTCAAGTAACACAACTCGAGTACTTGCAACGTTGAGCGCTAAGCGCATAATCGTAGCGATAAGTAATACAGCGGGGAACATACCAAATTCAACTGGTTTCATCGTGTAAACAGTCACGAGTAATACAACTAATGCGAGCGCAATATTAAACGAAAAAAGGATGTCGAGTAAAAATGGCGGTAATGGTAAAATCACCATTCCCAGTGCAGCAAGCACAAGCAAAGGAGTCCCTACTCCTTTGGCATATTCTTTTTTGTCTCTGTTAAGTTGTTGTAATACCGCTTTAAAACTCATAATTCTACAATTTCAAAAAATTGACACTATATAGAATTAGCAATAACTATTCCAAGTTAGTAAATTTGCGATATTAATACTTGTAGGCGTCAGGGATGGGGAGTTTATTACTAAGCTTTGTAGGGCGTTTTCCTCGTCCCTTGTTAAAACGTTTTAGCTGAAATACATACGCTAGCACTTGTGCAACAGCCGTAAATAACTGATCAGGTATTTGATCGCCAACTTCAGCCGTATGATAAAGTGCTCTAGTTAGCATGGGGGACTCTACAATGGGGACTTCATTACCAATTGCTACTTTACGAATTTGCATTGCCATCTCGTCAATACCTTTGGCTAGTACAATAGGCGCTCCTGCACGCTCCGTATCGTACTTTAAAGCGACTGAGTAATGAGTTGGGTTAGTAACAATAACATCTGCATCAGGCACATCTTGCATCATGCGTTTTTGCGACATTTGCCTTTGTGTTTGCCTAATACGTGCTTTTATTTGTGGGTCACCTTCCGAGTTTTTATACTCATCTTTAACCTCTTGCATTGTCATTTTAAGTTGCTTGTTATGGTTATAACTTTGAAATGGCGCATCAATTGCTGCAATAATAATTAAAGTGCATGAAAGCCCTAAAAACATCCACGCTAAAATCTCTAAGGCATGAATAATATTACTCGGTGCACTTTCTAAGCTTAAGTGCAGTATTTCATCAAAAAAAGTATCAATTAAAAACACTGCAAAACTTGCAACTAAACCAAATTTTAAAAGTGACTTTATAAGCTCAACAGCCGCTTGCGGGCCAAACATTCGCTTAAAGCCCTTCATTGGTGACATTTTGCTTGCTTTAGGCGCGGCAGCTTCCCAGCTAAAATTAAAACCACCTAACAATGTATTACCAATAAATGCGGCTAAAACAATAATTAATACAAACATGGCCATCGGGAACATTAAAGCGTCAGCAACTTCTCCCCAAACGGCAAACATTTTAGTTGTATCAAATGCTTCGTTACGGTTTAAGCTAAGTGTACGGCCCATCACATTATATAAACCTTTGCCAATTTCTGGTCCATACATCAAAAGAGATATAGCCGAAAAAATAAGCACAAACATGGTACCTAACTCTTTTGAGCGCGCTATTTGACCTTTCTTTTTAGATTCGTCAAGTTTTTTGGATGTGGGTTCTTCTGTTTTTTCCTGCCCTGAGTCTTCAGACATGACTTTCTCCTAAGGTGAACAACCAACTAAAGTACACATTAGCTCAATCATTTTTAACCATTGAAACTCAAACTGAGTAACAAAGTTGCCTAATGTCGCCCAAATAATAATAAGTCCCGCTACCAAGGTAAACGGAAAACCAATAGAGAAAATATTTAATTGCGGCGCTGCACGCGTCATAATACCAAACGACATATTAATAACGAGCATAGCTGTGAGCGGTGCAAGTGAGAGTACAAGTGCTGTAGTAAACATCCAGCCGCCCCAGGTCACTATGTCCCAGTAATGATCTACAGACCACCACGTGCCATCAATCGGTAACACTTGAAAACTATGGACCACCATCTGAATCATCATTAAGTGACCATTAAAAACAAAAAATAGAAGTGTCGCTAAAATCAGAAAAAACTGTCCAACAGCAGGCACACTTGCACCATTAGAGGGATCAATAACTGAAGCAAAACCTAAACCTGTTTGCATTGCTAATATTTGCCCAGCTAACACAAAGGTGTTTAATAAAAGTATAGATGCAAAACCAATCGCAATACCAATCAACATTTGCTGGATAACAACTAAAATCATTTCAAACGAAAACAAATTAGTGAAGGTGGCCGGGGGTAATACAGGTATAACAACGAGAGTTACTACAACCGATAACCCCATTTTTATCCGAGTAGGGACGTTTTTAGCACCCAAACCAGCCATAATCATTATCATTGAGCTGATGCGAACTAAGGGCAACAAAAAATCACTCAACCATTGAATTACGACTGAAAACGGATACTCCACTTTTAACCTGCTATTTCAGGAATGAGCAATACTAAACGAGTGAAAAAATCCATTAACTCTTGAGTAAGCCAATGGCCACCCACAATTAGCGCACTTATAGTGATTAATAAACGAGGTAAAAAACTGAGTGTTTGTTCATTGATTGATGTTGCAGCCTGAAATACAGCAACAATTAAACCAATAATTAAGCCAGGTACTACAATTGCAGACACCAACTTAATAACCAAAAACAAGGCATCACTTAGAATATCAACAAAAATTTCCGGTTCCATGTTGTCCCCCTATTGTTGAATTACATTAATACTTTGCATACTAAGTTCCTAAACCAAAGCTTTTTGCTAAGGTACCCATCACTAAACTCCAACCATCAACAAGCACGAATAACATGATTTTAAATGGTAAGGACACAATCATAGGCGATAGCATCATCATACCCATCGCCATTAATACCGAGGCAACAACTAAATCAACAATTAAAAATGGAATAAAGAACATAAAACCAATTATAAATGCAGTTTGTAATTCGCTAGTCACAAACGCGGGTATCAATACGATTAATGGCGTTGCTTCTGGAGAATCTAATTGATCGTAACCAGCTATTTTAGCAAACGTTTCCAAATCCTTTAGCCGGACCTGAGACAGCATAAATGTTTTCATTGGTTCTTTTGCAAGCTCCAGTGCTTGTATTGACGTTACTTGTTCATTTAAGTAAGGTTCTATAGCTCTTTCATTTACCTGCTGGTAAATAGGAGACATTATAAAAATACTTAAAAAAAGCGACATGCCTAGTAACACTTGATTCGACGGTGTTTGCTGCAAACCAATTGCTTGGCGTAAAATAGCAAGCACAACAATAATACGTGTAAATGAGGTCATCATGATTATAGCGGCTGGTATAAAACTCAGCGCCGTCATAATCGCTAAAACTTGTAACGTTACTGAGTAATCTTGTGTGCCATCGGCGTTTGTTGTAATGGTTAGCGCATCAATACCCTCAGCACTGACACTTGGTACAAATACCATGGCGAAAATAATAAGCAGCCACTTTGTCATAGGTCTAATTCTTTTTATTTTGGTTTGATTGCGGATTTAAAAGTTTACCAAATCGTTTAGCTAATTCAGGAAGTTCTTTTTCACTTAATGGGGTTTCTAACTTGTGTAAGTAATTAATACTGTGAGGCGTTACACCAAGCAAATGCTGCGCATTGTCTATTTCAACAACCATTAAACGCTCACGAGAACCCAAAGGTAGGCTTCTGACTACTTTAAACTCATCGCTGTTTGCTAGATTTGGATTAAGCTTCTTTACAAAAAATGCCAGCACGATGATAAGTACTAGCACCATTACGAGTGACAGCACCATAGAGAGTATATCTCCAGTTGGTGTTGCCACACCTGCTTTTGAAAAAACGGAACTCGTTAAAGCAACTAATAAGCTCATCGTAGTTTTTTGATCCGCTCTATTTGGCTTATTACATCAGTTAAGCGAATACCAAACTTGTCATTTACTACAACAACCTCTCCATGAGCAATCAAAGTGCCATTAACCAAAACATCCAATGGCTCACCCGCAACACGATCAAGCTCAACGACTGATCCTTGGTTAAGCTGCAGTAAATTACGAATATTTATTTTAGAACGGCCAACTTCCATAGAAATGGTAACTGGTATGTCTAAAATCGTATCGAGTTTACGTTTTTCATCGCCGCTGATTTCGTGCTTTGAATCACTTAACTCATCTAATTCCGCAACATGCGCCTCAGCACCTTCATCTGGGGCATCGGCTTCTGCAAGCGCAGCAGCCCACTCGTCCATAGTATCTTGATCATCACTCATACTTTTAACCTTTTAATCAATTACCAGTCTAAATCTACACCATCAGAAAGGTGTAAATCATCCTCTAATTCTGCTAATTCTGCATCTGAGTCAATTTTCTTGCCGCCTTTGGTAAATACATGCAGCTCAGATTTAACTGAATCAGGTCGTTTAATTTTTTCGCTAATCTGTAAGGCAACACTATCACGAGAACGGCCCATTTTGGCTCTGAATGTAGGTAACTCTTCGACAAATACTGTAATGTGCTCAGGCATTTCAACAGGGATTATATCGCCTGCTTTGAGTTCCATTATTTGCTTTAAAGACAAATCAACTTCAAGTAATTGAGTTGATAATCCAACTTCTACATCCATAATCTCATCGCGAAGCGCTTTACTCCATCGTAAATCAGTATCTTCAGTATCCGACTGCACACCTGCATCTAACAGCTCTCTGATTGGCTCAAGCATGGAGTAAGGTAATGCTATGTGAAAATCACCACCACCACCATCAAGCTCAATATGAAAAGAGCTAATAACTACAACCTCTGTGGGGCTCACAATATTAGCCATGGCAGGGTTGACCTCTGAGTCGAGGTATTCAAAAGATACATCCATGACAGGCGCCCATGCTTCTTTGTAATCTTCAAAGATTATTTTAAGTAGCATTTGTACTATACGACGTTCTGTTGGTGTGAACTCGCGGCCTTCTATTTTTGCATGATAACGTCCATCGCCACCAAAAAAGTTATCAACCAAAATAAACACAAGTCGTGCTTCCATGGTGATTAGTCCGGTGCCTTTTAGCGGTCGAAAGCGGACCATATTTAAGCTGGTAGGTACAAAAAGGGTGTGAATATATTCACCAAATTTAATCATTTGCACACCATTTATCGATACTTCAGCAGTACGGCGCATCATGTTAAATAGGCTAATTCGCATATGCCTAGCAAAACGTTCGTTAACAATTTCAAGTGTCGGCATGCGACCACGCACGATTCGATCCTGCGAAGAAAAGTCGTACTGAAGTGTACTACCTCCGCCGTCTTCACTATCGTGCTCTTCCTCTTCGACATCATCAACACCGTGTAATAACGCATCAATTTCGTCTTGGGATAATAAATCGCTCACGCTAACCCCTTATTGCATCACAAAGCCGGTAAACAGAACCCGCTCAATTACTTTACTACCTTCAACGCCAGCTAAAGCTGTTTGTACTTTTTCAAGCGCAGAAAAACGCAATGTTTCTTTGCCTGCACTCGTACTTAATTCATCAGCTGTAGTTGTAGAAAATACACTTAATAACGTGCCTTCTATAAGTGGGATATGTTTTTTTGCAGTTTCTTCATTGACTTCACCACGTACCAATAACTGCACTTTAATTTGTACAATCCTATCACGACTTGAACCTGGTACATTAAATACAAAAGGTCTGGGCATAGCAACATACAGTGCACTGCCAATCGAAGCAGATGAGCCAGAAGCAACAGGAGCCTCAGCCACTATGGCTGTTTCTTCATCTAACGTTTCTGCTGGGACCTCATCAGAACCTGACATTAAAAAATAACCTGCGGCGGCACCAACAACAAGTACAACGGCAACAATAATAATTATCAGCTTCTTTTTACTTTTACCTGTTTCTTCAATTTCTAAATTAGTGTCTTCAGCCATTGTATTTCCTTTATTTGCAAAGGTACTTACTTGTTTTAGTTATTATAATAGCAGTACTTAGGCATAGTAATCTATTGCTGATGAAGTTTGTTGTCGAGAACTTTGTAGTTGAGCCTCTCCTGAATCGGCATTTTCTTCGTTAATGGTATTTTTATTAACCAAACCGCTTTTTGAATCATCGTCATTTTGTTCTGTGCTTTCGTTCTTAGAATCGCCATATGAAATACTGCTATCGCCTAATTCAATACCTTGTTGTGCGAGCATTTCACGCAAACGAGGTAATGATTGTTCTAACGCCTCTTTTGCTTGCTGATTTTGTACTACAAAATTAATTTGGGCTTGCTCAGCATCACTTCTAATACGTATTTGCATACTGCCCATTTCAGGTGGATCTAAGCGTATTTCAGCTTCTTTATTGTTAATACTTAGCATTGAACTGACGCGCTCTTGCAAGAGCTTAGCGGCATCACTTTTAATAATATTAACCGCCTGCATAACACCCGGATCAATACTCATTTGCTTACCTTGCGCAGTGCTTTGTAATTGTTGAGATTGCAACACTTGCGTATCTAGTATTGCTTGTTCATAGCCTAAAGTATCGTAATTACTTAATCCGCCCCTTTGCAAGGTATCAAGTGCGCCTGTGATTTGTGTAAATAGCTTCATAGAACGCGGGGTTAGCTGTTCTGCATTATTGATTTTAGAGCCATCTTTTTGAATCATGTCTAGTTGTTTTATCAAATCATCGTCCGCCTCAGCTAATTGGTCTGGCGGAATACTATTTTCATTTATTGTCGATTTCACACTCTGCTTCTGCGGATTGTAAACAGTATTTGGAGTTTCACCTGCAACAAAAGTAGTTATTTTATTATTTGGTTGTTCAAAATTGATTGATGTTTCAAGCACACTTACCGCTTCTTTGAGATAAGTTAACTGAGCACCTTGTGGCTGTTCGGTTTTAATATAAGTTGTTAACTGAGACAATAACGCTTGTTTTTCAGTCGTCGTTAACGCGCTAATTTCTGCATTAAAAGATTGTTTAGGTACTAAAGCTTGTGGTTTATTATTTTCAGTCACAAACGCATTAAGCATTTGTTTTAAAGCCGTAATATTATCATTGTTAGTTGATTTATTTACGGTTTGAGATTGAGTAATTAATTGTTCACGCTGCTCAGGAGTCAAACTTGACAATATTTTATCTAACTTTATTGCACTATCATCTTTACTTAACAACGTTTCAACTGCAGCACTGTTACTGCTTTGAGAATCCACATTACTTACACGTTGAGTATTCGTGATCTCACCTTTTGGCGTTTGCTTGTTGTCTACCAAGGCAGGTTTAATTTGTGATTCATCAGCAGCAACACGTTTGGCGACGCCTGGTTTATCTATAATAGGCCCCTCTTTATCGTGTTCATTTTTATCAACGACTGGATTTAATTGCTCATCAAGCTTCTCTGCGGCAAAACCTTTATTTATATTACTTTTATTTAATGCTGGAGCATCGCTAGTACCTTTGTCAGTAGCTTGCGATTCAGTGCTTTTTTGTTCAGCGGCCTTTTGCCCGATGTTTTGTGATGCACTTGAAATTATATTATCAGCGGATTTACTTTTAGTTTTATCTAAATCAGTATCAATAGTATCAGAACTCTGTTCAGAGTGTTTTTTAACTGATATATCAATAGCTTGTGCAGAGTTGATTTGAGCCAGCATACTATCTCCAGATAAATTAGTATTATCTTGGTTTTCTTGCTCATTTTCTACAATATCGGTTTTGGCCTGTTTAGGCTCAGCGGCACGAATCGAATCTTTCGCATCACCTGAAGAGCTACGTTTACTTGCCGCTTCAATTGAATTATGCGCACTGTGTAACTGATTTAGAAACTCGGTGTCATTACTTTCTTTATCTTTAGCTAAACGATTGTCTTTAGAGGCTAAATAAGAATCTTGCTCAGACGCAACCAAACTAGAAATATCATTCATCACCATAAACCACCTAACACTATTGCGGCAACACGCCACCGCATATTGCCAAAAATTAAAGACTGCCTAAATAAAGCAATTTACGTGCCTAATTTATAAAACTTTACGACGCTGAAAAAATTGGTTGGATGAAAACTCATCTAACATTTTTTGCTCACTTTTCGCAATAAGCACATCTGCTTTTAATTTTTGGTTTTCAATTAACTTAGCAACAGCTTTAGCTTTAATTTGTTGCTTTAACCAAATTGCTTTTCGTTGACTGACTACTTGCTTAGCCGTA
Organism: Pseudoalteromonas fuliginea; assembly: GCF_000690055.1. Taxonomy (GTDB): domain Bacteria; phylum Pseudomonadota; class Gammaproteobacteria; order Enterobacterales; family Alteromonadaceae; genus Pseudoalteromonas; species Pseudoalteromonas fuliginea. The sequence continues at coordinate 41,636 of NZ_JJNZ01000069.1, forward strand.
TTAACTGTACTCGCCTGTTGGCGAATTGCTTCTTCTATTTTTGCTATAAAAGCATGATATTGACTAAATCCTGCACTTGATAAACCTGACTGGCCTTTTACATGTAACTGTTGCATGTATTCCATTCGAAAATCATTCAGACCTTGTAATTTTTGTTGATTGGCCTGCAAATTCTGATTTGCTTGTAGGTAACTCATGCGCAAGTTTTCTTCTTTTTCATTTTCAAGTTTGAGCAACAAATGCAGCTTATTCTTAGCCATTATGCTTGTCCTAATAGTTGTGCTAAGCCTTGTAAGCCATCATCGTAACTAATCACATCACGCATACCTTGCTGTAAAAAAGTATTAACTCTGGGCATCATATTAATAGCTTGATCAAGCATTTGGTCAGTGCCTTTTTGATAAGCGCCTAAAGTGACCATATCTTTATTTTGCTGATACATAGAATATACCTGCTTAAGCACACGAGCTTGTTGCATATGCTTTTGTGAGACAACTTGAGGCATCACTCGTGAAATCGACTTTTCAATATCAATTGCCGGATAATGACCACTGTCAGCTAAATCACGGGAAAGTACAATATGACCATCTAAAATAGCCCGTGCAGCATCAGCAATGGGGTCCTGCATATCATCACCTTCACTTAATACTGTGAAAAAAGCAGTAATTGATCCCTGCCCTTCCCCGCCGTTACCGGCGCGTTCCACCAGCGCCGGTAATTTAGCAAACACTGATGGCGGATAACCTTTTGTAGCTGGAGGCTCGCCAACAGCAAGTGCAATTTCACGTTGTGCCATTGCATATCGAGTAACTGAATCTAGTAGCAACAATACATTTAAACCTTGATCACGAAAATACTCAGCAATTGTTACAGCACTTTCACAGCCTTTTAAACGCATAAGAGGAGATGAATCAGCCGGTGCAGCAACAACAACTGAACGTTTTCTCCCTTCTACACCAAGAATCTCTTCAATAAATTCTTTTACTTCTCGGCCACGTTCACCTACTAGTCCAACAACAATAACATCCGCCTCACTGCCGCGTGTCATCATACCTAAAAGCACCGACTTACCGACACCAGAACCTGCAAACAAGCCCATGCGCTGGCCTTGACCTACAGTAATGACCGAATTTATAGCACGCACTCCCACATCCATAGGCTGGCTTATCGGACGTCGAGAAAGTGGGTTTATAGTATTTTGTGCAAATTTTAAATAATGCTCCGCATTTATTTTACCAAGACCATCAAGTGGGCGACCTAATCCATCAACAACGCGGCCTAACAAACTCATTCCAACGGGTAAACCTAAGTTATTGACCTGAGGGATCACTCGAGCACCAGGTAATACTCCTGAAATATGATCATTAGGCATTAGGTAAAGAGTTTGCTCATTAAAACCTACTATTTCAGCATCAACAAAACCATTCATAGTTTCTATTTTGCATTGGCTTCCAACAGGCGCACGTAGACCTTTTGCTTCAAGTGTGAGGCCTACGACACGTGTTAAAATACCCGCTACCGCGAGGGCTGGTGTATTAATATGCTGTTTATATTGAGATAAGCGTTCGCTTAAAGATGCACATTGTTCAGACATGACATGCCAATAAAGTAGTTAGATACCACTATTATGCAAAAAACTATCCAATGTTTCTTTGACGCGAGTTTTCAAGGTCATATCGAGTGAGGATTGGGCCGTTTTAACCTCGCAACCGCCACGTTCAAGTGTAGGTTCAGCGATTAGTTGCCAATTATTATCTGCGATGGTTTGTTCTCCATAGCTGTTTTTTATGAGTTCTAAATCTTCTGGGTGTAAATGTATACGTACCTTTTCTTGCTCAGCATTAAGCGAATCTATACTTAGTTTAAGTGTATGTAAAATAACATCAGGAGAGGTTTTTACTTCTTGATAAATTATTGCTTCAGCAAGCATTACTGTCAATTGGACTAATTGTTTTTCAACTTGTTCATCCACTTTATTCAAAGGAGTAGTTAAATTATCTAATATGCTACGCAAACCCGTGAGTTGCTCTTCAATTAATGGTTTTACGTCTTCATGACCTTGAGTTTTACCTAGTTCAAGCCCCTCTTTATAACCGGCCTCTTTTCCCTCTGTAACGCCTTTATCAAAACCATCAATATAACCTTGCTCATGCCCTTGTTTAAGACCTTCTTCATAAGCATCTTGTCGAATTCGCTCAAGTTCAGCCATAGTAATAGAAGGTAATTCAGGTTCCTGAGGTTCCTCTACAGGTACCTCGTCGGCCATTTCTTTTTTGTATAAATCCGAAAGTGGTGTGCCAAAAGCAGTTGAACGATCTCCAAAACTTCTTTCGTCCGGAGCCATATTGGGCACTGACCAGTTTCTTAATAATTCATCTGCTTCTTCTGCATTGAGTGGACGACCTTTTAACTTACTCATGCTTTACAGGAACTCCTCACCACCACCACCACCTAGCTGAATCTCGCCAGAATCAGATAAACGACGTGCAGTTGATAAAATTTCTTTTTGCGCAGCTTCAACTTCACTAATTCTTACAGGTGCCATTGCCTCTAAATCATCAGCAAGCATTTCTGCTGCACGTTTAGACATGTTACCTAATATTTTCTCTTTAAGAGCATCGTCTGTGCCTTTAATCGCTTTCATAAGTACATCTTGTTGTACTTCACGCAAAATTGCTTGAATGCCACGGTCTTCAACATCCATTAAGTTTTCAAATACGAACATTAAGTCTTGAATTTGCTGTGACATCTCTTCATCGTGCTCACGAATAGAGTCCATTAACTGCCCTTCTACATTTGTATCAAGGTAGTTCATAATATCAGCTGCAGCTTTTAAACCGCCCATTTTAGCTGCTTGCGCACCCGCTTGACCTGCAAATTGTTTTTCCATAATCTCATTGAGCTCTTGCAATGCCGCAGGTTGCACTTCTTCAAGATTAGCAATACGCATAGTTAAATCTAAACGTACTTTTTCAGGAAACTGTGCCAATATTTCAGCAGACTGCTCTGGCTCTAAATAAGATAAAACAATAGTTTGAATTTGCGGATGCTCATTACGAATAATATTCGCTACCTGCTTAGAGTCCATCCACTTAAGAGAATCAAGTCCCTTAGCGCCTGATCCCATAACAATTTGGTCAATAAGGCTGGCTGCTTTATCTTCACCCAATGCAGCTGTAAGTGCTTTTTTGATAAAATCTTCTGATTGGAAGCCTATCGTACTAAAACTCTGAATTTGTTCAATAAACAAATTATGCACGGCACTTATTTTAGCTTGAGACAAGTCATCTAAGCCCGCCATTGCCATACCCACTTTTTGTACCTGTTTAGGTTCTAAATGCTTGAGTATTTGCGCCGCATCTTCTTCTGATAAACTCAAAAGTAATATAGCCGCTTTATCTACACCATCGAGCTTATCAACATCAAATGCTGTTGGCAGTTGTTTTTGTTCTTGATCAGTCATCTTCTGTTAACCACGCTTTCACTACTTGTGATGATAGTTCTGGTTCGTTAGCTACAAGGGCACGAATTGCTTTTAATAAGTCCTCGTCACCATGTAGGTCTGGTAACTGTAGTGTACCATCGCTAGAGAAGCCAATTGAAGCAGAATCAAAGTCTTTATTTAGCATATCAAGTGTACTGTCACCAATATCAACCCCTGAACTCAATGCATCTTCATCATACTCTTCCAAGGTGTTATCTGGGTAAATTAGACGTTTAAGCATTGGTTTAACAACGGCCATAATAAGAACAATAATTACTAAGGCACCTAGACCCAGACGCACATACTTCACAAACCAATCTTGCTCCCACATTGGAACTTCAAGGTCTAAACCTGTCGTTTCACGCACAAATGGCACTGTTACCACTTCAAGTGCATCGCCACGCTGCATATCAAACCCTACACCGCCTTGTAATAAACGACGAATATTTGACAATGCCTCCACTGATCGTGGTGTCATGGTCGTTTCGCCGTTTTCACCCACTTTTGGAATATAATCAACAGCAACCGATACACTTATTCTGCGTATTACCCCCGTTTGCTGGCGTTTATGCGAAATAGTAGTATCAAGCTCATAGTTTCGCGTAGATTCTTTGTGATTACGAGTTGGCGAAGTACCTGCTCCTGCACCACCTTGTCCTGCTACTTCTGGAATATTCGAGTTTAGTGGAGGCTGATTCGTAAGCGCACCTGGAATACCAACGGCTAAACCGCCTATGTTATTTTCTTCAAATGTGGTTTCACTTCTCACTGCTGGTAAATCTGGATTGTAGCGTTTTTGTGTTTCTTCTATCGCACTAAAGTCCATACTTAAATCAACTTGGGCTGTGTAATTTGCAAGCCCTACGACAGGTATTAGAATGCTGTCTATTTTTTCTAAATATTCTTGTTCTCGTTTACGTTCTAAGTCGTACTCTTTACGAGAACGTGCTGCTAATGAGCTTTGCGAACCTGAATTTAATAAGCGACCATTTTGATCTGTAACAGTCACCCTAGCTGGCTCTAAGCCTTGTACTGCTGAAGCAATCATATCAACAACAGAGTCTATCTCTTCACCATTAAGAGAGCGCCCACGTTTAAGTGTTAACACAACGGTGGCAGATGGCTTTTTCTCTCTGCGCGCAAATACGTTCTCTTTTGGTATCGCAAGCAATACTTTCGCACGAGTAATATTATTAAGCTCTTCTATAGTACGTGCTAATTGCTGCTCTCTACCATGTTTGAGGCGCTCACGTTCAAGACGCTGACTAACCCCAAACCCCATATCTTGCATGATAATATCTGATCCCGAAGTAGGTCCTTGGTCTAACCCTTCGCGAGTCATTAATAATTTTATATTTTGATATTCACTTTCATCAACCGATACGACATTACCATCAAGTTGATATTCTATCTTTTGTGCATCTAAAAAATCGAGGGTTTGAATTAACTCTTCTGTTTGCATTTTACCCAATGGGCGCATATCTGGCTGACGTGCCCAAATAATGATAAAAATGGCAATAGCCAAACAAATAGCCAGAGCTATAACCAGTGTCACTTGGCGTAATACATCTGTACCATTTAAAGCACTTAAATAGCCTGATTTCTGTTCTTGTTGATCATCACTATCACTTTGGTCGATATCACCACTAGCAAGTGCAAGGTCTGTAGATTGGTTAGATTGCGCCACGATAATTCTCCACTACCTAGTTAAACAGGCATGTTCATGATTTCTTTGTAGGCTTCTACAAGTTTATTACGAACCTGTACTGTAGCTTCAAATGCAACCGAAGATTTCTGAGAAGCAATCATCGCCTCAGCAAGCGATACACTTCGGTCACCCATTTCAACTGCTTTTACTTTTTGGCCTGTATCTTGTTGTAACTCATGCACTGTATTTAGCGCATTACTTAGCATATCGCCAAATTGTGCAGTAGAAGTAGACTGCACTTGAGTTGGCAATTTATTAATTTGATTATTACGGCCAGCTTCAAGGGCCATTGATTGCATTTCTTGAAAGACAGCGCTATTTTGAATTTTCATAATTTTTCTCTGACAATGCAGTTAAGCTTATAAAGAGAATGAAGCACAAACCATGCCAATTAAAAATACAATAAAAACAATTGATTACAGTTAAATTGTGAGTCAGAGTTTTGACAACCCCAAATTAAATTTGGGGTTTAGAGGGATTATGCAGGAAGTGAAATACCTAAATCGCGCATTTGCGCTAGCTTATAACGTAATGTTCGAGGGCTAATACCTAATGTTTCTGCTACATCTTTGCGCTTACCTTGACAGCGGGCTAATGTTTCTAAAATAATACTATGCTCTTTGTCTTTAAGTTCATCTTTATAGCTCCCCGTGTCAACCGCAAGTAAATCTTGCTTTGCCTCACCAACCATAGGCATTTTTTCATCGTAATATGCCGTGCTTAAGCTATTTATAGCTTCGTTTGACGTTACTGTTTCCAACACTTCAGTTGGTGTAATTACAAAATCGCTTGCTACTAAGTTTTCGATAAAAATAGCATGTTCATTTATTGTATTACCACTTCGTAGTATCAGTGCTCGCTGAATTACGTTATCCAGTTCACGAACATTACCAGGCCATGCATGAGCAAGTAGTTTTTGCTCTGCTGCTTTATCTAAGTAGGCCATAGGCTCTTTACTTTTATTTATATGGCGTTCTATTAAATGCTTTGCGAGTATAATTATATCACCAGGGCGCTGGCAAAGAGGTCGCCACATTAATGGAAAAACATTAAGTCGGTAATATAAATCCTCTCTAAATTGGTTCTTAGCGACCGCTTCTTTTAAGTCACGATTACTCGTTGCTAACACACGAACATCTAGTTGGATTGTCTTACGAGCACCTAAACGCTCTACTTCCCGCTCTTGTAGCACTCGTAGTAGCTTTGCCTGTAATCCTAAATCCATTTCAGTGATTTCATCTAGTAAAATTGTTCCGCCTTGCGCTTGTTCAAATTTACCAGGGCATGCTTGAATAGCACCTGTAAACGCCCCTTTTTCGTAACCAAATAAAGTGGCCTCAAGCATATTTTCAGGGATCGCAGCACAATTTATAGCAACAAAGGGTTCATTGCATCGACTCGATTTATCGTGAATATAACGCGCGAGCACTTCTTTACCTGAACCACTAGGCCCGAGCACCATTACACTCGCATCAGAGCGTGCAACTTTACTTGCAAGTTCGAGTAATTGAATGCTACTTGGGTCGGCAACAATAGGGCCATCTGTCTCTCTCGCTTTTTCAGGCAAATAGCGACTCACCATATTTAGCAGCACTTCAGGTGCAAATGGTTTAGCCATATAATCAATAGCACCTAAACGCATAGCTTCAACAGCATCATCAATCGTGGCATAGGCCGTCATCATCAATACAGGTAAATCGGGATAATTTAATTTAATACTTCGCAGTAAGTCCAAACCGCTCATGGTTCCCATTTGCACATCACTTACGACTAATGAAAATTGCTCTTTTTTAAGCAATAACATCGCTTGCTCTGCGCTATTAGCTGAAACGCATTCAATACCTGACATCTCCAGCGTATCAATTAAAGCTTCACGGAGCCCCGCATCATCTTCTACGACTAAAATAATATTACTCATAATGATTCCTCTAATTTAGATGTCGCGCGTATTGGCAACAGTAAACTAAAACAAGCTCCACCATGAGCATTGTTACTAACGTCAACACGTCCTTGATGCGCATTAACCACCGAACTTACAACAGCAAGCCCTAGACCAGTGCCTTGGCTTTTTGTAGTAAAAAAGGGTTCAAACATTTTATCAGCCTGACTTAAATCAATACCGGGACCATTATCGCTTACACTAATACGCACAAAGTCGTGATCTTGTAAATCAGTCGCGGCACTCAAATGCACTTTAGCCCCAGAACCAATCACTTGAATGCTATTGTGAATAAGGTTTTGAACAGCACTGGCTAGCGCTGTCTTATTCCCCACTATTACAATATCTGGTTCAGGAAGACTTACATCCAGCTCGCTTTCATTAAGTGCGACCATGGCATCAGCACCGGTTTTCACTTCTGTTAATAATTGCTGCATAGAGACTTGTTCAACGACTTGCTGCTCACCGCTTTTAGCAAATAACAGCATGTCATTAACCTGCGTTTCTAAATCTTTTAATCGTGACATCAATTTAGTTTGGAAATTATCGCGAGATGCTTCTGGCAAGCGCTTTGAGCCTAAGTTAGCAGCATAAAGCATTGCTGCAGATAGAGGCGTGCGTACTTGATGCGCAAGAGACGCCACCATTTTACCCAGCGCACTTAATCGCTGCATATGTGCAACACGTTTTTGTAAACGTCGCGTCTCAGTTAAGTCCGTCATTAAAATAAGTTGTCCCGGCTCTGGAGCCAAAGCGGTGATATCGAGCTTAATTAAACGCCCGTCTTTTAATGATACTTCGTGTCCATCATCTTGATGTGGTTTGAAAGACCGCTGAATAACATAAAACCACTTTTCACCTTCAAGTGGTTCACCAAGCATATCAATCGCAATTTGGTTCGCTTTAGCAACCATGCCTTTACCATCAAGTACAACAACACCAGTGGGCATTGTATCAACCAAGTGCGAAAGCCAACTTGCCTGCTTACGAAGATCACTTAGCTCACCAATGTACTCCTCTTGAAGTAAACATGGGTTATACTTATTTGCAGAAATAAACTGTGGTTTTAGCACGCTTGCAAGGGCCATAATCAAATCTCAAACTAATGTAGATACAGAGTTAAATGCACAATTTGTACCAAAGTTTATTTATATATTTATCATTAAGTTACATAAGAAAAACAAGCGACATAAAAATGACGCACGCTAAGGAATAATAATGAGTGAGCAAATAGAATGCCGTTGTCCATGGCTAGACACGACTAAACCTGACTACGTTACTTACCATGATGAAGAATGGGGGGTGCCACTTTATGATGACCAAAAACTATTCGAATTTATAACTCTTGAATCAGCACAGGCGGGTTTGAGTTGGTACACCATATTAAAAAAACGCCAAGGTTATAAAAAGGCATTTGCTAATTTTGATGTAAAAAAAGTAGCTGAATTTACATCAGATGACATTGAGCGTCTAATGTTAAATAAAGAGATTGTTCGTAACCGTTTAAAAATTGCAGCAACTGTTAATAACGCAAAATGTTTTATCGATATTCAAAAAGAGTTTGGTAGCTTTAGCAATTATCAATGGCAATTTGTGAGTAATAAGCCGCTTGTTAGTCACGTGAATAATATTGAGGACTACCCTGCTATAACTGAACAATCAACTGCATTTGCTAAAGACTTAAAAAAGCGAGGATTTAAGTTTTTAGGCCCAACAACAGTCTATGCACACATGCAAGCCTGCGGTATGGTTAACGATCACAGTAATGACTGTTTTAGAAAAGAAGAAATTATTAAGGCTTTTAGTGGTGAGTAAGCAGGTAAATAGGTAGGTAATTAAAAGCTTCGCTTTTCACGCGAGCAAGCTCAGCGTCTACGCCAAAGTTTTGATTTGAGGTTGCTTTGTAGACGCGCTGCTTACAGGCGTTCAAAAACGTAGTTTTTTGGATGGGTGTTTAAATAATTAAAAGCTTCGCTTTTCACGTGAGCAAGCTAGACGTCTACCACCAAAGTTTTTGAGGTTGTTTTGTAGACGCGCTGCTTGCAGGCGTTCAAAAACTAATCTCTTGAAAGGTTATACTTTTTCATTTTTTCAACTAGCGTGGTTCTGCGTACACCTAATATTTCTGCTGCGCGAGCCACAACGTAATCAAAGCGCTCTAACGCTTGCGTTATTAAGCTAATTTCAAGCTCGGCTAAGTAATCTTTAAGTTCAATACCATCATCGGGCAACAACCCACTTCCAACTTGGTTAAACTCTGCTTCAGGTTCGTTTTCGTAATCACTGAATCCTGTGCTAAATATATCGTTAAACGCGTCTTTTTCCATTAACTCTTCTGGGTACTCAGGCTCATATGCTTCTACCTCAATATAGCGGTATTTATTGGGTAAATCGGGAATATCGACTACCTTTTCAGGAAACATAATAACCATTCGTTCCACTAAATTAGCTAGCTCACGAATGTTACCAGGCCAAGCATGCTCTTTTAAGCTCTCCACTGCGCGCTCAGTAAACTTAGCGGTAGAACCTGTTTGATCGTTAACACGGCGCATCAGTTCTTTTAAAAGCAGTGGAATATCATCTGCGCGCTCACTTAATGACGGGTTTTCAATAGGAAATACATTTAATCGATAGTACAAATCTTCACGAAAACTACCTTCCTCAATCATATTTTCTAAATTTCGGTGCGTTGCAGCAATAACACGTACATCAGCTTGAATCGCCTTTGTACCGCCAACTCGCTCGTAACTGCGTTCTTGTAATACGCGCAGCAACTTAACCTGCATTTGCAACGGCATATCACCTATTTCATCTAAAAACAGCGTACCACCTTGTGCAAGTTCAAAGCGTCCTTTACGAGCGGATATTGCTCCTGTAAATGCCCCTTTTTCATGGCCAAATAACTCACTTTCTAATAACTCCGCCGGAATAGCACCACAGTTAACAGGCACAAATGGCCCATTGTTACGCTTAGAAAGCAGGTGTACATTACGAGCAACGACTTCTTTACCGGTTCCTGACTCACCTAAAATTAAAACATTAGCGTCCGTTTTTGCCACTTGCTCAATTAAAAAGCGTACATCTTTTACTGCATCTGTTTCACCCACTAGCCCGTCAAAGGTTTTAAGGGGTTTGGTATGTTTATGTCCATTTGGTAACATTCGCTGATATTGCTGACAATCGTGAAGCAACTGTGTTGTTACTTCATGACTAAACGGTTCGCAAATGAGGCCAACCACATTAGCAATGCTTAGTAATGGTTTAAGGGTTTCGCCTATTAATAAAAAAGGTAAGGTTGGGTAGCGCTTAATTAAACCTTCGTGATCAAGAAACTGCAATGCACCTAAAATGATCATGCATTCTTTTTGTTGGTACTTTTCACACTCTTGTTCAAAATTTGTTTCATTTAACAATTGTACTGCTTCACCAATAAAAGTAAGCGATGCATTTAAACCTATTGCGCGATTGTTATTATTATCTAAAATCAAGATCATATTTAGCGAGCCGTACTTTCACTCATTTATTTAATTACCTAAATTGTAAGCCAGTTCGCCATGGATGCAAGCGATAGCGGCATTTTTTTGACATAAACGCCAAAAAACAGACAGCTAGTTAAAATAACAATACTTAAGAGTTAATCATTAAGTACCAATTATTAAAGTTGTGTCAAAATTATTTTTTTAAAATTATTTAATTCCTTAGCAAAGCTGACTTTCTTAGTAAATATAATCTAATATTAGCTTAAGTTGAAAGCGAACATGCCGATAAATAGATAAGTAAAAAATGCTTGGCATTATTATTGCTTTTATTTTTACATAATTTTTATCGTTTAAATCTAGGATTTCCCCATGGCTCATGTTTCAGTAAAAAAATACAGTCAAGTTCGTGTAAGTAATATTGCCGAAATGACCCCGTACGAACAAATAAATCTTATTTTCAGTAATATTATTGGTCGTTTAGCAGCTACAAAAGGATTTATTGAGCGAAAAGAGATTGAAAAAAAGGGCGAGAATATATCAGCCTGCGTTTTGTTATTCGGCGCGCTGCAAGATGCACTTAATTTAGAAGTAGAACAAGACCCTAGTATTTCTAACAACTTATTGGCACTTTACGATTATTGCCAACGCACATTAACCAAAGCCAATTTAAATAATGATGTTGACGCGGTATTAGAGGTGTCTAACATTGTAAAAGAAATAAAAGAAGGCTGGGATAATATTCCTGTTGATCAACGTGTTTCTGCGGTTTAGCTTATATTATGAATGCGAGTAATGCTTCAGAGCAGCTAACAACAAATCAAGCAGAACATATAAAAATACTGCTTAAGGAAATTGAATCGTTAGTGAACGATAATAATGCCGATGAAGCTCAACCCATTTTAAAAACCTTAAATACAGATTTAAAAAAATGGTGTGAAAGTAATAACAGCCCTAATGCAGAGCAATTACAGTCAATTCAAATTACAATTAATTCCATTTTAGCTAAAGCTAACATAGCTAAAAGTGAATCATCTAAAGCAATTATTAAGTATAAAAAGTCAGGAAGGGCTATTAAGGCTTATAAAGCGACTTAGTAAGTAAATTAAATAACTTTATTCAATACTCTATATATTACACGTAATTTATACCAATCAGCTTAATTAAGTGAGCTATTTTGAGGAAAGAAAACCTTGTCGATAACTGGGCAAAAATTTCGTTATTTAGTTGTTCTATATCAGAAATTTTTAACACAGTTAGCGCCAAGTTTAAGCCCTCAAATTTATCGAGTTTTATTGCAGATTGGTATTAGCGCTGAAAATAGCTGCCCGAGATAGATTTATTGTCCAGAGTTTAGGTTAAATAGACCCCATATAAGCAGATTAGTATAAGTATTATCTCAGATAAATATTACACAATAAAAAACCGCTAAGTTTAAACTTAGCGGTTTTTTATTGATCACGTTTAGTAAAGCTTTTACTAAAGGATTAATTTGATTGTCTAACTACACCTGGCATATTTTCTAATTGAGCTTGAACATAACTACTGGTGTTATTAAGGCTTGCAACTAATAAATCCATTGCGTTATATTGAGCATATAGTCGAGACGATAACGATTCCATTTTACTTGTTAAACTCTCTCGCTGATCATCTAAATCATCTAGTTGATTTGTTTTACTATCGATTCTGTTTTGAATAATTCCGTCAGAATCTGTATAGAAACTCATTAACTCATCAAACGACTGTGCAAAACCACCATCATCATCGTTACTGCCAACAAAAAACTGCTGCACAGAACCTACATCTGCATTAATTTGGTCACTTAAGGTATCACTATCTAAACTAAGCACACCATATCGGTCTGTTGTTACACCTAGTTGTGAAAGTGACAGCGAATTACCTTCTACATTAACTGAATTTGTTATTGTATCTCTTAGTTTAGACATGACTCCACGTAATAAGGAATCTCCCGCCATTACACCTACGCCATCTTCGCCAGATGCACCTAAAGTGTTACTAAGTTCTAGCAACTCATTGTAGCTTGCAATAAAACCGCTTAAACCACTTTTAATATTATTATTATTTTCAGTGACCGATATGTCACTTATGTCACCACTATCCGCGGCATCATGCAGTTTTTTAGCGGTAATATCGACACCATCAATCACATTACTAAACTCGTTAGTACTGCTAGATACAACCAACGTGCCATCAATGGTGATTTGTGCATTCTGCGCAGCGTTTACTTCAGTTAAGTTAGTTGTATGATTTAGGGGGTCTGCATCTGTTACATCATAGGCTAATCGAGATAATCCACCTGTATCTGTATTATTACCATCACTGTCTTGTACAGTGATTTTAATCGCGTTTTCTTCACCGGTCTCTTTACTTGTGAGCACTAGGTGCTGACCTAAATCACTTGTTACTATCGTTGCAACAACTGAGTCATTACTATCATTGCCAGTAAAAGGCCCGTTATTAATTTGGTCTCGTAAGTCTTCTAAAGTATTGGTAGCCGATAAAACAGTGGAGAAACTATTATCACCAGAGCCTATCGTAATTACACCTGCCCCTATTGCCTCATCTGAAGTAAATGCGCTTGATGATAACTTATGAGCCTGCGCTAATGCATCCACTTTTACGTTATAACTGCCTGGTTGTGCGTCTTCATCTGCACTTATTGATATAAAATCATCAGTGCCTGATGTACTACGTTGCTGATATTTGTCACTATCACCAAGGGCTTCCATTGAGGTTTGCACTTTTTCAAGCGCTGACTTTAACGCCCCAACGGCTGAAATATCAGTTGTTAAACTAGCTTCTTTAGTATTTAAACGGGCTTCAGCTGGTGCTTGTTCTGAATTTACTAATGCATCAACAATATCTGATACAGCTAAACCAGAGCCTAAGCCATTAAACGAAATAGACATACTTCACCTCTTTAAATACTTAAAAAACAAACTAATTTAATATTGATACTAAACCGTTTGATCAATCAAAATACCTGCCGATTCAGACAGCTTAGACACTAAGCTTAATACTTCCTCCGAAGGATATTGCTTAATTACTTCTCCACTGTTTTTGTCGAGCACTTTAATTACATCACGTCCTGAATCTTCATCTACTTTAAATTGCAGACTGCGATTCATTTCTCCCATAAAGTCCTGCAATTGTTGCGCCATTTCTTCTAGTTGCTCACGTTCTAAAGGCTGTTGTTTATCTTCAGCCTCTTTTTCATACATTTTCTGCTGCAATTGCTGCTGGGTCTGTGTATCTACTTGCTTTACATCATCAATAGCACGTTCAGTTAAATTACTAGCAGTGTTACCTGCTTGCTTTACATCACTCGCTGTAGTTGAAACTGGCAACATCGTTTCCGAGCTTGAAGTTATGGTGTTCATATCACCTCCTGCATTACGCATATGATTGGTACTAATTGTAGCTTTAAACTACAAAAGGAGATAGCTAAAGCCATCTCCTTTTTAATTACTAATACTGACTTTTTGTATTAGTTAGCCAACAACCTAGCCGCTACTATTAGCTTATTAACCTAGTAGGCTAAGCGCTGTTTGCGGTAACTGATTCGCTTGCGACAAGATTGATGTACCTGCTTGTTGCAATATTTGGTTTTTCGTCATCTCTGCTGTTTCTGTTGCGAAGTCAGTATCTTGAATTCGGCTACGTGATGCAGACACGTTCTCTGATATATTCGCTAAGTTACTTATTGTGTGGTCAAAACGATTTTGCACCGCACCTAAGCTCGCTCGTTGTGAGTCGATGTTTGCAATCGCGTTATCAATAATTGCTAACGCATCTTGCGAGCCTTTCTGGCTTGTAATATCAACATCAGCAACATCATTTAGCTTACTTGTTACATCAGTTGTACCGGCGGCTAAAGACGCATCACTTGCTTGAGCACTAAATGTCTCTGAAGAATTCAACTGAACAGCACCTGATACTCTCGTTGCACCAGCGGCTGTATTTAATGTTACCGCTGTACCAGCAGCCCCATCATAACCTTCTGGAGTAACATCAAGTTCAACTGTAGGTGTACCGGCACTGTCTGTTAAATCTGCAAATGTAATATCTGCACCATTATTGTTCGATACAGAAAGAGCACCATTTTCGATCGTTGCAGTTACACCATGCTCGTCTGTTGCACTGTTGATAGCTTCTGCTAATGCTTGCTCATCACCTGATTTAGAACCTGTAGCAACAAATGATAACTTCTCACCATTAAGTTCAAAACTTACAGATTCATCTGCAGCAGCTAGCGCAGAAAGAGATAAGCCAGCTTCAGTTCTTGCTTGAGCTGTAACACCTGTAGAGCTCGTTACACTGTTAATTGCAGCAGCTGCATCTTCTGCGCTAGCGCCTGCAGCAATAGTAACTTGAGCGTCATTACGTCCAGAGATATCATATGTACCGCCTGCAACAGCACTTGTTGCTAGTGTTGCTGTAGCAGCTGCAGCTTGACCAAAACCATCTGCTGCTGCTGATTGTAGATTAACTTGGTTAGAACCAATTTTTTCTGCCGCTACACTAGACAGTGATACGTTAATTGTTTCGTTTGCATTTGAACCAATTTGGAATGATTTTGAACCGAAGCTGCCGTTCAATA
>NZ_JJNZ01000070.1 GCF_000690055.1 Pseudoalteromonas fuliginea
ATGCTAACATTCATATCAATAATATCATTTTTAGGTAATTTGGGGAGCAATTCACATAACTTTGGGGAATGACTTCCTGTTAATTCCTGTCCATTTTGCTTAAAAGCATTATGTACTCTGACTGCTTTTAATCCCTTCGCTCTTAATACGTAAAATCCTCCTGCTTTATCTAATTCATGAATATAACTACCTGAATAATATCCTCTATCAGCAAGTAACAACTGTCCTTTCAACTCTTTAAATGTTGGAAGTTCTTCACGTTCAGAGTAACTGTCTGGTGTTATACCTGCTTTTTCAAAGCAACCTTGCGTTAAATTTAAAGTAGCATGCAATTCAATAGCTGCTGGACACGTATTTGAAAATCGCCCAGGAAAAACATCTTTTAGCAGAGATAATATGTTCACCTCACAATTTAAATTGATGACTTAAAAAATGAGGTGAATTTGAAATTAGCATCCCTATTTCGGCAAAGGCCGTGAAGCAACATAATACGCGCACGCAGCCATAAATAGCGCTACAGCACAGGCTAATAATAAAGAGGGTTGCGCGCCTAAGTAAAATAATCCATAGCCTATGACCATACCAAGGCTTGCCATGATCTTTACTGGCTTAGAAATTGCACCGTACGTTTGCCAATTCCTCAGTGTTTTACCAAAGCGAGGGTGATTAAGTAGCCAATACTCAAATCGTTGTGATGAGCGGCTAAAACAAAAAACAGCACCAATAAGAAACACAGTTGTTGGCATGACAGGCAAAAAAGCACCAATAATACCCAGCCCAGTAAGTAAAAAACCACTGAGCAAATAAGCTATTTTCTTTAAGTTTTCTGTAACTAATTTAGGGTTAGTCTTATTAATAAACTTCATAATTTACCATTTCGTTTTTTGCCAGATCATATAAATAATTACATTACTTGTTATTCAAATACACTATCAACGGCACTACGTACTAGGCTAAAAGCATCTCGGGCTCCATCAATAGCAAGGATTTGCTTTTCATGCGTGAGCTCAATAGCGTTTAAAGCTGTTGTAAAGGCTTTCCATGATTGTCCACGACCGATTGCGGCAGGAGCTAAATGGGTCGCGCCAAACTTTTCAGACAAACCAATACGTTTTGCCGCTTTCAATAAATACTCCGCGCCTAAATTAGAGCCTTCACAGACATAAAGCCAGCCAAGAGAAGCAGGGTAGCCAATGTCTGGCAAACGGATCTGCGCTTTCATATCATTAAGGTCAACATTGAGATCTAGAAGATCTTTTTCAAGATGGCTAAGACGCGCTCGTTCAGGTAAATCTGCAAATAAACATAATAGCCCAGGATTACAATACAGTGGCGCTATGGCTAAATGAAAACGATACTGTACCGCTAAAAATAAAGCGTAACGGTCTAAGTCTGCAAAAGGCCGCTTTGTCATAATTGTCTTATCTAGGCTGTCATGTGTGGTTGTGGTGTCTAGTTTTAGCTTTTGGGCTAAAGTGAGTATTTTAACTTCTTCGTTAACGTATAACTGTTCAATCATGAGCGATCCTTAAATATTAGCTAACTACTTGTCATGTAGTTAGTAATGGTTATATAAACACAGCGGTATCGCTGTTAATGAATAAAAAATGCAACAGGAACGGCCATGCTTATTGGGTTTCCTGTTACTGTTTTTGGTGGTGCAGGCAAAGGCTCTGCACGCCTAACTAATTCGATGACTTCTTGATCTAATGCTGCTATTCCACTGGGCTTAAATAAAGCAATATCGAGTACATTACCTTCTCTGTCCATGGTAAAACTTACCCATGGAATACCTTGTTGCCCACGTAATTTAGCCATTCGTGGGTAACGTTTTTTCCTTTCTAAATGCACCTGCAACGCACTTTGCCAAAGCTGTTTAGCTGAGCTTTCTTGTTCGCTCAAAGCACCTTTTACAGGCCCAGATGCCACTTTGGCTTCTTTTACTGGTAACGCTGCAGGTGCACTCGTTTGCTCTACGTATTGTTCACTCGCTCCAGTTGCCGCTGTGTTATTAGGTTGAGACTTTGGTGCAACGTCTGTTTTTTTCTCAGCGGTTTTTTTTAATGGTTTACTTAGCGCAGGCTTAATTGGTTTGTCTTTGATGGTAAAGTCAGATTTACTTTCTATAATTGGCTTTACTAAAGGCTCTATTTTTGTAGTCTCAGGTTCACTGCGTTGCTGCTTCATTGGCGCTGATTCTTGTTGCTTTGGCCCAACTGGTAGCGCTGATTGTTCAGATTTTGGGGCAGCAACAACGCTTACCTCAAAGACCTGTGGCGATGCTTGAATAGGCACATTGTTATTGCGTTCTTTTGGTAATAAAAAATAACTGGCAATAGCAAGGTGTAAAATAACAGCCCCTAAAATAGCGGTAATTACTTGCCACGATACTAAGCGAGAAGCTTTTTTAGTGGTGCCTGCAAACATACTCACTGGGCAACGTCCGTTTCGTGTTTTAAGCCCACTAGCGCAACTTGTGAATAGCCTGCTTTGGTTAATTGATTCATTAATGTCATAAACTGCCCATATTCAACTTTGCTATCAGCACGCAATAAAATACGTTGCTCAGTTTCAATTCCACGTTGATTTAGCTCTTGAGCCAAATTTTGTTGTTGAATGACATCGCCCTCACCGAGTATTAAGGTTAAGTCTTTTTGTAACGTTAGATAGGTAGGATCATCACTCTCTGGTTGCGCAGGGGCTGCAACAGCAGGAAGCTTAACGGGCACGCTCACTGTAGCAAGCGGTGTTGCGACCATAAAAATAATCAGCAATACCAGCATCACATCAATAAAGGGGGTAACGTTAATTTCATGCTGTTCATCTAAACCATCGTTATCGGTATTTTTAGTGCTAAACGCCATGATTTAAGACTCTTTAGATATGATGTTAACAGGTTTTTTATCATCATTAAGTAAGTTAGCTAAAGGCTTTGCCTGAGGGTTTTTCCTATCAAGATCACGACTAATTAATATCATGGTGGCAGTAAGAATATCAGTCAGTATGGCTTTATAACTGCCAATTGATCGAGAAAAATGATTATACATAACAACAGCTGGAATTGCCGCCACTAAACCCAAAGCGGTAGCTAGTAATGCTTCGGCAATACCTGGTGCGACTACAGCAAGGTTCGTTGTTTGCGTTTTAGCAATGCCAATAAAGCTGTTCATAATACCCCAAACGGTACCAAACAAACCTACAAATGGTGCTACAGATCCAATCGTTGCCAGCACGCCAGTCCCTCTATTCATATTTGCAGAAAGAGAGGTCTGTACTCGTTCTAAACGAGCAATTAAGCGCTCTTTTAACGCTTCGTCTGTAGCCGGTCCTGCCGCACTAAGGCATAACTCATGTTGAGTTGCAGTTAAAAGTATTAACGCTTCGCTTTTTTGCTGTGTTAGGTCATGGCTCGCCTTTGCAAAGCTTGTGCTTTGGATCAAATGAGCAAGTAATTTTTTAGCATGTCGTTTGGCAACATTGAGCTGTACAGATTTAAATATGCAAATAGCCCATGACACTAACGAGGCAATAAGCAGCCCTATAATTACACTTTTCACTACAACATCAGCTGCTTTGTACATTCCCCAAGGCGATAAGTCATGAGCATCAAAAGCGGCCTCGGTAAATCCATGCTCTGTATCAGTGGCGTTAATGGCGTCAGAACTAGTTGTTACGATTACGGGTTGCTCAACAATTGTATCTACAACTGGTGTAAGTTCAGGTGTTACTTCACTAGTACTCACCATCGAGAGGGGTTGCTCTGTGGCGTGTACTGTCATAGATAGCTGCACAATCCCACCGCTAAGCAAGCACAACAACAGCATGGCTCTTGTAAACATTTTTATTCCTAATCTTTAAATATGATCCATAAATTCAACGGTGTATCACCATTAAACTATGTCAATGTGTGCATCTTTTTGATGAACAATTTATTGGTTCTATAACTAATGCCGAACGAGAATCTATTTCCATCAATGAATAACAAATTTTTTATTATTAAACTAAACAGAATATCGCAATATACTTGAATGGGAATGAAAATCATTTATACTCTCGGGAAATATGCTACAGGAATATCTAAATTTTGACTAGCAATACCGCTAACTCAGTAGGGTTTAATACGCTTTATCAGGAACACCATGAGTGGCTTGTTCGGTGGATTGCGCGGCGTACCTACAGCACTGATAGTGCACAAGATCTTGCTCAAGATACGTTTATGCGTTTATTAAATAAACCCTCTTTATATAGCGAAATACGTAGCCCAAGAGCGTGGCTTACAAAAGTTGCTGGTAACTTAGTAACTGATGACATACGGCGCAAGATTTTAGAAAAGAACTATGTCGCTTTTTTAGAAAGCATGCCAGAAACAGCTTATTTCTCACCGGAAGAGCAATTTCAGTTGTTGAGGTTATTAGAACAAATAGACCGACTATTAAGTGGTTTAAGGCCAATTGAAAAAACGGCATTTTTAATGGTTAGACTCGATGGGCTCAGTTATAAAGAAGTGGCAAAACAACTCGATGTAAGCTTATCATCTATTGAAAAGTACATCGCTAAAGCTATGTTTGGGTGTTATACCCTCACTTATTCGGATTAAAAGTAATAGATGGATACCACTGTTGTGCAAAAATCAAAACACACGCCTTTAACTGATCAAATTGTGCAACAAGCGATTGCTTGGCGTATTTGTTTCGAGTCAGGCAACGCACAATCTAAAGATCTTGATGAGTACCAACGTTGGCGCTTAGCTGATCCTTTGCACGAACTGGCATGGCAGCGGATTGAGTTATTAGAATCAACATTTTCAAACGCGACACAAAAAAGCGCCAGCATAGTTCATTCAACGTTACAAAAAACAGATCGTGACATACAGAGCATGAGCCGCCGCCAAGCATTAAAGAAAATAGCAGGTACCACGCTTAGTTTAGCAAGTGTTAGTTGGTTAGCTGATGAACAAGGCGCTTGGCAATATCTTAATGCAGATTATGCAACCACTAATCAACGTGAACTTTTTACGTTAGCCGATAATAGTCAGCTTTGGCTTAATAGTGGCAGTACCGTTGAGCTTAATTTTAACAACCAAAATAAACGCATTCATTTAACGCGTGGAGAAATGCAATATACCGGCTCAGTGAGCACACAGCCGCTCCAAATAAAACTTAATCATGGAGTGCTAATAAGTGATAGTAAACAGTTTTTTGTGCGTCATGAAGATGACCATGCGCTAGTTAAAGTTATGCAGGGCAATATTGTTGTACAGCAGCCAAATTCTTTACGTACTAACCAAGTAATGAATGCAGGAGCCCTTTATAAAATAACCTCAAATTCAGTGCAGCAGTTAGATAATCATATATTTGATTACAGTAGTTGGACCGAAGGGCTTCTTTCTGTGCGGAACATGCCCATAAAGCATTTTTTAGCGGAGTTATCACGTTATCACCGTGGGTTTGTAAAATGTGCGCCAAGTTTAGATGATTACTTAATATCTGGGGTGTTTCAATTAAATGATACCAACCTCATTTTAACAACTCTTGCTCGCACTGCTCGCGCTAAAGTGCATTACATGACTCGTTGGTGGGCTGAAATACGTCCTTAATTATTCAATTAGTTACCCAGTTTAATAGAGTTATATAAAATAATTATCATTTAACCTTACGGGGTTTCTATTTTCATGCGTCATATAAGTATGCATTAAAGAAATAGGAAATCATTCATGCCCCGCGCTGCACTACACTTATTATCTGTTGTAACTTGTTTGTTGGTTATCACATCCACTGCAAGTTTAGCTGAACAAGCAACAACGACATCACAAATAAAAATGATCAAATTTGATCTACCTGCGGGTGAACTAGGGGATGTACTTAGATTATTTTCGCGCCAAGCAGGTGTAACGTTGTCATTTGAAGAGCGGACTGTACGTGGTTTTTCAGTTACTGCAATGTCAGGTCAATACAGCACCGAATCAGCATTGTTGACGCTATTACAAAATACTGACTTACAGGCCTTACCAATTAGTAGTAGTGCATGGTTAGTACAAGAAAAAAACCAACAAGATTTAATAACCCTAAATACTATTAATGTGCAAAGCCGTAACGTTGATCTAAAAGATCAAACCTACACCGAAGCTGGCTCAGTAAACTTGATCACTCAGCAAGATATTCAACGTTTTAGAGGAACCAGTGTTGGCGATATTTTTCAGGGCACGCCGGGTGTATTGATCAGTGAAAATCGCAACTCTGGTGGCCTCGATATAAATATTAGAGGTATGCAAGGACAGGGCAGAGTACCTGTGGTGATCGACGGCAGTCGCCAAGAAACCACGGTTTATCGCGGTTACTCTGGGGTGTCAAGTCGTAGCTACATTGACCCTGACTTAATCGGATCACTTAAAATTAGTAAAGGCCCGGTAATGAGTGCTGATGGCACTGGCGCGACTGGTGGCTTGGTGAGTGTAAGTACATTAAACGCCGATGATATTGTAAAAGAAGGCGAGTTAACAGGCTATCGGTTGCGTGTTAGCGCCATTGGAAATAGCTCAAATGCACCCGATCCTGGGACTTATGCGGGTTATTATTTAGCACGTAATGCGTACCGCTCTGAATGTCGGTTTTCGATCTACTGTAGCGATCAATATTTAATGCCCGAGCGCTTTGCACCTGATGAAGGCATGGAGAGACCAAGCTTACTTGAATTTGGTAGTTATGCCAGTAGTTTAGCAGCAGCTAAACATTTCGAATGGGGCGACCTTATTGGCGCCTATGCAAGAAGAGAGCAAGGTAACTACTACGCAGGTAGTAATGGCCCTACACCAGAGGTCATTTACGGCGAACCAGACAAGCTTGCTTGGTACACTGAAACGCAAGTATCAATGCAAGGCGCGTCACGTTTTCGTGCTAATGAGCGTATCCCCAATACTAACTTTTCGAGTGAATCTTGGCTGTTAAAAAGTAACGTACTGCTGCCCGATGATCAAAGTCTAGAAATGAGCTATATACGTTATAACAGCGCTTATGGCGAAATGATGCCTTCACAAATACGTTCTTTTGGTCAAGCAAGACAATGGCTTGATAGCGAAGTAACCAATCAAACTTACACATTGCGATACCGTTGGCAGCCAATTAAATATGACTGGGCTGATTTTAAAGCCAATGTTTGGCATACCGATGCACTTACTCAGTTAAATACCCCAGGTGTTGGCTCAGTAGATATTGCTGATAATGTCGCTCGCAGTGATGACTATCAACGTTTTGGAACTGATATAAGTAATAGCATGATGTTTTACTCAGCAGGCGAATTAGAACTAAGCTATGGCTTTGCTGGACAGTATGAAAATATGGACACTAACACCCCTGAAACCGAAGGCTTTTATGTGGGTTCACGCAGCGGGTGGCGTAAAGAGTTCAGCGCTTTTAGTGCAATAGATTGGCAATTTTCATCAGCATGGTCACTAGAAGCAGGTTTACGTTTTACTCATTTTTCTTCTAAAGACAACAATCCCCTTGTTATAAACACGAATGATCCCGCCTGTATATCTGACGATGCAGGTGGCTGCTTAGAAGTGCAATATGAAAATAGTCATTCAGGTACTGCGCCGTTAGTTGCTATAAAATGGCAAGCATTTAAAGGATTACAATTTTACCTTCGCCATAGCGAAGCACTGCGCATGCCGAGCTTATTTGAAAGCACCTCAGGTTGGTCTGTAAGCCCTGTATTAGATATCCCTTTAGAACCTGAACATGCAACGAATCAAGAAGTTGGCTTAAATTATTTAAACGACTCATTACTGACCAATGATTATAAAGTAGGTTTCAAGCTCGCGTATTTCCAAAACCACGTTGATGACTACTTAACCCGCACCCAGCCAAATGCATGGGAGCAAAAGCAAGGTGGTCTCGACTTCTTCCGAATGCGAAATATCGACAGTCTTGATCTAAATGGCTGGGAACTTAATTTTAGCTACGACACAAAATACTGGCTTGTAGAATTAAGCGGTACGCATTACACCCATATTGAAGTGTGCAATGTGGGGAGTTACGTACGTTACTACTGTAATAATTGGGGCCTACCTGAGAGTTATATAAACAACATGATCCCGCCAAATTGGCATGCAAGTGCTCACTTTGGTGTGCGTTTATTTGAACAGCGGTTAGAAGCGGGACTCAGAGGCACTTTCATGGGGCAACGTAACTCAATCCCTCGCTACAACGCTCCAGCAGGGTTTAATGAACCCGTCCTTTGGCACGGTTATAACCTTCTGGATATCTATGCCAGTTATAAATTTAGCGATGATACGACACTCGACTTCACCGTAGACAATGTCACAGATCGTTATTACCTCGATGCCTTGAGCTTGGGTTTATTACCTGCACCAGGAAGAACAGCACGACTGAGCTTAACTTTACAATTTTAACTGATAACACCTATCAGACAGGAGAATAAAAGCATGAAAAAAATATTTTGCGTAATCGCCATCATCGGACTTTCACTCACTATGTCGGCCTGTGGCGGCAGTAGTGATAAAAAAGCCGACACCGAAGTACAAGTCCCGCAGCAAAAGCCAATCGCTGTCATTGAGTTACAATCGCCCACGGAACAAACATTTTCACTAGAAGCTGGCGCAGTACAAGTAACACTCAATGCTGATACAAGTACCAGTGCCGAAGGTACTAGCTTAACTTACACGTGGCAGCTTATTGAGCGACCAGCTGCAAGTAAGTCAGATATTACCAGTGCAGACAGTGTAATAACTGAATTTACAGCTGATTTCCCCGGTGAATATGTAGTGAACTTAATCGTAAACGATGGCACCAACAACAGCGAAGCTGTTCGTTTTACGCTCACTGCAACCAGCCCTTATCCAATTGCAATTACTGAGTCAATTTATAGTGTAAATTTGGGCACTGATAGCATTGGTCTTGATGGTAGTCAAAGTGTAACACCGACTGGTGAAACCGGCTCATTAGCATACCAATGGGAGCTTATTGAAAAGCCAATAGATAGTACTGGCTATTTAAACAATGCAGATCAAAGTCAAAGTACTTTATTTGTTGATTTGGCCGGTGATTACAAACTGCAATTTATAGTGACTTATAATGGCATTGCCAGTGAATCCGTTAATGTTACGGTTAGTGTAGCTGAGGGTAATGCACCACCAGTTGCTAAAGCAGATGACATTACTATTATCTTAGGTGAAGAAGCCGTACTTGATGCCTCATCGAGTATTGATCCAGAAGGTGAGAAACTGCAATATCGCTGGCAATGGGGTTATAGCCCAACGGAACCTGATAATGCACCCTTGACAAAACTTGACGGTGCAACAACCGCCAAAGTGCGTTTTACTCCACAAGCTGTAGCAAGTTATAAAGTCATGCTATTTGTATTTGATGGTACTCGAAAAAGTGAAGAAAAAGAAATAACTGTCACAGTCAATAAAAACCCTGAAGCGACAACCAATGCGGCACCTATTGGTGAGTTATCAGCAACTGGTTATTATCCGTCTTACAGTATTGGTGAGCAAGAAGTTGGTCTTCGCGCTGAGTTTAACTTTACCGGTTATGATCCAGAAGGCGAAGCACTGCAAATTATCGACGCGACACTTGTTGAAAAACCTGAAGGTAGTGTTGCTGAGCTTGTTGATATTGGCTCTTGGAAACCGATGGGTAAAAAAATCCAAAAGTTAGATATAGCCGGTACTTATTTAGTTCGAATGGTGATTTCTGACGGCGAAAATCAAATTTCACTTGATGCTACGATGGAAGCAAAAGTAGGTAACGTTAATGCTCAGCCTTCAACAAGTGGTGTTAGTGCACAATCAAAATCAGTGTTGGTTGGTGATGCGTTAGTATTTGATGCTTCAAGTAGTGATCCTAATGATGACCCAATTACCTTTCATTGGGAGCTAACAGACAAACCAGATGGTAGTAATGCCACAATTGAAGCAGTGATCGAGCCAGAAAGTCAAGAGTATCGCCGTGCAAAAGTGATCACCGATGTGCCAGGCTCTTATACCGCACGTTTGATTGTAGAAGATGACCGTGGTTTATTTGCCAAAACATATGCGCAAGATAATGGTTTAGCTAAATTAACCAATACAACACCAGAGATCCGCTCGGTTGTGTGGGCACGTAACTGGGGACGCTTAAGCCCAGGTGAAGACTATTATCAAATTCTTACATGTATGTCGTTATTGCATCGCCCTGTGACAATTGATGCCGATGGTGATGAAGTCTTCACGCATGAAGAGCTGATCAGTGCACCTGAAGGCGGCGAGTTTACCAGCAGCCCAAGTGAGGCCGACTGTCCTAACACCCGAGGCCAAGTATTTACTAAACCAGGAACGTACACATTTAGATACTCTGCAACAGACTTAATTGATGATGCTCCACAGTATGATTTTGTAGTAAAAGTTGACCCAATAGCTGAGGCGAAAGGTGTTCGTTTACGTAGTTTAAATGACAATGATGAAAGCTTATGGCAGCCATTACCATATGAAAATATCCCTCCATTTGCGAATGACTTTTATGCAAGCTCTAAGCCTTTTCTTGAAGAAGGTTATGTAAGATGGTCGTTAACTGCAACTGATGCAGATTACACCATCGAAAACCTACATGTTAGTCATATCAATGGTGATTTAGAAAGCTTAACACCTCGCTTTGAAAACTTAATGCAAGGACAAGTTATTGCCAAAGGTGAGTCTGTTGAGTTTAAAACGTTACTACCAGTGGTAACGTGTGTTCGTAACGAAGAGGCATCAGAAGGATTTCATTTCTCATTCAGAATTAAAGAAATTCCTGAAATCACTTTTGTATATGAAACATGGCGTACAGCTAACCAATCAAGCTTATTTTATGAGTGGACTGAGTGTGAAGAGGATTAGTTGACCACAACAGATCAATGACTCTAGGGTATGTTGAGCTCGAAACATCACACGCCCTAGAGTAATATAAATCTATCTTGAGCAGCTATTTTCAGCGCTAACTGCGTTGAATTTACTTGCAATAGAGCAGCGATTGACGCGTAAATTCGACTTGTTTTCACTGAAAATCTCTGGCTAGAGAAAATAAATTTAAATATCACCATGATTCAATATGTTAGTAAATCTCTTAACCAGAGTTCAGGTTAATTACCTTTAGTGACAGTTTCAGGTCAGTGCTTAGGTGTTGCCGACTTTTTATCTAGATACTGATTAAGCACGAGTGCCAATAAGATGATCGTACCACCTAGACTGAGTTTTATAATATCAGCGTCTCGGTTCCAAATAAGTATATTGATTATAATACCTGCCGGAATGAGTAAATTATTCATAACTGCCAGTGCTCCAACATTGACAAGGGTTGCGCCTTTGTTCCATGCAAAATAGCCAAGGCCAGAGGCGATAGTACCTAAATAAATAAGTACCCCCCACTGGGTTGATGTGCTTGGCAGTTTGTTTGCATCGCCAAATGAAACGTAGCATACAATGGCGACAATTAGTGCCCCGATAAAAAACCACCCAAATAGAGCCTTATCATCAAGAGTATTGTTTGCCATTAAACGCTTGTAAGTTACTTGCCCAGTTGCGAAGCAAATATTGGCTGCTTGTACAAGTAATAAGCCAATCAAAAAGTGGCTATTTAAGTTCTTGTAACGAATAGCAACCGCGCCGCAAACAGCGATAAGTGCGACTACAAAAAATCGAGGGTTGAATTTTTTTTCAATTGCATCGTTTAATAGGGTGATGTAGATAGGGGTCATTACAGTAAATAGCAGTACTTCAGGAACGGTTAAAAATAAAAATGAGTGGTAGTAAAAGCTATACATAACACCAAGTTGTATAGCGCCAATCAGCATAAGCTTTAAGGCTAAAGGTTTAGGCGTTTGTTTAAGCTTTAAAAAAGGTAAAAAAATCAGTGTTGCCAGTGCTATGCGTATTAATACGCTAAACCAAGCGTCAACTTGTCCTGCTAAGTACACACCAATTAAACTAAACGAAAACGCCCATAGCAAAGTGACTGTAAATAAGTACTGCATAACCATCATCTTTTAATAAATATTGAGCTAAGTTTATCTGTTATATGTGAGGGTATAAACAATAAAAGCCCGCAAGCGGGCTTTTATAAAAGTGAGCTTAATAAATTAAGTTATTTACTCAACTAAACCACGGCGCTTAAGTAATGCGTCGGTAGTTGGTTTTTGACCTCTAAACTCAATGTAGCTTTGCATTAAGTCGCGGCTGTTACCTTTTGATAGGATTTCTTTACGGAACTTGTCACCATTTTTACGTGTTAAGCCGCCGTTGTTTTCCATATGTGCAAAGGCATCTGCTGCAAACACTTCAGTCCATAGGTACGCGTAGTAACCTGCTGAATAACCACCTGCAAATGTGTGGCTAAAGAAGTTTGATTTGTAACGCGGTGGAACAGGGTAGTAAGCAATACCGTGTTTTTCTAGCGCGTCTTGTTCAAACTTTTGAACATCAGTAATTTTTTCATCAGAACCAAATGAATGCCATTCCATATCAAGTAGTGCAGCGGCTAAATATTCAGTAGTGCCGTAACCTTGGTTGAATTTTTGCGATTCAAGTACTTTATCAAGTAAAGCTTGTGGAATTGGCTCACCTGTTTTGTAATGCTTAGCGTAGTTAGCAAGTACCGTTGGTTCAATCATCCAATCTTCATTTGCTTGCGACGGAAATTCAACAAAGTCACGCGCCGTTGCAGTACCCGCTAAGCTTGGGTATTTAACATCTGAGAATAAACCGTGTGCAGCATGACCAAATTCATGGAACATAGTAGACACTTCGTCAAACGTCATTAGCGTAGGTTCACCTGCAGCAGGTTTTGGAATGTTCTGCGCATTGTAAATAACTGGTTTAGTACCTTTTAAGCCACTTTCGCTTACGTATGCACTCATCCATGCACCGCCACGTTTACCTTCACGTGCATATGGGTCTAAGTAAAATAAGCCGATAGCACTGTTATCAGCGTTAAATACTTCGTATACAGTTACATCTTCATGATAAACGGGAAGATCTTTACGTTCTTTAAACGTAATGCCATATAGTTTATTCATCGCGAAGAATAAACCGTCGTGAATTACCGACTGCATTTCAAAGTATGGCTTAACAAGTGCTGGGTCTAAGTTGTATTTTTCTGCTCGTACTTTTTCAGCATAAAAAGTCCAATCCCATGGTTTAAGCTCAAAGCTTTCGCCTGAATCGTTAATCACTTTTTGAATAGCGGCTGCTTCTATTTTGGCTTTTTCAACTGCTTTTGGCGCAAGGTCGTCTAGAATGCCATATACATTGTCAGTTGTTTGCGCCATACGCGATGTCATTACATAAGAAGCCCAATCCTTATAACCTAAAAGCTCTGCTTTTTGAGCGCGTAGGTTGGTTTCTTTAATTATGATAGGGCCGTTAGTTTTTGCAGCACGATTTGCAGAAGCTTTAAAAATTTGCTCACGCAGGTCGCGGTTTTCAAGGCTGCTTAAAATAGGCTGTTGCGTTGTATTTACTAACGTGATCATGTAGCCGTCTTTACCCGCCTTTTTAGCAGAAGCTGCAAGACCTGCAATTTCACCTTCAGAAAGACCGGCTAATTTACTTTTATCAGTAACGACAATGACGTCTTCTTTATATGATTTTAAAATGTTTTGTGAAAACGCGGTCGACAGTTGAGCTAGCTCTGAGTTAATTTCACGCATTTTAGCTTTTTCAGCGTCATTTAATTTAGCACCTGCTTTTACAAACTGCTTGTAGTAAAAGTCAACTAGACGTTGATCTTCAGCATTTAATTTATCTTGATTGTCATAAATTGTTTGTACGCGCTTAAATAATGCACCATTTAAGTAAATATCGTCTGAGTGAGCTGATAATACCGGCGCCATTTTTTCATCAATGCGCTGGTATTCGTCATCTGAAATTAAACCCGATAAGTTGTAAAAAGCAGCCGATACGCGGTTCAATAACTCGCCTGATAGCTCCATTTTAACTAATGTATTTTCAAATGTTGCAGGTTTTGGGTTATTAGCAATAGCTTCAATTTGCGCTGTGTGCTGTGCAATACCAGCATCAAACGCTGTTTCGTAGTCTTTTGTGCCAAACTTATCAAATTCTGGCGCCATATATTGCAATGGGCTTGGTTTAAATAAAACATTGTTTGCGTTCATGTCTTGCACTTGTGCTGCGCCTTCTTCTGCCGTTTTTGTTGTTTCATCTGATGAACAGGCCGATAGTATTAGGGCACTAGCAATAGTAGTGGCGATCAGTGTCTTACGCATAATAACTCCATAGAAAGATTAGCCGGAATAGGCTTTATGAGTTTAAAAACCCAGTTAACTTACCAAATTCTGATTTATATACAATAAAGTTTATCGATATTAAGCGGGATTTGAACGCAAATTAGCTAATAACAGGCATTTAGGTAGGTAAATACAGCTCTAAAACATCGTTTTAACTACTGCTGAGTATCAAAAGAGGCGCTGTTTATACATTTACTCTTGCTATGCAAGTAGACACCCTATTTTATTACGATGCTCTAAAATGTAGGTTAGGGCGTGTTGAACTTTGGTGGTTGAACTTGCATCAGTATGTTTGGTTTTTAGGCAAGGCAGAGCCTATGAAGTGTGATTATTCCCCATAAATAGGCGATAACGTAGCACAAAGACCAAGCATGCGCTGCCCGTCGGGTTATTTCTAAGGACGATTAACTCTTTGTTGCTTACAGGATGTAGATAAGGGGCGTGAGCAGGATGTGGAAGCTTTGCTCGGTTTTTACTGAGCCCACTAGGTTACAAACCTCGCGCCACTTTTTAATAACTAGAGGGGACTTGCTGCAGTAAGAGTTAAATCAGTGCATATTGAACTTATTAACAGTGTGTTTAAGTTATATTATGACGTGCTAAACTTACCCAACACTGAATCACTTTCACTCTATAGCGATTTAACTTTAAAGCGCTCCTTGCTTGTATTGGAAAATAAATGACGTTAGAACACATAAACCAAATTCTTGCCTTTGTTGTATTTAGTTACAGCGATGTACATATTACCGTTGCAAAAATCATTAAAGTACCTTTAATACTTTTCGCTATTTGGTTTGTTGTTACGCGTATTGGTAAGTTGATAAAAAAAACCTTACTAGCAAAAAAGTTAAGCCAAGACGCGGTGCATTTATTCACTCGTATCTACTTTATTATAAGCATTGCGATTTTAGTTTTTACGTCCTTAGAAGTACTTAGTATCCCCGTTACTGCATTTGCATTCGTATCGGGCGCTATTGCTATTGGCGTTGGTTTTGGTGCACAAAATATTATCAACAACTTTATAAGTGGTTGGATACTTATGTGGGAGCGACCAATTCGTATTGGTGATTTTTTAGAAGTGGGTGATGCAAAAGGGGTTGTAGAGACAATAAATACACGTTCAACACGTATACGCCGAAACGATGGTGTGCATATGCTGATACCCAATAGCCAGCTATTAGAAAATACAGTAACTAACTGGACACTAATTGATGGTAATGCGCGTTCAGCGGTGAGCGTTGGTGTTGCATACGGATCGGACGTACTGCTGGTTAAAAAGCTAATTCAGCAAGTACTTGATGACCATGAAGCTATATTGGCTAATCCAAAGTCGTCAGTACTATTTGATGACTTTGCAGATAGCTCACTTGTATTTAACGCTATTTTTTGGGTGTGCGCAGAGTCGGAGACTATGCTTAGAAAAGTACGCAGTGATATTCGCTTTAGTATTTACGCTGTATTTGAAGAGCATGATGTAGTGATTGCTTTCCCGCAGCGTGATATTCATATAGATGGTGAAATTGCACTTAAGCGTATCAAATAAAAACATTCAGTTATCTGAATCCATAAAAAATAAAGCTGCCGTGTGCAGCTTTTTTATTTTCAAACTATGTTCCTGTTTTTTATTTTTGTTTAAAAAGTGCAAGTGGCTACTTTGTTTGGTGTTTTTTTATAAGGACATATGTCCTTATTTGTTGTGTTTTATGCCTTTAAATGTATAAAAATGGCATAACGTGTAGTTAAATGTTGCAAAAGAGTTTACTTTTTTGCTCATCTTTTTGCAGTAAAATTATTACGTGGTGGTATAATATCGATCGTTCGTTCAGCCTTATAACATCGTTTTTGTACTCTCGATAATAAGGTCCGCGCAGCCTATAGCAAGACGCGAAAAATTGGTCGAACCCGCAATCTACCTCCATGGTATAAATTGCGCAACACATAAACCGTTGAATAAGAGTGCACACAAAAGGTTAAACCCAACATGAAAGCAATGAAACGATCTACGTTAGCAACCCTAATTAACGCAACGTTGTTCTCTGCAGTAGCAGGTACTTCATTTTCTTCTTTAGCTGCGCAAGAAACAGCTAAAAAAAGCAACCAATTAGAAGTTATTCAAGTAACCGCTCGTAAACGTGTCGAAAACGCTCAAGAAGTACCCGTGGCAGTATCTGCATTACAAGGTGATAACCTTGATGTGTATAGCTCTGCCGGTATGGATATTCGCTTTATGAATGCGAAAATTCCAAGTTTAGCGATTGAGTCTTCTTATGGTCGTACATTTCCACGTTTTTATGTTCGTGGTTTAGGCAATACCGACTTTGA
Source organism: Pseudoalteromonas fuliginea (assembly GCF_000690055.1). Lineage (GTDB taxonomy): Bacteria > Pseudomonadota > Gammaproteobacteria > Enterobacterales > Alteromonadaceae > Pseudoalteromonas > Pseudoalteromonas fuliginea. Next base: position 16,603 of record NZ_JJNZ01000070.1, read on the forward strand.
TTTAAATGCATCACAACCTGTGTCACTGGTTGTTGACGATATCGTTCAAGAAAATGCGATTCTAAAAGGTTTCCCTGTATTTGATGTTGAGCGTGTAGAGGTTTTACGTGGTCCGCAAGGTACATTGTTTGGCCGTAATACACCGGCTGGTCTTGTAAAATTTGATTCGGTTAAACCTAGCCAAGAATTTGAAGGTTTTAGCTCAGTATCATATGGCACAGACAGTGCCGTTGATTTTAGAGGCGCGGTGGGTGGTGGTTTAACTGATAATCTTTCAGCACGTGTTTCTGTTCTTTGGCAAGACAAAGATAATTTTATTGATAACCGTGCGCCAGGTTTTGAACAAGATGATGTATTAGGTGGTTACACTGATAGAGCTGCACGTGTTCAATTCTTATATGAAAAAGATGATTTTTCAGCCTTACTTAATTATCACGTACGTAATATGGATGGCACACCTATTCCATTTCGTGCGAATGCAATTAAAAGTGGCACTAACGATCTAGTTGATGACTTTGATTATAAAGTTGTTTACCACGATGCAGCAGCACGTGAAAAGCAAACTGTTGATGCACAAGGTTTAAGCTTAAAGCTAGAATATGATTTTAATGATTACACTATTACTTCAATTTCAGGTTGGGAAAGCGCAGAAGTAAACTCGCGTGGCGATATTGATGGTGGTTATGGTGCTGACTTTTTAGGTGAGTTTCATGGTCCAGGTTCAATTCCATTCCCATCAGAAAGTGAAAGTGGTTTACCAGATCACGACCAATACACGCAAGAATTACGTTTAGCGAGTAACTACGACGGTGATGTTAATTTTCAAACCGGTTTATTTTATTTTGATGAATCAGTAACGATTGAAAACTTCGGCTACAATACGTTAGCTGGGGGCGCGTTAAACGGTTACGTTAATCAACAGCAAGATACTAAAGCTTGGGCTGTATTTGGTTCTGTAGATTACACTGTTTCTGATGATTTAAAACTAACGGCTGGCCTTCGTTACTCTGACGATGAAAAAGACTTTGAAGCAGTACGTAAAATAGTTAGCGATGACTGCCTAAATAACTTGATACAATGTAAAAACGATATCACCCGTACAACTGATGTAAGTGATGATCATGTAAGTTGGGATATTTCAGCGTCTTATAAATTAAATGATGATGTTAATTTATATGCACGAGTTGCAAATACATTCCGCGCTCCTAGTATTCAAGGTCGTATCACGTTCTCTGACGAGGTTACTACAGCTGACTCTGAAACTGTTACTTCATATGAGACAGGTTTCAAATCAGACGTACTTGATGGTCGCGGGCGTGTAAATGCGAGTATTTATTATTTTACTATGGATGATCAGCAATTAACTGCTGTAGGTGGGACTGCAAATACCACAAGTTTGCTCAATGCAGATAAGACAACAGGTTATGGTTTTGAACTTGATACCGAGTGGGTATTAACTGATGAGCTTAATGCCACGTTTAACTTTAGTTATAACAAAACAGAGTTAAAAGATAACAGCATTACCATTCCTGTACCAGATCGTGACACATTGCATATTACTGATACGACAGTGAATGGCAGAGCAATCATTGATGGTAATAGCTTACCTAATGCACCTGAGTTTATTTCTAACATAACACTTCGTTATTCAAAAGAACTAGCCGATGGTAACTTTTACGCTTACACCGATGTATCGTACCGCAGTAAAGTTAACTTCTTCTTATATGAAGCGGTTGAGTTTGAAGGTAAACCGTTAACAGAAGTAGGTGTGCGCGCCGGTTATACTTGGGCTCAGGATGATAATGAATACGAAGTAGCTGTTTTTGCTCGTAACTTATTTGATGAGCAAGTTGCTATTGGTGCAATCGACTTTAATAACAACACAGCAATGGTTAATGAAGAACGCTATGTTGGCGCTGAGTTTAAAGTTAACTTCTTCTAAAGATAACCTTAAATTATATTAATTTTTAAAAGCCTGCCTTGTGCAGGCTTTTATGTTTTTATAAAGCTGGTAAAGTAGCGTTAATTAATTTAAAGAGATAAAAAGATGGCTGGATTTTGGAATTACCGTGTAATTTTTTGTGAAGCAACGAAAGATGAAGCAGCGCAATATCAAATACACGAAGTGGAATATAACTTGAACGGCAAAGTAACTAACTGGTCAGAAACAGGCGCAGCCCCTTTTGGTACAACATTAGATGAATTAAAAGATGACTCAGAGCGTTTAAAAACAGCATTTGAAAAACCTGTACTTAAAGTTATGCGCAAAACGCGTGGCTATGAGCTTGTTGATGTTGATACGGGTGAGGAAGCAACGGGTGAGCCGCCAGCAGGCTTAACGCAATAACTGTATTTATATAAAAGGTGCTTAAGGCGCCTTTTTTTATTGTCAAAATTTAGCTTAGGTTAAATAATACCAATCTGCTTATATATGGGTTCTATTTAACGTTAAGAAAATTACGCTAGAACTAGGCAAAAATTTTTGTATCTAGTTGTTCTAAATAAAAAATTTTTAACGACGTTATAGTGCAATTTAATTCGTTAAATTGATCAAAGATCTATGCAGGTTGGTATAAGGAATGAGGATGACTTTACAAGCAATATTATTTGATATGGATGGCACATTAGTTGATTCAGAAAGTATGCACTTTGTATGCTGGAGTAAACTACTTAAGCCTTACGGTGTTAGTTATTTAGAAAATGATTTTTGTCAGCGCTTTTCGGGACGGCCCACTTTAGAAGCCGCAATCGAAATTAAGCAAGAGCATAACTTATCGGTAAGTGCACAATTTTTAGCAGATGAAAAATACCGTTTATTTGGTGGATATGTAGTAACACATTTACCGCCACTGATGCCATTTACAGAGCAAACGTTGAAAGCTGTAAAAGAGAGTGGCTTAAAAATGGCGCTAGTAACAGGCAGTGCTAAAAGTGAAGCTATGCCAATACTTAAAGGTTTAGGGTTTTATGAGCTGTTTGATACGGTGGTTACAAAAGATGACGTAAGTAATCCTAAACCTGCTGGGGACCCATATTTACTGGCACTTGAGCAGATAAATATACAGGCAGGCAATGCAATTGCTGTTGAGGATACATTTACCGGCGTTACGGCGGCCAACAATGCTTTGTTACGTGTGGTAGCCATTGCCAATAGCCATACTAAAGATCACGATTTTAGCCAAGCTACCTATCAAATGAGCAACTTAGATGAGTTTTGGCAATGGGCGCAATCTCAACTATAGTTTAAGCCAACTTTTACATGCTTGGATGCGCCAATGTTTACTATTAAACACCTGCTTTTAATTGTTATTGTACTTTTTACGCAATGCATAAGTGCAGCACAGCCGTCTGTTTTACTGGCTAAAGTATATGACAAAACTAAGCATTATGATGTAAGTAAGTATTTAGTCAGTGAAAAATATGATGGCGTAAGAGCTATCTGGACCGGCACGGAGTTTTTAACTCGTAAGGGTAATATTATCAATGCGCCAAGTTGGTTTACAGCGCCATTGCCAAATGTATGGCTTGATGGTGAGCTGTGGACTAAACGTGAGCACTTTTCTGCGCTGAGTGGCATAGTCAGAACTAAAAAACCTAATAATCATGATTGGCAAACTATTACTTATAAAGTATTTGATATGCCAGATAAAAATCTGCCTTTTAGCACTCGCTATAAAAACTATAATGAGCTAATTACTAGCCTAAACTTGCCGCACATTAGTGCAGTAGGTCAATATAGCTTTACAAATAATGAGCAGCTTACAGAGTATTTTGAGAACATAACTAAGCAGGGCGGCGAGGGTGTAATGCTTCATTTGGCCAGCGCGAAGCACAGCAATGGAAGAAGTAATGCATTACTAAAATTAAAACCTTATTTAGATGCAGAAGCGGTTGTAATTGCACACTTACCAGGCAAAGGTAAATATCAAGGAATGTTAGGGGCATTAAGGGTAAAAACAGCGCAGGGGCAGGTATTTTCTATTGGTACTGGGTTTAATGATGCACAGCGCTCCATTCCACCGGAAATTGGTAGTACTGTAACGTACCGATTTCATGGCTTAACAAAAAATGGGTTACCGCGTTTTGCTAGTTTTTTACGGGTCAGAGATAGTTTATAACATTTATAAATTTTACAAAGTGTGCTAAATTGCGCGGCCTTTTTGGTAATGTGTGGTGAAGTATGTTTGTAGGTTTTGATTACGGTAGTTCTAATTGTGCTATGGGTGTAATGAGCGAGGGTAATGTTCAATTAGTACCGCTAGAGCAAGGAAAACATTACTTACCGTCTACACTTTACACTCATCACAGTGCGTTGGTTGTTGATTTTGTTGCTAAGCATTTACATGGCACAGCCCATGAGCATGACTTTTTAACGCAGCGCCAAGCATTATTAAATACCTTACCTCGTATTAAGTCAGACCTTGATTTACAACCTTCAGATGAAACCCTATTTATTGGTCGTGAAGCGATTAGCGAGTACGTGCAGTTTCCTGAAGAAGGCTATTTTGTTAAGTCCCCTAAATCATTTTTTGGTGCAACAGGTTTAAAGCAAGGTCAAATTAACTTTTTTGAAGATATCGCAACCGCGATGATCTTAAAAATTAAGCAACGCGCTGAGCGCTCTTTAGGTAAAACACTTACACAAACAGTGATTGGTCGCCCAGTAAACTTCCAAGCTGTGGGTGGCGATCAATCAAATCAACAAGCGGTCGGTATTTTAGAGCGTGCTGCTAAACGTGCTGGTTTTAAAGACGTAGAGTTTTTATATGAGCCACTTGCTGCGGGTATCGATTACGAGAGTGATTTAACTCAGGATCAAAAAGTACTCGTTATTGATATTGGTGGTGGTACAAGTGACTGCTCATTTGTACAAATGGGCCCAAGCTTTAGAGGAAATAGCCAGCGCGATAGCGATTTTTTATCTCACAGTGGTAAACGTGTTGGCGGAAATGATTTAGATATTGCTTTGAGCTTTCATGGTTTAATGCCGTTATTGGGTTTAGGCAGTACGTTTAAATCGGGTTTGCCTTTGCCTAATCAAGCGTTTTGGCAAGCGTGTAAAATTAACGATGTAAACTTACAAAGCCAATTTTATAGTGAAAGCCATACCCGAGAGCTAAATGCACAATTACGTGATGTAAGTGCGCCTGAGCTTTATAAGCGTTTAATACATTTACAGCAAAACAAGCAAGGCCATCAATTAGTGCAACAAGGTGAAGCGGCTAAAATAGCACTTTCATCAGCTAGTGCGTTTGATTGTGATTTAAGCTTTTTAGATAGTGGACTGAATAAAAATGTATCTGTAAGCGATTTAGCTGTTGCCGTTGAGAGTAGTATTAGCCAAATAGTTACTTTAGCAAAACAAGCAATCAGCGACGCTGCGACCACGCCAGACATTATTTACTTAACAGGCGGTAGTGCACAATCACCATTGATTAAAGCGGCTTTAAGTGAGCACTTAGGCGATATAAAAATGGTTAACGGGGATCACTTTGGTAGTGTAACCGCTGGCCTGACTAAATGGGCCAGCATGCTTTATAAATAACCTAGATTACAATTGAGGTTTAAAGATCTATTTGTCGGGTTGCGAGGTATTTTTCGTAATCTGGCAATGTACGTTCAAGCTCTACGTCCATAAGCGGTGAGCTTAATAACATATCTGCACTCACTTCATTACACGCCACCGGAATATTCCAAACAGCTGCTAAACGCAGTAGTGCTTTAACATCAGGGTCATGAGGCTGTGATGCTAATGGGTCCCAAAAAAATATTAAAACATGTATCTCATGTTCTGCTATTTTAGCGCCAAGTTGTTGATCGCCGCCCATAGGACCACTTAAAAGCTGAACTACATCAAGCCCCGTCGTTTTTTGAATTAAATGCCCCGTAGTACCTGTGCCATATAAAGTGTGCTTACTTAGTATTTCTTTGTGTTTTTCACACCATAATTTTAATGCTGCTTTTTTACCGTCGTGCGCCACTAAAGCAATATTTTTTTGTGCGGGAAGAGATTGTGTTTTTTGTTCCATGCTAATTCTTTTTATTGATGAACCTAAACTCGGAAGAATGAACCTCTTAACCAAAGTGCAGGTTAGTTAAAATAATAGATTGATAGCAAGGGCAATAAATACAATGCCAGTGATCCTATCAATCCAAAGTTGGCTATTTGGGTTACGTCTAAAAAACTGTGCAATTTTGTCGCCAAAATAAATATACGTGCAGTCAATTGGAAAAGCAAAAAGAGGGTAAAGTAAGCCAAAAAAAGCGAGCTGAAAAGTAGCCGATGAAAGCGTTGGATCTACAAATTGCGGAATAAATGCAATAAAGAATAATGCTACTTTAGGGTTTAGTACTTCAGTCATCATCGCCTGAAACATGACATTACTTTTTTTACTGGTACTTATATGCGGTTTATCGGTTTGCTTGCCCTCAGGTGTCTGCTCTGGCTGCTTTAGCGTGCCTTTAATCATCATAAACCCTAAATAGCATAAGTATGCTGCGCCTGCGTATTGCACTGCGGCATAAGCACTAGGAGAGGCTTTTAGTACTGCGCTTAGGCCTACAACAGCAAATAGCGTATGAATAACTCCACCTAATGCAAAACCAAATGCACTTTGCATACCAGCGCCTCGACCATTAGCAAATGTTTGCGCCATCAAAAATGCATTTGATGGCCCTGGCGCTACTGCCATTAAAAAGCTGGCTAATAAAAATGAGATTAGAAAGTCAGGATTGATCATTGAGTACTTTTAGCTGGGTGTAAAGTATGGGCTTTTTTGCTCATTAAAATAAACCAAAGCGGAGCTAGTAATAATAAGTGAAAAGCAATTAGCCATGGTGTGCTTAGCCCTAAATACTGGGTCAATACTACCAATATGCTAGCGCCACTCATTTGCATAGCACCGAGTAATGCAGAGGCTGTGCCTGCTTGTTTAGGAAAGCTAGACAGAGACATTCCTGCTGCAGAGCCTAAACTTAAAGCAAACCCTAATGCAGCAATTAAGATAGGTAACATAAGCGCAAATGCTGTTTCTATACCGCTAAGGGCTAACATTAAAATGCCTGAAAAAACCAGTACACTCACACCGACACGCAAAGCACGTTGGCTATTTCGTTTAATGTAGGTTGGTAAAATAAAACTTGCGACAATACTTATTACGGCATTTAACGTAAACCAAAAAGTAAAGTCGGCTACGGTGCCGCCTAAATGTGTAATAAGCCAGCCTGGAGCGAGCGTTACATACACTAATATGGCCGACATTGAGACCATACAAATTAGGCTATTAAACAAAAATACCGGTGTTTTAATAATCGGTGTAAAGCGACGTAAATCTAAAATATGCCCTTGATAATGACTATCAGCAGGGCGAGTTTCTCTAAAAAAGAATAGCGTAACAATAAGGCCCAAAATGGCAAACGCGGTTAAAAACATAAAGTTCATACGCCAGCCAAACTGTACGGTAAGCCAAGCCCCTAAAATAGGTGCCATTGCCGGAATGAAACACACAATCCCGTTAAGGTAGGTGATCATCTGACCGCTTCGTTCACTACCATATTTATCACGCACTATCGCAAATGCGACAACAAACGTGGCACAGGCTCCAATTCCCTGAAAAGCACGTGCTATCAGCAATATCTCAAAAGAAGGCGAGTAGTATGCGAGTAATGCAGAGCTTGCATACAAACTAATACCCACTACTGCCACTGGTTTTCGGCCAAATCTATCAGCCAAAGGGCCCGCAATTAATTGGCCTAGACCTACTGTTAGCATAAAAATAGCAACGGTTTGCTGTACTTGTTGTTCAGTAACTGCAAATTGTTCTGCAATAGTTGGAAAAGCAGGTAGGTAAATATCGATTGCCATAGGGCAAAATATAACGAGTAACGCTAAGATAAGTAACAAGGTCATATTAGGTTTAGCGGGCTGTGTTTGCATTGAGTCTCCTTTTGTCGAGTATTTTAGGTGGGCACTCATAAAAAAGAAAGGGCTTATGACCCCTGCATAGGCTGTCATTCTTACTTTTTGATTGGATTAAGCTAAAAAGCCAGCATAAATGCACTTTTTAAAACTGGTCTGATGTGTTAATTTTAAAAAAGTAACTGTTGATGGAAAATAATAATGAGTAATAAATCTGCACTTGTACAAATATGGCATAAATTTAAGCGCCTACCTTTTGGGAATTGGCTTTTTACTAAAGCTGTTTGCTTTAAAGCGCCATATTTTGGTTCGATGAAACCTTACGTACTCGATTTGAGAGAGGGCCATTGTAGTGCGGTGGTTAAAAATCGTCGCAGCGTTCATAATCATATTGGAACTATTCATGCTATTGCGCAGTGTAATTTAGCTGAACTGTGTGCAGGTGTAATGATTGATGCAACAGTGCCAGTTAAAACGCATCGTTGGATCCCAAAAGGAATGACAGTGCAGTATTTAGCTAAAGTAGACACAGATGTACGAGCTGTCGCTGAAATTGATTTACCACATAAGTGGACTGATAAAGAGGACCTAGTAGTACCGGTTAAACTTTATAATACCCGCGATGAACTCGTATTCACCGCTGATATTACTATGTATATCACTGAAAAAAAATAATGGACAGTCAACTGAGTTGATTTAGTTTTTATCTGTGGCTTGTTTATTTACAAACGACAAGCCGCTGTCGTCTTCCTCTAACAACATTTTAACTTCACTGACTGGTTTTAATTCTTCACTAATAAGCTCAATTGCATCTTTTTCAAAACGTTGCTTTAAACTACCTTCAATAATCGCACCGGCATCTATGCTTAAGGTATCGTGGAATACATCGCCATGAACATGTGCGCCGCTTTTAACATTTACTTCACTGGCGTTTATTGAGCCAATAACTTTGCCTTTTACAATTACATTTTGTGCTTCAACCATGCCTTCAATAATACCTGTTGAGCCAATAACTAAATGTTTTACTTTAATATCACCATCAATACGACCATCTAATTGTACTTCACCTTGGCTAACTAAGGTGCCTGTGAGACGAACATCTTGTGAAATAATAGAGGGAGTGTTATTTACTCTTTTTAAACTAGAGCTTCCTGGTTTTTGTTTCTTTCTACCGAACATGAGAAAGCGCCTTTGTTATTTTTAGAGGATTAACATGTTTGCCATCAAGTAATACTTCATAATGCAAGTGAGTACTGGTACTTCTACCGGTGCTCCCCATTAAACCTATTACATCATTTTTAGTAATTAGTTGACCTTTCTTCACTTTAATCTTATTTAAGTGGCCAAAACGAGTCACAAGGCCATTTTTATGTTCAAGCTCAATAAAGTTACCGTAACCACCGTTGCGGCCGGCTCTGAGAACTATAGCGTCAGCAGGGGCAAAAATTTCGGTTTTATGCCAACCAGCTAAATCGACTCCTTTATGAAAGGCTCGACGATTATTCATCGGATCTTTACGAAGACCAAAACTACTTGAAATGTAATATTTTGCAGCAGGCAAAGGTAAAGAATTCGGAAGCTCTGTTAAAAAGCTTTCAAGGTTATTTAATAAGAGTAGTTTATCGGCAATAAGTAAAAATTGGGTCGGAATTTTTGTTTCATCAAAAACATCAAGTGGGCCACCTTGTGCTGTTTTTTGTTCGCTTAGTGCCAAATGTTGTTTAAGTGCCGATTCAAGCCCTGCGCCTTTAAGCATTGCTAAAATATCGTCGTGTCGTTTATTTATTTGGCTATCAAGTAATGCAAAGTTTTTTTGATAAGCTTGTGCTAAATGTTGGTATCTTGCTGAAAAAGTAAGCGGGGTAACTAAGTTCACTTGCTTATTGTTTGGCTCTTCATCAAGTAGTGGAGCATGAAATTCTTCTTTTCGTTCACTAATTGGTGACTCGAGATTACTATCAAGCTGTATTGAATCTTTGCTAATCGAGGCTGGTAATGACTCTATCATGCTTTGCAATAAAGCCTGTTTTTGTTCAAGAATAGCCAGCTGTTCTAACTGATTTGTATAAAGTGCATTTTGTTCGCTGACTTTTTTCTGCCAAAGTAGTTGTTTATTCAATTGGTTTTGCTGGATGTTGGAAATTTTGTTCGTTTGTGAATAAACACGTAATGTAGAAATACTGATCCAAGCTAAAGTAGCAAAAACAAGTACTGCAACAGTAAGCTGAACCCAAGACGCCAAAACAACATGCTTAACTTCACCATTTTGGCGAATAAGTAACTGACGGGCTGGAAATGTTTTTTGATAAAAAGACTTTATAAATACTGACATGGCATATAAACATTGGCTATTAACCGAATTAAGATAGCAATTTGAGTTAAAAAAGCCAGAGAAAAATTGTAACTGTTCAAAAATTAATAAAAAAGGGCTGCTTTTAGTAAGCAGCCCTTTTATTTAATACTCGTATTATTTTGTAGGCAGAACTGTACTCTCTACAGAGCCAAAACCTATACGTGCATAGCCTTCTTTTTCACACCAGCCACGCATAATAACGTTATCGCCATCTTCTAAAAAGCTGCGTTGTTCGCCATTACTTAGCGTAATTTTTTCTTTGCCACCACGAGAAAGCTCAAGTAATGAACCTGCTTCTTCGTGCGTTGGACCTGACTGAGTGCCCGAACCTAGCATGTCACCTGGCATAAAGTTACAGCCATTTACTGTGTGATGAGTAACCATTTGTGCCACAGTCCAGTAAGAGTGCTTAAAGCTAGATGTTGATACGCGCGTTGGGTTATGGCCTTCGCTACGCATTTTTTGCGTTTGAATTTTAACATCCATTTGAATATCAAAAGCACCTTGGTCGCGATTCGCTTTTGATTCTAAATAGTCCATAGGCTGTGGATCGTTTTCATCACGTGTCCAGCTTGTTCTATAAGGTGCTAATGCTTCGGTTGTTACAATCCAAGGCGATACCGTTGAGGCAAAGTTCTTAGCTAAAAATGGACCAAGCGGTTGGTATTCCCACGCTTGCAAGTCACGTGCTGACCAATCGTTAAATACACAAAAGCCAAATACATGGTTTTCAGCATTTTCGATAGCGATTGCATCGCCCAGTGCATTGCCTTTACCTAAGTAAATACCCAGCTCTAGTTCGTAATCAAGGCGTTTACAAGGACCGAATGATGGCACTTCTGCATCAGGAGCTTTAGTTTGGCCTTTAGGGCGATGAAATGTTTGACCCGATACGTCAATAGATGAAGAGCGACCATGATAACCAATAGGTACCCATTTATAGTTAGGTAGTAATGGGTTATCAGGGCGAAATAAACTACCCACAGCAGTAGCATGATAAATAGAAGTGTAAAAGTCGGTGTAATCACCGATACGACAAGGCAAAGAAAACTCTATATCAGACTGTGCAACCAATGTATCGCTAAGCGCTTGTTGGTGCTCAGAGCCTGCTCTTAGTGCTTTTGAAAGCGCTAAACGAAGGGCTGACCAATACTGCAACCCTAAACCCATAAATGTATTTAAGGTTGCTTCACTTGCTGCATCTGCGGCTGTTTTAGCGTCACCTGTTAAAACGTTTAATTTATTTAGTTTTGCTAAATCGATTACTTGGTCACCAATTGCAACACCACCACGAAAGGCCTCATCAGACCCTTTACGACGAAATTCTGCAAACGGTAAGTTTTGAATCGGGAAGTCGCAATTATCAACATTAGCTGATTCTACCCAGCTGGTTAAATTAATATCGTGGGTTTCGTTAATTAGGCTCATTACATTTCCTTTGGATTTTACTGTATGGCGACAAGGTATAGTTTATTTAATCATACTTGTACTTGGCGCCATACTTTTTAAATATTAAAACGACAAAAAGCAGCGAAGTTCGCTGCTTTTAATTTACTCAAATATTTTATAAAACGCCGCGACGCTCTTGGTCACGTTCGATTGATTCAAATAATGCTTGGAAGTTACCTTCACCAAAGCCACCATCATCAACGCGTTGGATCATTTCTATAAAGATTGGACCAAATAAGTTTTTAGAGAAAATTTGTAATAAATAACAATTTTCACTTTGGCTATCTACGAGTATCTGATGCTCACGAATTTTTTCTTTATCTTCAGCAACCCAAGGTACACGGTCAAAAATAGTATCGTAGTACTCTGGGATAATATCTAAAGTGGCAATTGTTGATTTATCAAGCTTATCAAGAGAGCTTACTAAGTCATCTGTTAAAAACGCTAAATGTTGAACGCCTGGGCCGTTGTACTCACCAAGGTATTCATCAATTTGGTTGTTATCGTTACCTTTACCTTCGTTTATTGGAATAGAGAAGGTGCCGCATGGCGATTTAAGTGCATACGAAATAAGCGCTGTTTTTTGACCTTTAATGTCAAAGTAGCGTACTTCAGTAAAACCAAATACGTCTTTATAAAAGTTAGCCCATTTTTCCATGGTGCCTTTATAAACGTTATTGGTTAAATGATCGATTCGGATAAAGCCTTTATCTTCTACAACATTTTGCGTTTCTAAGTCTTCAAAATCACTTTCGTAAATAGTGCCTTTGTCGCCAAATTGTTCAATAAAGTAAATTAGGCTGTCGCCAATACCATAGATTGCAGGATAAGGCATATTTTTATGCGTTGAGTCGGTCGCTGGTTTTGCACCACGCTCTACTGCTGTTTCAAATGCTTTTTGCGCATTCTCAACACGCCAACCCATTGAACAAATAGCAGGACCATGGCTTTTAGCAAATTCTGCAGAAAAACCTTCACGCTCGTTATTCAGTAAAAAGTGAATATCGTTTTGGTTGTAATAAACAATGTCTTTACCTTTGAATTTTTTAAGCTTAGAGAAGCCAAAATCAGTAAATACTTTATCCATATAATCAGCATCAGGTGTTGCGTACTCGGTAAATTCAATACCGACTAAACCTAAATAGTTATTTACTTCACTCATTATTATTACTCCCGCAATTAAGCACTGCGATTATGTGTTGTTGTCATATTGCAGTAGATAATCAACCAGATTTTTAATTTGGGGAAGAGGAGGGCGCTATTTAGTGTCTAGTGCATGTGTAAATTTTATAGGACGGTTATTATAAAGTTACGTGTTTGTAATACAGTTAAGTAAAATGAAGTTATATGGTATAAATTCAAGTGGGAGTGCTTGTTTTTAAGTTATTGTATTTAAATACTAAAAAGGAGGTTTAACCTGCGTTAAACCCCCTTTTATAATTAATAAGTAAAAGCTTTTTCGTACTTAATTGTTTACACTTTGAGAGGCGTTGCCAAAAAACTTGTTTCGCTGCTCTAGCCATGGGTTAGTTTTTATTGCTGGAGCTGCTTTGTAGTGACGTTCAATTGTTTGGTTTAAAGTACGTGTAGATTGCTCAAATGTTAATTTTTGTTGTGCAGCGCCCATACGCTTAATTTCATCTTGGGTCATAGCACGGCCAGCATAAAGCAATGCATTCAAGTAACCCGCTACGGTTTCAAAATTATTATCGGTAAATAAAAGCACCGTTTTATTGAGTGCCCATTGGCGGTCAATTTCGCCGTCTTCTTTAACGCCAGCTAATTCACCATCAATGTATACTTCAAATACCCCATTTGTAGGTGCTGTGTAGAAAACAAATGCGACACGGTGCCATGCTTCTGCCTGAGTATTACCAAAGTAGCCACTGTCGCTTGTTGATTTACCATAACCACCACTTGGGTCTATAAATATGTCAGCATCGTCATCCAGATAACTGTTTGTTTCTGCTTGCATTATTGCACGATAAATATCTTTGCCTTCTGAAGGCCAATATAAATCCATAACAAGTGTGTAGTCAGATACCATTCCTTCGTTTGCAAAATCACCATTTGCAGGGGTGTTTAATTCAATTAATAAGCCTTCTGTCGGGGAGTGGCGCGAAAATGCCATTACACCCGAAGGGCCGTCAGTTAAATCATCAATATTTAACTGAGTGGTGGTGTTATATTGGGTTTCATCAGTGCCCCAATTGGTTTCATTTGGATCGAAATAGTTAAGTACTGAAGGCCCAAAATCAGCCGCTAACGGATTGTTAGCATCCTCAAAATTCCATATAGTTACATTTGCTACGTTACTGCACGAGTAAAGCTCAGTGTCGGTATCCAAATGTAGGCATTGGCTTGTTCTAAATCGAGCATATTTATCAAGTAGCCACCAAGCTTCGGCTATTGGCTCTATGTTTGAGAATGTCACACTATTAAAAAATAAATCAGGATTTAAAGCCGCGCCTTTAAATAGCGCAACTTCGTAATTATTTGTGGGTTGTATATCTTCAGGTTTAAGTAAAAACCAATCAGGTTGACTGGCAAACATCGCTGCTAAGTCTCTTCCCGATACTGTTACTTTATAGATAGAATTAAACCCAGGCGTATTTGATGGCTGCCTTTCTACATAAAAAGCTTTATGGAAGTCTTCTTGAGTCAGTGTGCCGGGTGTCCAGCGCTTTTGTACTAGTTCAGGGTTAAGTAATGCTGCGCTAATTGTGCTTGAATGTTTTGCGGCTAAGGCAGTTATTTCAGCTAATTGTAAAGTAGTTGGATAATTTTCTGAAATAGTTATTTCTGTTTCAGCGTCAGGAGCATAACGACCCATAATTTCATCAATAGCTTGTTTAGTCGTTTCATCTCGTTCATTAATAGAGTCGGTTTCAATTGTTTTGTAATCAACAACCGGAGATGATTTATCCGCTAAATCAAAATCAAGCGTTAAATCAGTAATCCCTTTAGCATAAAAATCTGGCTGAATAACAATCGCGCCGTTGTCTAGTGTCTCGAAACTTTCACCACCATGCGTGTGGCCGCCAAGCACTAAATCAATGCCTGCGACGTTAGTTGCCATATCAGTATCAAGACCGACACCTAAATGGCTCAGCATGATCATATAATCTACGTCGTCACGATATTGACTAACAATGCTTTGCGCCACTTGTTGCCATTGCCAGCTCATTTTAAATTGTTTTATGAAATCAGGGATTGGTTCATCTTCAATTGGTTCATCAAGTTCATTCCATGGCACAGAAGTCATACCAAACAAACCTAAAGTGACACACCCTACTTGTACTTTTGCAAATCCAACGCCTGCAAAATCTTGTAGTTGCTCACCTTCATACCGTGTATTACTCGCCAGTACGATGGCATTCTCGTCTTGTGAATAACTTAATAGTTTTTCTGGGCCCCATGCGTAATCATGGTTTCCAACAACACGAACATCAAATTGCATCGCTTTAATTGCTTCTTCTGTTGCAGTACCTTGTGATAGTTGCTCTGCGACGGTGCCTTTTTCATAGTCGTCACCACCATTTGTAAATAAGGTATGAGGAGTTTGGCTTGCTACTTGGTTGTAGTAGGCTTTAATACGGCTGAAATATTGCTCTTGGTAGCCAAAGCGAGCATGTAAATCGGCAACATGCACAAACCTCACTGATTGTTTAGTGGCATTCGCATCACAAGTTGGGCCTATATTGGCAAAAGTTTCATTACGCTGCATTTGTATTGCGTAGGTGCCTAATGTGTTCACTTGCGCGCTAACGAAGCCATCTAACACGGTTGAGTTTTCGATTATGTCCCATGTATTGGTTGATAGTTTTGCTATAAAGAGTTGCCCGCCTAATGCATAGTCCACAGGGATTTTTATTGTAATAGTGATGGGGGTAATTAAAGTCAGCGAGTTTGGTGTAAGACTATGTAAATCTGAAACTATATTTTGTTGCTCATTTGCTTCATCTAATAGTGTTTTCTCGTAAGTAAGCTCTGTATTACTAGAAGTCGCACCAGCAGGAGCGGTTAGTATAAAATTACCTTCATCTAATGTCGTGTCTAAACCAGTCGAGCTTGATAATGTGAGTGTACTTGGCTCTGGTTCAACTGGGTTGTTTGGATTGAGTGTAACCTCGTCACTGGAGCCGCCACAAGCTGATAAAAGCATAATTAAAAATGCTAAAATTGTGGCATGTAATATCGTTAACGATTGCATATACAGCTGTTCCCTGAGTCTATTCTCTAATCAATCAGGCTATAATATCAGTTAACAGTGGTGCGGCAAAGTTGAATAAAAAAATCCCTCATAGCGGTTATGAGGGATTGGTTTTTAGCTATATTATTTAAAAAACAATTAAGAAGCTTTTTCTTCTAACCCTTGTTTTTCCCATACTTTAGCTTTAAATGTCATGAGTACTAAAACAACACCAACACCAATGCTAAATAATGCAATTTGTAGGTATAGGTTAGGGATTTCTTGGACATTATTCGGATCGAAATTACCAGCAAGTAAACCTGCGATGATGTTACCGATTGAGTAAGTTAATACAAATACACCCATCATTTGACCAGTGTAACGTTTAGGCGATAGTTTACTTACCGCACTTAATGCTACAGGGCTTAAACAAAGCTCACCTACTGTATGTAAAAAATAGGTAGTAACAAGCCAGTAAGGCGCTACTTTTAAGCCTTCAGCAGCGTAATGAGCCGCCATAAACATAACTAAAAAGCCTGACGCCATGATAATTAAACCAAGCGCACACTTAACGCTGTAGCTAGGTGATACTAGACTTTTAGATAAATTAATCCAAAGCGCTGCAAAAAATGGTGATAGGGCAATAATAAACAGCGAGTTTAACGATTGAAACCACGTTGTAGGGATTTCAAAAGTACCAATAAGGCGGTCAGTATAATCGCGTGCAAATAAGTTTAATGATGAACCTGCTTGTTCAAAACCAGACCAAAAACATGCTGATGCAATACATACTAAAAATAGCGCCCACATTCTTTGTTTTTCAGCATCAGTTAATTTACCTGTAAAGTAAATAACACCAAAATAAACAAAAAAGATAATAGTGAATACAACAGCTACGTATCCTGCAACCACTGTTGGATTGATTACAATTGCGCCGGTCATTGCAGCTGTAGTCACTGCTGCAGCTATAATTACAAACGCAGCAATACCACCCCATGCGCGGGAAGTACCTTTAGGGCCTAATGGGTTGGCTGGTAAAACGCTATGCTCTGGCAAGTTATTAAGTGAGCGCTTATATTGCACTAAACCAATAGCCATACCAACAGCTGCTGCGCCAAACGCCCAGTGCCAGCCTACGTTTTCCATAAAGTAACCACAAACGTAGTAACCAATCAAAGAACCTAGGTTAATACCCATGTAGTAAATAGCGTAACCACCATCACGACGTTCGTCGGCATCACTGTATAACTGGCCAACCATTGCGCTGATATTTGGTTTTAATAAACCAGTACCCGTCGCTACAAATATTAAGCCAATAAAAAATGAATAATCATGTGGAACTGCCAAAATAATATGGCCACACATAATAATAATACCGCCATACCAAACCGCTTTTTGACCACCGAATAGTCTATCGGCTAGCCAACCGCCAGGTAAACCTAAAAAGTATACTGCGCCTGTGTATAAACCATATATTGCAGCAGCTGATGCAACGGTAAAGCCAAGGCCTTCTTGTTGTAAGCTTGCCGTCATAAACAATACGAGCATAGCTCGCATACCGTAATAACTCATTCGTTCCCACATTTCAGTGAAGAACAATGTCGAAAGTCCTTTAGGGTGGCCAAACCAGCCACTATCTGGAGCTGAACTCATATTTACTTCCTAACTTTAAGAATTGTTGTAATGGCCTTATAATTTTTTGCTTTAGCTATTTTAGTATTTGTATTTACTAGAATGCTCGACCATCAGTATAGTATTTGTAGCTAAGATAATGATTTGCTATAGGGTAATAACACCACAAGGTAAGAGGCACACCCTTATCCTAGTTACAATTGGGCACAAGTATACATATACCTTAGTGCTAGGGGAAGTATTGCGCGGTGTATCACCTTATGCCGAGTTAGAACTCGGCATAAGGTACAATTGGAGTGCCAGGAAATTCAAGAGTGCCATATACAGGGTTGAAGTAGTATCGCATATACAATTGGCCAAAGTTAGGCTCGTAAAAGTCTGAACGATCTATTGCCAGGTAACCACCAAAAAACCAGTGTGGCGTTATTCTATATTCAAAGCTGCCCTCTAGGTTATAAGAGATACTTGAACTTGTGTCGCCCTCAAACGCTGGATTTGCTCCTGTTTCAAGCTG
This sequence comes from Pseudoalteromonas fuliginea, assembly GCF_000690055.1. Classification (GTDB taxonomy): domain Bacteria; phylum Pseudomonadota; class Gammaproteobacteria; order Enterobacterales; family Alteromonadaceae; genus Pseudoalteromonas; species Pseudoalteromonas fuliginea. Next base: position 34,661 of record NZ_JJNZ01000070.1, read on the forward strand.
ACGAATAAACGCTTCTGCTTGTAAGTCTGGATCGTTAGGGAAAAAGTCAATTGCTTGGGTTTTAGTTTGTGAATATGAAACGCCCGTTTTCAAACGATAAACAAAATCATTGCCCCAACGTGCGTCATAACTAAGCGGTACTGATAAACCAACATAATTTTGTGGACTATAGTAACCACCATGCCCCCAAGTTTCTTCACTTAAATTATATTGGTATGCCCAATGTAATAAGCTTGCTCCTACAGTGAATTCGCGTTCTTGATTGCTAATTACGCGATAATAACTGCCACCCATAATACGATATCGCTGATTGTCTTTTACATTTTGGCCCTTATATGAGGTAAAGTCAGCACTAGACCAAAATCCCCAATTACCACCTAAATCGTGTGATATATTTGCAGTAAGGCCTGTAGAACGTACGCCGCCCCATATTTTACCGGTGTTTATATCTTCAAGACCCGCATAAGAAAGTACTGAGCTGGTAACAGGACGCTTCTCTAATTCAAGGCTGTATCCAAAGTCGCCAATATCATCGGCGTAATTTACGCCCCAGACAATATCCTCAATTAAAAACCCTAAAGGGGTTGTACCTATATCTAAACGCCAGTTTTCATTCTGCCAGCCTAATCCAATATCTACGCCGCTTTCTTTCGGGCTTACTTCATCAAGAGAACACGTAAATATACATAAAGCACCTTGGCCATAACGGCTTCCCGCAAATTGCTCATCAAAACGTGTTGTTTGCGCACTAATTGTTGTCGGGTCTATTTTTACAAAGCCTTGACCTTGCCAAAGTGGGAAATAGGCTTCAATAGGCACTAAACCAGCCCCAAGGGTTGCTTCACTTTCAGTGCTTGTCTGGCCACTAAAGTTAACACCAATAGCGATGTAAGCTTGGTTTTTGTTTTGTTCATTAATAAGCTCACGCTTTGCGCCGTTTATATACCACTCATCGCTTTCATTTATTAGCGAAAGCGAGTTATAAAGCTCTTTTTCAGTTAATGTGCGGTTAGGCGAGAGTGTTTGTGTGTACCAAAGTTGAGCTTGTTCTGTTTCATTGAAATTGCTGGCCACTTGGGCGCCCAAATAACGTAACTCTGTATCATTTGGCGATTTAGTAATGAGTTCTGTAGCTAAACCAAGTGCGTCACCTGAGTAGTTAAAATCATTAAGAGATGCCATAATTTGACGTTGTAAATAGCTTTCCTGTGATGAAGTTTGCGTTATAGCTTGTTGTGTTACTTCTTTGGCTTGAAAATCATCACCTTGCTCTCTGTACGCTTTAGCAATCGCTAGTAAAGCTTGTGGCTCAATAATTTGCTTATTTTGTACTTTTTGCTGATATAAGATAATCGCTGCTTGGCGTTGTTCAAGCGCTAAATTTGCGTTAATTAATGCTGTGGTTATTGCTGCGTTATTTTTATATTTTTGGTCTAGTTGATTTAGTTTCGCAATTAAATCGCTGCCGCTGTAATACTGGTTAATATAGTTGTTTTGTAACTGTACATATTGATTAACATCATTTTTAGATGCATTTTCTGAAAGAGCATAACTGGTGAACCATTGTTTAGTTTGTTGCTCATTTCCTTGTTCTAATAGCCATTCGCCATAAAGCATATGCCAATAAGCAGAAAGTGTAGGTTGTGCCGTTAATGCTTTATTTATAAGTTTAACAGCGTATAGCTTTTCATTAATTCGATACCAATTACGTGCTAATTCGGCTTGCATTACGGGAGTTAAGTTTTGTGCTTCTAAGGCGCTTAAATGATAGATGGCCGTTGCTTTATTTTTAGCATCAAGATGGCGCTCGCTTTGAGTTAAAGATTCGTTAAGTTGTAGCTGTTGTTCTAGCGTAACAATATCTGCATTTCTGGCTCTAAAGGGAATATATTGCAAGGTTGCAATAGCGCCTTGGTAGTCATCAATAGATCGTAGAAAAAGCGCGTGGCTATAGCGCAGCTGAGGGTTTAAAGGGAACTGCCACAATACGTTATTAAACAACGTACGAGCTTTATCAGTAAGCCCTTTTTGTTGGTATATAAAAGCTAAGTCGTAATATAGCCAAGATTGCTCTGGTGCAATATCTATTGCCTCACGCAACACTTTTTCAGCCTGCTCTAAATCACCTGCTTGCGCTAGGGTATTTGCTTTTGCTCGATATTGGCTACTAAGCGATATTGAATAGGATTGCTTAATTTGCTCCTTTTGAGCAAATGTTAAACGGCTATAAAAAGACGTTAAAGCTTGTTCACTTTGTTCAAGTTCAGCTATTTCAAGCAAACCTAATAAGGCGCTGTTATTGAGAGGGGCATTCTTTAAAACAATTTGATAGGTTCGTGCTGCTTGAGAGTATTGCCCTTGAGCAAATTGTAACAAGCCTCTGTTATATAAAACTGCATTAGGGTTTTGCTCCAATGCATCAGCTAAGTCTAATTTTAGCTTTGCTATTTTAAATTCATTCTTATTAATTGCATCTTTGGCTTGGCGTATATAAAGCCAAAACTTTGCTGTTTTAGCTAATCCTTTTAAGGTTTCTCTTTGTGCAAAATCGGCGGTGTGCTGTTGCGCTCGTGTAAAGTACTCATAGGATTTTTGATTGTCACCTAAGCGTAAATAAAGAATACCCAGACTTCGCATTATTGCACCGTCTTGAGGTCGCCCACTTATCGCTTTTAACAGTAACGGTTCAGCCGCTTTTAATTTGTTTTTTTCAAGGAGTTTATCGCCTCTAACCCAGAGCTGATAGGCTGGATCTGCAATTAAGGTTTGACGTGCTGTTAAATCTTTTTTGAAATCCTGATACTGTAACTCACCTTTAGTACTAAACGGGTAAAGCATAAAGTAGGTTTGAAACTCTTTATCAGTGGCACCACTAATTGGCATGTTTGCTAGCGAACCGAGCCAAATCTCTTCTACTTCATTACTAAAGCTAGAAGTTGAGCCGTATTTACTTAGAATACGAATAGCGTGCTTGTCACTTGGGTTACGTCTGAGTAAATGCCTCGCGTAAGCAATCTCAACTTGGCCTATATTAGAGTAACTTTGCAATAATGTTTCGTAACCATTTTTAACACTTTGCCATTGAGAGCTGTCTTGTGCGTACCAGCTTAAATGTTCTAGTTCATAATTGAGTGTTGGGTATACATTATTAAATATTTTATTATAAATTTGACGTGCAGGTTCGTACCGACCTGCGCGAGCTAGTAATTTAGCTTCTTGAATAGCCGATTTATCTTTGCCTTCAATTCGAGACATGACTTTGAGTTTTTCAATGCAAGGGGGTTGCTTAACAAGTCCGTTATTTAATTTGCTTAGTAATTGATTTGCTCCATCTAAATCACCGTTAACAAAGTTGTAATGCGCTTGAGCACACTGTGTTTCTATGCGGGTTGGAGCAATCGCGACCAGCTTTTTCAAGCTATCTTCAATAAGCCTTTTATTTTTTTGTGCTTCACCAATATTTATTTGGCTTAGTAACCACTCAACAGATCGCGTATCAATATCATTTACTGTTTTTGCGTTTAGCATTGGGCTCAGTATTAATACGCAGAGTAGGGCAACCTTTAGCTGCATTCAGTACTCCATTTAGGTTGTAATGTTCCATCCGCTGTAATTGCAAAACGTTTATTTAAAGTACTTGTACCAAATAAATTTAATACACTGTCGTAGTAACGAGTTTGAGTGAATGACTTATCAACCATTAATTTTTGCTGAATTGTCATCGCTAAGGAATCATCGTCTTGTATTGCAAGTAAAGGTAGTAAAGCTGCATTAAAGCCTAATGGGCCTCTTTTTTCTGATTTACCTGATTTCGAAAACGTATTTAATGGCACATAACCACGGTCATTAATTGTTTTTAAAAATGGATTAAATTGTGCTAACAATTCTTTTTTATAAGGTGCATCGTTTGCCATCATACTGGCCCATAAATAAACCCTAATAGCGTTGTAGCTTCCTACGTCACTTGTTTTTTTATCGTAATAAAAACCATTATTAGTGTCGTACATTACCCAGTCAGGGCTAACACCTTGTTTGGCCGTATCTAGAATTAACTTTGCTGAGCTTTCATGTAGTTGTTCCCAAGGAGAATGAGGATATAGTTTTTTAAATTGTTGATATATAAATAAAGGTGAGTAACTAGGGTTTAATTTATATTGTTCGTCTTTAAAGTCAAAGCCAGCTGGGGCCGGTAGTAATGACAAACCAAGACCGGAAATATAGGCTGTTTCTTCTCGTATTATACGCTGAGCTAGCACGGCCGCTAATATACTATAACGACGGTCATCCCAGAGAATAGCAGCTTGTGATAAGCTATAAGCTATCCATAAATCAGAGTCAGAGGCAGGGTTTGAATCTAAAATTGCTCCTGCATTTTTTTCATTTATACCCCATTGCCATGCTGGTAAACGCGTACTTAAATCACCTTCGGATAAATGATTTTCGGTCCAATCAAGTACTAAATCAAACATTGCTTTATCGTTTGCTATTACAGCAAAAAATAACGCGTAAGACTGACCTTCAGATGTTGTAATACTCTGCTTACTACCTAAATCAATAACACGACCATCTGGGCTTATAAAGTGGCTTTTAAATACTTGCCATGCTTGCCACGGTTGACACTGTTCTATCTGTGCTTTCGTATTAAAAGCAAATAATGCCACAGCAATGCAGATTACCTTTATAAGTGACTTCATTATTTATCTCCTTCAGCTAAACGCTTGTATGTAAGTGCTTGTAATAATCGCCATAGAATAAATGAGATCATCAGTAGCGTTAAAATAGATAATAACGCTAATATAAATGGGTGATCTGATAAGTGAAACCAAATTAAGGTATGAACAGGGATCTGACCAACAAAATACTGTTTATCTGTTTTAATTGTTTCGATCCCTTGTGTTGTAATTATTGTTGCACTGCCCTTAATTTGTTCTCGACTTTGCGAGTTCATCAGTGCGTTATCTAATAGGCCAAACGCTTCATTTGTTGTTGCCGTTAACGATACTATAGAACGTTGCGAGCTAAAGGGGGACTGATAGCCTGTAATCACCGCCATATTGCCGCTACTCTTTACGTTTATTTGTATTTTTTCAGCTTTATTATCGTCATAAGCACCGTTATAAATAGCGAGTTTAATTGCACGTTGATTGTTGTTAAGCAAAATGTTTTTTGGTTCATCTTCTTTTAGCTTGTCACTGCGCGTACTTGGTTTGGTTATAAACAGTATGTCTTTATCGTTGTAGTTTATATCATCACTTAAATATTTTACTGTTAAACGGTGACCAGGGTAGCCTGTTATAGCGCCAAAATGACCAGTTAAATTAAAGAGCATTGAAAGTGCTTTAGGTGTTGGGTTTTCATTCAAAATAACTAATGTTTGTTGTAAATCGGCGTATTTTGTAAACGGGAATCCACTATTAGCAAATACATTTAAATCTGGTAGTGCGATATAGTGATTAAAATTACTTACATCAATATGAGAGTTACCGTCTATAACACCATATTCGCCGCCAAGAGGAGCTCCAGTACATGTTGCATTTTTTAGTACGTCAAATCGAAAATCAAAATTAAGCTCATTACGTTTAGCCAAGCTAATACCATTAAGCGAAAAGTTTTCAGTACTTTGAGTTGAATCTGTATTAGCAATTAACGGTAACAGTGTTTTTGTTGTACTTACAGTAGAGTCATTTTTTTCTAATAAAAAGCCACTAATAAACTCTTGGTTTATCAGCATATTCAGCCTAGAACTTAGTGTGTCATCTTCTGGCGTATTACGATATTGCAACGTTATCGGGATCCCTTTTTCACGCCACGTAAATAAATCAGGCGCAAAGCGAATATTCAACTTAACAGGACCGCTATTGAGCCCTGTAGTTTGTAACTGAGTTGGGTAGTCAATTAACTCATCAAAATGTACAGGGCGATCGCTTCTCAGCCATCGAGGTGCATCGTAAGCTTTGCGAAGTGGAATCTTATTCATGCCTTCAATACTTACACTTCGGCCAGTCATTACTTTATGGCCAAACACTAAACCGTTTACTGCGGTTTTTAAATCTTTTTCATCACGTCCTAATATAAGGAGTATTTTTTTATAACGGTGTATTGGATTGGAAATAATCTCGATTGTTGGTTTTTCTACATCAGGGTAGTCGGCTAAAAAAGCAGGTTTAGATGCGTTTGTAATAAATACAACACTGTGTTGATTAGGTGATTGATTAAGTACAACAGGGAAGTTAGCGCCACGCCAATCAGCTTGAGCACCAAACCAGCTCGAAAGTGTTGCAGCGGCTTCTATTGCTTCTTTATTTGGTGTGCCGGAAAAAATAAACGGAAGAGTTAGTTTACTGTAATCTTTGCTATCAAAAAATGGTTCAGGTAAATACTCAATTTTACTATCAATAGCCAGTGAAGTTTGGTCGAGAGTTATATTACTTGATTTGTTTATTTCTACCCAAATAGCACGGCTAAAATAGTCTTGACATGACGTACTATAATAACCAACAAGCTCAAAGCGAATTTGATTGAAGTCTTGAATGTATTTTGCGTTGAGCGCTATATTATGTTCAGCGGTATTTTTAATAATATTTGAAGGTTCATTTATAGGTAAAACTGTCACCAAATTTTCATTAAAATACACTTTTAAATGCGATACGTTGGCAATTAATGAAGGGGAGTTTGTGTATGAGAAATTCAACATCAAATTTTTACTCAACTTATCAATGCGATTAGTGAAGTCGACATTTGAATCGTTATTTATAGCGTCTAGCTTATAATTATTAAAACCGAGAGCTTCAAAATCAAGACGTAAGCTAGTAACTTGAGCACTCTCAGGGTAGCCATTGTTGAATATGGTCTTATCACTCATGGGCTCAATAGCATTAGCTTGCCAAGCAATGTTCATGAGTAAAAATATAACGAGTGTACTAAGTAGCTTATTAATCATAATTATTTTGCACTATAGGTTTTTTTGGAATGAATGAGTTTATATACATAACTAAACGAGTTAACAGTTTAATAGTCGGTTGTAATGGCCTAGGCGCATGAAATAGTAAATTACTAAAGCCTCTTAAACTAGTCTTTTGTACTTCTTTGAAGCTGTATGACGGGCGATCATGCCTAAAGTTATTTTGCCAATCAAGCCAAGCATCTGCTCTAGAAAAAGTACACTGTATAAATGCACGTTGTTTTTCGAGCGACAAATCTTTAAGTGTCAGACCTATCTGTTTATTACGGGTATTACACACATGAGTTGTAAACGAAAATTGTTTGTCTCCTCGACTCATTAACAACTCAATTTTATCGTTTACTCTACATAGGTGGGCATGCTCTGTCTCAATACCGACACCATTATCTGAGTAATCAGTGATTCTAACTTTTAATGTGTGCCCATTCGCTAAGCGAATACCCGCTGGAAAGTTGGCTTTTATTCGGTGTGAGTGCCTTACTTGACGCGCTTCTGCTGCAACAGCAACAGCGGCTCCTAGAATAATCATGTTGTAGAGCGCCCAGCCCATACTAATCACTAACACACCTATTTGAGAAGGGTCACCAAAGATCAAACGCAGTACCCCAAACACGATGCCCAGAAGGTTAATTGCTAATAGTATGAGATAGGGTTTCGAAATTCCCCAATCGTAATGCTCTTCATCATTTAGCCCACCTTTTTCTGTTACATTAAACTTACCTTTATTAGGATTAAATAAGGCAACAGTGGTTGGTTTCAATATGTACCAAGCCAACACCGACTCATACACTTCGCCCCAAAATGAGTACCTGTATTTACCTTGAATACGTGAATTAGTCGCTTTAATTTGAATAAGCGTAGGTACTACATAAATAAAAATAGCTAAAAAAGGCGCATAAATAATATAGGCATTAAAGTAGATCAGTGCTAAAGGGGCTGTTAAAAATACAATACGAGGTATTCCCGATAAAAAATGTAACATTGCGTTTATATAGCACAAGCGTTGAGGAATACTTAACCCTTTGCCCATTAAAGGGTTATCAAGTCTGAAAATTTGCGCCATACCGCGTGCCCAACGAATTCGTTGCCCAATATGCGCCGATAAACTATCCGTAGCGAGTCCTGCGGCTTGTGGAATGTTGATATAAGCTGTTTTATAGCCTGCGCGTTGCATGCGCAGTGCTGTGTGAGCATCTTCGGTTACAGTTTCAAATGCAAAACCACCAATATTATCCAGCGCTTCTCGTTTTAATACCGCACAAGAACCACAAAAGAAAGTCGCATCCCACATGTCGTTACCGTCTTGAATAAGCCCGTAAAATAACATGTTTTCATTTGGGATTTGGCTGTGATTGTTAAGGTTTCTTTCGAACGGATCAGCAGAGAAAAAATGATGTGGTGTTTGCACTAAACAGACTTTACTGTCTTTTAAAAATTGGCCCATGGTTGTTTGCAAAAAAGAACGCGCGGGAACATGGTCACAGTCAAATATAGCAATGTACTCACCGTGGGTATAGCGCATAGCGCTGTTCATATTGCCAGCTTTGGCATGATTGTTATCCGGACGCGTTAAATACCCTACGCCAACTTCTTTTGCAAAATCGGCAAATTCAGGACGTTTACCATCATCGAGAATATACACATTTAACTTGTCCTCAGGCCAATCGATACTTAGCGCTGCTAATGTAGTTGGTTTTACAACACTCAATGGCTCATTGTAAGTTGGGATATACACATCAACCGTAGGCCATAAGTCAGTGTTTCTAGGTAATGGTATGGGCTTGCGTTCGAGTGGATTAATAGTTTGGAAAAAACCAAGTATTAAAACAAGCCAAGCATATGTTTCAGCAAGTAGTAGTCCGGCTCCTAAGGCTAAAGCAAGAGGATCATCCCAATTGAGTGTTTCAGTGTAACGCCACCACAAGTAACGTGAGGACGTTGTTACCGATAAAGTGATCATTACAATCGTTGCCATCTGGCCTTTTATTCGCTTAAGTGAATAGGCGACTAATAAAATGAAGCTTATAAAAATGGCTTGCGCTTCTAGACTGAAAGGAATAGTGATAAAAATCGTTAATAAAAACAATATGAATGCAATCACAATGTATTTTACATATTTATTTTGCCAAACACGCGCATCGGCAATAGAGTAAAAAGCACTTTGTTTAGGTTTTTTTTTGCTTTTTGACAGTATACGCCTTAGTAACTTACCTAATTTTAAATCAAACCACCTAAACTGCCTAAAGAGACGATTCACTGAGTCATAGAAATGGTGTGATATTTTTTCTTTCGTCGCCCTTTTTTTTGTCGTTTTTTTAACGAACGTCAAAAAAACGCTTTGTAAAATAAAGCGTATTGAATTTGAATAAGGATGGTTTCTATACGGTTGTCTTAAATGCGGATAATTCACGCTTATCGATTCACGAATATTACGCTTATGAACGCTAATTTTTACAAATAGAGAACTTACTATAATCAGAAATGGCATCAGCAATGCTTCAATCGCATTCATTCTGTGTTGATTGAAGTAGCCGTGAAACTTAAACAGAATCAAACGGACTAATTTTTCGCTAAACAATAAACTCAGCACCAGTCGAAAGGTGTTTTGAAAAGGGTGTTTATGAAGTGCCTTAAATGAGATCATAATGCTGTTTTACTTACCAACCAGCCAGCCAGCGTTTCGAAATCGTCGTTAGCAATGCTATAAGGTGCACAGTTTAGTGCCACATTACGATAAGCCGTTGACTCTTTAATCACTTCGTCACTATTTATAAAAAAAGGTGCCATAAGTGGGAGTGTTGACTGCCAAAGTGAGAATAAATCGAATTCTAATTCAGAGGATGAATTGTATCGGTTAACTAAAAAAAAGTGATGCCACGAATTTTCTGTCTTTTTTAGTTTTTGCAAACGTCTATAAATAAGACTGTGGCATACCGCATCGCAATTGACTAACTCAATGACAATATCGTCTTTATGTAAGGTGTAGTTACTGATATCTATATGACTTGGACAATCGAAGAGTACCCAAGCGTTTTGAACATTGTCCAGTTTATTGCAATTATCAATCAGTTCGTTTAATGCGGTATTAGAAGGTGTTTTTTCGCCATGGGGTAAAAAAATGATGCCGTCACTATCTTGGTAAAAACATGTCAGGATATCGTTGAAATTTTCAGCGTCGCTCCAGCCTTGTGTATTTTTCCAAGGCAAACCAAAATGCAGCCCTAAATCACTTTTTGGGTCTAAATCAACCGCAATTACGTGTACACCGGATTTTTTCAGCACGCAGGCAAGATTAGCCACAATTGCGGTACAACCTGTACCACCTTTTATACCTTTTAAAAAAATTCTTTGCACGTGATGGGGTTACCTATAGTTTCAACGGCTAGTAATAGACGCAAGTTCGTTATCAATTTCTTTTAATAACGCATATTTATTTATAGTTTGCATGTTTTTTTGCGTATTCACTATTTCAATGTAATCTTCACTTTTACCGCCAAAGCGATGAGCTAAGTTTGCTATATCGTTAGATGTGAGTGTTTGAGGATTTTTTGAAATTAAGTTTTGCATTACTACCTGTATCAGTATGTTTTATTTTATAATATATGGACATTATTTGACTATTATATATAGAATAGCGGCTAAAACTAGTAAAAAAGTATTTTTTTGAAAGGTGTTTTGTGTGCATAAGTTTAACATTTTGGGATTAGACCCCGCAGCTGAAGAAATAAAACCTGCTGCAATTTATGCTGTTTTAGCGCCTTTAGACAATTTTTCTATTGAGTTTATATTGCATTCAATAAGCCCCAATGATGTGAAAGAAAATATTTTTATAGTCTCTTCTCAGATAGAGTCATTCTTTGAATCTTCTTGTTCGAATTTACTACTTGATGCTAGTGAGCAAGGCCGAGTACATTCTTTTTCATTTACAAAAGAAATTAGTGAGTGGAATGCAAAACGCATAAATAAAGGGATTATTAAAGAGTTAAGTGCGTATGAAAATATAAAAAATGCTCTAATCGTTGTTCATTTTAGTACTCAGCAATTACGTGATACCACTGAACAGCAATTTGAAACGCTTATTGAGCAATATAAATCATTTTTAATTGATACAAATACTAGTCTTCTATTTTTAATCTCAGGTCCTGAAGTTGCTAATTATCGATTTTTAGTAAGGCGCTTAAATCAACTCTTTAGCGGCGTTGTGTTTGTCGATAATGATTCGGCTGCACGAGTACTTGAGTACGACTATTGGAGACACAGCACAGGGGTATTATCAAATACTCACTATCAGTTAATTTTGCAAAATGATCGGTTAGTTGTAGAAGAAGGGAAAATAGAAACCCAAACACTTAGCAATAAACATTTTAATGATGAAGATGTTGTGTGGTTAGTACAAAACTCAGTACCAGAGGGAACAAAGCTGCCTGCAAATTATCATGTTGTAAAAAGTAACAGCGATTTATTTGAAAAAGGTCCTCAGCTAGAAGCCGCAACATTAGTATTTTCGGTTACACGCTATACCGACTTATCTGAGTTGGGTAAACAATGTTTTGAATTGAGAAAAAATTGTGGTCGTTGGTTAAAACTCGTGATTCAAAATGTAGATGGGATTATCAGGCACCAAGACGAGTGCTTATTTTTAACGCTGGGTGTTAATCTTATTTTGTATAGCTTTTCCGAACCTTCTCGGTTGTTATCGCAAATTCAGTCGATCCAAGGCTTTCAATTTTCTCGACCATTGCCTCCATCTGTTGAGCATGTATTACGATATACTGAAAACACGTTTTCAAAAGGTTACTTACCATTTATTGATTTTACTCGCCAAGTTGAAGTGCACAGTGACTCGGCGGTTAATTTAGGTGTCAGTGGGGTACTGGTTGTACTTGAGTTATTACCAAGAATAGATCCTATTCACCCACTTCATCTATTTCACATAAAACGTGAAGGTGATGTATTTAGTGTTGCTGAAAACAAAGTTTACTTGTATCTACATGCTTGTAGAGAAAATGATGTAATGAATGCGATTAAACATTTATTCAAATTAGAAACCAGTGATTTTTTTGCTCAACAGAGCATTATTTCGGACCACTTCTATATTCAGCAAGAATGTAAACAATTACGCCGATATTATAGAGATAAAGATGTGAGTGATTTTACAAATCAACTAAAAGAAAATGACAGTTACAAGTTCGATCCTGCTTTAGCAAAAAATCCCAGTATTGATATTGCTACGCCTGAATTTTTCACTCAGGAACGCCCTGATGCAAAAGCTTTTACAATGAAAGTTAAAGAGCTGTGATATGAGTATTAATCAACTTTTAATTACAGCATTAATCTCGGGGTTATTTGGTGTTTTATTGTGCCTAATTGGCTCTTACATAGTATCTAAATTAAAAAAGTATTATTACAAAATGACATTTAAGCACGAAGTGCTAGAACCCTATACACCTAAAAATAAGGAACGTAAGTGAAATTGTCTGGTCTAGGGGTTTGGAATCTCTATTTTTTAGTTAAATTTGCCCTGTATTATTACGGCGTAATCGATTTTAGTTTTTTGAGCAATGCTGCGTTGGCCGCTTTGTTAGTAATACAATTTAAAAATGCGCGAGTTGAGAAGGTTAAACACATTATCGCACTGATTATAGCTGTGATTTTACTGTATAAAGATTCGTGGTTACCTCCCATTAATCGTTTAATTAAACAGGCTGGTAACGTTCAAGATTTTAGCTTTGATTATTTTATCGAACTAGTTGGGCGGGTAGTTAATGTCGATATGCTACTTGGCTTATTCATTATTGTTGTTTTATTTTGGTACAGCTCTCAATGGATTCGGTTTACTACAGTGACTATTATTGGCTTGGCGTTTATTGGCTGGCAAGGTCAAAGTAACTCATTAGATATTAATGAAAGCCCTACAGTGGTTAATAACAGTAGTATTGCAACTCAAAGTAAGGCGCCTGTTGTAACAACCCAATACCAATCGCCCGACCAAAAGCTTAGTGATTTTTATCAACAACAAAGCTTATTAACAAGTCACTTTCCAAAGGAATACAATGGCGAGTTGTTTGACGTTATTATTTTAAATATTTGTTCTATGGCAGTTGCTGACTTAAATTTTTTAGGTATTAGCGTTACAGACATGTATAAAGATTTTGATGTGGTGTTTCCTGATTTCAACTCAGCCACATCATATAGTGGTCCAGCAGCCATTCGATTATTAAGAGCAAGCTGTGGACAAACAAACCAAGCGTCTTTGTTCAAAGATGCGCCAGAACAGTGTTATTTATTTAAGAACTTAGAAAAACTAGGCTATCAAAACAACGTAGTGATGAATCACGATGGGCATTTTGATGAATTTAAAGGCCTAATAAATAGATATGGTGGCTTAGACAGCAAGCCATTTAATATTGATTCTATGCCTATTGCTCAGTATGGGTTTGATAATAGCCCTATTTATTCAGATGGTGCGGTTCTAAACGGCTGGCTTGACCAACAAGCTAAAGACTGTAAGCCTTGTGCAATGTACTACAATACCACGAGTTTACACGATGGTAATCAACTTGCTAATAGAGCCCGCATGAATAGCCAGCAGAGTTATCCTCTTAGGCATGCAAACTTATTTTCTGATATTAATGGCTTTATTAAAAACCTAGAAAAACGTGGTAGAAATGTAATGCTGATGGTAGTACCTGAGCATGGTGCTGCACTAAAAGGAGACAAAGTACAATTTGCTGGTTTGCGAGAAATACCAAGCCCAGCTATTGTATCAGTTCCAGTTGCAATTAAATTTATTGGCCCTGATGTGCAAAACTATTCCCAAATTGTAATTGATGATTCAATCAGTTATTTTTCATTGTCAGAATTAGTGAGTAAAACATTGAAAACTAATGTTTTTGGTGGGAAAAATAGTATAGCAAATTTGTTAGATAATTTACCGAAAGCTCCAAAAGTTGCTGAAAATGCAGATACTATAATGATGTATGTTAATCAACGACCATACATACAATTAGATGGCGGTGATTGGTCTGAATACCCACAAGGTGATTAATTTTTATTAAGAACTGCAATAGCAGTAGTGGCATATTTCATGGAGTAAATATGTTATTGCTGTTATTACGTGAATAAATCCATGTATCTATTCATTTATTATAAATACTAGTATTTATAATAAATGTTTACAATAAACTACCTTCTCATTGCCACTTAGCGTATTATTCAATTAATATAGTTTTCCTTCCTTAGAGGATGTATGCGTTTAGATATTCATTGTGCTGACAGAATCGGTATCGCCCAAGAAATTCTCAATATTTTAGTTAATTACAGTGTTGATCTAAAAGGAATAGAGGTTGATTCAGTTAATTGTCGTATGTATGTAAGTTTCCCTGAAATTGAGTTTGAACAGTTCCAGAAAATAATGCCATCAATTCGTTTAATTGATGGTGTTCATGATGTACGTACAACCGCTTTTTTACCCTCTGAGCGTGAGCATAATGAGCTAAACACATTGCTTCGAGCATTGCCCGATGGTGTTATTTCTATTGATGCCAAGGGTTGGGTACGCTTATGTAACGATGCGGCTTGTAAAGACTTACAATTGAGTGAAAAAGAGGTTATTGGTGCAAATATCAATAATTTGTTGAAAGGCTTTAATTTTACTCGCTGGTTAGAAAGTAAAGAAGTATTAGGGCAAACCACCAGAGTGGAAGTCGCTGGTGAAGACTTTATAGCCGATATTTTACCTATTGCTGTGCCGCAAGGTGGTGAAGGTGATGTACTTGCCGGTGCTGTTATTAATATAAAATCACAAAGCCGATTAGGTCAACAAGTTAGTGCATTTAGACGTTACGGACAAGAAAGCTTTGCAACTATTCATAACTTTAGTACTGCTATGCGTCGTGTTGTTCGCGAAGCGCGTAAAATGTCTCAGTTAGAAGCACCAATACTAATTACGGGTGAAACAGGAACCGGTAAAGAGCTATTAGCACGGGCGTGTCATTACGCATCTAATCGCTCAGTGAAGCCTTTTATTGCGCTGTCGTGTGCTTCACTTCCTGATGATGTTGCTGAATCTGAGTTATTTGGCTACGCAGGCTATGAAGAAAATGCAGCACCTAAACGCGGCGTACTTGAGCAAGCCGATGGTGGGACTGTATTTTTAGATGAAGTGGGCGAAATGTCGACTCAACTGCAAACTAAGTTATTGCGCTTCTTACAAGATGGTACATTTAGAAAAGTAGGTGATGAGAACGAAGTTAAAGTTAATGTTCGTATAGTCGCAGCTACTCAAAAAGACTTACCTGCTATGGTGCAAGAGGGCGTGTTCAGAGAGGATTTATACTATCGTATCAACGTATTAACATTAGATATTGCACCACTTAGAGATAGAAAAGCCGATGTTGGGCCACTCGCAGAGCATTTTATTCAAAAATATGCACAGCAAAATGGTCACGCGGTGCCACTGTTATCTCAAGAGTGCTTAAGCTTTTTACAACAGTATCCTTGGCCTGGAAATGTACGCCAATTAGAAAATGCAATTTATCGTGCGGTATCTTTATTAGATGATAGTGAGTTACGAGTAGAGCATTTACAGTTACCTACGTTTACGCATGACTTAGGGTATTTAGAATCTGATTTTGAAGGTTCACTGGATCAAGCGGTAAAACGTTTTGAAGCAACATTATTACGCAAACTTTATCCAGCTTATCCAAGCTCACGACAGCTCGCTAAACGTTTAGGTCTTAGCCATACAGCAGTTGCAAATAAGCTACGAGATTACGGTATTAACCGTAAAACAGTTAAAGTTTAAAATACGGCAATATTTAAAATAGGGCGCTAATTAATTTTTAGTGCCCATATTTTTTTTGACACCATCAATGGCAATCGTCTTTATACCATCTTCATCAAATTTCATAACAATACTGGCATTATTACGAGCAAAAAAGTAACTTCGGCCATCTAACTCAATAACATAATTCCCTTTCACTTGATCACTAAACTGTTGTTTTTTTAGAGTGATGGTGTGCTTGCCTATTGTCCAATCAAACGCTTCTATAAATCCATTATTAAATTCTTGAACCCATACTTGGCTGCCGTCTTTTGCAAGCGTGATGGCGACTGAGTAAGAACTAGGAATTTGATCCATTTCATAACTCTTTGAGCCAATAGTAAACTTCTTAAATTTTTGTTGCCAAGCAAAACCAAATTCAAACGATTTTTCTACCCCTGTAGAGTAAGTAATAGAGCCATTACCGGGGAAATTAAAATCGGCTAACGCGTGGTGGCTCACTGTTAAGAATATACTAGCAATAAGGATGTTTAATTTTGAATTCATAAGTAAGTTCTTAGTTGTATTTATAACCTCAGATTAAAGTAGAATATTCGTCTTAGCAAGTGCCTGTGTTACACTCAGGTAAATTGAACTGGTAAGACCTTTGCTGTGAACTTATATATTCGACTTCTTTTATTATTTTTTAAAATTAAGCGTAATCATCAATATCAAGACTTACTTGATACAGTAGATATTGATTACAAAGCACTACCAACTGATTGCGATATAAATCTGCATTTAACAAATTCACGTTATTTAGCCATGATGGATTTGTCACGTACATGGATGACGGAACGAGTGGGTTTGCTTAAGCAAATTTTGAAACGCCGTTGGTTTCCTATTGTTAATGCTACCGCTATCACGTATATCCGTGATATTAAACCAATGCAACGCTACACTATTAGTACAAAACTAGTTGGTTGGGATCATAAGTATTTTTATATAGAACAAAAATTTCATTCAGCACGAGGCTTACATGCTATTGCTTATGTACGCGGTGTGTTTAAAAGTAAAAAAGGCATTGTAAGTATCGAAGAAATGCTTGAAGTCGCTAGTTTTAAAGGTATAACACCGATACTACCGAGTGAAGTTATGCATTGGAAAGAAATGCTTGAACAGAAAAAAGCAAATAACTTACCCAAGTGATTAGTTAATTAAAATAAAAAAGGCCTTTCGGCCTTTTGCACACACATGCATTAAAGCATTTTTAAAAATTATACCTAACCCCAAACATGGCGACTACTGGGTCCAGTTCAACGGTTGAAGTGAGAGCTTTTGCGCCATTAGCATATACTGTTGCATCAGTATCAATATCCATAATTGATACCATTGCATGTAAACCCCATTTTTCATCAATTTTATAATTTGCACCTACTTGTGCTACAAATCCAAATGAGTCATCTAACTTTACTTCTACATCATTTGTACCAAGCGTTGTTTTAAGCGCTTGCGACGGTTGCTCATCAAAGAATGTTGTATAATTAACTCCAATACCCACGAATGGTCTTAATGCATAACTTGTATCTAAAAAGTGATACTGAGCAATAAGTGAAGGGGGGAGTTGTTTTATATTCGCGATTTTATTACCCGCTAGCCCACCAGTACCATTAACATCATGCGAAAATGGCGTTGCTGCAATAAGCTCTAGCACCCATTGGTCGTTAAATGCGTAGTCAAGCGTAATACCTAGTTGCGTATCAGAATCACCTTTTAGACCTAAAGTCGGTGCTTCGTTAATTTTTGAGCTGCTGTTATCAGGGTTAATGTTAATAGCACCCACATTTACGCTAAAATTGGCGTGTGCAGCAGGAGAAAGTGCTAATAAAGAAGTCAGTAATGCAATACTAATAGTGGTTTTCATGTTGTTCTCCAAGAACTACTTTTTGATTGACGCTATTATTGCAGTTTTAAAATGTTCAAAACCTGTTCTAGATCAAAGTTTCAAAAATGTTTGAACGTTGTGAAGTGTTTTATTGATTTAGATTAATTTTGATGTTGATTAGCGACAGAGATACTTGACTCTTGATTTCTTAAATAACTAAAAGCGCTGTTCTGAATGTGTTTAGTGCGTGCAAGTTCAGGTTTTTAGGTAGCAAAAGTTATAAATCCCCCTTAACCAGAATCGAGAAAACAACGTCTCTTTTTTCATGATTAGGCTCTGCCTTACCTGATTGCCACACAGTTTGCTGTAAATTTAACCTCAAAAGTTAAACACCTTATAATAATAAAATATAAAAAATAGTCACAGCTGTGTATTAATACTGACATCGCTTAGTCATAAATTCAGGCTTTAATAATAACTCAATATTTTCGTGAGTCTCTTAACTAAAGTTAGGGCTAAGCAATAAAGGGCGTTTGATATGGCTATCGCTATTTTTGATAAAGCAATCAGTGAAAGAGAATTCCAACGCGACGTTGTTGCATATTTACAAACGCTTATTCGATTTGAATCTGTTACACCTAATCAGGCTGGAGCAATTGATTGGCTTACTAGAGAATTGAGTGACTTGGGATTACAGTGTGAGCATTTTAATGTAAACGGCGTGAGTAATTTAATCGCTTCAATTAGTTTTGGAACCGGACCATGCGTCGCCTTTTCAGGGCATATAGATGTAGTACCAGCAGCAACAGGGCAATGGTTAAGTCCACCTTTTGCAGGGAATATTGTATGTGATTCAGTGTATGGTCGAGGCGCTGCAGATATGAAAGGTGGTGTGGCTGCAATGCTTAGCGCAACAAATAATCTGATTAATAATAGCGAGAATAAGCAAGGAACATTGTATTGGCTTATTACATCTGATGAAGAAGGCGAGGCTGAATTTGGCTCTCAAGTAATCGTTAATAAACTGGCCGAGCAAGGTGTTGTACTTGATGGCTGTATTGTTGGAGAGCCAACCAGCCATATGTGCGTAGGTGACACTATCAAGAATGGGCGAAGAGGTGCACTCTCTGCACGCATTAAGGTAACAGGTAAGGCTGGGCACGTGGCTTATCCTGATAATACGATCAATGCAGCTTTTATAGCTGCTAAAATAGTTAATTACTTGAGTGAACAAACGTGGCAACTTGATGAACAAAGCTCAAAAACCACATTGCAAGTAACGGGTATTAATATTGATAACGTTATTGATAATCTTGTGCCAGCTTATTGTGAGGTTACTTTTAACGTGCGTTATAGTCATGCATATAGCAGCGAGGCGATTAAAGCGTTATTGACACAATCGCTTAGTGAGTTTGCCCATTACTTTACAATAGAGTGGGAGCGTCCGTGTGAGCCATATTATACAGCAGACACTCATGACTGGAGTTTACTTTCTCATGTTGAGCAGGCTATTTACAAGCAAACAGGCTGTTATCCACTGCTCAGTACCAGCGGTGGAACATCCGATGGGCGTTTTTTTGCAAATAACCACACTCAAGTTATAGAGTGCGGTGTGCGTAATAATACGATACATCAAGTAAACGAACATGTACCTATAAGTGATTTAGTAAAAATAGAAGCAATTTATAGCTCTTTGCTCGAGCAGGTTTTTTTAAATTGCTAGGGCGTGTTGACCTTTTGAGGTTGTATTTGTAATAGTGTGTTTAACCTGAACTCTACTTGAGATAGATTTATCCAGAGTTCAGGTTATTTAATCGGCCACGTCTATGCAATGCCGTTACTGTGCATAAATAGGCAATGAGATAACATGAATGCCAAACACATGCTGTAATAAATTTTTCTAGTTTTTGCACTAGTTATTATTTTTTTAAGTAACGTTTTGCTTTGTTCTCTTTTACGCTTTCCAGGTCGACTAAAACCAAGCCGTCTATACAATTGTTAAAGTCGGGATCAATACTAAAACTTAAAAACTGTACGCCACCGGGCATACAGAGCTCAGTGTATTGCTTAAATAATGTGGGGACTTGCGCTCCCATATTGGCTAGTACGTGCTTAAGCTCTACAAAATCTTCTTTCACATTGTTGCCACTGAACACTGTTTGGCATTGTGTTAGTTGTTGATCGCTTAGTCTAAATTCATTGTTAGGCATTGCTAGTTGCACATTGTTTTTGTAGTAATGTTGATAATAATAAACAAGCATGGCTTTTGCCTGCTCTGGTAGGGTATTAGGTACGGTTACAGCGCCAAATAAGTAACGGTATTGTGGGTAGTTTTTAATAAAGGCGCCGATACCATACCAAAGATAGTCTAAGCTTTTACGTCCCCAATACTTTGGTTGTACAAAGCTGCGACCAAGCTCAATACCTTGGTGTAAGTAGGGGGTCATGGCCTCTGTATAGGAAAATAAGCTATCGGTGTAGAGCCCTTTTCGTCCGTGTTTTTTTATTATATCTTGCGCACAAGCTAATCGGTATGCACCAACGAGTTCTAATTGAGTAGGATCCCATAATACAAGATGTTGATAATCCATATCATATTTATCTATATCTCGACGCTTACCGCTGCCTTCTCCCACTGCTCTAAATGCAATTTCCCTTAATCGACCTAGCTCTCTAAACACCGCAGAGCTACCGGTATATTGATAAAGGTGAATATGCATATCGTCGATTGTTTTACCCAGCAACTGGCATTGATCAATCGCTTTTTTTAGCTCTTTTCTGCATTCAGGTATAGCAAGAGGCATTTGTGTTTTTAGTGGTAACGGCTTTTTAGACGTTAGCCTATAAAGCTGCTTACGAATAAGGTTTACAACTTCTTTATCTTTTAGATTTTCTATCAAATAAGACTCAGGCGGAATTGAAGCTCCAATTTCAAACTCCAATGACTTTTGACGTTGCTTAAACATTTCTTTGACCAGTAGCAAACTCGCTAGAGGCTTATAAATCATTGATGTGCCATAAAATAAAGGGCTGTTTTTAGCTTTTATAAAAACAGGTAAAATGGGGCTGTTGGCTTTTTTTGCCATACGTAAAAAACCGCTATTCCACTTGCAATCTTTTATGCCTGTGGGGCTCAAACGAGAGACTTCACCGGCTGGGAATATAAGCAGTGCACCTTCGTTTTTTAAGTGTTGGTGGATATTATTGAGTTCTTGTTTTTTACTTGTTCCAGATAAGTTATCAACGGGTAGTAACAGTTCATGCATGGGGGTAACCGACATCAGCATACGGTTAGCTACAACCTTTAAATCTTGTCTAACAGTTGAGAGTACTTTAATAAGTGCAAGTGCATCCAAAGAGCCGATAGGGTGGTTTGCAACAATAACCAGCTTACCTTCATTGGGGATATGTTCAATTTGTTTAGGTTTGTAGCGTGTATCAAAATCAAGCTCATCTAATACCTGTTCAACAAACTCTAAACCTTGCAAGTGAGGGTAAGCATCACCAAAGGCAACAAACTCCTGTTCATGTAACAGATACCCTAGCCCTTTTTTTACAAGGCCTTTTACTTTTGGTGATTTTTCTAATTGTGGTAAATTTGCTGCAATCACTTTATCAATACTAATCATATAAACCTCTTTCACGCATTGGCATGTTTACCATTTACTTAGAATAAAAAAAGGGTGTGACAGTTACTTTGCAGTTGTGTGACTTTTTAAAGTGCGAATTGAGCCAGGGCATGTTTATCTTTTGAGGTTAAACATCCGCAGCCCGTAGGACTCTGCCTAGGGGCAATTTACTCTTTGTTGCTCGGTTTTTATACCAATCAGCTTATATATGGGGTCTATTTAACGTTAAGAAAATTACGCTAGGACTAGGCAAAAATTTTTGTATCTAGTTGTTCTAAATAAAAAATTTTTAACGACGTTATAGTGCAATTTAATTCGTTAAATTGATCAAAGATTTATGCAGGTTGGTATTACTTAT
>NZ_JJNZ01000071.1 GCF_000690055.1 Pseudoalteromonas fuliginea
CTATTGCGCCAATAAATAAACCAACTGAAATTAATGAACCGATGGCTAAACTTATGGAAGTATTGAGGAGCTTAGAAAATAAAAATGTAATGCATGCTGAAAAGAAACCTAAATAAATGATTATATGAAGCTCAATATAGTAAATGAGTTCAAGTTCATGCTTTTCACCTGCAAAGGGATAAAGTGGTTGTGGCGGTGCTAGAAAATAACCTAATAGCGCTCCTAGTAAAGTAGCTACAGGGATTAATAAAACTTTAAATTTACTCATAGTTTGAAAAACACATAACGAGCCTGTAGATTAACTCGTTTTTTTATTTGTTTTATTGATAAACAAACCATAGCTGAGTTCCTATTTTGGTTCAATTGATTACTGTATTTTTACGCAGAATATTGAAGTGTTTGATATTGTTTAAATTGGCGTTTTGGAAGCTATTAAGGGGGTTGAGTAGCTTTTATTTAGGGTAAAAGGGCTTACCCTTCTTAATGCATCGTGTTTTGCAGCTTTTCTATATTATGAACAAGGCAATACAGTTGCCGCAGTGTAAACTAAAGGCATTCACTTTCGCTTGACCCCGTAAGGTCAATTTATTCATGCCTTTGTTCATTGTAATATTCCGCTAAAGAAATTTAAAGCAAATGTAAGAGAACTCACTAACCGCAACTGGGGGATCTCAATGACCCTACAAATTCATAAACTCACGCAGTATTTACGCGGCTGGGGACACTACTACCTAATAGCCAACGCTTATCAGCTAACGGTGGATTTAGATCACTGGATCCGCCGTAGGATAAGAATGTGCTACTGGCGGCAATGGCGTAAACCTCGCACCAAAGTACGCAGTTTAATGAAATTGGGTGTTAGCGAACGACTCGCCATAGCCTGTGGTATCACCAGTAAAGGCCCTTGTAGAAGCTCAAAAACAAAAGGAATTAACATTGCGCTAGGCAATGACTACTTAGCGTCACAAGGTTTAGTGTCATTGAGAGATATTTGGATCAATATTCATTACGGGAGATGAACCGCCCATTGCGGACCCGCATGATGGGTGGTGTGGGGGCTGGAGGTTAGAGACCTCCGGCTACCCGATTATAGCGCTATATATCCAAGCCATCCATTGGGCACAATATTTCATCTTTAATATTTTCAAGGTTCGCATTTTTCAGAAAAAAATAAAATGTAGAGTCGACTATTTTTAACTGCCTAGAGTTTGAATCGTATGCGATTACCGGCGGACGGATACCTTTGCTAGATTGCAATTCAGTCAACCCTTTGAGAGCTCTAGTCAATAAAGCACCATTTAAAGTGTCTTTTCTATGGTGTATTT
This sequence comes from Pseudoalteromonas fuliginea, assembly GCF_000690055.1. Taxonomy (GTDB): domain Bacteria; phylum Pseudomonadota; class Gammaproteobacteria; order Enterobacterales; family Alteromonadaceae; genus Pseudoalteromonas; species Pseudoalteromonas fuliginea. The sequence goes on from NZ_JJNZ01000071.1 coordinate 1,326, forward strand.
GCTTCAATGCATGCAAAAGTGCTTCTTTGCTTATACCTCCGTTAACACCATGAAAACCTAGCTCCAAAATATGCATGACAATATAATAATGTAAAAAGTATGGCATTGGTTTATCTACAGAGATAGCGACGCCATTGCCACATGCCATAGATTCTAAATTTCTTAAATGTCGGCCTGAGTACTCTTCTGTTTTTGATTGAATTGCTTGGTCGTAAAACTCAATGTTATCAATAAACTTGTTTTCTAATTGTTTATTGATAACACCGCTTTTTATGCATGTGTTTTTTAAAAGCTCTTGGAATACACCTACACTCCCGAATGCATTTTCAATGCAACTCATCAAAATCACTGTTGAAAATGTAATATTCAGAACCTCTGAACCTTTAGTTGCAATTGCTTTAAAATCGTCTTCAAGCCATGGTTCAACTGGAATCTCAAAAATCCTATCTTGAAGTTCATTATTAAATTGCGCTAACCTATTCGCTTCTTTCCAAACACCCAAAATTATGAACCGTACCTTTAAATCTTGGAATGTCCTTAAATCATATGCAAATGTCCTTTGCAGTTCTTCAGGGAGGTAATGAAAGTTTTCTAAAATGATAACTTTTTTATGCCCAACTCTATGAATTAAATCAGCAACATCATCAGGCAGCTCCAAATTAAATTCTATTTCATCGAATTGATCTTCAAGTTTCGTATTTTTAGCTTTATCTAATCCTACTTCCACCTTGCCTTTTAAAACCATAGCAACTGCACCTTGAATAGAGGCTTTCGACTTTATTTTGGTGGAGTCACCAGTTCCTTCTGAGAAAGAAGTTTTTAGAACCACATCAGATTTTCGTAGTATAGATTGGTAAATGTCTTTAAGGGTTGTTTTGGGTGATAAACTAATAAGTATATTTTCTTCATACTTAATGTATTTTTTGACTAAAGCTGTCTTCCCTTGTTTGGAAGCACCATAAACAATAATTTGCTTATCGGTACGAAGTGCATCTTTAAATTTATCGTCAACTTGTTCCCTTTCAACGTGACTTTCAACTTGCTTACCACTAACTCCAAATACTTCTTCGACATTCACTGATACTACTTCCCTTTATGATGATACGACCAATTCTGATTGCGCTATAACGAGCCTGTAGATTAACTCGTTTTTAAATTTATTTTTATTGATAAATAGACCATAGCTGAGTTCCTATTTTGATTCAATTGATTACTGTATTTTTCATAGAATATAAAAGCTGGTTTGGTATTGTTTTAACTGGCGTTTTGGAAGGATTTACGGGTGTCTCAGTGGCTTTATTTTGGCTTAAAAGGGCTTCCCCTTTTTAGTGCATCGTGTTTTGCAGCTTTTCTATATTATGAACAAGGCAATACAGTTGCCATTGCGCATTCACTTTCGTTTGACCCCGTAAGGTCAATTTATTCATGCCTTTATTCACTGTAATGTTCCGCTTTTTATTTAAAGGAAAGCGGGCTCTATACAGCCGAATATTTTGCCATTCTTTAATAAACAGCTGTCGTCAACCTATCGGACTGTCTATTTTTACTTTCATTTTGTCTACATAGCTCAGCTTTTTGCGTGATTCATTATTTATAATAATGCACTCTTCATACTGTTTTTATTGGCTTTTTTCACATTAATTAGGATGGGTGTCATCCTAATCTTCATTTTTATCTGACCTCGTAAGGTCAGTTTGTTCATCCCTTTATTCACGATAATATTTCGCTTTTTACTTAAAGGAAAGCCGGTTCAATACAGACTAGTCGTTTGCCATTATTTAATAAACAGCTATCGTAGCTCGATTGAGCTGTCTATTGTTAATTTCATTTTGTCTACATAGTTCAGCTTTTTGCGTAATTCATTATTTATAAAAATGCACTCTTCATACTGTTTTTGTTGGCTTTTTTCCTAATGATTAGGATAGGTGTCATCCTAATCATTATTTTCCTCAAAGTGATGAGGAGGTGTCCACTAAAACGGGTCAGGAGCATTGTCCTTGTTTAACAGCTTGTTATAACTAATTACCACTTCTAAGCTGTTCTTTTAAGTTAAGGTTTTCATTTTTCAATATTTCAACTTGCTGCTTGTAAGATGCAACTTCACTTTTTAAGCTAGAAACATCAGACTGTATCTCATCTAGTTTTTCTACAATTTCTATGGAACGTGCATTCCCCAAAAAGAGAACAATTAACGCTATTACGAATAACGTGCCACCAGTTAACTTTACTTTTGATTCCATCCACTACAGCTCCTTTGGTTATAACAATTTTGTCTACGACATTTGTCGTTTTATAAACAGACAAATGTCCATATATTACAGTGCATTTATCTTAACCATCAAATAAACACCTGTAAACAATTAGTTAACTGGAAATTATTTTTAATCAATGCACAAATACACCGAAATGGTGGAGATCAGTAATATTGGACAAAACAACAAACACTGTTTATATATACAGTTAACTTTTACTAGAGATTCATATCATGAAATCATCTTTTTTAACTATGATATCCGAACAAATGTATCTAAAGCGTTATGCTAAAAGTACTATTAAAGCGTATTTATACTGGATAGCTTCGTTTATTTGATTTAATTCTATGAGGCACCCAACAACGATGGGAGATAATGAGGTCGAACTTTTTTAGCTTTTTAAACTCGTTTAGTCAACCAACAAAATGTTGCTCCTAACACTCAAACACAAGCCTTAAATGCGTTGAGCTTTTTATTTAAAGAAGTAATTAAAAAGCCACTCTCATTAGGTTTTATTAAGAGCAAATGAGCAACTAATTTCACAACAAATTCCCAACGCCGTTATCAGCCCTTTTGCAAGATTATAAACTCCCCGATTTAAAACAAAAAAGCATAACCCAAAGAGCCATGCTTTTTTAATCAACCTTAATCCAGTTCGGTTTACAAACGAATGCCGCCGTCTATTTCAACAACACGGCCGGTAAAAAAGTCGTTTTCGATTATGTATTGTGCAGTATGCGCAATTTCATCGCTTTCGCCTAAGCGCCCTACTGGCGTTACCGCGAGCATACGTTGTTTGGCTTCTGGCTTCATGGCGTCGGTCATGGCGGTACTTATTACACCTGGTGCAATAGCGCCTACACGTATACCAAATCGACCAAGTTCTTTAGCCCATGTGGTGGTAAGTGCCACTACACCTGCTTTTGATGCCGCGTAGTTTGTTTGGCCTATGTTACCTGCGCGCGCTACGCTCGACATATTAACTATAACGCCGCCTTTGCCTGATTCAATCATGTGGCTTGCAGCTTCCCGCCCTGCTAAAAACACACCGGTCAGGTTTACATCAATAACTGATTGAAATTGCTCAAGAGACATTTTTTTAACGACCTTGCCATCTTTAGCTTTTATAAACATGCCGTCGCGTAAAATACCGGCGTTGTTTATAAGCACACCAATGTGGCCAAAATCGCTGTTAATGGTATTAAATACGTTTTCTACTTCGCTTTCATTTGTTACGTTTGCGGCATACCCTTTTATATTGCTAGTTACACCTTCAAGCTGCATTAATTGCATAAGTTGCTCGCATGCGGTGTTTAATAAGTCTTGTGCCATATCTATTAATGCAATGTTTGCACCCATAAGTGCAAACTTTTGCGCCATTGCAAAGCCTAAACCTTGTGCGCCACCGGTTATTACTACCGTGTTATTTTTAATATCCACGCGTTGCTCCTACTTAGAAAATAGTTTAAAAATGGCACTAAAGTCATCACTACCCGCACCTTGGTGCTGTAGCATAGTGTATAAATTTTTAGCCATTGAACCCATAGGGGTTGATGAATTACTTTGCTGCGCGGCTTCCATGGCAAGGCCTAAATCTTTAGCCATTAAATCAACCATAAAGCCTGGTTTGTAATCGTTACTAGCAGGGGCTGTATCCATTACACCTGGGCAAGGGTTGTAAAGTTCAAGCGTCCAGTTACGGCCAGAACTTGCGGTCATTATGTCGCTAAGTACTTTAGGATCGAGGCCGTTATTAATACCCATTTGCAGTGCTTCGCTGGTGCCTGCCATTAAAATGCTAAGTAGCATGTTATTACATATTTTTGCTACTTGCCCTGCGCCAATATTGCCTGCATGAAATATGTTTTTACCCATATCACTCAGCACTGTATTTGCTTTATCAAACGCGGGTTTTTCGCCGCCTACAATAAAAGTAAGTGTGCCTGCGGTTGCGCCTGCAACGCCGCCCGATACCGGTGCATCTACAAAGCTTATGCCTTGTTTGCCAAGTGCACTGCCTACAGTGCGTGCTGATTCTGCATCGATTGTTGAGCAATCAATTACTAATGTATTATTGTTTAGCACGTTAATTAAGCCGCTGTCGTCGTTATTTCCTAAATACAGCGATTTAACATGCTTGCCTGCAGGTAACATACTAATAAGTACGTCAGCATTGGTTGCGCACTGCTTTGCATCAACTGCTGCTTTTGCGCCTTTGCTTGCAAGTTCATTTACGACCGACTGGTTTAAATCGAACACACTCACAGTATGTCCAGCTTTAATTAAGTTAGCCGCCATTGGGCCGCCCATATTACCTAAGCCGATAAAACCAATATTGAGTTTAGTCATCGTCTTTCCTTTATTTGTGTGTTGGCGTGTCTAAGCCATTGAGTGGGTGGTTTTCGCCAAAGCGATTAGCAAAAAAACTGTCGATTATTGTTTGTGGGACATCACTAAGTGTTTTGTACTGCCAATTAGGCGCGCCGTCTTTATCTATTAATAACGCCCTTACGCCTTCTTGAAACTCACCTACTTCGCCAGCACGCACCGACATACCCAGCTCCATTTTAAAACACGCTAATAAGCTTTTGCCTTTACTTGTTTTTAATTGCTCACTAACGAGTGCGCAGCTTAGTGGGCATCCGTGTTTAAGTGACTTTTGAGCGCGCTGTAGCCATTTATCGTCAGTGGTTAGCCCTAAAATATAATCAACTTGCTCCTGCAAGGTTGTAAATTCACCCAGCTTTTGAATCGTTTTTAAATTAGCTTTTATATTGCCTTTTGGCATACGCGCCGATTGGTTGTCTAAATCGGTTAATAACTTAGTTAAACGCTCATGATTTAAGCTTGCGGTTTTGCCCCATTTAGCTGCTAAAATTTGTGCAAGCATGGCATCATATTTAGTGCTGTCGATAAAGTGATCGGCAAGCGATACAAAACGCGCGTCGTCACAGTTAATTGATGCCGACGTTAGCCCTAAAAATAGCCCCACACTTTGTGGCATTTTATGTAAAAAGTAACTGCCGCCTACATCAGGGTATAAACCTATGGTTTGCTCTGGCATGGCAATGCGTGATGTTTCTGTAACAACACGGTGGCTAGCACCGGCCATTAGCCCTAAACCGCCGCCCATCACTATGCCGTTACCCCAAACGAGGATTGGTTTATCAAAGGTATGAATAAGATAATCAAGCTTGTACTCTAGCGTAAAAAACTCTTCAACTAAGCTTGTTGGTTTACCTTGCGCCATTGCATGATGAAGGCTTACAACATCGCCACCGGCACAAAATGCTTTATCGCCTGCGCCTTTTAACAACACCATTGCAATAGCATCATCATCTTGCCAAGCTCGCAATTGCGGCTCAAGTAATTTGATCATTTCAAAATTAAGTGCATTTAATGCTTTTGGCGCGTTGAGTGTAATGAGCCCTATTAAACTGCCATTTTCTGCGGCTGCGGTTTCAAATACCACGGGCTCATCGGCGCTATTTAATAATGTTAAAGCACTCATTAGCCGTTTACCCAGTTAGCGCGGCGTTTTTCTAAAAAGGCATTTACACCTTCTTGTTGATCTTGTGTATCAAATAAACCAACAAATAACTCGCGTTCAAGTGGTAATACACTTGCCATTGGTTGATGGCGCCCTTTTTGAATCAATGTTTTACATGCTGCAACTGAGGTGGGGCTTTGATCGGCCACTTGGTTGGCAAGTTTTAGTGCTGCCGCAAAGCTTTCACCTTGTGGTACTACTTCTTCTACTAAGCCAATTTGCAAGGCTTTATCAGCTTTTAAGCGCTCGCCGCATAAAATCATCCGTTTTGCCCAGCCTTCGCCTACAAGCCATGCTAAATTTTGTGTGCCACCCGCACAGGGTAATAAGCCAACTTTAGCTTCAGGGAGCGCCATTTGTGCTTGCTCTTCCGCTATACGTATATCGCACGCAAGGGCAACTTCTAGCCCGCCGCCCATTGCATAGCCGTTTATGGCAGCAACCGACACGCCTCTAAAATTAGTCAATGCTTCAAACGCTTCACCAAATACACGCGACATATCAGCGGCTACGCCTTTATCGCCACCAGCAAATACGTTTAGGTCGGCACCCGCGCTAAAAAACTTCTCGCCTTCACCAGTCAGTACTAATGCATAAATATTTTTATTATTATTAAGCTCATTAACGGTATTTTTTAAATCAACTAGGGTGTCTTTTGTCCAGGTATTTGCTGGCGGATTAGACATCGTTAAAATAGCAACATGACCTTCGGTTGTAAGTTCAATACTCGGATTAGATTTAGATTCTGACATACATTGCTCCTTATAAAACGTCGCTTGCAGACTCAGCCAAAATACGGCGCGCTATAATCACACGCATAATTTCGTTAGTGCCTTCTAAAATTTGATGAACGCGTACATCACGTACATGGCGCTCAAGCGGGTATTCTTTTATGTAACCGTAACCACCATGAATTTGCAGTGCGTCGTTACACACAGTAAAGCCAACATCAGTAGCAAAACGTTTAGCCATCGCGCAGTAAGTGGTTTTTTCAACGTCGTTATTATCAAGTTTAAATGCAGCAAGCCTTACCATTTGGCGCGCAGCTACAAGTTCGGTGTTCATATCGGCAATTTTAAATTGCAATGCTTGAAACGCAGCCAATGGTTTACCAAATTGTGTACGTTCTTTTAAATATTCACGGGCGGTATTAAGTGCTGCCTGCGCTGTACCAATTGAACATGTGGCAATGTTAATTCGACCGCCATCTAGGCCTTGCATCGCAAATTTAAAGCCTTCGCCCTCTGCGCCTAACAAGTTATGCGCAGGGATGCGTACATCTTCAAAGCTAATTAGGCGTGTAGGTTGTGCGTTCCAACCCATTTTTTCTTCAGCTTTGCCATATTCAACGCCTTTTGCGTCGGCAGGCACTACAAATGCCGAAATACCCGCAGCGCCTTCGCCGCCTGTACGTGCCATTACCACTAATACTTCGGTTTCGCCAGCGCCCGATATAAACATTTTTGAGCCATTAATAACGTACTCATCGCCCTCAAGCACGGCTTTGGTTTTAAGTGATGCGGCGTCTGAGCCCGAGCCTGGCTCTGTTAAACAGTAAGAGGCAAGCAACTCGCCCATTACTAATTGCTCTACGTATTTGTCTTTAACGGCATCGGTACCAAAACTTGCTACCATCCAGGTAGCCATATTATGAATGGTTAACATAGCCGTTGTTGCGGTACAGCCCATAGCAAGTTGTTCAAAAATAATGCTCGAATCTAAACGAGATAAACCAAGGCCGCCTGCTTCCTCTGGCGTGTATAAACCACAAAAACCAAGCTCGCCCGCAGCTTTAATCGTGTCTTTAGGAAAAATATGTTCGCGATCCCATTTTGCGGCATGGGGCGCAAGTTCTGACTCGGCAAATTGGCGTGCTGTTTGAGCAAAGGCTTGTTGATCTTCTGATAAGTTAAAGTCCATGGTAGACCTCTTTAATTGTGTTAGTTGCGTTGTTAGTGTTTCCCGTCACAGGGATAGTTTGTGACGAGCGGCGAAGGCTTATGTGTGTGTTGTGTGTGAAGTAGCCTTCGCGCCCATCTTTTTTATTAATTATTCTTTTATTTACTCATTTTTTAATTACGATTATTTTAAGTTAATACTCATGTTTGGACCCGACGCGATATCGTCTTCAAACCAACGTGAGGTAATCGTTTTAGTTTCTGTGTAAAAACGAATACCTTGTTTACCGTACGTGTGAGTATCGCCGTAAAACGAGCCTTTCCAACCAGTGAACGAAAAGAACGGAAGTGGCACCGGAATTGGCACATTAATACCTACTTGGCCTACTTCAATTTCGTGTTGGAATTTACGAGCCACTGCGCCGCTTGAGGTAAATAACGAGGTGCCGTTACCGTAAGGGCTGTCGTTAATAAGTGCGATTGCCTCATCAAGCGTGTCTACAAACATACACGCCAGTACTGGACCAAATATTTCTTCTTTGTATAAATCCATCTCTTTGGTTACATCGGTAAATAACGTTGGGCCGACCCAGTTACCTTGCTCATACCCTTCAACCGTAAAGTCAGAACCATCAATTAAACAGGTAGCACCTTGCTCTTTACCACCGGCAATGAGTGATAAAATACGTGCTTTTGCTGCTTTTGATGTTTGTGGACCGTATGCCGCGTTTGCATCATCCCATACGCCTGGGCGTACATTTTTAAAGCCTGCTTTAATTTCATCTACCCACTGACTTGCTTGACCTACAAATACAGCAACCGAAATACCCATACAACGCTGGCCAGCAGCACCGACCGATGCGCCTACTAAGTTATTTACAACGTGCGATTTACTTGCATCAGGCATAATAACCATGTGGTTTTTAGCGCCAACACACGCTTGCACGCGTTTAAGATTTTGTGTGCCTTTAGAATAAATATAAGCACCTACACCACACGAGCCAACAAACGAAATAGCACGCACTGCTTTATCTTCTAGTAAGCGGTCTACTTGTGGTTTTGTACCGTGAACAACTTGTAACACGCCTTTTGGTGCACCGGCTTCAATAAATAGCTCAGCTAAGCGCATTGGTGTAAGTGGATCTTGCTCAGACGGTTTTAAAATAAAGGTGTTACCACACACAATAGCCAGCGGGAACATCCAAAGTGGGATCATTGCAGGGAAGTTAAATGGTGTTACGCCCGCACATACGCCAAGTGGCTGCATGTAAGAATACGTATCGATTTTGCGCGCTACGTTCTCCATTGTTTCACCCATCATTAATGATGGTGCGTTCGCTGCTTGTTCTACTACTTCAATACCGCGCCAAACATCGCCTTTTGCATCTTCAAATGTTTTACCCAACTCGTGACAAATAATGGTAGCAAGCTCATCGTGATGTTCTTTTAATAGCGCAGCGTACTTCATCATAATGCGAGCACGTTCAGTAATTGGTACGTCTTTCCATGTTTTAAACGTCTCAGAAGCTGAGGCAATTGCCGCGTCCATTTCTGATTCTGTGGTACATGGCACTTGTGCAAGTACTTCTTGAGTTGCTGGGTTTATAACATCGATAAGCTCTTTTGATGCTGATTGAATAAATTCGCCATTAATAAGTAGTGGTACTTGGTGCATGATTAAATCCTAGTGTGTGAGTTGTGTGTTCTCTTTTAAAATTGGTAGCGCCGCTTTGTTAGCATTATTAGTGCAGCGCTTTTGTAGTTATTCGTACAGCTTTCTTATAGCTATTTAATACCTAGTTAATACGCTTCTACGGCCATAGCAACCGCTTCACCGCCACCAATACATAAAGACGCAATACCTTTTTTAAGGCCTCGGTTTTTAAGGGCATGAATAAGCGTTACTAAAATACGCGCGCCGCTTGCACCAATTGGGTGGCCAAGTGCACATGCACCGCCGTTAACGTTTACTTTGCTTTCATCAAGTTTTAACTCGTTAATAGCCAGCATGGTTACCATGGCAAATGCTTCGTTAATTTCCCAAAGGTCAACGTCGTTTACAGCCCAACCTGCTTTTTCAAGCACGCTGTTCATAGCCCCTACTGGCGCTACTGTAAATTCACTTGGTTTTTGAGAATGCGTGCTGTGCGCTACAATTTTACAAAGCGGTGTTAAGCCCTGCTCTTTTGCTTTTGATTCGCTCATTAATATAAGCGCTGCGCCACCATCTGAAATTGACGATGAATTAGCGGCTGTAATAGTGCCGTCTTTTTTAAAAGCAGCACGTAAGGTAGGAATTTTTTCTGGGCGGGCGTTGCCTGGTTGCTCATCAATCGATACTGTTACATCGCCTTTGCGTGTTTGCATTGTATGGGGTGCAACTTCGTTATCAAAGCTACCGTTTTGTATCGCGGCTTTAGCTTTACTTAATGAGCCTAATGCAAACGCATCCATTTGCTCGCGACCAATGCCGTATTCGTCGGCGGTGTCTTGTGCAAAACAACCCATAGCTTTGTTGTCGTAAGCATCTTCAAGGCCATCGCTCATCATGTGATCTTTTATTTCGCCATGCCCCATGCGCATTCCGCCACGCGCTTTTGGTATAAAGTACGGTGCGTTTGTCATGCTCTCCATGCCACCAGCAATAGCAGATTGAATAGAGCCCGCTTTAATTAAATCGTTTGCAAGCATGGCCGCTTTTAAACCAGAGCCACATACTTTGTTAATTGTTGTAGCGCCAGTGCTAAGTGCAAGGCCTGCTTTTAACATTGTTTGGCGTGCGGGTGCTTGTCCAAGGCCTGCTGGTAATACGCAGCCCATAATTACTTCGTCTATTGCATCATTAGCTAAACCAGTTTGTGCAAGTGCACTTGCAATGGCGGTTGCGCCAAGCTCGGTAGACTGCGCATCACTTAACGCTCCCATAAAACCACCTATTGGGGTGCGTTTTGCTGCTACAATTACCACTGATTCTAAAGTCATAACTAACTCCATTGTATTTATATGCAAATAGTTGTTAGTATATTTGCTCTATTAATTTAGTATTCATTTATTATTTAATACCCTTACACAATACTAACGTTTACGCCAACGTCAACTAAAAACAGCTTAATTTTTAGTTTTATAAGTGTAAGGATTATTTTCCATCGGTTAGACTACACTGATGAAATAAAAATAACCCATTGAATATTAATAATATAAACCAATACTTCACTTAAACATTCCTTTATAAATAGTTTCAAACCACACCAAGCTTTACCTTTACGTAAACTTCACTTATATTGGGGTTATTCGAATGAGGTAAATACAATTATGAAACCAGATAATCAAACAAACTTTGCAAGCTCAGCCAAAATGCCGGCCAGTAATGAACAAACATTTAGCATTAGCGAACTCGCTAAAGAATTTGACATTACAACCCGCTCTATTCGCTTTTACGAAGACCAAGGGTTAATAACTCCAGAACGTAATGGTCAAACCCGTATTTATTCAAAACGCGATAAAGTGCGTTTAAAACTAATATTACGTGGTAAGCGCCTTGGGTTTACATTGGCCGAAACCGGTCGTTTGTTTGAACTGTACGACGCAGATAAATCAAGCGCTAAGCAGTTGGTTACTATGCTTGACCTTATATCAGAAAAAAAAGCAGACCTATCTCAACAAATGGACGACATTAAAGTTGTTCTTATGGAGTTGGTGACGGCCGAGCGCCGCTGTAGAGACACGCTTAATAAAATAGACGAGTAAGTTTATTTTTAAAATAAAAACACACTGACAACACACACGTCACACAGGAATGAATCATGAGCACTATTTCACTATATAAAGAAATGAACTTTGGCCTTGGCGAAACCGCCGATATGATCCGCGACCACGTAAACAGTTTTGCGAGTCAGGAGATTGCCCCGCTTGCTGAAAAAACGGACTTAGATAACGCTTTCCCAAATCAACTTTGGACTCAAATGGGCGAAATGGGCGTACTAGGTATGACCGTATCTGAAGAACTTGGCGGCGCCGGTTTAGGTTACTTAGAACATGTTATTGCTATGGAAGAAATTAGCCGTGCCAGTGCCTCTATAGGGTTAAGCTATGGAGCACATTCAAACCTGTGCGTTAATCAAATTAACCGTAACGGGTCACAAGCTCAAAAAGAAAAATACTTACCAAAGCTTATTAGTGGCGAGCACATTGGTGCTCTTGCAATGAGCGAGCCTAATGCGGGCTCTGACGTTGTATCGATGAAACTCAAAGCCGAAAAAAAAGGCGATAAGTACATTTTAAACGGTAATAAAATGTGGATCACCAATGGCCCAGATGCACACACATTAGTTATTTACGCTAAAACAGATTTAAACGCCGGCGCTAAAGGCATTACCGCGTTTATTGTTGAGAGCAACTTTCCTGGTTTTTCAACAGCGCAAAAGCTCGACAAACTGGGCATGCGCGGCTCAAACACCTGTGAGCTAGTATTTGAAAACTGCGAAGTGCCAGAAGAGAATATTTTAGGTAACTTAAACGAAGGCGTTAAAGTACTTATGAGTGGCCTTGATTACGAACGCGTAGTACTTGCAGCGGGCCCGCTTGGCATAATGCAAGCGTGTATGGACATAGTGGTGCCGTACATTCATGAGCGTAAACAGTTTGATACCCCGATTGGTCAATTTCAGTTAATTCAGGGTAAAGTAGCCGACATGTATACACAAATGAATGCTGCCCGCTCATACGTATATACGGTAGCTAAAGCGTGTGACCGAGGCGAAACAACCCGTAAAGATGCCGCTGGTGCAATTTTATACGCAGCTGAGCTTGCAACTAAAATGGCACTTGATGCGATTCAAATTTTAGGTGGCAATGGCTACATAAACGAATACGCAACGGGCCGTCTTCTTCGTGACGCTAAATTATACGAAATTGGTGCAGGTACATCAGAAATACGCCGCATGCTTATTGGCCGCGAACTTTTCACTGAAAGCCGTTAAGGATTAAACCATGACTATTTTAAAATCGAGCGTTAATCCTCACGACCCAACGTTTGTGCAAAACCATAAAAATATGTCAGCGCTGGTGGATGATTTACGCGATAAAGTAGCAACAATTAGCCAAGGCGGAGGCGCTGCATTAAAGGAGCGCCACGAAGGCCGTGGTAAATTATTTGTTCGCGACCGTATAAGTACATTAATTGATGAAGGCTCACCGTTTTTAGAAATTTCACAATTTGCTGCCTTTGGTGTGTACGAACAAGCAATACCTTGTGCAGGCGTTGTAGCCGGTATTGGCCGTGTTAAAGGCGTTGAATGCATGATTATTGCAAACGATGCCACGGTTAAAGGCGGTACATATTTTCCGCTTACCGTTAAAAAGCATTTACGCGCACAAGACATCGCAGAGCGTTGCCACTTACCGTGTATTTATTTGGTGGATTCGGGCGGTGCAAATCTGCCAGAGCAAGATGATGTATTTCCGGATAAGCTGCATTTTGGTCGTATTTTTTACAATCAAGCCCGTATGTCGGGTAAAGGTATCCCACAAATTGCCGTGGTAATGGGATTATGTACCGCAGGTGGTGCGTACGTACCTGCAATGGCAGACGAAAGCATTATTGTAAAAGATCAAGGCACTATATTTTTAGCCGGCCCGCCCCTTGTAAAAGCAGCAACAGGCGAAGAAGTAACCGCTGAAGAGTTAGGCGGCGCCGATGTGCACTGTAAAATTTCGGGTGTTGCCGATCACTACGCTGAAAACGATGCTCATGCGCTGTCTATTGCGCGCCAATGTATTGAGCGTATTAATTACACACGCCCTACGGCCCCTCTTCTAGATGATGTAAAACCACCCCGTTACGATATAAACGAGCTTTACGGCATTGTAGGCACCGACCTTAAAAAGCCGTTTGATGTACGCGAAGTAATAGCGCGCACAGTGGACGACTCATCATTTGATGAATTTAAACGTTACTTTGGTGAAACGCTGGTCACCGGTTTTGCCAGTATTTACGGCAATCCTGTTGGCATAGTGGCTAATAACGGCATTTTATTTAGTGAGTCGGCGCAAAAAGGCGCGCACTTTATTCAACTGTGTGCTCAGCGCAATATTCCTTTAGTATTTTTACAAAATATTACCGGCTTTATGGTGGGTAAAAAATACGAAGCCGAAGGTATTGCTAAGCACGGCGCTAAAATGGTGATGGCTGTTTCGTGTGCTGATGTTCCTAAATTCACAGTACTTATTGGCGGCTCATACGGCGCAGGTAACTACGGTATGTGTGGCCGCGCATTTGAACCAACCATGATGTGGATGTGGCCTAATGCCCGTATTTCGGTAATGGGCGGCGAGCAAGCAGCCGGTGTAATGGCGCAAGTTAAACAAGATGGTTTAGCACGCAAAGGCCAAACCATGAGCGAGCCAGAAATCAGTGATTTTAAAAAGCCAATTATTGATCAGTACGAAGAGCAAGGTCATCCGTACTACGCAAGCGCACGCTTGTGGGATGACGGCATTATAGACCCTGCCGATACGCGTAATGTATTAGGGCTTGCGTTAACGGCTGCGAATAACGCACCAAAACGTGATTCGAAATTTGGCGTATTTAGAATGTAACCGGAGCGCAAAATGTCAGTAACACTACAAATAACAAAATCTAATGTGGCTGTACTTGTGTTAAGTCGCCCAGAAAAAAGAAATGCATTTAACAGTGAAGTAATACACGAACTTATTCAGTGTATTGAACATGCAAATACGCTTGATATTCGTGCGTTGGTTTTAAAAACTGAGGGTAAACACTTTTCAGCCGGTGCCGATTTAGCCTGGATGAAATCAATGGCTGATAACAATTACGCCGATAACCTTGCCGACTCCTTGCAACTCGCTAAATTAATGCAGGTGTTAGCGACCTCCCCTAACCCAACCATATGTGCTGTACAAGGCGCTGCGTTTGGCGGAGCGTTAGGCTTAATAGCTTGTTGCGATATAGCCCTTAGTAAAGATGATGCGCAATTTTGTTTAAGCGAAGTAAAGCTGGGCCTTATTCCGGCTGTTATTAGCCCGTATGTCATTAAAGCCATTGGTGAACGCGCTGCTCGCAGATACTTTTTAACGGCTGAAGTGTTTGATGCACATACTGCTAAGCAACTTGGTTTAATTCATCAAGTAACCGGTAATTTAGACTGTGCACTCGATAATATGCTGCAAACACTAATTGATAACGGACCTGTTGCAGTAAAAGCCGCAAAAGCATTAATTAACGATGTAGCAAATAAAGAAATTACCGATGAACTCATTGAGCTTACCGCTGAGCGTATTGCAAAAATTCGCGTATCTGAAGAAGGTCAAGAAGGGCTAAGTGCTTTTTTTGATAAACGCTCACCCGCTTGGCAACTGTAGGATTGATTATGAACACACAACGATTACAAAAAATACTGATTGCCAATCGTGGAGAAATTGCGTGCCGAGTAATGCGCAGCGCAAAACAAATGGGCTTAACCACGGTCGCGGTTTACTCTGATGCAGACAAACATGCCCAGCACGTAAAAATGGCTGACGAGGCTTACCATATTGGTGCTGCGCCAAGTAAAGATTCGTATTTAGTAGCAGACAAAATTTTGCAAGTTGCCAAAGACTGCGGCGCTGATTGTATTCACCCAGGCTATGGTTTTTTATCTGAGAACAGCGAATTTGCTAAAGCCTGCGAAGCTAATAACATTGCTTTTATAGGGCCACCAGCAAGCAGTATTGAAGCAATGGGGTCTAAAACCCGCGCTAAAGAAATAATGGCAGCTGCTAATGTGCCATTAGTACCTGGTTATTACGGCGATAAACAAGACCCTGCTTTTTTACAAAGTGAAGCTGAAAAAATTGGCTACCCTGTACTCATTAAAGCGGCCTTTGGTGGCGGTGGTAAAGGTATGCGCGTTGTACAAAAAGCAAAAGACTTTATGAGCGCACTACAAGGTGCGCAACGTGAAGCAATTGCCGGTTTTGGTAACGATTTAGTATTGCTTGAGCGCTACGTAAACCAACCTCGCCATGTTGAAGTGCAAGTGTTTGCGGATAACCATGGTAACTGTGTTTATTTAGGTGATCGTGATTGTTCTTTACAACGTCGTCATCAAAAAGTAATTGAAGAAGCCCCTGCTCCGGGTTTATCTGACGAACTACGCAAAGAAATGGGCGAAGCGGCTGTACGTTGTGCACTGGCTATAAATTATAGAGGCGCTGGTACGGTTGAGTTTTTACTGTGTGGCGATGAATTTTTCTTTATGGAAATGAATACGCGCCTTCAAGTAGAGCACCCTGTGACCGAAATGGTAACCGGTGTAGATTTAGTCAACTGGCAAATTAATATTGCGGGTGGGCAAACATTGCCTCTGGCACAAAGCGATATTCAATTGCAGGGTCATAGCTTTGAAGCGCGTATATACGCAGAAGATCCAGCTAACGACTTTATCCCGTGCTCGGGCACTATTGAAGCGTTACATACACCCCTTAACAGCGAATTTGTACGCATTGATACAGGCATTGCACAAGGCGACGAAATCAGCCCATTTTACGATCCGATGATTGCAAAACTTATTGTGCACGACGACAATCGCGAACAAGCACTGAGCCGTTTACAACACGCTCTTGAGCAATTTCATTTAGCGGGTTTTAGCACTAACATTGGCTTTTTACATAATTTAGCAAGCCACCCTACCTTTAAACAAGGTGCGCCAAGTACACACTTTATTGCAGAGCAAGGCGACTCGTTAGTTGCGGTTAACGAATCGTTATTACAAGCAAGTCAGCTTATTGGTGCTTTTGCATATTTAGAATCGCTAACTAACACCCAAAATGCGCAATACAGTGCAAGCCCGTGGCAACAGCTGAGTGGTTTTACACTCAATGCACCACAAGTAATTAAAGTCCCTTTTGCCGATTTACAGCTAAGCGCTATAAAAACCACAGCGGGTTATAGTATTACGCATAACGAGCATGTATTTAAACTACAAGGCACATTAAATAATAATCTGTGCACTGTATTTATTAACGGTGAAAAACATAGCGCGCATGTAAATAATGTAGGTAATAATACTGTTGGCAATAGTACTGGTGGCAATTTTGTCACTGTTATGAATAAAGCACTGCAAACTAAGTTTGAGCTAGTTGATAAACATTATATTAGTTCTCACGAAAGCGAAGCACTGCCACTTGCCGCCCCGCTCAATGGCACGGTAGTAAAACACTTAATTGACATTGGTAGCACAATTACCAAAGGTGATGCGGTTGTTATTATTGAAGCCATGAAAATGGAATACACGCTTAACGCACCACACGACGGCATTTTAAAAAGCTACTGTTTTGGTGAAGGCGAATTAGTAACGCATGGTGCTCTGCTTGCTATAGTAGAAGATACAACTGAGGAAGGTGCATAATGAGTGCCTTTCCAAGTAAAGTACGTATTGTTGAAGTTGGCGCGCGAGACGGCCTACAAAACGAAAAAACAGTAAGCACAGCCGATAAAGTAGCGCTTATTAACGCCCTAAGTTCTGCAGGTTTAAAAGATATTGAAGCTGGCGCGTTTGTCTCCCCTAAATGGGTGCCACAAATGGCAGACTCAGCGGATGTAATATCAGCCCTTGATTTACCCAATGTAAATTTAAGCGCCCTTACACCTAACTTAAAAGGTGCACAAGCAGCGCACGCTGTTGGCATTAAAGAATTTGCTATATTTACCGCTGCAAGTGAGTCGTTTTGTCAAAAAAATATCAACTGCTCAATTGAGCAAAGTATTGAACGTTTTAGCGAAGTAATGGCGTTTGCTAAAGCTAATAATATTCGTGTACGTGGTTATGTAAGCTGTGTACTCGGTTGCCCCTATGAGGGTGAAATTAACCCGCAAGCAGTACTAAGTGTATCGCAAAAGCTATTAGATTTAGGCTGTTACGAAGTAAGCCTTGGCGATACCATAGGTGTTGGCACCGCAAAAAAAGTAACGCAATTAATCGAGTTACTTTTAACGCACATTGATAAAACCAAGTTGGCCGTGCATTTTCATGATACATACGGCCAAGCGCTCACAAATATTTACGCAGCTTTAAGCCTAGGTATTGCAACGGTTGACGCGGCAGTTGCGGGCCTTGGTGGCTGTCCTTATGCTAAGGGGGCGTCAGGAAATGTTGCCACCGAAGATGTAGTTTACTTACTGCAAGGGCTTGGCATTGAACACTCAATTGATTTACAAAGGTTAAGTGACGCTGGCTGGGAAATAACCAAAGCACTTGGTAAGCAACCTGTGAGCAAAGTATCTGTGGCACTACACACAAAATAACCTGAGCTCTGGATAATAAATCTATCTCGAGCAGCTATTTTCAGCACTAACTGCGTTGAATTTACTTGCAATAGGCCAGCTATTGACGCGTAAATTCGCCTTGTTTTCACTGAAAATCTCTGGCTAGAGAAAATAAATTTAAATATCACCCTGATTCATATGTTAGTAAATCTATTAACCAGAGTTCAGGTTAAATAGCTATCTTATGAAATGATGATTCACGATAGTTAACAATAAATAGCACACAATGAGGAGAGACTCATGGCCGGTTTTGATAAGGTAGTTTCTAGTTACGAAGCTGCAATGGAAGGATTAAAAGACGGCGATACCATTATTGCCGGTGGTTTTGGTTTATGTGGTATTCCTGAGGGCTTAATTAAACAAATTAAGCACATGCAAACAAAAAACTTAACCGTAGTATCTAATAACTGTGGTGTTGATGACTTTGGTTTAGGTATTTTATTACAAGACAAACAAATTAAAAAAGTAGTTGCCTCATACGTTGGCGAAAACGCCCTATTCGAGCAGCAGTTATTAAGTGGCGAAATTGATGTAGAGCTTACGCCTCAAGGTACATTAGCTGAAAAAATGCGTGCTGGTGGCGCGGGTATACCTGCGTTTTACACCGCCACCGGTTACGGTACTCCTGTGGCTGAGGGCAAAGACGTAAAAGAGTTTAATGGTCGCCCGTATATTTTAGAAGAATCTATAACGGGTGAGTTTGCTATTGTTAAAGCGTGGAAAGCCGACCGCTTTGGTAATTTAGTGTTTAGACACACCGCCATGAACTTTAATCCAATGGCTGCAACAGCAGGCAAAATTACCGTTGCCGAAGTAGAAGAAATTGTAGAGCCGGGTGAGCTTGAACCAAGCCAAATTCATACCCCGGGTATTTTTGTAAATCGCGTTATTAAAGGCAGCTTTGAAAAACGCATTGAACGTGTAACAACACGAGATTAAGCAGGAGCATAATTATGGCATTATCACGTGAACAAGTTGCAATGCGCGTTGCACAAGAACTTCAAGATGGTTACTACGTAAATTTGGGCATAGGAATTCCGACACTCGTCGCAAACTATGTACCAGATGATATTGAAGTTATGTTACAGTCCGAAAATGGCCTTTTAGGCATGGGCCCGTACCCCACTAAAGCAGAGCTAGACGCCGATATGATTAACGCGGGTAAAGAAACCGTGACAGCAGCCAAAGGTGCAGCCATATTTAATAGTGCAGATAGTTTTGCCATGATACGGGGTGGTCATGTAGACTTAACCGTTCTGGGTGCATTTGAAGTTGACCAGAACGGTAACATCGCATCGTGGATGATCCCTAAAAAGCTGATTAAAGGCATGGGTGGCGCGATGGATTTAGTCGCTGGCGCGAAAAATATTATTGTTACTATGACCCATGCAAGTAAGCATGGTGACTCTAAACTATTAGAGGCCTGCTCTTTACCGCTTACTGGCGTTAATTGCGTAAAAAAAATAGTAACAGATTTAGCCGTATTAGAAGTTAAAGACGGCGCATTTCATCTATTAGAACGTGCTCCGGGCGTATCTGTTGATGAAATCATTAGTAAAACAGCAGGTAAATTACTTGTTGACGGTGAAGTTCCAGAAATGGTTTTTTAGGCTTTAGCTTAAAAATAACGCTTTACCCTGTACCGACCTCATTCCCAGTGCCAATGGCGCTGAGTTACCCAAAATCCCTCGCAAGAGGGATTTTTTTTGTCCTTTTGCATTATTTTTAGGCTAATTCATACATCTGTAGTAAATTTTTATCTATAATAGTTGCATAAATAGATGATTAGTTAGCTAGAGCATTTGCACTACTTTGTTGTTATCATGCACCACTTTTGTGAACTTGCTCTATGAGTAATTTTAACTTGTTGAAATTACTAACATTACTAACTGGTTCGATTTTTGCCTATACTAGGCTATATAAACAACTTAATACTGGAAAACATGCAAACTCCTATTCGTGGCCTTCGATCTTTTTGCTTTGCAGCAAGAAGCCTAAGTTTTAAGCATGCAGCTAATGAGCTGTACTTAACACCTTCGGCAGTAAGCCATCAAATAAAACAACTTGAAGAACAGCTTGGTATTGAACTTTTTCAGCGTAAAACACGCTCAATAAGTTTAACAACAGCTGGTAAAAACTTTTTTGATGCCGTATCTCCTATCATTACCATGTTAGAAGGTACCATTAACGAGTTTAGCCAGATGCAACAAAACACTAATTTAACAATTACCTTGCCTGAGTTTTTTGCAAGCGAACTACTTATGCCTAAATTAAGTGAGTGGACGACAGAGCATCCTAATATTAATTTACAAATGGATACGCTTAAAACACGCAAAGAAATAACACGGCATAGCGATTTGTCTATTGTATTGTCCTCTAGTAAACCTACTGAAGGCTTAGTAACTGAATTATTTAATCTTGAATATATCCCTGCGTGTAATGAAAAACTGCTCAATCAGTGGAAAAATGATCATCGTAAAGCACTAAACCAAGTTCCGCTAATTCTACATAAAGCGCGTCCTTGGGCGTGGCATCAATGGGCTGAAAAAGCAGGCATTGATGACTTTTCTCCTTCGCAAATTATCCAAATAGACAGTATGTTTGGTGTAGCACGTGCTGCGCAGCAAGGCATGGGCATTGCGCTTATTCCACTGCCAATTAGTCAAAGTTGGTTAGATGAGAAGTGGCTGTATAAATTATTTGAACAGCCTTTAACAACTAAAGATAAATACTACTTAGTACAACACGAATCCAACATACCTAATCACCCACTTGATTTATTTGCGAAGTGGGTTGTAAATACGTTTAGAAAAATCCAAGAATAACCCCCGATTAGACGAGTTCAGTAATACA
>NZ_JJNZ01000072.1 GCF_000690055.1 Pseudoalteromonas fuliginea
GGCGGACTAGCGAAGCTTGTAAATTAAACCGCAAAGCTGCGCTTTTAACGTGAGCAAGCTCTACGTCTACAGCTAATCTTTACTCGGTGTTAAATTTATCTGTAGATGAGTCGATTGCAGACGGACTAGCGAAGCTTGTAAATTAAACCGTAAAGCTGCGCTTTTAACGTGAGCAAGCTCTACGTCTACAGCTAATCTTTACTCGGTGTTAAATTTATCTGTAGATGAGTAGATTGCAGACGGACTAGCGAAGCTTGTAAATTAAACCGCAAAAGCTGCGCTTTTAACGTGAGCAAGCTCTACGTCTACAGCTGTTTTATGTCTCGTTCGTAGCAATTGGAAACGAATCACTTGCGCCCCATTCACTCCACGAGCCATCGTAAACACTTAAATTTTTGTACCCACATTCAGTAGCCAATAACGCTAAAACACACGCCGTAATACCTGAGCCACAGCTAAATTGTAACTGCTGCGCATCACCGACTACGTCATTAAATATCGCTTTAATTTCAGTAAGTGGTTTGGCTTCACCTTTATTAAGTAAATCCATAAAAGGTAACGAGCGACTATTTGGGATATGCCCGCTACGCATACCTTTACGAGGTTCACTTTCTTCACCAGTAAAACGCTTATAAGCACGTGCATCAAGCAATAAAGTATTAGGATCATCTATTGCGTTAAGCACTTGTTGACTATTAATAAAATACTCACAATTATAGCTTGCCGCAAAATCACCAGCACTTACAGCCTCGCTATAACTTTGTTGTACGTCGTAGCCGTACTCCAACCACTTTTTAAGACCACCGCTGAGTATTTTAACATTGTGATGCCCCATAGCTTTAAACATCCACCATGCTCTTGCTGCGCTAAATAAACCGCCATCTTCGTATACAACTATAAACGAATTGTTATTTACGCCTGCATTTTGCATAACATGAGTAAATTGCTGCTCGCTGCATATCGTACTTGGTAGCGGGTTTGACCTATCAGCCAGTTCGTTTTTTATATCAAAACGTTTAGCATTAGGGAGCATAGCTTTTGGTATATAAGTACCTACAATGCCAGGGCGCAGCATACCTGCATCAAATATCACTAATGCAGGGTCATTAAGTTGCGTTTGTAATTGCTGGCAGGAGATAAGGTTTTTCATGATTTATTTCGTGTTATTTATTTTATCTAATACGTTTCTTAACATTGTACTCGACGTATGAGATGTATACGAAAAGTAACATATCTCTACATTAAACTTTGCAAAGTCAGCTTCAATCTTTTGCCACTTTTCAGTGCCCTTCCAGTCATCACCAACAAACATTTTATCAAACTTTAAATTGTTCCACGCTTCTTCTTTATCATAATTAACCTGCGGCACAACTTCGTCAACAAACTTAATTGCTTCAACTATTTCCATGCGTTCTTGAAAGGGAATTACTGGCTTTTTATTTTTAGCTGACTGGCTTAACTCATCCGTTGTTATACCTACAATTAGGTAATCACACTCTAATTTTGCTCTTTTAAGAATATTTAAATGACCAATATGAAATAAGTCAAAAACACCCGTTGTATATCCAATTTTTTTCATTTAACAAACCTAGTTTATTATTTTTCAATTTAAAAAATCCTTTTATAAAATATAGTAACGTCCCGTTAGCCTAGTTATTTTCAATTACGTACTCAACAATTCTTTGGCTCGCTTTGCCGTCTAACTTGCCCGCGAGTTTTTCCGATAAAGCCAACCTAGTATTAGCTAGCTTTTCTGGTTTAGCTAATTGTTCTACAACTAATTTTTTTAGATTTTTATATTTGCTAGCATGCACTGCAATATTTGCGTATTCCCCGTAATCTCGGTCCATACGTTTTTTAAAACGAAAAGAAAAAATTCCTTTATAGCTCCATCTCAACTTTAAAAAATCACACCAAATAACCGGCTTATTTAATAGTGCGAATTCAAATAAAGCTGACGATGCATCACTAATCAACAAGTCGGCTTTATCTAAAAAAGGCACCAGAGAATAATCCTCAACCTTAGCCAAATAAACATTTGGGAAAGTAGACCAGTGATTTAGCAGCGCTAAATGGCATTTATACTTTTCTTTACTAATCGAAAAATAATGAGGCTTTATTAAAATATTGTAATCACTAAAATGTTCAGGCCAATTTTCAGGAAACAGTTCTAAGCTACTTGGATAAAATGTTGGCGCATACAAAATGGTCTGCTTTTTATCACTAAAGCCTTCTAATGAGAGTGCTCCATCAATTTCTTCATTATTAAAAATAGGATCTAATTTACAAAAACCTACATCAATAAACGTATCATCAGGGTACATACTCTGTAAGCGGCTTAATCTGTATTCACCTTCTACAAAACGTACAGTCATAGCTTGGCTAGATTTAGTGTAATAACTTGATTTAGGGCCGATCCCATGTCCAAGCTGAGCACTTTTAGATACCTTATGTAAACGTTCTAGATGGCAAAATGAGTTAGCAAAAAATACCCAATCAGATTTTTTTTGCTCGTAGTAATCAATAGCTTGTAGCTGATTTTCAACCCATATATGTTCTAAATTGTAGTTATCTATAACACCTTGAATCAAATCCTGATGACTATTTTTATAAAAAACAAACTGACTTTTAATGCCTTTTTCGCATAACTTTTTAAATACTGGAATGTACTGAGGAAGGTAATAAAGGCTTTGAGTGTCAAAAATTATATTCATAGTATCGCCACAGTTGTTTTCTTTATATTCTACATTGAAAGCCACATAACAAAAACCAAGGTACTTATATTTTTATTATTCCACCACGTAGTGGTGCCATTTTTGAAAGTATTTTATTTTGCACGTTATAACTAATATTTTGCTCATTCATTGCGTTAACAAGTAAATCAACCACATGATTAAAGTCTTTTTCCGATATATTCATACCCGTATGAATAGCAATCATAGAATCGCCTCTGTACTCACATGGGCCTTCAAATAACATACACATATGGGAAATAAAACCATCACGAAAATGCGTAATATTAGCGTGTTCAAAGTAATGAAATACTTGCTCGTCGTTACCTATTTGATAGATAAAACTATCAACAAGCTTAGCTATACCTGCTTTTCCATCTAACTGCTGATAAAGCGACAGTGCAGGTTTATTTGCACAGCCTACTAATAACCCTGCGCATAATAAAAATAAGGCTATATTTTGCATCACCAATACCCTGTTACCGAAAAATACCAACCAGTTTGATCATTAGCACCGGCAATGCGTCCTAAGTCTAAATAAGCCGCTGTTATACTCACGTACTTATTTGGTATCCAAGCCACAAATACATCTTTCCAATCTTGTTCGCCTAAATTAAGGTTATTCGCTTTTTGACGATACTCAACACCTACGGCCAATTCACGGCTTAAAAAAAGTGCAGTACTGCCTTCAAACAACACCCTAGTACTGTCGCTTTCACCACCATAGCCTAGCAAGCCTAATTCGTTTGCTTCGCTGTAGCGTGTCGTTAAGTTCCAAAACCAGTTGTAACCTGCAATCGCGCCTAAATGTAATTTACTGGCCGCTAAATAAAAATCGGTTCCACTGGTACTTTTCGCGCCAACTAACTGTGCAATAGAACCATCATCCAGTGATTTATGTAAAATGCCTGCACTTAATTGTGGCCACTCACTGTAAACAATATCCCCATATAAACGAACTTTAACGCCGCTAATATTTTGCTCTATCTGCGCATTGAATGCCGGTACATCAAATTGCTGTATTGCGTAACTAAATTCAACACGATTAAACAAGTTTAACTGGGCACCGCACACATCAAGAGTGTAATCGGTTACATCTGCCCGGCTACAAAAGCCATTTATCGAAAACTCATCATCACTGGCATAACCAGCTAGTTGCGCCCAAGGTACAATGCCTCCACCCGCATTGCCTTCAATTTGAGACACACCAGGAGTAGCAAGCAGTTTTCCACTGCTGGCTACACACGGTAAACTCATTAAACAAAAGGCAACTACGCTCCAATATTTAATGTGATACATAATGATCTAGAAGCCATTCTTCAAGTAATTCAGCTTTTAACGGTCTACTTAAATAATAGCCTTGTGCATGATCGCATTGCATATTTTTAAGCAACTCTAAAGACCCCAATGTTTCGACCCCTTCAGCAACAACAGAAAACCCTAATTGATGACCTAACGTAATCGAAGACTGCACAATAAACTGATCTTTTTGTGACTCATCAAGTTTTAAAATAAAACACTTATCTAATTTTAACTCATCAATAGGTAGCATTTTTAAGCGCCCAAGTGACGTTTGCCCTACGCCGTAATCGTCCAGTGATATTTTAACGCCAATTGCCTTTAAGTTTTCGAGTGCTTTAATACCTTTCTCTTCATTTTCGATCATATCGCGCTCGGTAAGTTCAATCGTAATCAACTTAGGGTCTACTTTATGTTTTTCAAGCGTACTGACCAAAGCTGAATGAAATCCCGAAAAGGCAATATCTTGCGCCGATACATTAATAGCGGCTTGTAACTCAATGCCTTTTGATTGCCAGTTAGCTACCTGTGCAACAACGGTATTAACCACCCACGCGGTTAGCTCAACAATAAGCCCCGACTGCTCAGCTAAATCAATAAATAGCTCTGGATTAACCCAGCTACCATCTTTTCGTTGCCAGCGTATAAGCGACTCAACTTTATCGATTTTTTGCGTTTTCATATGCAACTTAGGCTGATAGGTCATAAATAATTGGCCATCATCGTCAATAATTGCTTGTTTTAACTCATCAAGCATTATTAAGCGCTCTAAATGCGCCTCATCTTCGCCACTTTGATAATAATGAATACTTTCATGATCGCTCGCAGCACTGTCGACAGCAATCAATACACGGCGCATTAAATCATCGCTAGTAATACCTTGCGCTGGGTATTGCACAATACCGGCACTAAACCGTAAATTAATTTTTAACTTTTGAATGGTATAGCAAGCCTGTAACTGCATCATTAAGCCGTCAATGCCACTTTTTAGCTCTTGTGCTGCAGTTGCTGGGAATACCGTTAAAAATTCATCGCCGCCAATTCGCGCATGAAAACCACCTAGCTCATCAGAAAACTCACTAATACGACTTGCTACCGCTTTTAAACAATCATCCCCAACACGAGGGCCTAACTTATCGTTTATGTGTCGCAAACCCTTAATATCAATAGCAACAAGTGTGTATTCATTCGTTGCATCTAATTCATCCCCCAACACATCTAGCATTGCTGAACGATTATAAAACCCTGTAAGGGAGTCATGGCGAGCCTGAAAACTAATTTGTTTCTCACGTTCATTAATATCGTTACCCATGCTATTAAATGCATCAACTAGGGTCGTTATTTCTGTACTTTGTTTTTTTCCTTTAAATTCGAAACTATAGTTACCTTGTGCAAATTGCCTAGCAATAACAGCGAGTTGAGATAAAGGAGTAGTAAGGTTATTTGCTAATAAGCTACTTGTTATAACACCTACAAACATGGTTAAAATAGCCAATATCATTAATGTAAAAAATAGCTTTTCAAAATCACTGTAACTTTGCGTTAAATCGGCACTGAGTAAAATAACAATTGGGTGAGAAAGTAGCGACGGTAAATCAATATCACGATTGCGATACACTAAATATTCACCAAAAAAGCGTGATGTGGTTAATGTATTAAAATAGTTCACAGGTTCAAAAGGGGTTGGGCGTTTAACTAAAGAGCTAATAACTAAATTATCCGCACTGCCTATAAAGCTTACATCCATACCTGTTAAGCTTTTAAGCTCGGCGGCCACTTCGTTATTTATTTTAAATCCGACTAAACTATAAGCAACTGTACGTGGCGCTTTAACGGGAAGTAAAATCACTTGGTAAAGTTCGTTATTTAAAACAACAAAACTAGATTGCTCCGAAGTACTTAATAATTCTTTCATTAGCGGCTGTAAATCGTGCCCGTAAATATCTTCGCTAGTATTAGCCGAAATTAATTTACCCGACAAATCAATTAACAACATTAGCTCGGCGTTTATACGCTGACTGTGGTTAAATAATACGCTACTTATTGTACCGGCGTCTCGTGTAGCAACAGCTTGTTTAAAGCCAAAGTCAGAGGTAAGTACTTTAGCGGCGGTTAATAATAGGCTCTCTTTTGACTTTAAGTATTGCTTGTATACACTTTGGGCAACGCTTATATCTTGGTTAACTTTTTCTTCTTGGAATTTACTCGTAGACCACCAAAAACTAAATAAGCTAACCACAGTGGTTAATAGCACTAAGCCAACGCAGAGTATGGTTATACGGTTTTTTAAACTATTAGTCATTTTGGGCCTTAAATTTACTGCCAAATGTATTTCGAAGCTCTGGGACCGAAGTATTTATGGTTATTAAAAGCTGAGTTTGAGAATTAATAGTAATTATTTTTTTATTCTCCAATGCGGCACGCTGAAGAGGATGCCATACAGTCACCTCAGAAGAAGTGGCTGGCAAAGTAACACGCCCTCTTTCATCTGTTTTATAAACAAGATCATTATCTGCCACATAAATATAGCCAATCATAGAGTCATGAATATTGCATCCTAAAACAACCACACCGGGCTTATCAAATACAATAGGGTCTTTTGGTTGCCCTGAATATAATTTTAGCTGAAAAGGCTTGGCTTGTGAAAAAGAATACACATGATGGCGAATATTATCGCTATTAGGAAAATTTACTTGCTGCCCCTTTTGAACAATTAATAATTCAGGTGAAAATTGCTTATTAACTTGATCCATTGTCGCAACCGTCTTTGATGTAAAAGCAGACTTTATATTATTTTGATTTAGCTCAACAACCGCATCTGGTAATGCTTGCCCATGTTGGTCTTGTATAACTAAATCAATATTTGCGCTCAAAGCAAAATGGCTAAAAAACAAACCTATCGCTAAAAAACAACGATTTTTTGCAATTTTTTGCAATGCTCGCTCTAACATAACAACACCAAACTATTAACGTTAAGCTAAGTTAATTAGAGACGAGCACTAATTGCAAGAATTATAGCCCAGTAACCACAAATAAAGACCGAGTAACTAGGTTAAGCCATCCTTTAGTCGTGTTATTTTACAATCAATCCGTATTCAGCATCTAAAATAGCAATTACTTCTTGGCGAGGATCGCTAGGTATAACAATATCTTTGCCAACAATTTTACTCGCAATACCTACATAGGTATTTGACACTTCAAGCATGACTGATTCTGGTAAAATATAATCTTTAGCAAGTTGTTCACGTTCACTCATACGGTCTTTATTTAATAATACATCGCTTTCTGGCACATTATTAATTAGTAACTGGCGAAAGCCTTCTTTAGAGTTTTCAACAATTTTACCGTCTTTGTAAGCAGCTTCATCCCAAATACGTGACGAATCAGGCGTACCTACTTCATCAATATAAATAAGTTGCTGCGCGCCATTTAAATCTTCCACATAACCAAACTCAAATTTTGTATCCACAAAAATTTGATCAAGCTTTGCAAGCTCATCGCTAATTAACCTAAAGCCTTCAACTAGCAGTTTTTCGTACTTAGTTACATCATCTGCCGACTTAAAGTTAAATACATCTAAGTTATTAGTAATGTTAGCACGCGTGATATTTACATCATCAACAGGTGGAATGTCGGCAACACCTTCAATAATACCTTTTGTTGAGGGCGTAATTAGAACGTTATCAAGCTTTTGGTTTGCTTTTAAGCCTTCTGGTAAATCAATACCACAAAAATTACGCACGCCTTTTGCGTAATCGCGCCACATGCTGCCTGTAATGTATTGGCGTGCAATCGCTTCTACTTTTACTGTACTGGCTTTGCGTACAATCCATACGTAAGGATGCGGAATATCAACAATATGGTTACCTGCAAGACCTGCTTGATCAAATAATTTAAACCAATGCGATGCAACCGAGTTAAGGGCGATCCCTTTACCTGGCACGCCATTTAACCCGTTTTCGCCTTGCCAAATACAATCAAACGCCGAAATTCGGTCTGAAATAACCATAATTGCAAGCTCAGTGCCTGCAGGTACTTTATAGTCTTTGTCGCTAATTAATCGCGCGCTGTCTTCATCTGTTAGCCAATAAACTGAACGAACCTTACCGCTATGTACTTCACCTTTGGTACGAATGGGTAAATCATCGTTTACATCTAAAACTTTATAGCTAGTCATGCTATCTCCGGGGTTAGGGGTGCTCTTTGAGCAAAGTATGGTATGGGGTTATGTGGGCTGTATAATAATCTAGCCAACCCTAAAGCTCAATCGGATGCTTAAAACAAATAAAGGCACATATTTATATGCTCGTTGGGATAAGGTAAACTTTACGCGTAAGCTAAATAATCTGAACTCTGGATAGTAAATCAATCTTAAGCAGTTATTTTCAACACTAACTGCGTTGAATTCACTTGCAATAGGCCCACTATTGACGCGTAAATTCGCCTTGTTTGCATTTAAAAATTTTGACTAACAAAAAGCAACTTTAATTATATTTACAGGTCAACCTCTTAGTTAGTTTCTTAACCCGAGTTTATCTTCGTCAGATTTATACAGGTATACATTTAATGATCAGCCTAAAAAACGTTACTTTTAAATGGCATAAAAACGATAAAAAACCGACTCTAAGGATTGCAGAGCTGGCTGTAGAAAAAGGCGAACGTATTTTTTTATATGGCCCAAGCGGTTCAGGAAAATCTACTTTATTAGCGTTACTTACGGGAATTAATACAGCCACCAGCGGTGATGTGTATATTTTAAATCAATGCCTAAACACACAAAGTAATACCAAGCGCGATGCATTTAGAGCCGACCATATTGGCACCATTTTTCAAAACTTTAATTTATTACCTTATTTAACACCTATCGAAAATGTCATTTTAGGGTGTCAATTTTCTAAAGTACGGCAAAGCCAAGCACTTAAACACGCCACAACATTACACAAAGAAGCTGAGCGCTTATTAAACGCACTTGGCTTAATTGAGCAATACCATCATAAAAACGTAGCACAGCTCAGTATTGGCCAACAACAACGTGTTGCAGCAGCCCGTGCTTTTATTGGTAACCCTGAGCTAATAATAGCTGACGAGCCAACATCAGCACTTGATGCAAATAACCGCGAAAGCTTTATAACGTTATTATTTGAACAGGCATTGCATTTAAACAGCACCTTAATATTTGTAAGTCATGACGAAAGCTTAAAACCGTTATTCGATCGCTCAATAGATTTAACCCATTTGCAGGAGCAAATATGATCCTTGCTAAACTGGCTTATAAAAGCTTATTAAATCGTCGTGCCAGCGTATTTTTAACACTGTTTACTATTGCAATTAGCGTTATGTTATTGCTAAGTATTGAGCGTGTAAGAGTTGATGCTAAAAGTAGTTTTAGTAATACTATTTCAGGCACTGATTTAATTGTGGGCGCACGCACTGGTGATATTCAATTATTACTTGCGTCGGTATTTAGAATTGGCCATACCAACAATGGCGTAAGCTGGCAAAGTTATGAATATATAACCAATCAGCGAGGCGTAAAATGGAGCATACCTATAAGCCTAGGCGACAGCCATAAAGGCCAAGCTGTACTTGGCACTACTCTTGACTACTTTGAACATTACCGCTTTGCTAAAAAACAAAACTTAAGCTTTAACCAAGGCCATCCATTTTTAAATATTAACGAGGTTGTACTGGGGAGCAGCGTAGCTAACAAATTAGGTTATAAACTTGGCGATCATATCGTTATATCACACGGTATGGGCAATACTAGCTTTCATCATCATGACGACAACCCATTTAAAGTTGTCGGTATTTTAAACCCCACCGGCACACCTGTTGATAAAACGTTACACATACCGCTTGCCGCTATCGATTTAATACATGCCAGAGCTAGCACCAAAAATGACGAACATGACGAACATGACGAACATGACGAACATGACGAACATGACGAACATGACGATCTTATAGGACATCCAAAACAAATCACTGCATTTTTAATGGGTTTTAAATCACCGCTATACACATTGCAAATTAGGCGCAATATAAATCAATATAAGCAAGAAGCATTGCTTGGTATTATGCCCACCGTAACACTGAAAGAATTATGGCAAATGCTCGCCATAGTAGAAAAAACACTGCAACTATTTTCCGCAATCGTCGTACTTGTTAGCTTACTAGGCATGCTAACCACACTGCTTGCAAACCTAAGTCAACGTCGCCGTGAGCTTGCTATATTACGTTCGGTAGGTGCCCGCCCTTGGCAATTATTCACACTTATAAGCATAGAGTCACTGTTAACTACTTTATTAGGCTGCTTAGTTGGCTGTGCATTATTTTATTTAGTTATGTATTTAGGTGCCGGCTACCTACAAAGCCATGCAGGTATTAGCGTAAATATAGCGATGCTCTCTTACTATGAACTCACATTAATAGGCGTTATTATGGTAGCTGGTTTTATTATTGGTTTAGTACCTGCCACACGCGCTTACTTTTATTCTCTCAGCGATGGCATGAGTATAAAAACATAATTTTTAGGTATCCCATGACATTTTTTAAAACAGCTTTTCAATACATTACTATTCTTAATTTGCTACTCGTAAGTTTTGCAAGTAATGCAAATCCACCAAAAGAGATTTTTTGGGAAGACTTAATCCCTAAAAATCACGTGCAAATAAACACACAAGCACAAGCCAATCACGAAGGCAGCGATCAAAATTGGGTGCAACCCGATCTAGACGCACCTGTAGTTAAAGCGTTAAACGGTCAGTCTGTAAGCTTACCTGGCTTTGTAGTACCACTTGAAGGTGACAGTGAAATTATTACTGAGTTTTTACTCGTCCCATATTTTGGTGCATGTATACACGTACCGCCACCGCCGCCAAATCAAATTGTGCATGTAACTATTAAAGGTGGCGTACCTATAGACAGCCTGTATGACGCAATCGTTGTAACTGGTGTTATAAGCACAGAAACGTGGTCAGGCGAAATAGCCCAAGTAGGCTATAAAATGAAGGCAGTTGGCGTTGCGCCATTTGAACTTTAATTAACTAACCTGAACTGCTGATAAATTTATACCAATCTGCTTATATATGGGACCTATTTAACGTTAAGAAAATTACGCTAGAACTAGGCAAAAATTTTTGTATCTAGTTATTCTAAATAAAAAATTTTTAACGACGTTATAGTGCAATTTAATCCGTTAAATTGATCAAAGATTTATGCAGGTTGGTATTAAATACCAATATAACGCAATATGTTACTAGGGCGTGTTGTTCTCTGGTGGTTTAATTTGCAGTAGTATGTTTGGTTTTTAGGCAAGGCAGAACCTACGTTGTGTGGTGTTCCCCATAAATAGGCGATACGCAGCATAAATGCCAAACATACGCTACCTTTGGGTTCGGCCTAGCGGCGATTGACTCTTTGTTGTTCGGCTTTGACTTATTCTTACATGGATGTAAGCCAATAAACGCAGGAGCCGTTATCTGGTTACAAATCTCGAGCCGGGATTAAATTGCCCCTAGATTGAACAAATTTCAACATGCCCTAAACCCCTTAGTCAAAGTTTAGATTAAATACTTTTACTTTTTCAGTTAAAAAAGGAACCACCAGTGCTAAATAAAGATCTGCCTTCTCTAAACAAAACAAGCGAATTTAAATATTTGTTTTTTGTAAATTTATCGTACTCGTTTAACGTTTTAAGACCCATAGAGCACGAAATAAAAAAGCGAGGAGGCAGCGTTGCTTGGTTTATTCCTACTGGAAGTGAGGCTGAGGGTTTTTTACAGCCTGATGATTACCAGCTTCTCAATATAAAAGAAGTTAAAGAATATAACGCCAATGCCACTCTTGCGCCTGGTAACGTGATCCCTCATTTTTTTCCTGGGATTAAAGTGCAGGTTTTTCATGGTTTTGATTCGGGTAAAAAGAACAAGTTTAATATTAGAGGATTTTTTGACTTATATTGCACACAAGGTCCAAATATTACTCAAGGGTTTAATGATATTAACGATGGCACTTGCGACGTAGTCGAAACCGGCTGGTCAAAGTTAGATCCTTTATTTACTGAGCATAAAGACATAGCGCTATATCAATCTGATAAGCCTACCATATTATATGCCCCCACTTTTTCGCCAAAGC
Organism: Pseudoalteromonas fuliginea; assembly: GCF_000690055.1. Taxonomy (GTDB): domain Bacteria; phylum Pseudomonadota; class Gammaproteobacteria; order Enterobacterales; family Alteromonadaceae; genus Pseudoalteromonas; species Pseudoalteromonas fuliginea. The sequence goes on from NZ_JJNZ01000072.1 coordinate 12,168, forward strand.
TAACAAGTACCTACAAGCTTTACCCTTATATTAAAGCGCTATTAAAAACACAAAACTGGCAGTGGATAGTAAAGCTTCATCCAAAAGCAACAAGCGAAGAAATTGAAATGTATAAATCACTCGCCTGCGAAAACCTCACCTTTATTACCACCGGTGATGTGATTCCAATTCTACAGGCTACCGACATTATACTGTCTGACACATCATCAATTATTACCGAATTTGCATTACAAGAAAAAGTAGCCGTTGCGTTTAACAACCGTAAACCTAAAGACTGGATGATTAACTTTAGTAACGAAGCCGACCTAGAAAGTACTTTAATAAGCGCTTTTCAAAAAGATGAGCACACATTAGAAAAAGTAAAACAATACTGCGACAGCGTTCATCCATACAGAGATGGCAAGTCGAGTGTGAGGGTATTAGGCGCTATTAATAATTTAATTTGTTCAGGTACATCTCACCTAAAAAGAAAACCTTTAAACTTACTTCGTAAATTTAAAATTAGAAAAAGCCTAAATTACTATTGGTGGTCATAACTTTAAAGCCAAAAAATCACATATAAAACAAAGAACTATTGGATTTTTAGGGTTGAAACTTGTTTTAGCTGGGCTTTTATACCAATTAGCATAATTAATACCAATTCACTTAATTAAGTGAGCTATTTTGAGGTAAGAAAAATCGTGTCGATAACAAGGCAAAAATTTCGTTATTTAGTTATTCTATATCAGAAATTTTTAACGCAGTTAACGTCAGGTTTGATCCCTCAAATTGATTAAGTATTATTGCGGATTGGTATAAGTAACCTGAACTTTGGATAATAAATCTATCTCAAGCAAAGTTCAGGTTAAGTATTATTGCGGATTGGTATTTATGCGCCGTTATAACCTATGTATGGGAAATAAAAACACTCTAAACTAGATACGATTTTAATCAGGTTTTATATTTTACTAAGTACTTCACGTAAAATAGTGCTCGAAGTATGCGTAGTATAAGGGAAATACATTATTTCAACTCCCCGCTTAGCAAAATCTTCTTCTATTGCGTTCCACTTGTCAGTGCCTTTCCAATCGTCTCCGACAAACATTTTGTCAAATTTTAAATTATTCCACGCTTCTAGTTTGTCATAATTAACTTGAGGAACAACCTCATCCACAAACTTAATCGCTTCGACAATTTCTAGCCTTTCTTGAAAAGGGATTACCGGCTTTTTGTTTTTAACCGATATAGATAACTCATCGCTTGTTACCCCAACAATAAGGTAATCACACTCTAGCTTTGCGCGTTTAAGTACATTGAGATGACCAATATGAAACAGATCAAAAACCCCAGTGGTATAGCCTATTTTTTTCATTTCAAAACCTACGACTAAAAGTAACACCCTAATAATTTAGTACGTAGGATAACATAAGCATAAACATGAATAAAAATCAGGAACAAACCAATACAAACCTGCACTAAAGCTAACATAGTATAATTAACCTAAACTCTGGATAATAAACCCACACTTGAAATATAGCCTATTGAAATAATTACAGTTATTTTAATTTATTTAAATACTGGATTACCTTGTCGGCTAATTTTTCTGCATTAAAAACAGTATCACTTTCAGTATAACAACGTAACTCAGGAGCGTTGCCGGAAGCTCTTAAATGCACTACGTCATCATTTTGAAGGACAATACGCAAACCATCGACTGTATTAACTGAGTAATTTAGACCGCAGCCTAATTCTGTGAGAAATGCATCGGCACTACACTTAAGCGTTGCAATTAATTCAAGGCTCTTGGCTTTTGCAAAATTTTGCACCCTATCGCTCGCGGTGAAGCGCCCTGGTAATAACTTCAATTGCATAGATATTGGTTGCTTTTGTATTAACAACATAAGTGCAGGTAACACTGCATCACGTGTTGGTAAAGCTGTAAGCTGCTTTGCATTTATGTCTATGTTTGAGCCTAATAAAAACCCACCATTGGCTTCGAAACCAGCAACACGGGTAAAGTTTTCATTTAATTGGCTAAACTCTGCGATTACAAAAGGTGATCCAATTTTTGTACGTATGATGTGTTTAAAGCTATTTGATTTTTCTATCGCCGTGTTACAACTTACAGGGACAGCCAATGCTTCAATACCAAGGAGTTGACTGCACAATAAACCTAATAAATCACCGCGTAACCAGCCACCATTTTCGTCAGCAACGAGCGGGCGATCACCATCGCCATCTGTTGAAAATATAGCGTCAAACCCATACTTTTTTGACCATATAATTGCTTGTTTTTTATCTTCCTCAGAAACGGCTTCTGTATCAATTGGTATAAAATTTTCGCTGCGCCCTAAGCTTATTACCTTCGCCCCCAATTGTTCGAACAAACTTTTATATAAGTCTCGTCCTGCGCTGGAGTGCTCATAAATGCCTACTTTTTTACCAATCAGTGCATCGGCACTAAATAACTTGGTATAACGCTTTATATAAGCTTCACTTGCTGCAGTATTTAGAGCAAGTTCACTTACTTGTGTTACCGCTGAGAACGGCATTATATTATTTAAGATAGCTTGTTCATCAGCTTTGGTGATTTCACCGTCTGGTCGATAAAACTTAAGGCCATTTCGGTCAAACGGTATATGGCTACCTGTAACCATTATGCTTGGGATAGAGTCTTGCATCGCTTTATAAGCAAGCGCTGGAGTGGGTATAACACCATAGTAAATTACATTAATATTGAGTTGCTTTAAGCTTTGCGCGCAGGCTTGCGCGCAGGCTTGCGCCATAAAATAACTACTGGGGCGATTATCAATAGCTAATGCTACGGTATTAAAGCTAAATTCTGTTTTTATCGACTTAACAAACGCGATAGAAAAAGCAGCACATACATCTGCGGTAAAATCTGTAACTAAACCACGTGCACCACTGGTGCCAAAAACAACACCACTTTTGGCTATCACTTCTGAGCAAATTAATGTGTTATCCATATACAACCTTATCGCTTTTTATACAAAGAAAAGTGAAAACGAAAATTACTAATAACTATCACTTATCTAAATAACCTGAACTCTGGTTAAGAGATTTACTAACGTATTGAATCATGATGATATTAAATTTATTATCCAGAATTCAGGTTAAATACAGCGTCCTTACAAGCATTTAATACCGAGTAATTAATCACTTCACTCGGCCGTAGCAATCTTCAAAACGCACAATGTCATCTTCACCAAGGTATGAACCAGACTGAACTTCAATAAGCTCTAAATCAACTTTACCTGGGTTTTCCAGCGCATGTACTGCAGTAATGGGAATGTACACCGACTCATTTTCAGTTACGAGCTGCTCAGCACCATCTATTCGCACCTTTGCAGCGCCTGATACAACAATCCAATGTTCTGAACGGTGATGATGCATTTGCACACTGAGTTTTGCGCCAGGCTTTACTGTAATACGCTTAACTTGGAAGCGTTCGCCGCTATCAACTGAGTCATATTTACCCCAAGGTCGGTAAACTTCGCGGTGCGTGACTGCTTCTGAACGATTTTCAGCTTTTAATTGCTGTACGATTGCTTTTACATGCTGTGATTGATCTTTGTGCGCAACAAGCACAGCATCTTTAGTATTTATTATAACGAGGTCTTCAATACCGATTGTAGCAACGAGTTTATCTTCACCAAAAACCAGGGTGTTTTTAGTGTTGATCGCTTTTACATCACCTGTAAATACATTGCCATTTTTATCTTTAGTTGATACGTCCCACAATGCAGAAAAACCACCAACATCGCTCCAACCAGCATCCATCGGCACAACCACTGCATCTTTGGTATGTTCCATCACAGCATAGTCTATCGACTCGCTCGCGCATTTTTCAAATGCTGCTTTATCTATACGAACAAAATCCATATCGTCGTTTTGTACTTGCATAGCTTTTTCGCATGCTTCATAAATATCAGGGCGAAAAGTGTTTAGCTCCTCTAAATAGCGACTTGCTTTAAATAAAAACATGCCACTATTCCAATAATAATCGCCACTATCTATGTATTTTTTTGCCATTTCTAGGCTTGGCTTTTCTACAAAACTATCAACCACAAAACCGTTATTAAATTGCTCACCGCGCTTTATATAGCCATACCCTGTTTCAGGTTTGTTTCCTACAATACCAAAGGTAACTAACTTGTCTTGCTTGGCCAGTTCTACAGCTTGGTTAATACTATGTTGAAATGCAATAGTGTCGTCAATCACATGATCTGCGGCAAGTATAAGCAGCAAAGGGTTTTCACCTTTCTCTACAGCTTTAAATGCAGCTAAGGCAATCGCTGGCGCCGTATTACGCCCTACAGGCTCTAAAAACAGTCCACTATGCTGCACACCTAATTGTCGAACTTGTTCTGCCGCTATAAAACGATGCTCTTCATTACAAATAAGCATTGCAGGACTATGAACTAAACCATTTAAACGACTTATCGTATTTTGTAGCATAGTTTGTTCGCCACTTAATGGTAAAAATTGTTTTGGGTAATTCCCGCGAGAAAGCGGCCATAAACGCGTACCCGATCCACCAGCCATTATTACAGGTAAAATCATTATTAAATTCCTTTGCTAAAATGGCTTCAAAGTACCACTTTGAATGTGTGAAGAATGTTCATAATTGAGTGTCAGATTAAAAAATCTGACATGCTACCTAATTGACCTTCGAAACGGGAAATTAATTGCGACAATATTTAGCTTCATTTAAAAGCGAGGTGTAAAACCTCACCTACAACATATGCCAAACCGTAGGTGCGAATTTATTTCGCGCTCATATCACGTGGCTTTAATGTTAAAAAGCGAGGTGTAAAACCTCACCTACAACATACACCAACCCGTAGGTGCGAATTTACTTCGCGCTCACTCATCTTAAAAATTTCTATATTTCTGCTACCTTTAAATAAAAAGGATCAATAAAAATGCATCGTTCCGATTTATTAAGAAAAGGCAGAGTATCGTTAATAAATCGATTCTACTCTATTACATTGGTAGCACATAAAAGAGAAAATAAGTTTATCTCTATAGATATTAATCGTTTAATTATTAAAGAAATGAAAAATATAGGTAATCCCCCCATTTTTAA
>NZ_JJNZ01000073.1 GCF_000690055.1 Pseudoalteromonas fuliginea
CTGTCTGTAAAATGTGCTTTTTTCATAATTTTCTCCTGTGTTTACAATAAGAGAAAATTCTACGTTTGGCATCTATTATTTTTCGGGGGGATTACCCCCCTTTTTAATGCATCGTGTTTTGCAGCTTTTCTATATTATGAACAAGGCAATACAGTTGCCGCAGCGTAAACTAAGGGTATCCACTTTCGCTTGGCTCCGTAAGGTCAATTTATTCATGCCTTTATTTACTGTAATATTCCGCTAAAGAAATTTAAAGCAAATGTAAGAGAGCTCACTAACCGCAACAGGGGGATCTCAATGACCCTACAAATTCATAAACTCACGCAGTATTTACGTGGCTGGGGACACTATTACCTAATAGCCAACGCTTATCAGTTAACGGTGGATTTAGATCATTGGATCCGCCGTAGGATAAGAATGTGCTACTGGCGGCAATGGCGTAAACCACGCACGAAAGTACGCAGTTTAATAAAGCTGGGGGTTAGCGAACGACTCGCCATAGCCTGTGGTATCACCAGCAAAGGGCCTTATCGAAGCTCGAAAACAAAAGGAATTAACATTGCGCTAGGCAATGACTATTTAGCGTCACAAGGTTTAGTGTCATTGAGAGGTATTTGGATCAATATTCATTACGGGAGATGAACCGCCCATTGCACTTCCTGTCAATAAAAAGCGCATGATGGGTGGTGTGGGGGCTGGAGGTTAGAGACCTCCGGCTACCCGATTAAAGCGCTACTCTTTATTGCCAAAATATAACGGGGAGCTGCCCCCAGAAAATCAATACTAAAACTAATTGTACCGATATCAAAATTGCCGCAACATCCAATTTAATTAGTTTACTTTGTAATTTTACTCTTAGAGAAATCCATAAAGAAAATAACAGTGTTAGTGGCAAAATTCCTGAAAGAAAAGCCAAGGAAACACTTGCCGCTGTAATATCACCAAATTGTAGAAAGGATTGCTGAACATAGAGGTATACAGGAAAGCTGAACAATAGTAGGTTTATAAATCCCCATTTTATTCGAACGAAGCTTTCTTTGTCTCGTTTAATGACCCTAATTAATCCGACTAAAAATATATAAAACAGTCCTATTAGACCAAAGCTTAAGCTTAACCAATAAAGTACCAATGCTATAATTGAAACTTGCTTAAACGTTTTAAGACCATTACTAAGAAACAATCTCCTCTCACTATCCCAATAGAAAACATGGGAAGCTTGTGTCCTATTAACATCTCTAAATAAGTGATCGCCGACTTGAATTAAGCGCCTATCGGCATTTTGCAATGACTTCATTAGAAGGTGCTCGTTTGATTGTTCTAACCAAATAAAATTGAAAAGCATATCAATGAATTCAAATTCGGCCATGTTATTTGGGGATGGTAGATAAATGCCCTCCAACTTTGACAACCCAATTCCCTTTCCCGTGCTCTCTGCAATAGACGCTGACACCACGCTTAGTTTATTGATAAATAATTTATTAAACTTTTCATAGTCGGCAGTTTCGTTATCCGTGTTAGCGGCGTAAAAAAATCCCTTTTTTTCATCTGGAAAAAGGCAAATATAGGCTCTAAATCCAAATGTTGTACCTGGATGACACATGCCAAGCACGTTATGCCGATCTCTATTAGCAAACGCAAGGCCATGCCCAATATTCAGGCCTTCTATATGTGCTTTAGTGTTGAAAGGATTAGTAAGCATTTTCATATGCTCAGGTTTTACAAAATTTTGACCATTTACTTTGCCTTCATTCAAAATAAAATTCATAAACTTAGCCATGTCAGGGGCGGTAGTTGTGAATTGTCCCGAAGGTCTAAGATAGCTAGGCACAGCAATTTGAGTAACATTATTTTCATGATAGCCCATTGCTAATAAAGGATCGGCGTACTGACCTTGTTGGCTGATAAACTCAAAGCTACTGTCATACATTTCTAAAGGAGCTAAAAGGTTGTCATCGAGGAACTCTTCATAACGCTGGTTGGTTACAGCTTCTATAACCATTGCAAGTAATGTATATCCCATATTGGAATATGAGTATTGCGTTCCTGGTTCAGTTCTAATCTTTAATAAGTTTTGTCTGCTTGATTCAAAAGCTTTTCCAAGTGGCGTATTTGGCAAAGGTTTAGTGCTTAGTAACTGCCACATCCTGATATTGTCTAATCCAGCAGTATGATCGAGTAAGTTTTTGACCTTGATAGGTGAACGATGATGCCAAACATTGTCGAAGTTCAATCCTGGCAATAGTGCTTCAATATTGCTATCTAATGAGAGTCTTCCTTCAAATATTAAATGGAGAACGCCCATTGCCAGAACCGATTTGGTAACTGAGCCTACATGCATTTTTTGTGCAGGCATCATATGTTCAAGTTTTGAAATATTTGCATATCCAACACTACCAACCTCAACATGCCCCTTTGAAATTGTTGACCAAGATAATCCTACAATATCTTCAGTGTCGATAGTATTTTGGATTTCGGTTTCAATATGAGTATCGCTTTCGGCATAAGCAATATTTAATGAAAACAAAACTAAAAATAATGATAAGAACTTTGGGTGCATCAACTTCTCAGTATACGACTAGCGCTTTAACGCCAAAATAACAGGCTAAGTAATGGTTGGCTAAAATTGTGTAGCGAAGCGAAACGTAGCCAACTGTTACGTGTCCTTGTTGATTTTCTTGTTATGTTTCGATTTACATATCAGGTAATTTAACTTCACTAAACCTCATAGCACCAAGATTTCCTTGTGAATCTAACTTTCCACGCTTTACCAAAGATTTTATTCTTTCCGCATAAAAAAGATCTGGCAAATTAAATGAATCAAGTTCATTTTGCATTGATATGCCTATAACACGCGCTACTTTCCGAAATTTAGACCTAGTGTTCGATAACAAAAATCCGTCAATTTTATCTAATTCATCCGGAGATAACTTCGAACAAACCTCTGCTTGCTCTGCTGTCAAAGGCGGATCTAAACTAATTTTAATTTCTGTTTTTAAGTCTGGAAATTGGTGGTAAATTTGTTCCTGAAATTCTCTAATTAGACCTATAGTTCGACCTAAGCCACCAACACTATACCTAATATCTCGTTCTTTTGATGTGAAATAAGCTTGTTCCATAACTTGCTCTATCAAACGAATAGATTGATTCAGTTGCTCATTCATAACTTCATCGGCTGACACGAAATACTCCTAGAAACATAACAATTTTGTCTACGACATTTGTCGTTTTATAAACCGACAAATGTCCATATTACAATGCATTTATCTTAACCATCAAATAAACATATGTAAACAATTGGTTAAATGAAAATTATTTTTAATCAGTGCAAAAATACACCAAAATGGTGGAGATCAGTAATATTGGACAAAACAACAATCACTGTCTGTATTCACAGCATTTATTAACCTAGGCAACCAACTAAATTGATAACAAAAGACGGTGTTACTAATAACAAGTACTGCTTTGGAAGTTGCTTTTTATAGGCTGACCAAGATCAAATTTTAATTTCATACACGTAAGTACTGCCTAGCTACTTATCGCTCATTACTGTCTGTTTAATAAGATAAGCCTGTTCATTAAATCTATAAACACACACCAACGATGACAGTACCGATTAGTGAAAATATAATGGTTTATTAATACAAAATTGCACGTTATTGTTTAGTACTTAACACTAGAAAATGATAAATAAATGGCTTTTTATATTCTGGCATTGTCAATATTATGCGTTTTTTCTCGCTGCAATATTCTTATAATACGACAACCCCTTTGGCACTACTTAGTAGCTTTAAGTGTTGTAAGTGCTTATGCTGAAGGTTATATAAATTTATATGCTCTGCTGAGCACTGGGCTTTACGTTGTTTTATACTACTGTGCGCTAAATACAAAGCGGGCAATAATACGCACTATATTAGGTACTGTTTTTGTTATTACCTCATTAGCATTAGCACTTCATTGGGTGCCTGGTTTTAGTAACCTCCCTATTGTTATAAACGAGCGTATTACCAGCGATGCGATTACTTTTACCCTTTATGCTAATTTTGATAAAGCTATGGCTGGGTTATTTCTTTGTGCTTACTTTTTTTCAAACTTAGATTCAAATAAAAGGCCTTTAAAAGCAGACTCTAATAAAGCGGGTCAATTAAACGTTAAACAACCCATTTTAATAGTTATTGCTACTGTTTTAGCTACGCTCATAGCGGCTTTAATGCTTGGACTTGTAAGCTTTAACCCAAAAGTGCCCGACTTTTGGTTAGCCTTTATTGCTATTAATCTTTTATTTACCTGTGTTGCCGAGGAAGCTTTATTTCGAGGTTTACTACAAACTAAGCTTAGCCAAATTATTACACCAACCCGTTTAGCGTTACTTGCTCCTTTAATTACGGCTGGTATTTTTGCTTTGGCACATTTTGCAGGAGGCATTAACTATGTGCTGGTCTCGTTTATAGCAGGCTTAGGATACGGCTATATTTTTTATAGAACGCAGCGCTTAGAGTGGGCTATTTTATGCCATTGGTTGGTGAACGTTTGCCACTTCTTTTTGTTTACTTACCCTATGCTCAGTAAAATCTAAATACATTTACAAATGCTAACAATTTACTTAGTAGTAAACATTGCCCGCATTTGATTTTGTTAGTAATTTACTATTTCAAATAATAAATTAAGGGACTAATAAATATGCGGCGTTTTATAACAATAATGAGTGTGGTGTTCGTGTTAACTGGCTGTTCTGGCGTTACTTTTCATACAGATATAGACAACGGCGTTTTATCTCAAGAAATTGGCACCTATGTTAATAAAAGAGATTTACAGCAGTTTTATAGCGACCAAGAAGCACACGAAAGTGGCGCTACCCTTTTAGGGCGAATAGAAGGTGAAAGCTGTGATGGCGACGGTATGGGTAGCAATAATGTAGGTTACAATCGCTCTAAATCAAATGCTATCGATTTACTTAAAGCTGATGCCATGCGCAGAGGCGGGAATGCTTTTACTATTAACTCTTGTAGCGAAACGTCTGTATCGTATTGCGACTTATCTGTTTTATGTAGCGGACAAGCCTACGACTATCAATAAGTAAAAGTGCAAATTATATATTAAGCGCAAAGCTAAGTAGTACGCGCTTTCCAGACTCGATTTTAGATACGCTGTGTTCGTACTTATCGGGTCTAAACAAATACACACGATTAAATAAATTTATAATGCATTTTGAGCATTTAAATACCCCACCTGTTTTAGGTTGCTCTAATACAAAATTGAGCTTGTAATAGCGCCCTTGCTGCACGGGATCAATATGGTTCATTACGCTGTGATTAGTTGGGTAAGTAACAAGGTTTATCGAGAATGTATTACTGCTAAAAATAGCTTTGTTTTTAACGGTTGCAATCATACTGCCTCCTATGAGTTTATATGCCTTATTGTAGCATTTAGTAAATTATGAATACTTAGGCTAAACAATATCAAAATACGATGTCATATAGCTAAACAGCCTGAAACAAAAAAGCCGAGCTTAGTAAAGCTCGGCTTTTAAAAGTACATTGTTTAGCAATTATGAACTTGGGTATTCGCGGTACGCACGCTCTATATTTTTAGCCTGCTTTTTAGAAATACCTAAATGAGCAAGGGCTACACGTAAACGAGCACGTGATAAGTCAGACCCCAATATTTCCATTGCATCAAGCACTGACGTACTTGATGTTTTGCCTGTAATTGCGACAAAAATTGGCTCTAAAAAGTCTTTAATTTTAAGCTCGTGGAATGTTGCCACTTCTTTTGCAATTGCAAAAATAGCTGGCTTTTCAAAGCTACGTAAACCTTCAAGCTGCCATACAAAAAATTGCAGCGCTTGGCGAATCACGTTTTCGTCTGCTTTGCCGGCTGTTAATAGCGCAGGATCGTAAGTTGGAATACCACCTACAAAGTGCCCTGCAAGCTCAACCATATCCGACAGCGTATTAATACGTGTTTTAACTTCTGGTAATATTTTAGCGAGCATTTCGCCGTTAAACTTCCAATCAACAAAGCGCTGAATTAACTGCTCGTCGGTTAGGTTTTCGCGGATCCACATGCCGTTTAACCAGCTTAATTTATCTACGTCGAATACTGGACCACCAAGCGATACGCGCTTCATGTCGAAGTTTTCAATCATCTCATTAAGTGTGAACTTTTCACGCTCATCAGGCATTGACCAACCCATACGACCTAAGTAGTTAAGTACGGCTTCTGGCAGGTAACCCATTTCTTTATAGTAATTAATAGATGTTGGGTTTTTACGCTTAGACAGCTTTGATTTATCTGGGTTACGTAGTAATGGTAAGTGACCAAGTACTGGCGCTTCCCAACCAAAATCTTCGTAAAGTTTTAATAACTTAGGTGCTGAGTTGATCCACTCTTCACCACGGAAAATATGGCTAATTTGCATGTGGTGGTCGTCAACTACGTTCGCTAAAAAGTACGTTGGGAAACCATCTGCTTTTAATAACACTTGCATGTCTACGTTTTCCCACGGGATCTCAATTTCATCACGTAGGTAGTCGTTAAACTTAAATGTGCCTTCGCTTGGGATTTTCATACGTATAACGTAAGGTTTGCCTGCCGCTAAGTTTGCTTTAATTTCTTCATCTGTGTGGTTTAAACCACGACCGTCGTATTTAGGGCGCAAGCCTTCTGCCATTTGCTCTTCACGCATTTGATCAAGCTCTTCGCTTGTTGCAAAGCAGTAAAACGCTTTGCCATCGTCAACTAACTGATGCGCGTATTTTTTATATAAATCGCTACGCTCAGATTGACGGTAAGGACCAAATTCGCCACCCACATCAGGACCATGATCCCACTCAAGCCCTAACCAACGTAGGCTATCCATAATCGCAAGTTCAGACTCTGGCGTGCTACGTACTTGGTCTGTATCTTCTATACGAAGTACAAATTCACCGCCTTGTTGTTTAGCAAAACAGTAGTTAAATAAGGCGATATAAGCGGTGCCAAGATGCGGGTCACCAGTTGGCGACGGGGCAACACGGGTGCGAATTGTCATGGTATATTCTCTTTAAATAAGTGAGATAATAAAAGTGGTTTATGCAGCTACTTTGTTTAAGTAAGCAATAATATCGTTTGATTCATACAGCCATTGTACTTGACCGTTTTGCTCTATACGCAGGCAAGGAACTTTAACTTTACCGCCTTGCTCTAGTAGCTCTTGACGATATTGCTCATTGTCTTTTGCATCACGCGTTTCTATGTTTAAGCCTTCGCGTTTAATGGCGCGACGTACTTTTACACAAAACGGGCATGCTTTAAATTGATACAGTTTAAATTGTGAGGTTTGCAGATCAAGCTGTGCTTGCTCGTCGCTTGCGCGCTTTTTACTGCGAGGAGTAAATACAAAATTAAAAAATAAGATTATACAACCTAAAAACCAACGAACTAATTTCATGTTCTGTGCTCTGCTTACAACAATTTAAGGAGCCAGATTTTAGCACAAATTTACAATCAAAAAAGTGTAATACTGCGAGAATTACACCCAAGTAATTTAATTTACTAAAAGTGCTTCTATAGCAATACCATATCATCCCTATGAAGTACTTCTGCGCCACTATCGTAATCAAGTAATTGGCCTATTTGACTAGAATGAGCACCCTTTATTTTATTTACCTCGGTACTACTAAAGCGCGTTAAGCCTCGTGCAATCACTTGATTTTTATTATCTATTAAATCAATTAAATCACCGCGTTCAAAACGTCCAAATGCATTAGTAACGCCTTTAGCAAGTAAGCTTGCACCTTTATTTTGAAGGGCACTAATAGCACCTGTATCTATAACAATTTGGCCGGTACTTTTAGGCCCAGCGAGTAGCCATTTTTTACGGCCATCTTTTGGGGCGGTGAGTTTTAAAAAGCGCGTACCTGGTAACTCGTCACTCATACATTTTAAAATAACGTTTTTACCTGCGCCTTTAGCAATAATAACTTCAACGCCTGCGCGCCTTGCAATGTCAGCGGCTTGCAGTTTAGTCGCCATGCCGCCAGTACCTAAATTTGTGCCACTGCCACCAGCAAGTTGGCGCAGTTCATCGTTTATGTGTGTTACTTCGCCAATGAGGGTGGCATCGGCGTTTGTGCGAGGATCGCTGGTAAATAACCCTTCTTGATCGGTAAGTAGCAGTAACTTATTAGCATTAGCCAAAATAGCGACAAGTGCCGATAAATTATCGTTGTCGCCTACTTTTATTTCGCTGGTTGCGACTGCGTCATTTTCGTTAATGATGGGTACAACGTCGTAATTTAATAACGCATTGAGTGTATCGCGGGCATTAAGGTAGCGCTCTCTGTCGTCTACATCGGCGCGAGTAAGTAGCATTTGCCCTACGTTTACACCGTATAAAGCAAATAGGCTCTGCCAAATATGAATAAGTTGACCTTGTCCAATTGCAGCAAGCATTTGTTTATCAATTAAGCTTCTGCCACAGGGTTTTAATAGTTGTTCGCGCCCAGCAGCAACCGCGCCGCTCGATACTAAAATAACGTGATGACCCTGCTTTTTAAGCTCGCAGCATTGGCGTACCAATTCAACCATGTGTGCTTTATCTAGTTTATCTGTGCCGCCAGTAAGTACGCTTGTACCAAGCTTTACAACTATTACCTGTTCCCTTTGCATGTGCTTTTTACTACTGATTAATTAAAGATGAATTAATTTATACCAGCTCGGTATTTTTGAACAAGTTAAAAATATTCATGCTAGGATCTGATTTTATTAAATTATGTAAATTACTCTCTATGCCTGCCAGTTTATGTTTAATTATTGCCACCTTTTTATGGGGCAGCTCTTTTATAGCGCTTAAATACGCCATTGCCATTTACGACCCTGCATTGGTGATATTTTTACGCATGCTCACTACGTTAGTTTTGTCGCTTTGTTTATGGCGCTACGTTATTCGGTTTGAGTATTTAAAAGGTGACTGGAAGTATTTAGTGGGTATGTCGCTTGCTGAGCCTTGCTTGTACTTTTTATTTGAAGGCCATGCAATGGAATACACATCGGCCTCGCAGGCCGGTGTTATTGTGTCGTGCTTGCCCATTATTATTGCGCTACTTGCCTTTTTATTGCTTAAAGAATACATAAGTAAATCCATCGTGGTCGGTTTTACGCTGTGTATTGGCGGCAGTATTTTACTTACGCTTCTTTCACCAAGTTCCGATCAAGCACCTAATCCGTTGTTAGGTAACTTTTTAGAGCTTATGGCTATGGTGTGCGCTGCATTTTATACCGTAAGTGTTAAACATTTAGCTAATCGCTACTCGCCTCTTACTTTAATTGCGTTGCAAGGTATTAGCGGCAGCTTATTTTTTGCGCCGTTTTTATTTTTTATCGACCTACCAAGCGAAAACCAACACGACTTAACTGCGCTTATGAGCATTTTGTATTTAGGTTCGTGTGTAACCCTTGGCGGCTACGGCATGTATAACTATGCTATTAGCAAGGTATCGGTATTAACCGCTGCGGCGTACTCTAATTTAATTCCTATTTTTACACTTATTTTGTCAGCGATTATTTTGGGCGAAGTACTCAACGTTTGGCAATGGTTGAGCATATTTGTGGTATTTATTGGCGTAATGGTAAGCCAGCGTCATCAAGAACTTGTGGTTGATATACCGCTTAGTGAATCAGGCGAAGACATTTGCGCAGATACAAGCAATCTTAAATCAGTACCCGAGGCAAGCGAATCAAAAGGGTAACAGGTAAGCAAATACAGCCCAGGTGTTTGTAAAAATGAGTTTTGGGATTGATGAATAACCTCAATCCCCGTTACCTTATAATTTTGAATCACCCCACTTTGCAGTTGCAAAGTAAACGCCTCTCCCACTTTGGCGTTTTGTAAAAATGCAAAGTGGGTGTCGTTATGCCCGGCTATTAGCGCGCCCTTTTCGTTTCCAAACTCTTTTCCGCCAAGCTCTCCTGCGGGTAAAAATTGGCTAGGCGCAAACGCTAAGTTACGGCCACTCGCTCCAGCCAATACACTTAATGTCTTATTATGACTTGGCCAATCAAGCTTTGCAGTAACGTAGCTGTCGGCGTAATACCACGGTTTTACTTTAGTGCCGGGTGATTTAAGTGCCTCTTGCCATGCTTGCTCAATTAATACTTGAGCAAGCCACGCTTTTGCCTGCATATAAGCGCCGTGACCAAATAATCCAAGCCCAGCTATTAGTAAGCCCACGCTTAGCCACTTTTTCATTTATATTCCCTACTTAATTTAAGCCCTCGATTTATTTTAAGCGCGCCAAATCCCAATAATAAAAAACAGCCTAGTAATATATGTAACCTGCTTTGCCCATCGGTTTGCGGTAAACGCATTGCCATACCTTGTGGTAATGCATTAGTAGCTTGCGCCGTTTGCTCTGCCAGTTCTTTTATCTGAGTTTGTTCAATCGCTATAAAAGCAGTAAACGGGCTAAGTAATTGATGAGTAAGCGCAAGCTCCTGTACTTCATCTTTAACTGTATTTTGCTCGTTGTATAAAAGTAATGACTTGATTTTTTGGCGCGCCCATAGTTTTGCAATACCTTGAGCGTTTGAGCTATTTTGTGTGCTTAATTTAATACTTAAAGGACCTTGTGCTGTTTGCCCAGCAAGTACCAAATTTTTAGCATTATTAAGTTTTATAGCGACCATGATAGGCTCGCCAAAATATAAATCAGGTAGTGGTGATGGTGAAAAATCTAAGCTGTTACCGCTTTCGTCGCTTAGCGCCAAATTAGTAATAGCCGGATGTGCTAGCTTATCAAACAACTGCTGCATTTTAGGTTGCACCTCGCTTGTGCTGCCTATAAACGTAAATGAGCCTTTGCCTATATCTGCCGCTCGGCGCATAAAAAAGCTATTCGGTGCGCTGCCAATACCCACTGTAAATAAGCGGCTATCGCCTAACTTACTTTGAATATTTTTAAATAATGCATCTTCATTACTTACGCTGCCATCAGTTAAAAATACAACTTGGCGTACAAAACCATCAAACTCGCTGCCATCAAGTACGGCATTAAGCGCACCTTGTATTTCAGTGCCGCCGTCGGCTTCTAGGCTATAAATAAATCGCTCTGCACGGCGTAAATTAAAGTCACTGGCTATAAGTGGTTTATCGCTCATTGGAGTTACTATGTTGTCAAAACCAATAATGTTAAAGCTGTCGTCGCTATCAAGTAATGAAAGTGCATAAAACAAGGCTTTTTTAGCTTGCTCCATAGATTGCCCGTGCATAGAGCCAGACGTATCAACTACAAATACCATTTCGCGAGGTAATCGCTGAGTTTGTGTAAAATGATCCCCCGGTGGCATTAGCATAGCAAGCCCGTATCGGTCACCATTTTCAAACTGCTGAGTAAAAAATGCGGCTTGAGCTTGCTCTTTTTGCAGCGGTTTAAACTCAAGTAAAAAGTCGCGATTAACTGTATTTGTCTCATTTAACGCTATTTTATATTGTCCAAACGCAGTGTTTTGTACATCAACATTATGATATTTAGAATTGATATCCACCAGCTCTAAGCCTACGTCTATATCAATGTTTAAGCTAAATTGGCTGCTTGGTACGTTATCAGTTTGAGTACTATTTTGAGTGATGTTTTGAATGCTGTAAACAGGGCTTAACCACCCAGTTGGGAGTGGGTTAGTATGCGTTTGGTTTTGAGTATTAACCTCAACCTCACCACTAATCGCGTGATAACGCGGTGTAATAATAGTAGGAAATCTAATAGCAAATGTGCCGCTGCTGTAGTCAATTATTTCTTGATACTCAAGCTCAATAATCACTTGCTCACCAGGACCAATGTTTGCCACATTCGTAATAAACATATTGGCGCGTTGCTGGCGTACAAGGGCCGCTTGCTTACCTGCTTTTTTAGCCTCTTCGTATTTTTTTTCGGCTTCCACTTTTTTATCAATTTGGCCTTTAATGACTCGCTCACCTATACGCATCGTCATGGCATGCACGGCGCTTTCATCTGGCAATGGAAAAACGTAGCGCGCGTTAACTGCAAACGGGTTTTCGTTTTGATAGGTCTGCGTTACTACAACGTGATTAATTAAGCCAGTTAAGGTCATATTGGCATCGCTTTTTAATATTATTGCTGGGCCTGCTGGCGCACCATTGCTATCAAAAAGTTCTAACTTGGGTGATTGCGCATGGCTTTTGAAGCTCGCTAACAGCACAATCGCTATGAATATAAAAATGCTTACTTTAGTAAGCATTTTGGTCGGTTTACTCAACATAAATCACTCCATCGAACGCTTTGTTTTACTTAGATTCAGTTAGATTTAGTTACTCGCCATTTGGCCATTTGCTGGGCTCATTGAGCGAGTGGTAAGCGTTACGCGTCTATCAAAAAAGTTATCTTCCACCGTGTTGCTGTTAGCCAATGTTTGCTGCTCGCCAAATGCCTGCGTACTTAAGCGTTTGTGGCTCACACCGTGTTTTATTAAATAGCTTTGCACGGCATTTACACGCGCTTTGGAAAGTAAAAGATTAGCTTGCTCATCGCCGCGTTGATCGGCAAAGCCACTTAAATCAAGTGCGAGTTGTGGTTGGTTGTTTAACAAGGTAACGAGTTGGTCTAACTGCAGCGCAAAATGCGGGGCAATAAC
The DNA here is from genome assembly GCF_000690055.1 of Pseudoalteromonas fuliginea. Classification (GTDB taxonomy): domain Bacteria; phylum Pseudomonadota; class Gammaproteobacteria; order Enterobacterales; family Alteromonadaceae; genus Pseudoalteromonas; species Pseudoalteromonas fuliginea. Next base: position 12,628 of record NZ_JJNZ01000073.1, read on the forward strand.
ACTTGAACCTGTTTTAAATTGCACCGTCATCGCCAATAAGTTATTAATTTGAACTTGAGTTAACTGCTCATTTTGATTGGCAAGTACTTCTAACTGCTGCTCTAACATATTGTTGTGGTTAAGCACGTGTTGGTAATCGCTGGTTTTTTCTTTCATGACCGTAATTGCACGCTCTTGCTCTGCAATTTTGTTATCAGCTACTTTTGAATCACCTATTAAGCCACCGGCAAATGCACCAATAAACGCACCAATTGGTCCGCCCACTACGCCGCCAATAATAGCGCCTGCACCTAGCCCAATAGCCGTTTCTTTATGGGCTTCTTTTGATGGCGTGTTAGATGTTGAGGCAATTGCTGGAGTACAAAAACTAGCAACGAGTGTTAACGCAATTAATGTCTTCTTCATGATTTGATCCTTAAACTTACTTTTTAATTTGTGATGTTTTGTTTTGATGGGTGTATTAAAACAAGCTCAAGTGGCAGCAAAGGGGATCAAAAATGGCAAACTGCTGAGCAATTGTGGCAAAAACATGGCAATTGCCTTTTTAACCTTACTTAGCTTAAAAACTTCGATATAGTGCACAACAGAGCCGATAGGATAATGATTAAAATGAAAAAAATAGCCATCGTTGAAGATGAACCCGCAATCCGCGAAAACTACATAGAAATGCTGAGCGCACAGGGCTACCAAGTAAGTGGCTTTGAAAATCGCGCCTGCGCTGAAGCTGCATTTAAAAACGCCCTGCCCGATTTAGCCATTGTTGATATTGGCCTAGGCCATGAAATAGATGGTGGTTTTTTACTGTGCCAAACATTGCGATCGCTTTCTAAAACACTGCCTATTATTTTTTTAACCGCCCGCGATAGCGAAATAGATACCGTATGCGGCCTGCGCATGGGCGCCGACGACTACCTAACAAAAGACATAAGCTTGGCTCACTTGGCTGCACGTATTGGTGCGCTGTTTCGCCGCATGGAAGCGCTTGAACAACCTGCTGATGCAAACGCCCTCATAACACGCGGGCAGTTAACACTCGACACGCAACGTATGCAGGTATTTTGGCAACAACAATTAGTTGATTTAACCGTAACCGAATTTTGGATGCTGCATTCACTCGCCCAGCGGCCAGGCCATGTTAAAAGCCGTAACGATTTAATGAGCGATGCAAAAATTTATGTAGACGACAGCACTATTACTTCACACGTAAAACGTATTCGTAAAAAGTTTATAGCACTCGATAGCACCTTTGATTGCATAGATACAGTGTATGGCATGGGCTACAGGTGGGAACAACACTAATGCTACGATTTGGTCTGCGCAGTAAATTTATATTACTTTCATGTTTTTTGTTTTTGCTGCCGTGGCTTGGCTACGAGTACGTATGGGAAATGGAAAAGTTTTTACGCCAAGGCCAAGAAAAAACCCTAGTAGGCACCACTCGTGCTCTTGCTACTGCATTACATGAGCGCCCCGCATTATTTGACGAGCAAACCAACTTTTTAGACCAAGTAGTAAAAGGCCGCGATTTATACGCTTATAATCTTAAAAACCCTATTCAGCTCGACGGTAAACTTAACGATTGGGACAGCTACCAACCGCTATTTTGGCATTACGACAAGCGCTACTTACAAAAAACAGATAACAAACATCAAGCCAGTGACTTATCGTTTGATCACATGGTGGGAAAATTTGATAACTACTTATACGCCGTATTTAAAGTCACCGACAATACCCTTATTTATCGCGCTAAAAATAGCTTAAGCATTACCAATAACGATTATTTACAAATTGGCCTAAAAACGCCAGACGGCCAGTTTAATACTTACATTATTGCGCCGCGCCAAGATGGCTGGGTTAATGCATTTGATGCAAATACCAAAGCCCCTTTTACAAAAATTCAGGGCTATTTTGAAAGTACCAAATCAGGTTATAACGTAGAGCTGCGCTTTCCTATTAGCATGCTGGGCAACAAACTTGGCTTTGCTATTGTTGACATAGATAGTAAAGGGGCACTGCTCGAGCCTAAAATAATGTCGACCTCAAACTTAAATAACCCAAACGATTTGGGCTCGGTATTAGTCCCTTCCCCAGAAATTAGCCGTATTTTAAAAGGTATGGGCCACAGTGGTAGCCGTATTTGGGTGGTTGATAACCATCATCGCGTACTTGCGCAATCGGGTACTATTCAAAATGCAGATGGCGTATGGGCTGATGGGCTTGCTAACCAAGTACCTGAAACTTGGTGGCAGCGCTTTGAGCAAAATTACTTACACCCAATTTACTATAAAATATTAACGCGCCCCGAAAATGAGTTTTTAGATACCCTGCACGATGTAGCTTCTATGCAGGGCACACATTTAGCGAAAGCCTTAAAAGGACAACCAGCATCGTCTTGGCGCTTAACCCCCGACAGCAAAGCCGTTATTTTATCGGCCGCTTACCCTATTTGGATTCAAGACCAAGTAATTGGCGCGGTAATAGCAGAGGAAACCACAAACGGCGTACGTACGCTGCGTAACAAATCGCTCGAAAAACTGTTTAACGTTATTTTAGCTGTGATGCTAATTGGTACCGTGACTTTATTCTTTTTTGCCTCACGTATATCGAACAGAATTAGGCGGCTGCGCGATACTGCCGAGCAAGCAATTGATGCGCAAGGGCGTGTTACCGGCAGTATTAATTACAGTGATGCTAACGATGAAATTGGCGATCTGTCTCGTAGTTTTTCAAACATTGTAAGCCGACTTAGCGGCTATACCGATTACTTAGAAAACATGTCGTCGCGGTTATCACATGAGCTGCGCACGCCGGTTGCCGTAGTGCGCTCGTCACTCGAGAACTTACAAAGCTTGCCACAAAACGAGCTGAGTCAAAAATACCTCGATCGCGCCAGTGAAGGTGTTGAACGCTTAGGTAAAATAATAACCACCATGAGCGAAGCTACTCGCCTTGAGCAAAGTATTCAAAGCAACGAGCCTGAGCCTTTTGATTTACAAAAAGTAATAAATGGCTGCATGCAAGGCTATCAGCTTACTTACCCACACCAGTTATTTACGCTTGATGTATGCCAAAGCAAATTACCTATGCAAGGTGCACCGGAGTTTATAGCCCAGCTGCTTGATAAGCTTATCAATAACGCGATGGAGTTTCGTGAAGCCAATACGGCGATTAATGTGAGCCTTATGCAAACTGAAAATAAAGCAATATTAACTGTGAGAAACACAGGCCCCGCGTTACCAGAAGGACTCACTGAGCATATTTTTGATTCAATGGTGTCAGTACGTAGCCAGCAAATGCAGCAACAGCCACATTTGGGGTTAGGGCTTTATATTGTAAGGCTGGTGTGCGATTACCATAAAGGCAGCGTAACTGCGCAAAACAACGAACAAGCCGATGGTGTCGTATTTACCGTAACACTGCCGTTAGTAAATGGTTAAGGCTGTATTTATACCGTTATATTTATAGCCACAGCACTATATGCAAATAGTAAGTACGTAATAAATTAAGCTGTATATTTTTAGTTAAAAAGAGTTAATTTACCTTAACTCCATATAAATTAACAAAAAACCCCTCTCACCCCTTAAAACCTGCCGATTACAATTTAGTACAACTTCATATGTAACTATTCACTTTTAATTCAGTCGAACGACCATACCCTAGTTGCTTATTGAGGAGATTACTTTATGAAAGAATTACTAGAACGTGAAGAGCTAGACTTTATTTTTGACCTATATAGGCCATCTAAAAAGCCTAAATCTGAAAATGTAAAACCAAAGAACGCTAATTATAAAGAACTTCGAAAACCCGACATACCTAAAAACGAAGGCGTGTCACACTATTTAATTTAACTCAGCCTAACGTTGTTGAGCTTCCAATTTCTCGCTTTGTAAAAATGCTTTAATGCAATTTATTTCTGCTAGTTTTACTTCTTCGCCTATTTCAGGGCCTTTTTTGCCATTTTTAAGCGCATCTTGCACTACTTGCTTCTTATCCATTTTTTGCAGCTCAGTATGAATTGCTCGCAGTTTAGCTGCTTGCGGGTATGGCTTATCAACCAGTGTTTCACCACGCCCTTGTGCATCGCATTGGCATGCTTGAGTAAACGCTATAAAACGTTCTGGGTGTACCAAAGCATTTAAGTTAGTCACTATTAGCTTGTGAACGGTTTGCGGCCTTAACTGATCAATTGTGTGGCAAAGGGTGTGATTATCACTGGTGAGTACACCAACATCGCGAAAGCGATTAGGCACTTTTAAGCGCTCACAAAACGCCTCAATAATTGCAACACCTTCGCGTTCGTGCCCACGTAAGTTTCCATACTTTTTAAAACTAAGCGCCTTACCAAAGTCATGAGTCAGCGCTGCAAAACGAGTTTCCAAATCAAAATTTAAATCTGCGGCGCGTCTAAGTACCAACATAGTATGCACAAATACATCCCCTTCAGGATGATGGTTTGCTGGCTGCGGTACATTAACCATGCGCTCAAGCTCTGGAAAAATACCCAAGCCTTGCAATGCTTCAAAATAAAGCTCAGGGTGCTTTTCACCCAGTGCTTTTTCTGTTTCAAGCCACACGCGCTCAGGTACTAAATGATTTAGCTCACCTTTATTTTTAAGCTCGCGCATCAATGCATACGTACTTGGGTGAATACACCAATCGCTGCCATAGCGCGCTAAAAAACGGGCAATACGCAGTACCCGTACAGGGTCTTCTACAAATGCAGCGGTGGTATGGCGCAGTATTTTATTTTGTAAGTCAGTTTGGCCATTAAACGGGTCAATAATATTACCGTGTTCGTCAAGCGCCATTGAATTTATAGTTAAATCGCGTCTTGCTAAATCTTCTTCGAGCGTAACAGTTGGGCTTGCATCAACCACAAAGCCAGTATAGCCTTTGCCGCTTTTGCGCTCTGTGCGCCCTAGTGCATATTCTTCTTTTGTTTTTGGGTGCAAATAAACCGGAAAGTCGCTACCTATTGGTACAAAACCGAGCGACTGCATTGTATCAGGCGTTTCACCAATCACTACATAGTCGTTATCTTTTGATTTTATATTTAGCAGTTTGTCGCGCACTGCACCGCCAACGAGGTAAACTTGTTTTAAGTTACTTTTCACTTTATTCCCAATAACACTTGCCCAATTGTTTGACGCTAATCATATCATTAATTAAAAAATTCTGCGGTATTTGCCAAGCCTAAACAAGCTCATTACAATGGCGCATTATTTTTAGCTATAGCCTCGTATTCAATGAAAAACCATTCATCAAAAAAAGAACTCATGTTACTACCCATTTTATTAGTGGTTATTTTAATGTGCGTAGCAGGTCACTTTTTACTACAAGCAAACTTTCAAGACAGTAATGTGGTTGAATACATGTTGGCAGCACTGCCGTTTGCTATGTTTGGATTGGTTATTGTGGCGTTTAAAATGGCGGCTAAGAGTGAAAAAGAAGAACAGGAGGAATAACTGATTTTTCGTGGCGTAATTAGCGAGGGTATAGTTACCAATAGGTCATGCCTTATCCTTCGGTGTAAAAACGAGATTCCAATCCAGCCTAACACTTCATTATTTATGAGCCATGGGGATATATTGCAATGTCAAAAGAGTACTTAAAAGAGCATCGGCTAGGCGAAGTCATCGCACTAATTCAGGTCTTAGCATTCCATCGACATACAAGTCGTAGTGAAAAAGGCTTAATTGAAGAACTAAAACTAATTCCAAGGTCTGCGAATTCTTGGGTGGAGCTATCAAAATCCCACCCTGAGCTATTTCGTGTTAGAGATGAGGAAGATAAAATAAATAGGGTCTCTTTAGTATCTCGTTACGTAGCATCTTACGAAACCAAAAATGATAAGAAAATACGTGAGCGATTAGAGCCGAGTTTAGTGCAAAAATTAATAGAAGTTGCTATTGAAATTCATGATAGGCAGGTTTCAAACTTTGAGCGATGGAAGGTTATAGTCCCACTACTAGTAGCATGTATTAGTGCAACGGCTGTCATAACTGCAACTCTAATGAAGATAGCTAATTAACAGATAACAACACACGCTGATGAGCACTAATACTTATTTTCCACCGCAGATTTTAGTAGCGTTGTTCCGTTATTTTTCAATGCAGTAAGGAAGCTGATTCATCATAGGGCGTATGTATTTTCAAGCACCTAAATAATATTCACTTAAATGCCAATGTTTTGAAAGTAAACAAGATACACAGCCTAAAAAAACACACAAAGAAAGTAAAGCCACTCCCTCTCAACCTAGCCACTCAAACACCAGTAACAGCCTTTAAACGGCAGTTAAAATAGCACCAAACCTCCTTTTAATATTTCACCTGAAATTGAAGTAACCGATTGAACCAAAACAGGAACTCAGCTATGGTTTGTTTATCAATAACAAATAAATTTGAAACTTATTGATATGCTTTTTCTGCTACGGTCACTTTTTCTAAGTAATGTCTCGATTCAGCTCTAGAGTGCTTAGTTGTGAGTATTTTATAAAACTGACTCGACGTTAGTTGGTTAATTTTTGAAAATGCGATTGTTCTATTTGAATTAAATATTTTTAGTACATTACCTGCGCCACCGTTATATGAAGAAATCATGGCGTAATGTTGGTTTTGTTTGGTTTGTATTTTATTTAAATAGCTATTTTTTAGTACACTTAAATACGCACTGCCAATATCTATATTTCTTTTAGGATCAAACAATACTTCTTTACTGGGCTCCCCTGGTATTTTCTTTATTTTTTGATAGACGTCTCTTCCTGCGCGCGATGGAATTATTTGCATTAAACCATACGCATTTGAAGAACTTACTGCGTAAGGGTTAAAGTGACTCTCTGTTTCAATAATACCGTAGATAAGCGACGCAGATATTTGGTATTTCTTTGCCGCAGCCAAAACATACTCACTGTATTTTTGTTTTCGTAAGTGAGCGTTTTGTTCTACCAGAGGAAAAGATACCGATGTAATTGAATGACCATCACTACGTTTTTTTTGCACCTTAGTGTCTACTAAGTAACGAGCAAAACGATTTGCCCGCCATTGGTATTTTATGGGGAGCCCGTCTTCATCAAGCACTTGTTGATACAAAAAAGGTTCATCCCCTAAAATAGGCGATTCACTGGTAAAAATGTCTGTTTTATGTGGATCACTTGAGGTCAATAATGTCATTACAATTGCTTGAGTTAGAAGCGAATTGGTATTTTTAGTGGCTATGGTTTCGACCTGTACCATATTACGGTCAAAATCAATAACAGCGCGTGCTTGGTAATCATTGCTGTATTTTACATACTTTCTGCGTGTTGGTTGCTGAGTATTTTTTTTACCCCATTTACGACTAACTACACTTTCTAACGTTGCTAATAGCTGACTAACGCTCCCCACTTGCTGCTTAATTGAACGCCGCGTTTTTTTTACTTGTTTTTCAATTGCTTTAACATCGGTGGGATTGTTTTTTACTTGTTTTGCAAGTTTATTGAGATCCCTTACTGGCGCTAAGTGCGATATTGACTCGCAACCGGTCAATAATAGAATAAACACTAAGAAGCCATACTTTTTCACAACTTATCCCTATCTTTTTTAAGTAACACTATGAAATATTTAGCTAAAACTAATTTATGGCAGCCTACTTAGGGCCAACTTTATATTCAATTAGCTATTGTTCAAACTAATAGCAAAGCATTTATGTTACTCATTCATTGAAAATCAATTAAATAATGGGTGATGTAATTGATTAATATTAGATTGTTCCGATAGACTTTTAGTAAATAACAGTTTTTTATGTAAAGGGATCATAGAAAAAGGCTCTGAATCTAAAATAGAGATTGTTGGGACATACAAAATATCGGTCAATAGTTTTTTCCCAATATTAAAACGTTTTATTGAATCCCCTGCTTTATCACCACTTTTAAAATAAACTTCATGGTTATGTATACTCCAGCCATAGCGAGTACCAAACTGTTTTCTATCGAGTAGTTTTACAGGCATATGAGGTTCATTTATATCAACCTTATATAACTCCTTTTTATTATCTACATATACGAGTATTTTATCACTATCCATATAGCCAAAACGTCCATTATTATCTGTTACTTTTTTTGTCATAAGCGTATTAGTATCTAATAAATAGAGTTCACGTTTTCCAGCTACATTTAACCTTATTACAAGATCTTTGTTATTAGGATGCCAAGTAGGGCGACCAAACTTATCTAATGTAATATTTAAGCGATTGATTTTTTTTGTTACTGAATTATAAACATAAATTTCATTTTCACTCTTACTAATTGCACTCGCAAATACTAATTTCTTACCATTATTAGACCAAAGGGGATATTTAGCATTCTTTTTTAAATTAGTAAGCTGCCTGCGATTACTGCCATAAATATCAGATAGCCACACTTCGTAATAACCACTTTCATTTGATAGATAGGCTAGCTCTTGGGATACCTCTGAATAAGTAGGGTATTTATTGCTAAACTCAGATTCAATAACGGGATAAATACTAGTACCAACCGATGTAGAAAGATCGTAACCCGCTATATAGTAAGTTTCTCGGCGCTTTTGGTAAAATAGACTGCCGTCTGCAGAAAAGCTAGGAAAGCCAAACCCAGATATATTTAAAGGTGTTTGCTTCAAGGTTTTTAAATTAAGTATAAACCCTGAATGCTTATCTGCTTTTTGACTTCCAAAGACAAGCAAATCGTTACTTTTATGCCAGGTCATCCCCTCAATATCATTATGCTTAAATGTAACTTGCTGAGCAGCTTTGGTTTTTAAGTTTACTATAAATATATTTTCGCTAGTATTACTTGCACGCCTTGCTACGGCAACGTATTCACCATTAGGAGAAAAAGCAATATCACGTTCTCTGTATGCGCAATTGTCTTGGCAACTAAACCGCTCAGGCTTTGCTTGATTATTATTTAAATTTAAAAAGTAAATGCCGTCTTCTATATCTCCTGTCACTTTAGAATTAAAAGCGAGCGTCCTTCCATCTGATGACATTGCAATATATTTAACTCCAGTTGTAACTGGACAAGTAGCTAGTTTAGTTTCCTTCTTACTAATTAGTTCAAACTTTATAACAAAGCACTTAGAGGCAGTTGTAGATAAAAAATAAATATATTGTTGATCAAGGCTCCAAACAGCTCGACTATAGGATGCATTAGTAATAGTAAGCTGTATAGGTGGCACTTGAGGTGCAGCTAACTCTTTTAAATATAAGTGACGCCCTGCATTATTAGCCCATATATAAATCACTTTTTTACCATCCGGTGAAGGTGAAACAAATAATTCACTACCAGGGTCTTTAGTTATTTGCGTAACAGTGGCATTAGCTGCCTTTTTAGGCGCTAAGTAAAAAGAAAGTAAGCCTATGATTATAGTTATTAAAAATAGTGTGGTTAACCAAGGTATAGCATTAGATTTGTCGTTTTTACTTGAAAGGGAAGGAGCTTGTTCTACGTTAACGGCTTGTGGTTTAACTAATAACTTATAACCTCGCTTGCGTATTGTTTCTATTACACAAATTTCATTATTAGGATATTTAAAACATTGCCTTATTTGCCAAATGGTATTAGTAAGTGCTTTTTCCCCTACGAGTTCATTATTCCCCCAAACATGCTCAATTAATTCAGCGCGAGAAACAACACGAGGGTAATGTAAAACCAAATAGCAAAGTACCTCTGTTACTTTTGGTTGAATTGATTGCTTATTTTTAGTGTTGATTAAAATAGCATCTTCTTGAGGCAGCACAGTATAGGGACCCAGAAAAAAAGGCTGTTCAACATTCATAATGAAATACTTACCTTACTATTTTATTTAAAATACAAACAATTACATCTAAAACAATATTTCACTGTTTACGAGTTATTATTTTATTCTACATGAGTTAAGTAATTAAAACACAAATGTTGGATAGGTGAATGCTGGTTTTTAATTTAGTCACGATGAATTATTGACTATTCCAATAAAAATAAAAAAGAGCAAGTAATCCGCCCCTTATATTAAGCTTAATTTAATGCTAAACGTTTGCCTGATAAAGTGCCTCGACTAAATAGACCATTTTCTATAAATAAAATTTCTCCGTACTCACCATTTTTAATACTGCTATCGATTGCGATCACCTTACCTTGGTAGCGCGCCTCTATTCGTTTTTGAGAGGTGTGTCCCACCACTATATTTTTAATTTCAAAATGTTGTAGCAACAAATCGATTTCTATATCTGTTGCACCATCATCTTTAAAATATCCGCGATACCAAATAGGCCCGTTCTTTTTGTGTAATTCTTTTGCAAAGCCCTCTCTAGGGTTATCTAGCTCAACTTTAACTAAATTTTGTTTAAAAACTGTGTTTATCGATTGCAATGACACTGCACTTTTAGCAAAGTCGGGGTGAAAACCCCCATGAGCAAATAAATAATCATCTATTTTTACTAACACCGCTTTGCTCCGTAACCAACGACCAAGAATAGTGTGCTTATTAAATAAACTAACAAATTCTACATCAAGTAACTTTGCCGTGCGGACATATTTAGCATGCAGGTAACGTAAGTCGTTATTCAGTACCATAACCTCATGATTACCTAATAATAAATGCAAAGAGCCACCAGCTTGCTTAGCTTGTTGCTCAAGTTCAAAAATAAACCATAGAATTTCAGTTACTTTATCACCACGATCAAATATATCTCCGGTAATCACAAAATGGCCATCACCATAGCTCCACTTGCCTTCATTATTTATAATTTTGTTATTGGTTAATAATTGCATCATTAAATCAAACTGTCCGTGCAAATCACTTAGAGCCGCTATTTTAGAAACTCCAGTAAATTCAATTAGATCCTCAGTAAACTCAAGGGTGTTTACCTCTGCTGTTAAACCGCACTGAGAAAAATAAATTGGTATGCTTTTAAATTCTGTTGCTTGGTGTTTCGCCTGATCGTTACAAATCCAAGCTATGTCTAATACAGAGTTACTTTCAGCAATATAAGGACCGTCTTTTAGTACAAAAAACTCATTAATTGTTGTTTGTTGATTTTTTGTGTACAAGTCATATTCAAAAAATGCATATAACCCAGAACATACTAATAAAGGCAGTAGTAAAAAAAATATATGTTTCATATTTAACCTTAAGAAAACCACATCCTTGTGGCAAAAACTTAAATAAAGCTATCGTCGATTAAAATGAATATTCAGCTTTTATAAAACCAAATCGACCAACACCACCACCGTAACCACTGTAGTAGTTACCAGTGCTTTTGTGGAACAAACCGTTATTATCAAATATATTATTGATACCGCCTGATATTTTCAAACGAGAGTTTTTATCCATTTTCATTGAATACGAGGCTGAAATATCGTGTCTTAGGTAGGTTCCGTAATTTTGGAAGTACAATGGCTCTGGGTTTTCAATACACCCGCTATCACCCGTATTACAAAGGACCTTATTATCAGCTACAGCATCCAGATAATCGCTAACATCTTCATCAGTCTCTAGCTCATCTTTGAATCCCCCCAAGTATTTAACTTTCCAGCGTACACTTAACTCATCAAGCTTCCATCGAAGTGAAACCGAACCTTTATCTTGAGATGTATAATAACCTGCATAATTTAAGGTCTCTAAACCATCGTTACCTTCATAAGTCGTTGACTGCTCAATAACATGATTAAAATCACCTTTTAGTGTTAAAGAACCGTAATCATTTAGATCAATTTTTTGTGAAAATGTTATATCAACCCCACGCGCACTTTCTTCGTTTAAGTTATATACACGTTGGATAATTTTAGTTATCTGGCCTTCACTGTTTCGTGTAATATCGTTACAAAATGCATTGTCGGTGCCATAACTTAGGCTTGAGTTATAGCATTGCTCTAATATTTCTTCGTTAGGGATTTCTCCAAGCGCATCTTCAATTGAAATGTCGTAGTAATCTATCGCGAGGTTGAAGCCTATTAAAAAGTCAGGCGCCATTGTGATTCCAAACGTGTAAGAATCTGATGTCTCAACATTTACATTTGAATTACCTGCATTTGGAGAGTAACTATTGTTCTCATCTGCCAACTCAAATGCTTCATCCTCAGAGATTAAAGTAGCAAGAGTTGGATCTAATCGACAATTTGCATGGCCAACTTCTGTTGAGGTAGCTGTTACACCTTCGCATATGTCATCAAAGCTATCAAAGTCACCTCGAGGAGGTGAATAAAGATCACTGATACTTGGCGCACGCTGTGAACGTGAATAGTTAGCTCTAATGCCATAACCTTCAACGGGTATCCACATAAAACCAAGCTTATAACTGGCTACGTTGTCTAAACTATCGACGCTGTATTGTGCTAACCGTAATGACGTTTCGACTGAAAGTGACTTAGCAAAAGTTACTTCTCTGAGTAGCGGTATACTAAATTCACTAAATATTTCAAACACATCCATTGATTCATTAAATTCAGGAATTGTATTCCAAGTGATCCCCCCCACTTTTAGCTCTTCGCTGGTTTGTAAATCAACAGTGTCTTTGCGGTACTCACCTCCAAATACAGCTGATACATTACCCGCTGGTAGCTTAAATAAATCCCCTGTCATGTAACCTAAAAGATTATATTGCTCAATATAGGTATTAATTGTTGGACTACTGCGTATCCAATCGGCCATTTCTGGTGTAATTGAACCTTCGCCAAATATATTTAATGCAACACAACCATCTGCACGTGCTTGCTCATCTTTACATTGAATAGTACCATCTTCGAGTTGCTCTGCTTGCAAAGCTTGGTTTACTTTGACTATATTTAGTTCGTTATTACGATGCTGTTCTTGATGAAATTTACCAAAGCCTACCGACATATCCCATTCCCACTCATCATTAAAAGCGGTTCCCTGTAAACCAGCCCAAGTACGAAGGGTTGTACGATTATTTTCGGTTGTAATATTACCTACTTCACCAAAACGTCTATCCCAATAAATACGATCTTTATATGGATTAGTATCAATCATCTCCTGGGGAACATAAGGGTTATCTATTGGAATATATCCAGGTCGAATATCATCTAAAGCATCGCCAGTTTCTGCATCAAAAGTTGGTACATAGGCACTTTCATAATCGTCTTCTGGTGACTTATTATTGAAAGAACTAGTAAGGCTTAACTGAACTTGAGCATATGCTGTTAGTGAGTCGTTAATATCGTAATTAAGTTTTACGGCAGTGCTAAATTTATCATTTGGTATTTTGAGCGCAACATACTCATTTGAATTAATACCGTAACGCTCTTCGTTACCTTTCCAATCATCACGTAACGTTTGCCCATCGTACCAAAATTGAGTGTCATTATTACTAGACTCTAAAAATACGCCTCCTAGAGTTCCATCACTTTTGCTTGCCCAATCGGCGGGTGTTTGATCACGCATACATACATCATCGCCATCTGCATTTTGCATTGTGTTACACATAAGCGAGCTGTCGTAGCCATGAACATCTTCTAATTGGGCACGTTTTCTATCTGAGTAACTTAATCCAAATTCACGGTCCCAACTAGAGCTAACAAAGACGTAACCTTTATCATCATCAAATGAAGTACCGTAATCCATATCAATCGTGAATTCTTTTGCACCGCCTTCAAACGACTCCCCTGTTCGACCGCTTAAACTAAAGCCTTCTTTATCAGTTTGCGTAATTATATTAACCACACCTGATACCGCATCTGCACCATAAGTTGCAGATGCGCCACCGGTAATAACTTCAACGCGCTGCACCATACCACTAGGGATCGTACTTAAACTTACTTTATTACCACTGTAACTATTTGAAACAACACGACGCCCATCAATCAATGTTAACGTCCTACTAGCACCCAAACCGCGTAAATTAACGGTAGAAAGCCCGGTACCCGAAACTAATGACTGACTATTAGTATTACTAATATCTTCAGTTAATGAAGGAATACCATCAACTAAAATATCAGCTAACGATCCCACACCTGTATCAGCAATATCTTCACGAGTCATAACAACTAGTGGTGTAGGAACACTAAAACTATCACGTCTTAAACGAGATCCTGTTATAACAATTTTTTCTACTTTTTCTTTGGTTTTGGCCACTTTTTTAGCTAACGTTGTATTTGTTTGTGGTCCAACATCAATATTTTCTTGTGCTATCACTTGCTGAGAAAAACTTGCAGTGATCGCGATTACTAATAGGCATTTTCTTGTTGATAAAGTGTTCACACGCTTCCCTTTATGAATGTTTTTAATATTTATGTCATTATTTTTAAGTTAAAACAGTTCAATTAATTATTTTATTTGTTACTTATAATTAAATAAATGTTAATTAAATAGCAATCACCTTAACCTCCTTTATGTCACTTCTTTATATCTTTTTAAAGTCTATTCATTTAAAAACAATAACTTAAAATATTACATAAAGCATGCAATCACATACCGTAGTTAGCTTTCATTGAAACACACTGTTTTCTAACCGTATGTATGGCGCGCTTTATTAGGTGGCACGCTTTTTACTTTGCCACAGATTATTGGCATCTAATTAGGTGAGGTTGATGATGAACTTTAAGAGTGATTGCACTTTTTCTATGTATTTTTACAACTTGGATCATGCAAAAATAAAAGAGTACCCACATCAGGCAGATACAATTAATTATTAGCTTTTGAAAGATATAAATATCGTGCGGAAGGAGAAATGTTGCAATATAGGTGTCATTAAAAGTTAGTTTCATTGCTTTGCTTTTAGCAAAACATGTCTTTATGTCGCTTTAATCTCACAAAAAAAGCAGCGTTAATAACAAGCTGCTCCGATACTCATAAGTCATTACAATATATGGTAGCCAAACCAATCTGGCTTTATGGTTTGTGCTTCACCGCTGGGGGTTAACTTTATATTCAATTGGCTGTCGAGTAAATCAATGGCAAAGCAATCGTCTACATCATGTAAATCATCTTTATGAATATGGCTAAGCCCTGCAAGTAAATCGTTTTTAGCACGCTCTTTAGCTTCATGGCTACTGCTTGCAACATACAGTGCAAAGTCGTGTTGCTCAGCCATAGAATCACTTCGGTAAGCGCCTAAATTTACAAAATAGAGTTGTTTATTTTGCTCCACATAGCTCTCGACTACTTCTACTTTAAAACCATCTATATGATTAATTGCCATGTAGCTATCCATGTGAACATTACTTCTGTCGCCTACCCACTGGCTTTTTAACTTTGAGTAGGTTTGTTCTATATTCTCCCCTACAACAAAACGAATATCATGCATTTCTATATGGCAACCCTGAATTCGCCCCCCTAAATACACCATAAATAACTGCATTTGCTTCTCTTTATAAATTATCTACATCAATATTATGTTTTTTAATCAGTTTATAAAAGTCTGAACGGTTACGTTTGGCAAGCTTAGCGCCTTCAGCTACGTTACCACCAGCCATTTTTAAAGTGTTAATTACATAGTCGCGCTCAAACTCTTTTTTAGCGTCGTTTAGTGATAATGGTTCTACGTTTTTTTCATTACTATTTAGCGCAGCTAACACTAAGTGCTCTGAAATAACATCGCTTGGCGTTAATGCTACAACCTGCTCTACTACGTTTTGTAATTGGCGGATATTACCTGGCCAATCGTAACGTACAAGTGCATGCATAGCATCGCTTGCAAAGTGTTTTTCATTTTGGTTCATGCGCTTAGCAATGCTTGCACTAAAATGTTGTGCTAATAAGCTTATATCTTCGCGGCGTTCACACAGTGGCGGTAATTTTAAATTAACTACGTTTAAGCGATAGTATAAATCTTCTCTAAACTGCTGGTTTAAAATAGCTTCAGGGAGATTTTTGTGTGTTGCCGATACAATACGCACATCTATTGCTATCTCTTCTTGAAAACCTACTGGGCGAATTGTTTTTTCTTGTAATACGCGCAGTAACTTAACCTGCAAGTTAAGCGGCATATCGCCTATTTCGTCTAAAAATAACGTGCCACCCTGTGCTTGTTGAAACAAGCCTTGGTGATCTTTAATTGCACCCGTAAACGAGCCTTTTTTATGACCAAATAATTCGGATTCTAAAAGCTCCCCCGGTACAGCGCCGCAGTTAATTGCAACAAAAGGGCCACCGCTTACATGACTATGCTGATGAATCGCCTGTGCGAGTAATTCTTTACCAGTACCACTAGCCCCCGAAATAAGTACATTAACTTGCGTTGGCCCAAGTAGTTTTACTTGCTCTAACAAGTGCAGCATTGCACCACTGCGCGTAACTATATTACTTTTAGGTGCAGCTTCATCAGCGTTAACACCGTGAATTTCAATTGCTTTAGCAAGGCTGTCAAATAGCTCATCTTTATCTACAGGTTTAGTTATGAATGCAAAAATGCCCTGCTTAGTTGCCTCTACTGCATCAGGAATTGAGCCGTGCGCTGTCATCATAATGACAGGTAATGCTGGGTAGCGGCTTTGCAGCTGACGATGCAGTGCCATACCATCCATTTCATCCATGCGTAAGTCGGTTATTACGGCATCAAACACTTGGCTTTTAAGTATTTGTAGTGCGGTTAAGCCGCTTTCACAGGTTGTCACTTCGTATCCTTTTGATTCAATACGAATAGAGAGCAGTTTTAATAAGCTAGCGTCGTCGTCAACGAGTAATACTTTTGCACTTTGCACTTTAGTTGCTGCCATCGTTACTGCTCCTTCGTTTCTTCTCGTAGTAAAAGTTGCTGCTCAATCGTAGCTAACGATGAGAGGGTTTCTTGCATTTTATTATTAAGTGCTTGCTGCTCTTTTTTAGCATTTATTTGCATAGTTACTTGCTGCTTTTGAAGCCATAAATATTGCTTTATGTCATCAGGCCAAAAGTAAGCAAGATCGAGTTTTAGCAACTTAGTCATTACCGTATTTGGATCATCATTTATGTTTAAGCACATAAATTTAAAAAAGCGTTTAAGCTCGTTTTCACCTGTAAAAACATCTTTGTTAGGTACCAATTTAAATCCGCCACACTGATTAGCGTGCCATGCAATAACTTGCTCTGCAGGAGGATAGCTTGGTTCAATTTTTGGTCTAGGTTTTGGACTAGGGTTACTGTTTTTGTCGTTCGTTTTTTTTGTATCGACCACAGGTGCAGGTGTAATTGACACACGCTCTTTTTGCCCATTATTAATTTCACAACCTGATATAACCATGCTACTAAGCACACATAAAATAGCGATTAAACGCAAGCGCATGTTAATTAACTCCTAGACTTTTTGTTATGGGAATTTTAATTGAAAACCGGCAACCATGTGGCTCGTTATGCTCAACAGTAAGTGTACCTCTTAGCTGTTCAACAGACTCTTTTACAATAGTTAAGCCCAGCCCACTGCCTTGCAGCGTAACATTTTTACTGTGTTTACCTTGATAAAATGCGCTGAAAATTTGAGTTTTTTCTTGCTCTTTAATACCGCACCCTTTATCAAGTACAACGATACAAAGCTGGTTTTGCTCAAGCGCTAAATTAATAGTAACGCTTTGCTTATTATCTGAAAATTTTAAGCCATTTGAAATAAGCTGAATTAAAATCATCTCAATAAGCTCACTAGGTAAAGCAAGTGGTTTGTTAGGTAAAGTGTTTTGCCACTGCAGAGCTTGCTCACGCGCACTTAAGCGATGCTCAAAATGGCTATTAATTTTATTAATAAGAAGACTAAACTCAACTTCACTTAAGCTGTCTTTACTGGTGCGAATCGCATTATAACTCAGCAGGCTGTCAATCATTGTGCGAAGGCGCACCATAGATTGGCTAATAAGCTCAAGCACTGCTTTTTGCTCAGCGGTAATTGGGCCTACTATTTCATCAGTTAATAAGTCAGTGCCTTCAACCATTGAAGCAAGCGGCGTTTTTAGCTCATGAGTTACATGGCGTAAAAAAGTATCTTTTTGCTGCTCAAGCATATGAAGCTGTTCTTGTACCCATTGGAGTTTTTCTCCTAGCTCAACAAGCTCAGCTGAACCTTTCACAGATATTTTTTGCTGCCAATGCCCCTGCCCAAGCTTATCAATAACCGTAGTTAACCCTTTTAGTCGCCCACTTATACGCCATAAAAAGCCTCCCCCAAAAATTAAAGTCAGTGGAATAAGTGCCACCAGCCAGTTTATAAATGACGCTTGCAGGCTTGTAAGCTCATTTTGGTTATTGGTAATTTGCGCTTCGTTTTTATCACGTAACCATAAAGTAAGCTCAGCAACTAAATCGCTCACTGGCACAAATAGCTCAGCTTGTTGCTGTTTTTGCTCAACGAGTTTTACATGCGCGGTTTGTAAGGTGGTATATAAGCGTTGCCATTGGTGAATATACTCTTTATTCGTGTTTACAAATTTAAGTTCATCAATGCTTTGTAGGGATGATTGCCATTTATCGACAATGAGCTTATCAAGCGATTCACTTTTTAATACCCAGTTTTGCCTAGTGGCGCGCTCAAGGCTGTTGAGCTCTTGTTTTAGAGTATTAAACGATTTGGCAACTTGATAGTTGTTACTCACGATACTTTGAGTAACCGCTAATTGCTTGTTAAGCGCATTTAAAAATACAATCACCACTATAGAAAGCGGGAGTAACGAAAGCAGCATACTCATTGCAAATTGCCCAATTAAATTAGGCCGCCAGTTAAGCATTGCTTGGTATTTTTTAGCTATGGTTGCTGGCATTTCGTTTAGTCCTTTTAAGTTAAGCGTTCTATTATTAAGTGCTTACCTTATACACTAGCTGAACCAGCAATTATATTTAATACGATTAACAGCCAGCGCTACAAAAACAATGTGTCGCCAAATAGAGACAACGTAACTCGTTGATTTTAATAAACTCCCTTTCACCCCCACCAAATAATGTTGCAAAAGGCGCACAAAAATTACAATAAACCCAGTAAAAACTTCTCATTGGCTTAAAGCAAAAACAATAACCAATTGAAAAATAACAATAATTATTATTGGCACCATTTTTGTAACAGGAGTAATAACTTTAATCAATAAGGAAATAATTATGAACAAACGCACTTTAGTAATTTCATCATTACTGGCTTTAGGCTTTTTAGGCGCTAATGCACACGCAATGGACGTTCACGCGACTTTTAACGAACTTGATAAAGACAGTAACGGCACATTAAGTGAAGCCGAAGCAGGTGAAGATGCTGTGTTACACGAGAATTTTTCTCAAATTGATACTAATCAAGATGGGCAATTGTCGCTAGATGAATTCAAAAAATTTATTCAATAAACTCATTTAATAAGGAACGTGATTATGAAACAACTTATCGCCGCTTTTTCATTAATGTTTTTAGCAATTAGTGCCACCGTAATTGCATCGCCAACAAATGTGCGTTTTGCCCACTTAGATAAAGATATGAATGGACAAATATCAATTATCGAAGCCAAGCAAGACAAAGAAGTAATGAAGCAATTTACCGATTTAGACGAAAACGATGATGAAGTAATTTCTAAGACAGAGTTTAAAAGCTTTAAGCCTTAACAAGTTAAGTTTTGCTTAAGCTTTTATCTAGTAGAGTGAACTAAAGCATTTGCCATAATCCCTGAGGGAGTGTGTAAAAGGATTTAATGTTGGGATTTAAATTATGGCAAGTGCTTTCCCCGCTTCTACTAAATTGTTTATAACCTAAATAACCTGAACTCTGGTTAATAAATCTATCTCAAGCAGCTATTCCCAGCGCTGACTGCGTTGAATTTACTTGTAATAGGCCTGATGTGTTAATTAACCTCTCAACCAGATTACAGGTTAAATAATCTTTTGGAAGAAATACCATGAGGATACTTTCCTTTGTTACAAGCATCTTAATACTATCAAGTTTTGACGCCCTAGCACTTGATGTTAAGCAACGCTTTTCCCATCTCGATACTAACAAAAATGGTTATTTAACCCATGATGAACTTGAACCTCAACCACAATTATTGAGCACATTTTTGATATGGGATAAAGATCAAGATAACCAAATTTCATTAATCGAATTTAAAAATTATCTAACCAATAACCTCTACTGAGTATTTCCTATGAAAAAAATACGCTATATGGCACTTTTTGCATTCAGCACTTTTTGCACTCTAAGTTTTGCCGCAAGCAATAATATTGTTGAACAATTTAATAAATTTGATAGAAACCAAGATGGCTTTTTAACACGTGGCGAAGCATCAATAGACCCTGCTCTTTGGTCTCGATTTTCAAGCTATGATCAAGATAAAGATGGTAAGCTAACATTAAATGAATACGGTTTATACGCGAGTAAATAATTGTTAACTCTTAAGCTAGGTAGGTATCACTAACTAGCTTTAGTTTACTTCGTCCCCCAACCATCTCATCATATTGGTATTATAAAAATGATTTTGTTAGTGTTGATTCACTAACAATAAAAAATAATGCCTTATGCTACTCAAAAAACTAATCAAACCACTCATACTAGCCAGCCTTTGCGCAAGTTCTAGCTACACTCTTGCACAAACAAAAGTAATTTATAACGCCAATGGTTACACCCCTTTATACAAAGGCGAAGTACAGCAGTTTTCTACCCTTGTCATTAAAGATGGAAAAGTAGTAAAAGTAGGTGGCGATACACTAAAAAATAGCTACCCAGACGCCAAGCTCATTGATGTACAAGGTAGCACCTTATTACCAGGCTTAATTGATGCTCATGGTCATGTTATTGGCCTGGGAGATAACTTATCGCAGCTTGATGTACGTGGTGCAAAATCGGTTGATGAAGTCAAAAATAAACTAAAAATATTTGCCAATAACAAACAAGGTTGGATTATAGGGCGAGGTTGGAACCAAGAGCTTTGGGGTGATACCCGCTTCCCAACAGCTAAAGATTTAGACAAAGTAGTTAATGATCGTCCAGTTGTGCTTTCACGTGTAGATAGCCACGCTATTTGGGCAAATTCAAAAGCGCTCGAACTTGCAGGTATTACCGCCCAAACAAAAGCACCTGAAGGCGGTGAAATAATTAAAGACGAATTTGGCAACCCTACCGGCATATTTGTAGATAAAGCAGAATCGCTAATTACCCAGCATATGCCAGCCCCTTCAAAACAAGATATAAGCGATTCGCTTGATGCAGCAGGAAAGCATTTATTAAGTTTAGGTATTACCTCTACCCATGATGCTGGCATTGATAAAGCAACGTGGGAAGTTTACAAAGAACGCAGTGAACTAGGAAATTTACCTGTGCGTATTGTGGCCATGTTAAGTGGTGCTAGCCCCGACTTAAACACAATGCTTAAAGCAGGGCGATACCAAGACGCAAACAGTTTCATGTCAATCCGCAGTGTTAAAGTATACGCCGATGGTGCACTTGGATCTCGTGGCGCAGCTCTTATTGAAGATTATGCAGACCGTACAGGCCATCATGGATTAATGCTAGAGACACAAGAAAAACTCGAAGCACTCTTTACGCAAAGCTTTAAGCGCGGTTTTAGCGCTCACACCCATGCTATTGGCGATAAAGCAAATAAAGTAGTACTTGATGCCTACCAAAATGTGTTTAAAAAAACGGGCGGTATATTACTGCGCAACCGAATAGAGCACGCCCAAATTGTAACCCCTGATGATATCCCTCGCTTTAAAGCGTTAAAAATAATCCCATCAATGCAACCAGTGCATGCTACATCAGATATGCATATGGCAGAGCAACGCTTAACTGAAAAACAACTAAGCGGTGCCTACGCTTGGCAATCTTTTTTACAGCAAGGATCTATTATTGCGGCTGGGTCGGACTACCCTGTAGAACTCGCTAATCCATTCTATGGGTTATATTCAGCCATTACACGCATGGACCACAATCAATTACCTAAAAATGGTTGGCGTGCAAGTGAAGTATTAAGTAGAGAAGATGCATTACGTGCATTTACTTTAGGCGGTGCGTATGCCGCACATCAAGAGTTTAAAATTGGTAGCTTAGAACAAGGTAAATGGGCTGACTTTATTTTAGTAGACAAAGATTACTTTAAAATACCTGTTGATGAGATTTATGAAACGAATGTGTTGCAAACATGGATAGCAGGAATAAAACGGTACGAAAAAGAAAAAAATATTATCGATAAATAAAACCTATAAAGGGTTAACGCAAGTTAACCCTTTATAGTTACAGCGTAGTATTTTAGCTTTTAGGCGCTTCAACTTTTGGCTGACGATATATTTTTATAATGTGATATAAATTTACGAGCGACAATAAGCCGTTGGTAAAAATCACAGGTACTGCACCAATGGCAACACCATATGCAGTAAATACAATACAACCAAACATGTTGTACCAGCGTAGTTTTACTACATCAGTCATTGTTAACGATGCAACCAATAAAGCTGACGCAATATAACCTAAATATTCCCAACTCAATTGTTCTCTCCCAGCCTTTAGGTTAGCATTACACTACTGCTAGCTTATGACATTTATAAGTATTGCAAAGTAACAACAAAATAAAAAAGCTAACTTGCTTAAAAAACCTGAAAAAGTTTGCCGGAAAATACCAGCAACTTCTTAAATCATTACACGGGAAATGAAGGTAAAATAATACTCTTAGCAAAGCTAATAGTATTAGTAGCAAGTTAGCGTAAATTCTTAGTGTCTTAATGCTATCGTCATTAAGATGTAATAAATAGGACAAATGTCCGAAGAGCACATTGATGTTTCAATACCATTTTTCTAGTTACCTTGTTGATCAGCTTTTAACCTTTGCCGGTAGTAGCTATCAACAATCAAAAAAAGAAGTTCTGATCCATCAAGATCAGCCTTTAAGCAAGCTTGTACGCAGTGGCACTGTGTCGTTTAGTTACGATGTAGGAAATGGACGACGCCTGCTGTTAGGACAATTGGATTGTAACAACACCCTTATTGGTGAAATAGAAGCGCTAAATAATAATCCGTGTATTTATACGGTCACGTGTTTTAGTGATGTAACCTATAACCTTATTGAATTAAGGCATTGGCGCGCGCTGCTGCTTGAAAAACCAGAACTGAGTTTATACACAGCGCAGACTATAGCGGCTAAATTTCAAGAAAATCAAAAAATCAATCTAGATAAGCTATTACTACCGCTAAGCTACAACATAGCTAAAGATTGTTTACTAAGAGCCGAAAACAACAACCCTACACTGCTTAGAGCCTATCCTACGGTAAATGCAGAAGCCGAACGTTTTGCAACAACTGAGAGAGCTTACAGGCGGGTTGTTACAGAACTTGTAGAAAAAGGCTTAGTGCTTAGAAGTAACGATGGTTTGCAAGCGGTTGATATACCAAAACTAAGTGAATACGTAGACAGCTTTGCTCAGCTTTAAGGTTTTTGATTAATTGGCTTGGCTAGTTAAATAATTAGTAAAACGTTATCCATAAAAAGGTTATTTAAGGCCTTACAACATTCAGTTAAAAATTTGATATGAGTTGCGATTATCAGATTTTTAATATGACAATGTTAGAATGTGCGTGCTTGTACAGCAAATAATCCCCAATTCGCTTAATTAAGAGACCTATTTTGAGATAAGAAAATACTGTCGATAACTGGCCTATTGCAAGTAAATTCAACGCAGTTAGCGCTAAAAATTGCTGCTCGGGATGGATTTATTATCCAGAGTTCAGGTTATTTAAATATTTCAAAAAATTGCTCCAATGTATACCTTAAACAGCATTGCAATTAAATCGTGTTTTAATAGTCAACATTAATACCAATCCGTATAAACCTTTAAATAATCTAAACGGACTGGTATTACTTACTTTAGCTAAACATGTCTTTCACATCGTCAAGCATATCGTTGTATTCATCACTCGAGAACAGATCCATGGAAGGGATAACCCCTTTTTCTATATACACTTGTAAAGCAGCTGACTTATCAGAAACCTGGAGTGTTCCCTCTAAAATAGCGCCAATACGAATGAAATCGACATAACTTATTTGTTCTAACTTATAACTCGGATCAGCCCAACTTAAAGCGACATTAGAAAATTCTTCAGGAAACTCCCAAGCACGCATGATAGAAGAACCAATTTTCCCACTAAGCTTTTGAATTGCATGAGCTAAAAAGCTCGGGTTAGCAAATACTTCAGGATGACGCTCAGCTTCAGTTAAAATAGGTAACACGCCAATGTTATAAACCAATGCAGCTAGAGTGATTGAATCGCGATTTAATGAAGTATGTTTATTATTTTTTAAGTAAAACTCCATAAGTGTTATTGAATGACTCGCAACCGTTAATGTTTTTTGCCAAGCTTTGCCCATGTAGCCTTTAATTATCTCGTTATTAGATACAAATAATTGCTCCATAGCCATTGCTGTTGCAATATTTTTAATTTGACGAAGTCCAATACGTGTCACTGCTTGTTGTAAATTGGATACTTTTACAGAGCGCCCCATAATCGCACTATTAGCTACTTTTATCATACGAGCAGAAAGCGCGGGGTCTTGTGATATCACATCTGCCATTTGCATCAAATTGACATCAGAGTTATCAGCAGCTTGGCGAACCTTTACAGCAACTTCAGGTAATGTAGGTAAAACGAGTGTATCGTTATTTATTCTATCGACTAAAATTGTTAATAATGCATTTTCTGTAGACATAGATCTGTCATCCTTTTGTTCTTCGATTGCAATGCAACTGCAAACTTCGACAATTAATTTTTGTAATTTTCATAGTACAATTAGTATTGTCTAACTTACCGTTAAAGTTAAGAAAATTATAGAAGTTTATTCCTTATTCTATGTCTTTTATCGCAAGGGCTTGTCTTACAACGCCTAACACTTGCTATTTACCATTTAGTTTTGCTTTAATGCAGTCACTATAAGCAAACGTTTATATGTATTTAGCTACTTAGCTGGTGCATAAAAATTATTAAACTTACTTTTCAAACAGGCAACATAATGATCTTAAATAAAATTAGCCAAGCAATTATGCTCTCTGGTGTCGTTTTTCTTAGTGCATGTTCTGAACAAGCACCGTCTTCTACCGACAACACAGCCGTAGAGCTTGCTCAAAAAAGCAGTGCACAATCAGGCCCTAAGCTTATTAATGCAGATAAACAACGTTTAGATATTTACACCGACTTTAGTCTGCAAAGTGATTTATCACACCTGAGCGACAACCAACGAGCGATGGTTGCAAAGCTTATTGACGCTTCAAAAGTAATGGATGAGTTATTTTGGAAACAAGCATTTGGTGATAATAAAGATGCTTTTTTAGCAAAGCTAAGTGACGAAAAAGTACGTCAATTTGCCGATATAAACTATGGCCCATGGGATCGTTTAAATGGCGATAAAGCATTTTTATCCAGCTATAAAGAAAAGCCACTTGGTGCACAGTTTTACCCTGCTGACATAACCAAAGAAGAATTAAATAATGCAGACGTAAAAGACAAAACAGGGCTTTATTCTGTAATTAAGCGTGACGAGCAAGGTAAGCTTTATAGCGTACCCTACTCAAAAGAATACGCTGCAGAACTTGCAAAAGCAGCTGATCTTTTGCGCGAAGCCAGTAAGCTCGCCGATGACAAAGAATTTGCTAGTTACTTAAATCTTCGAGCTGATGCTCTGCAAAAAGATGACTTCCAAGTCTCTGACTTTGCATGGATGGACATGAAAAATAACCCTATTGATGTGGTTATTGGTCCTATAGAAACTTATGAAGATCAGTTATTTGGTTACCGCGCTGCTTATGAATCTTATGTATTAATTAAAGATTTAAAATGGAGTGAACGCCTAGCTAAATTTGCAGCATTTTTACCTGAGCTTCAAAAAGACTTACCCGTTGATGCTAAGTACAAACAAGAAGTACCAGGCTCTGACGCCGACCTAAATGCATATGATGTTGTTTACTACGCTGGGCATTCAAACGCGGGTAGTAAAACAATCGCAATTAACTTACCAAACGATGAGCAAGTACAGCTAGAAAAAGGAACTCGTCGTCTACAACTTAAAAATGCGATGCGTGCTAAATTTGATAAAATTTTAGTGCCAATTTCAGAGCAGTTAATTGTACCAGAGCAGCGTAAACACATTACTTTTGATGCATTTTTTGCCAATACGATGTTCCATGAAGTGGCTCACGGTTTAGGTATTAAAAATACAATTACAGGTAAAGGTACTGTTCGTCAATCACTACAAGAACACGCAAGTGCACTTGAAGAAGGTAAAGCCGATATTTTAGGTCTATACATGATTGAACAGTTACTTAAAAAAGGCGAAATTACTGAAGGCACTATTGAAGATTATTACACGACCTTCATGGCAGGTATATTCCGCTCAGTTCGTTTTGGAGCATCAAGCGCGCATGGTAAAGCAAATATGATCCGCTTTAACTTTTTTGCTCAAGAAGGTGCTTTTTCTAAAAATGAAGCAGGCTTATACCGCGTTAATATGGAAAAAATGAGCATTGCAATGGCCAAGCTTTCTCGCTTAATTTTAACCTTACAAGGTGATGGCGATTATGAAAAAGTAGATCAACTAATTGCAACGCATGGCGACATTAAAGAAGAACTTGCTAAAGACTTAGAAAAACTAAGTAAAGCTAATATCCCTGTAGATGTAACGTTTAAGCAAGGTAGGGAAGTACTAGGGCTTAAATAAGTTTAGTTAAACTTAGTTAAACCCTAAAAAAGCGTTGCAGCTTAAAACTGCAGCGCTTTTTTTAGCTCTGTGATTTGTAGATCTGTATAAGGCACTGCTGGGTGCTTACCCCAAATTGGCGCAGGCCATGCAGCATCACTCGTAAAACGCGCAATATGATGAATATGTAATTGCGGCACCATATTACCTAAAGCCGCTATGTTTAATTTATCAGGTTTAAATACATCCATTAATAATTTACTTAGCTTGGCTGACTCTTTTAAATAAACAATTTGATCATCCTCAGATAAATCAATTATCTCTTTTAAGTTAGCCTGCCTAGGCACTAATACAAACCACGGATACAAGCTGTCGTTCAATAAAAGTACTTTACACAACGGCCAATCGGCAAGTTCTATACAGTCGCGTTTAAGCTCTGGCGCTAATTTAAATTCAGGGTTAGTCATTGTTATGTCCTACTTTGTCTTTAATAATTGCCACTTTATAGCATTTAGTTGCAGTTGCACACGCTTGGCTTTACCATTCAAAGCAATATTTATAAAAGCGAAGGCAACCTTGTGCTAAAAAAAATAAAACATCTTTCACTGGCCCTGCCATTAATGGTTGGCACCCTTGCTGTTCAAGCAAAACCTTTATCGCTGGAGCGTATTTTTGACGATCCAAGCCTTTCAGGTAAATCACCTGTGCAACTTAAATTTTCGCCTGACGGCAGCCGTGTGACTTATTTGCAAGGTAAAAGCGATGACTACAATCGCTACGACTTATGGGAATACAACCTAAAAGATAACACCAATCGTGTGCTAGTTGATTCAGCAAAGTTATTTTCAGGCCCAGAAAACCTATCAGATGAAGAAAAAGCACGCCGCGAACGCCAACGTATCTTTGGTAAAGGCATACTTGAATACAAATGGTCTAAAGATGGCAAAGCACTTTTATTCCCACTCAATGGCGACCTTTATTATTACGATTTAGCCTCTGCTAAAAGTAAAAAACTAACCGACACTGAAACATTTGAAACCGATGCACGCTTTTCACCTAAAGGTAACTACGTATCGTTTATTCGAGAGCAAAACCTATTCGCTTTAGAGCTTGAGTCTGGTAAAGAAATTCAGCTTAGTAAAGATGGCGGCGGCGTAATTAAAAACGGCATGGCCGAATTTGTAGCTCAAGAAGAAATGAGCCGCATGACAGGTTACTGGTGGTCAGGTGATGAAACTAAAATTGCCTATACCCGCGTTGACGAAACCCCAGTAAAAGAAGCTATCCGTAACGAAATTTACGCTGACGAAGTTAAATTATTTAACCAGCGCTACCCGTTTACAGGTACCGATAACGTTAAAATTCAACTTGGTGTGGTTAAGCTAAACGACCAAAAAGTAGATTGGATTGATTTAGGTAAAGATGAAGACATTTACATTGCGCGCGCTAAATGGCTAAAAGACGGCAATACACTGTCGTACCAATGGCAAAATCGCTCGCAACATAAATTAGAACTGCGTTTTTATAACAGCGAAACTAAAGCCCAAAAAGTAGCACTGACCGAAAATAGCGAAACGTGGATTAACCTACATTTTGATCTTGAGTTTTTAAAAGACAAAAAACATTTTGTATGGGCATCTGAGCGAGACGGCTTTAAACATTTATATCTGTATCGCACAAACGGTCAACTTGTACGTCAAATCACCTCTGGTGATTGGGCTGTTGATAGCTTAAAAGGTATTGATGAGAAAAAAGGCATTGTTTACTTTGCCGGTCGAAAAGATACACCGCTTGAAAGCCATTTATACAGCGCGCCTTTATTTAAAAAAGGCGATGCCAAACGTATCACCGAAAAAGGTCAGTACCACAATGTTGTGCTAGCAAAAGACAATAAAACCTTTATCGATAATAGCTCGTCTGATAATAAACCAAACTCAGCAGCACTTCGTAAAGTAAACGGCGAATTCATTACCTGGCTTGAAGAAAATAAGCTAGATAGTAGCCACCCCCTTACTCCTTATTTAAGCGACTTAACAAAACCAGAATACGGCACAATTAAAGCCGATGATGGCCAAGTTATGCATTACCGTTTATTTAAGCCTAGCACCATTGCTGATGGCAAAAAGCATCCTGTTATTGTTAACGTATACGGCGGCCCGCATGCTCAGCGAGTAACGAATAGCTGGCGCAGTAAAAACTTGTACTTTCAGTACATGGCGCAACAAGGTTATGTCATTTTTCAACTGGATAACCGTGGTTCGTACAACCGTGGTAAAAAGTTTGAAGATGCTATTTATAAAAAATTAGGTGTGGTTGAGGTTGCCGATCAAATTAAAGGCGTAGAGTTTTTACGTACCCTTGATTACGTAGACCCACAACGCATTGGTGTTTATGGCCATAGCTACGGCGGCTACATGGCACTTATGACTATGTTTAAAGCGGGCGATTACTTTCAAGCCGGCGTATCAGGTGCACCAGTAACCGATTGGGCTCTATACGATACACATTACACAGAGCGTTATTTAGGTCACCCCGATACAAATGCTAAAGGCTACGAAGACAGCGCAGTATTTCCATATGCAGATGGCTTAAAAGGCCCATTAATGATTTATCATGGTATGGCTGACGACAACGTATTGTTTACGCATTCCACTAAATTATTTAAACAGCTTCAAGATAACGAAAAACAGTTTGAAATGATGACCTACCCTGGCTCTAAACACAGCCTACGTGGGAAACAAGTGCAAACACACCTACATCAAACCATAACAAACTTCTTTAATCGTCATTTTGATGTTAAATAGATGAGTTAATATTAAAGGTAGACTAAAGGCTGATTGAAAAATCAGCCTTTTTTTGTTTTATTAGCAGCTAAGCCTAGATTAAATACACTTTTTAGCTACGCTTATTCTATGCACTTAATAGTGCAAACTCATAAAGGATAAATGTATGCTTAATCTTCGTCGTTTTAGTATTTTCCAACGTTTTGCCATTTTAGTAGGTATTGTTATTTTTGGCTTAATTGTATTGAGTATTTCGAGCTTAACTCACCAATACAATGCCCTTAAGAACGAACAATACCTTAAAACACAAAATGTAGTAGAAACCGCGTATAGCATAATCGATCACTTTTATGAGCTGGAACAAAATAAAGCGCTTACCCAAACACAAGCTCAATCCCAAGCGATACAAACTATTCGTGCACTTAGATACGATGAAACTAATTACTTTTGGATTAATAACTACCAACCAGAAATGGTAATGCACCCCATAAAACCGGCACTTGAAGGTAAAAGCCTAAGCAATAATAAAGATCCCGACGGGAAAGCATTATTTGTTGATATGGTAAATATAGTGAAAAAGAATGGCGAAGGTTTCATACCTTATAAGTGGCCAAAACCTGGTAAAGATAAACCTGTTGAAAAAATTGCATTTGTTAAAGGATTTAATCAATGGCAATGGATTATTGGCTCTGGTGTTTACCTTGATTCAATTGATACCGCATTTTCAGAACAACGAAACCTAATTATTCTCAATGCTGTTGTAATGATATTAGCCATTATTTTACTTAGCTATTTTATTGGCAAAAGTATTCTTATCCCAACACGTCTTGCAGCCGATATGATGAAAGATATTTCTCAAGGCGAAGGCGATTTAACGCGCACTTTAAATGAAGAAGGCAACGATGAGATTTCTGAGCTTTCTAAATCATTTAATTCCTTTATATCAAAAATGCGTGAATCACTAACTAATGTTTCACAAAGTGTACGAGACGTTAATGAGCACGTTCATACTGTTGACGAATCAAGTAAAACAAGTCAATCGTTCATAGAATTACAAAACGACAGCTCTACTCAAGTTGCCGCCGCAATGGAGCAAATGACTCACCAAATACATGATGTAAGCCGTAATGCGGAAGCCGCAGAACAGGCTGCTAATGATGCAGCTAAAAATGCATCTACTGGTAAAAATGTTGTAGCTAAAACAATCACAGCCATAGAAACCCTTTCTAGCAATATAGAAACAGTGAGCCGTGTAACGGAAGATCTAGCTAACGAAAGCCATAATATAGGTTCTGTACTCGATGTTATTAGAAGTATTTCGGAGCAGACCAACTTACTTGCACTTAACGCTGCAATTGAGGCCGCTCGAGCAGGTGAGCACGGCCGAGGCTTTGCCGTTGTTGCCGACGAAGTGCGCACACTAGCGAGTCG
Source organism: Pseudoalteromonas fuliginea (assembly GCF_000690055.1). Lineage (GTDB taxonomy): Bacteria > Pseudomonadota > Gammaproteobacteria > Enterobacterales > Alteromonadaceae > Pseudoalteromonas > Pseudoalteromonas fuliginea. The sequence goes on from NZ_JJNZ01000073.1 coordinate 43,393, forward strand.
TACGGGGAAAAGTACTGATGAAATTCAATCAATGATCACCAAGCTGCAAGAAGGTACTAAAGCAGCTGTTGAAGCCGTAAAAGCGAGCCAAACACTTTCCGTATCAACGGTTGATCAAGCATCATCTGCCAACACGTCACTTAACGAAATTGAAAGACTTGTATCAGTAATAACTGAAATGAACAGTCAAATAGCGCGTGCTACTGAACAGCAAACATCTGCAGCCGATGAAGTTAATTTACGTATTAATGACCTATCACATTCAACTGAACAGTCGTTAAGCAATACAAAACAACTTACCGATGCTAGTGATAAACTAAAACAAAGCAGCTCGGAGTTATCCAATGTTGTTAACCGCTTTAAGCTATAGTTTAAATATTGAACTCAGAATAAAAATCAGCCTCGAATCACATTTTAAATAGTGTAAATTAAAAGCCCCAAATTATGGTTCATAATTTGGGGCTTTTATTTATATATTGAGGCCTGCTTATCTTTCCAGATTAAATTTTCAGCTGTATGTTTGGTAATTAAGCAAAGCAGTGCCTATTTATGGTATCTGGTTATTCTTCATAAATGACAAACATACTCTACCCTTTGGCCTCATCCTACGTTACATATATAAGTAACGCAGGAGCAACTACCTAGCCCACTAGGTTAAAAATTTCGAGTCGTGATCAAACCGCCATTGGGTATAACAAATTTTAATCCACAAAGGTCAACAGGCCTTAAATTTTATAAACAGTAACGAGCAAACAAGCTAGTTACTGATGCCGCAGTTGGCTTACCGTGCTGCCAATCACCACCTTCAACGCCACTACCCGCAATATCCATATGTACGTAAGGTAAAGGCTGTGCAGAGTCGTTACCGTGCTTATCTAGCCCACCAACAATAGCCATAAACGCCATTGGGAACTGATGCCCACGCGCAGTAACGGCAGATGCTGCGTTATTGCTAGATAAAACATCGTCAGCTAGCGTACGTGGTTTAATAAAGTCGTAGTCTTCACGTCGTGAACGCGACACTTCAGCGCCATCGGCCCACAAATCTCCAAGGTCAGCTATTTGACGTGAAACACCAGCACTACGAGCTGGACCATTTTCAACATACGCACCGTATGGACCCATTGCCCGAGCTGCATGACCCGTTAATGTAGCTACAGTAAATAACGTTGGATTAACCTCAGTTTTAGCTAAATCTTTCATTTCGCTAAGCAGGTCGCCCATTGCTAAACGCCCTTCTGCATCGGTGTTACCGATGCGTACACGGATACCTTCACGACTAGTAATTATTTCATCTGGTACAAAGCAATCCGAACCAATAGAGTTGCGAACAACGGCTAAGTACGATACTACTTTAACGCCTTTAGGTTGATAATCAGCAACTGCTTTCATAAAGCCCGCAACAGAAGCTGCGCCGCCTTTATCACGACTCATGCCAGCCATATATCCGCCTACTTTTAAATCGGCTCCACCTGTATCGTATACAAGGCCTTTACCAACAAACATTAGGGTACGAGTAATTTCACCCTCTGGTACATATTCAAGCTTAACAACACGTGGGTGATGGCGCTCAACTGCATACGATGCGCGAGCAACTGTACTTAACATTGGGTAATTTTTATCAATAGCTGCAATATCATCGATTACATCAACCGCAATGTTTGAGCCTTTAAATAAATCAACACAGTAATCAGCAAAGCGCGGTGGAGCCATACGTTCAGGTTCAGTACCGCATAAATCACGCGCAGCATATTGACCAGCAGCAATTGCATTAACGGCTTTAATTGTTTGCTCGCTAGCACCAACTAAACCAATACTTGTTATCGGTTCAATACCTTCACCATGAAACTCACGCGCTTCTAATGGCTGCCATAATGCTTGGCAAGCACCTAAATAAGCAACTTCTAAAGCATGCTGATAACGGCTATCGCCATTTAAATTTGGTAAAAATAATGCAGGGTTAATACTACCCGATGCTTTCGCTTCGTTGATTGCAAGTTTAGCTGCATCAAAATAACGGCGCACATCGTCATAATCTCTGTTTAGCGGACCGGTTGGCGCAAGTACTACACGCTTACTTTCAATCACTAATAAAATAACTTGCTTACCAATGCGAGAATCTACTTTTGATTGTGCTAAAACAGCATCACGTAGCGAATTATTTGGTAATTGAGAAAAGTCATCACTAATAATGATTAATGCATCATGTGATGCGGATTCAAGGCTAGCACTTACTGGCTGAGCCAACACGGCTTTTGGATATGCCATAAATAAAGGTCCTGTTAAAAAACATAAGCCCCTATTATCGTCGATTTGAATATTGAAGACCAGCAAGCTGCGATAAGTGTTTAGTTTAATCCACTTTTTAGTGGCAACTTGCAATTACAGGCTTTACAGCTTAATCGAGAATACTAAGTTGGAAGTTTTGATCTGGTTGATTTTTTATGCCCACCCCAATACCTAAAAGCCTGACCGGTTGCTGCACACCTCGCTGGAAAGCTTTAGTAAGTAGTTGTGTAAAAACCTCAGTATTTAATTGGTGATAAGCCTGATCCGCAGAGGTTACTATAAAATTCGCAAATTTAACTTTAACGCTCAGTTTATTAATCCGATTTTGTAATTGTTGTTTTTCCAAGCGCACCTTTAACTCATCTAACAACGTAGGCAACTGTTCTAGGCATTCTTGTAAGCTGGTTTTGTTATACTCATAGGTATGCTCAACACTTAGCGACTTTCTAATACGATTAGTAGATACCTTACCGACATACTCACCTGCACATTTTTGGTAAAGCGATACGCCCAAATTACCTACATGCTGTTGCATCCAATTTACGCCTTTTTCGCGTACATCTTTACCTGTATATAATCCTTTTAAATTGAGTTTTTCGAGCGTTACTTTACCGACACCCGGAATTTTACCCAGAGGTAACTGTGCTAAAAAATCATCCACCTCATCAGGTAATACAACAAACTGACCGTTAGGCTTGTTTTCATCACTCGCTATTTTGGCAATAAATTTAATAGGTGCAATACCAGCGGATGCAGTAAGCCCTGTAGCATTATAAATATCAGCTCTTATTTGCTGCGCAATAAGCGTAGCACTGCCTTTACAAACGCTACTATCAGTTACATCAAGGTAAGCTTCGTCAAGAGAGAGTGGTTCAATTAAGTTGGTGTAACGATTAAATACTTCACGTATTTGATTTGAAGCTTCTTTATAAACAGCCATGCGCCCAGGTACAATAACTAAATCAGGGCATAATTGTTTTGCATGATAATTAGACATAGCTGAGCGCACGCCATACTCTCTGGCAATGTAGTTGGCTGTAGAAAGTACACCTCTGCGACTATTGCCACCAATAGCAAGCGGCACATTGGCAAGCTTAGGATTATCGCGCATCTCAACTGCCGCATAAAAGCAGTCCATATCTATATGAATAAACTTTTTCATCACCATTACAACACTGTTTATTTATACAGCCATTATTGTTTAATCATTATTAATAAGCAAGCTCCTAAACTCTGATTAATCGATTTATTATGGTGGGTTCAAGTTTAGTAAACTCGTCATACATAAAAACAGCGCACTAATTACCTTGAGGTCATATCGTCATATTGATAATCTAGTGCTTTAAAATAAAGAGTTAAAGTGCATGCAAACGTTTAAAGATCAGCACCCTATTCATACTGACATTACTGTAGCGTGGGCCGATATGGATGCCCTTCAACACGTAAACAATGTGGTTTACCTGCGTTACTTTGAAATAGCCAGAATCGACTTTTTAAATAAAATAAACTTATTTGATACAATTAGCCCAAGCGGCATTGGCCCTGTTATAAGCGAAAATAATATTCGTTATAAGCGCCCTGTTACTTTTCCAGATACCCTTACTGTAGGCGTCACTATTTCTGACATTAAAACAGACCGATTTATGATGAATTATACAGTATTTAGTCACGCACAAAATGCCATAACCACAACCGGTAATTCGAAAGTGGTTATGTTTGATTTTGAAACAGGTCAAAAAGCCCCTATTTCAGAGCCTCTTTTATCGGCTTTAATTAGCTACGCTCAAGACGAGCAATAAGGAAATTTTATGCAATACAGTCCACTAGGAAGCAGTGGTGTTAATGTTTCAAGAGTATGTCTAGGTAGTATGACTTGGGGAATGCAAAATACCCAAAATGATGCTGATGAACAAATAGCCTACGCACTTGCTCAAGGCGTAAACTTTATTGATACAGCCGAAATGTACGCAGTTCCTCCATCACCCGATACCTATGGTAAAACTGAACAAATTATTGGCAACTGGCTATCACGAAAGAAGCAAAAACGCGGCGATGTAATACTTGCTACAAAAATTGCTGGTAACGGTTTAGCATGGGTTCGCGATGGTAGCAATATTACTCGCCAAACAGTAATAGAAGCAGTGGACGATTCACTCAAGCGCCTTCAAACCGACTACATCGATTTATATCAGTTACATTGGCCAAACCGTTCTACACCACATTTTGGTAGGCAGTGGCCTGGCACGCTTAAATTTACCGACGTAAATACACAAGAACAGCAAGCTAGTATGCTGGATATTTTAGAAGGTTTAAACGATTGTGTTAAAGCAGGTAAAATTAAGCACTGCGGTTTATCTGACGACACACCTTGGGGTATAAGCCAGTTTTTAAGTTTGGCCAAAGAGCATAACTTACCGCGCATGGTATCTATTCAAAACGAGTTTAGCCTAGCGCATGCTAAAGACTGGCCGTATTTAATAGAGCAATGTGTTCATGAAGATATTGCCTACTTACCATGGTCGCCTCTGGCTGCCGGTTTATTAACGGGTAAATACTTAAACGGCGCTCGCCCTGAAGGCTCTCGTTGGACCTTTATGCAACGCAACGGTATTTTTAGAGATACACCAAACGCAGAGCAAGCAACCAAACAGTATGTTGAACTTGCGCATGATCACAATATTTCCCCTGCTCAACTAGCTCTTGCATGGTGTAATCAAGTAAACGGTGTAACGTCTTCAATTATTGGCGCAACAAATATGGCGCAATTAAAAGAAGATATTGATGCATTTGATATCACGCTAAGTGACGACGTACTTACAAGTATCGATGTTATTTTTAGAAACAATCCAATGCCCTATTAATACAAACCTAAACAGGTAACTAAATTACGTTTAATTACCTGTTTAATTGTCCATTTAACTTACATTCCATTGCTGCTCAAGTAAACATTGCTCATTAGTGTAAAGCCTTACTGTGAACACACTTTCGGCAATCACTTCACCTACACCTGACGGCGTACCTGTCATAACCACATCACCATCTTCTAGGCTCATAAATTCACTAATTTCGTGTAAAATTGAGTCAGGGTTATGCAGCATAAAATGAGTATCGCCTTGCTGAATTACTTCATTATTAATTTTAAGTTCAAATGTAAAATGCTTCATCGCATCGGTTAGCTCTACAAAATCACTTAAAATAACCGAGCCATTAAATGCTTTAGCGCGCTCCCAAGGTAGCCCTTTATTTTTTAATTTACTTTGCACGGTACGCTTAGTTAAATCAAGGCCGAGTCCAACACCTGCAAATTTTTTATTTTTAATTACAAAACATAACTCGGTTTCGTAATGCAGCGTATCGCCGTTATGAGCTGCAAATAGCGTATTAGTAATCGCGCTGTTTGGTTTGTTAAATAACACCATTTGATCTGGCGTTTCGTTGTTTAGCTCTGCAATGTGTGCGGTGTAGTTACGGCCAACACACACTATTTTTGTTGGCGTTAATTCTTCGGATACTAGCTTTATTGAATTCATATAAATAATGTCTCAGTTATTGGGCCTGTTGACCTTTCAGGATTAAAATTTGTTCAATCTAGGGGCTATTTAATCGCGGCGCGAGGTTTGTAACCTAGTGGGCTAAGTAAAAACCGAGCAACAAAGAGTAAATAGCCCCTGGGCAGAACCCTTCGGGCTGACG
>NZ_JJNZ01000074.1 GCF_000690055.1 Pseudoalteromonas fuliginea
TGACTTATGTGGGTTGTGGTGATTTACATAAGATCATAAATTGCTGTGCCTGTCACGTTTTGGGGATTCGTCAGCCCGAAGGGCAGCACATGTTTGGCATTTATGCTGCATTATCGCCTATTTATGTGGAATAACCACACTTCATAGGCTCTGCCTTGCCTAAAAACCAAACATATTGCTGCAAATTCAACTATCAAAGATCAACACGCCCTAAACATATTAAGTAAACGTTTATAGCGGTCTTAACAAGCACAATGCAAAATAGTTACTATCGTCTTGCCATGTTTGCTCTAACTTTAAATTAGCTTGCGCTGCTAGCTGCTTAAACGACTCGAGCGTGTACTTGTGAGAGTTTTCTGTATGGATACTTTCACCTTCTATAAAGTCTATTTGCTGATCATTTATAATCACGCTTTGAGTGCAATTACTTACTAAATGCATTTCAATACGGCTATGTTGCTCGTTAAAGCGTGACTCGTGGCTAAAGTTATCTATATTAAATGTGCCGTTTAGCTCGTTATTAATACGTTGTAGTAAATTTTTATTAAATGCGGCGGTAACTCCCGCTTTATCGTTATATGCATCAAGTAACACTTGGCGCTCTTTAACTAAATCAACCCCAATTAATACATAACCGTTTACACCGCATAAGCGATGGAAATTATTCATAATCTCGATGGCTTTAACTGGAGAAAAATTGCCAAGAGTCGAGCCCGGAAAGTACACCAAATTGGTTTGACTATCTAAAGCGGTGTCTTTGGTTAGCTGTTTAACCATTTGATTATGTGTAAAGTCTCCTAGTAATGGCGAAATTGCCAAATCTGGAAATAATGGCGACAAATGTGCAAGTGAATAACTGAGCATCTCCTCAGAAATTTCAAACGGTACGAAGGTTTTTACGTTTGCCATATGCGCTAATAAATACGCGACCTTTTTACCCGAACCACACCCAGGCTCAATAATAGAGAGGTTTTCAGGTAGCATTTGAGCAATCGACTGCGAGTATTGCTCTAAAATAGACAGCTCAATACGTGTAACATAATACTCTTGTAAGGATGTTATTTGCTCGAATAATGCAGCACCTTTATCATCGTAAAAATACTTACACGGAAGCGTTTTTTGTTGTTGAGTTAATCCGCTTATCACGTCGTTTAAAAATTCAGTGTCGGTTATGTTACTTTTTTTAATCGCTGTTACTTGGCTCATACTATATCCTTAGCTAGTCTTATCCCGCTGCACATCCACGCTTGATGTGGGTAATAAAAATTTCGGTATGTTTGTCGTAAATGGTTTTGAGGGGTAAACACACACCCACCACGTAACACCATTTGGTTATTCATAAATTTACCATTGTACTCCCCTGCTACTCCTTCAATAGGTTTAAAACCGGGGTATGGTAAATATGCACTGTTTGTCCATTGCCAACATGAATCCGTTAACTGGTTTATTTCGGTATCATCTTTTGCTTGTTGTGGTATTAGGTAGTTATTATTAGTGTCTGTTAAAGATGTATTTTTAGCTGCATATTCCCATTCGAACTCTGTAGGCAAGCGAGCCTTTACAAAATTAGCATAGGCGCTGGCCTCAAAATAACTAACATGGCTGATGGGTGCACTTAAATTTAAAGGCTGCAATCCGTAGTGTGTAAACTCAAACCATTCGTTATTTATGCAATGCCAATATAATGGATGCGTTAAACGAGTGTTTTGAATATGCGCCCAACCGTCGCTTAACCAATATTGTGGATTGCTATATCCACCGGCATTTATTAAGTCTAAATATTCACCATTAGTGACCAATCTATTAGCAAAACTGAATGGATGAATTAGTACTTGGTGTTTGGGGCACTCGTTATCATATGCAAATTCATCGTCGGCATTTGTGCCAATATTAATAATGGCTTGTTCAAAATTGATAAAATTAAGGGGTTTAATATCAGCTGATTTTTTTTGGCTATTTAAAAGCGATGTTTTATATTGAGGAAATAATGGATTTACTGAAAAGTTATATTTAATATCCATAAGCATTAGCTCTTGATGCTGTTGCTCGTGGTGTAACCCAAGTTCAATAATATCTTTAATGTGCGGGTTAACGTCAGTCTTAAGTAATTCAATCACGCGGCTATCTACATGTTCTCTGTAAGCTAGTACTTCGTCTAAACCTGGCCTAGATAAGCTTCCTCTGTTTGCCCGTTTAAATTGCTCTCCAATCCCATTGTAGTAAGAATTAAAAAGCATTTTATAGTGAGGGTTAAACACTGCGTACTGTTTACAATAAACACTAAGTAAAAACGTTTCAAAAAACCACGTGGTATGCGCTAAATGCCATTTAGTGGGACTAGCATCAGCCATAGCTTGTAATTGGCAATCTTCCACAGTGAGTGGTTCGATAATGGCTAGGCTTTCGTCTCTAACGCTGCAAAAGTGTTTAACAAGTTCGTTTTGATTGGTATCGTTTGTAACGCTTTCACGCATAATAGTAATAATCCTTTGCCTATCTATTTATAAAATATAGCTTAGGGCATGCTGAGCTTTTTGGATTGAAATTTGTTCAATCTAGGGTGATTAAATCGCGGCACGAGGTTTGTAACCTAGTGGGCTAAGTAAAAACCGAGTAACAAAGAGTTAATCGTCCCTAGAAAGAACCCAAAAGGCAGTGTATGTTTGGTATTTATGCAGCGTTATCGCCTATTTATGGGGAATGACCACACTACATAGCCTCTGCCTTGCCTAAAAACCAAACACACTACTGCAAATTCAATCGCCAAAATTCAACATACCCTAATGTTGTGTTAAATCATATTCATATTACAACTTGATTAAAGATGCTTATCGGCTTATAAATTTATAATAGCCTTGAAGAAAAATTTGCTCCTTGCTAGCTGGCTTTTGATTATTTTTACGTGCATGCAAGCATGAGAAATAACGCATAAGCTGTTACCGAACCGCTAAGCTATAAATCTAGGAGCGATTAAATTGCGCCTAAATTAAACAAATTTCAATCCTAAAAGACTAACAAGCCCTAATATTTAAGCATTAATTAAGATACTTAAAAATGATCTTTTTTTACTTAACCAAGTAAATTAATACTTTTAATAGCAAACTAAATTTTAACGTTCACTGAATTTTTAAATTTAGAGCTTTTAAATGAAAGAATCATGAATTTGGCCATATAAACAGCGTTTTAAATATAAATACATTTACATTTAATATTTAACTCATACACTACTAGCTGTATGATCACTATTCAAATTAGTTAGTCTACAAATAATTACAGTATTACTTTTTACTTAATATTTAAAGGCTAATGTAATTCGATATGACGCCGAATTTATTTTGGCTTGTTAGGACAACTAAAGAGGTATTGCATGAAGGAAAATCATGACAAATATAGTATTGACAACACGGATTACACCGTAGGTCAGGACAACGTACAAAAGTGGGGTTTTGATATACACAACCCTGTTTTTGGAACTAGTGCGGGCCTGATTGTCATCTTTTTAATCGCCATACTTGTTACCGACCCACAAACTGCAAAAACAGCGCTTGATAGTATCAAGACCGATATTATTAATAATTTTGATGCCCTATTTATGTGGGCTGCTAACTTCTTTGTACTCTTTTGTTTAGCACTTATTGTTTCTCCTTACGGTAATATTCGCCTTGGTGGTGATGACGCTAAACCTTCTCACTCTCGCGTTTCATGGCTTGCTATGTTATTTGCTGCGGGTATGGGTATCGGCCTTATGTTTTGGGGCGTTGCTGAACCAGTTGCTTACTTTACTGGTTGGTACGAAACACCGCTTAATGTAGCTGCTAACACAGCAGAAGCTGCAAAATTAGCAATGGGCGCAACTATGTTTCATTGGGGTCTTCACCCTTGGGCTATTTACGCTGTTGTTGGTTTATCTCTTGCGTTTTTTACCTATAACAAAGGTTTACCGCTTTCGATTCGTTCTATTTTTTACCCTATATTAGGTGATAGAGCGTGGGGTTGGCCTGGTCATATCATTGATATTTTAGCTGTACTTGCTACGTTATTTGGCCTTGCAACGTCTTTAGGTTTAGGTGCGCAGCAAGCTTCTGCAGGTATTAACCATGTATTTGGCACAGAAGGTGGCATTGGCTCTCAAATTTTAGTTATTGCAGGTGTAACACTTTTAGCCATTGTCTCTGTGGTTCGTGGTATTGACGGTGGTGTGAAACTGCTAAGTAATGTAAATATGCTAATTGCGTTTTCATTATTATTGTTTGTTTGTTTAGTAGGCTTTGCTGTAGCAATGGGTAATATACCAACTACCGTAATGGGCTATGTAGAAAATATTATTCCATTGAGTAATCCTCACGGTCGTGAAGACGAAACGTGGATGCATGGTTGGACTGTGTTTTACTGGGCTTGGTGGATTTCCTGGTCACCGTTTGTAGGTATGTTTATCGCGCGTGTATCACGGGGTCGTACAATTCGTGAATTCTTAATTGCGGTTTTACTTATCCCTACTCTAGTTACTGTTTTATGGATGTCTATTTACGGCGGTATTGCGATTGATCAAGTAGTTAATGGTGTTGGTGCGTTAGGCACTAATGGTTTAACTGAAGTACCTTTAGCTATGTTCCAAATGCTTGATGAGTTACCTTTATCTAATATTTTATCGTTTATTGCAATTTTATTAGTGTTGGTATTTTTCATTACGTCATCTGACTCTGGTTCATTAGTAATTGATTCAATTACAGCTGGCGGTAAAATTGATGCACCGGTACCACAACGTATATTTTGGGCATCGGTTGAGGGCGCAATTGCAGCTGCTTTACTTTGGATTGGTGGCACACAAGCAATTGAAGCACTACAAGCAGGCGCTGTCTCTACAGGGTTGCCATTTACTATTGTATTGTTGTTTATGTGTTTAAGCTTAGTTTTAGGTTTACGAACTGAGCCTCGCCCAGTTAAGTAATACTTTTAGTAAGTAACACTTTTAGCTAGTAACGAAAGCGCCGCAATTTTGCGGCGTTTTTTTTGTTTAATAACTTTAAATTGTATGCGCTTATAGCAATAACTCTGAAATGGGCGTGTCTACACGATAATGGTGACTCAGTTGCGCTTGTAAAAGCTCAGCTGTAGCAAGTGCATCCGTTAGCGCATTGTGATTTTGATATGCAGGTAGAGAATAACGCGCACGGCAATCTGTTAGTCTAAGAGAACCTAATTTTGTGTTAAACAGCCGCCCTAATAACCCTTGCCTTGCTTTTAGTGCTCTTTTTTCTATTTCCATTGTATCTACCAGTGCAAACTCAATCCCTTCTTTAAGTCTTATTAATAAAGCATTGTTTAAAAAGTGGCGCTCTATTGCAGCGTAATGCACCACGACAACTTTACCACTGAGCGCTTCAAGTAAAGGCTCTATAATTTGATTAAAGTCAGGGGCCTCATTTACCTCAGAGTGCGTTATTCCATGTATTAAAATAGACTCTTCATGAAGGTTTCGTCTAGGCTGCACAACCCAATGCCGACTGTGCTTACAATAAATGCGCTCTAAATTGAACGGCACTAAACCAACACTCACTATATCGTCGTTTTGGCTATTTAAGCCTGTTGTTTCAAAATCCATTGCTACAAAAGGTACGTCTTTTATTGCAGCTTTGTCTTGATTATAAGCACCCGCATAAAAGTGTTTTAAGAGTTTATTTTTGGTGCTATTGGCAAGCTCGTTATACCTAGCTTGCCAATTAATTGCTTTATGATTACGCGGATTCATAGGCTACTTCATACCAGAGTTTGCTGTGTAGCTAAATTTTAAATAGCTTTGTGCTTTTTCTAAAATAGCGAATGCCTCTTTTAAGTTTCGTTGCTCGAACGGAGAAAGTAAATGTGGGTCTAAGTCGTTATCGGGCTCTTCGCCCTTCTCTATTTGCCACGCTTGATGGCGAATTCGCATCATGGCAATGTACTCAAGTGCATCACGTAAATCTTGCGCTTTGCCTTGTGGTAAAAGTTTTGCGTCAATAATATCTTCTAATCGCTCAAACGAGTTTTGTTTGCGTGAACCAATGGCTAATGCGTGCACCCGAATAACATCAGAAAGAGGTGCAGTCCCTCTTCGCTTTAAGTTCATTGAACGCTTATGTTGGCCATTATGCTCCATAACAAAGCCTTTAAAGAAGCCAAGTGGAGGTGTTCTGTTGCGTGCATTTGCTGCCATATTAGCTAAAAACACGCGATTTACTTTACTTTGTTTTGCTATAAATATTTTAAGCTCGTCGGCCCACTTAGTTTTACCCCACACACCGTCTAAATCAAAAAATATAGCGCTATTAAGCAGCGCTTGTGGTTTTGGCTGCGCTATCCAATCTGCAAATTGATCGAACCACTGTGAGCGAGTTTTACGCCATTTTTTAAACGACGCCATAATTTCTCCATCACAGTAGGTGTAACCACACTGCGCTAAGCCATCACACACAAAATCAGCAATATTTTGAAAATACGCGTTATGTTTCTCGTCGTCGTAACTGTCATCTAAAATAAGCGCGTTGTCTTGATCGGTTACAATAAGTTGCTCGTCTCGAGCCATTGAGCCCAGAGCAATAAAACAGTAAGGCACAGGAGGTCGTCCAAACTTTTCTTCTGCTAATACAAGTAGTCTTTGTTTAAATGTACGCCCTATAACAGCCATGGCTGTACCAACCATGTGTGAGTTTGCATCTTCATTCACCATACGAACAAACACATTGGGCAATTGGCGCGCATAATGCGCCAAATCCTCTATTGTTTGTTGAGCCAGTATGCCACGCACTAACAGTAAGCTGCTTTGGGATTCATAACGCAAAATATCAGAGAGTGAGATAACTCCAATTGGGCGTCTTTTCTGTACGACTGGCAAATGATGTAAGTTATCTCTAAGCATGGCAAGTACTGCTTCGAAAATATAGTCATTAGCATCTAAAAGCACTAAGTTAGTGGACATAATCTCTTTTGCTTGCGTGTTAAAGGCAAGCCCTTTAGCCACTACTTTAGTGCGTAAATCCCTATCAGTTATTATACCAACTACTTGTCCATCATCTTCTTCTGGGTCATCATTTATGGGTTTATTTACATCGGTTACCAACACTGACGATACCGCCTCTTCGGTCATTAATTTAGCGATATCTTGTATTGTAGAAGTTGCATCTACGGTCACTACATCTCTGTGAATTAATGATTTTACCTTCGCGGTTGTCAGGTCATTACCATCGGCTTGCTCGACAATAGCTTGATGCAAACGCACGTTACCGTCTGTTTCGAAGTAATCAGCAAACGCATCAAACTCATCACAGTAACGATTAAATAGTTCAACATTTATGCAATACACTAACGTATCTTCCAGAGCAGTTGCAGGAAAACGCACCTTACGGTTCATCAATAAACCCATTTGACCAAATATACCTGCGGTAGCCAAACGATTGTACAGCTCGCCATTTCGGCGATACATTTCTACAGAACCACTTCTAATTACATACAAATCAGAAATGTCTTGTCCAAAACTCAAAATATCTGTTTGAGCTCTGAAATAAGCCACTTCTACTTGTTGAGCTAGCTCATTAAGCGCTTTTTGAGGTAAGTCATCAAAAGGAGGATGTTGTGCTAAAAATTGTGCGATTTCAACTTGTTCGGCTTGCATAAATCCCTTCCTGTATGCGCATTAAAATGACTAAATCTATTTTGCAGACTAACACTATCATCGGGGTGTGAAAACAATTACTGCACAATTTTGGGCACAAAAAAAGAGCCTAAATAGACTCTTTAAATGTAACACTTATTGTATAAATTTATTTACCGCGCTGAGCGTCTTTTTGGGCTTTTTTAGCTTCTTTACGTTGCTGTAAAACAGCTTGTGCCTCATTACCGATATGGCCCTCACCGCGCGCTTGCGCTAGTTCTATTTGCTTTTGGCGCTCTGCAAAACGTGCGCGTTGTTCGTCCGTTACTTCTTCAATACAGTGATGACAAGAAACGCCTTCCATGTATTCAGGCTTTAACTTTTCGTCTTCTGTAATTGGCATACGACACGCGTGGCATTGATCATAAGAGCCTTTTTGTAGTTCGTGATCAACCGCAACACGATTATCAAATACAAAACACTCGCCTTCCCACATGGTTTCTTCTTTTGGCACTTCTTCTAGGTATTTTAAAATACCGCCTTCAAGGTGATAAACCTCATCAAAACCTTGCTCTTTCATGTAGGCTGTCGATTTTTCGCAGCGGATACCGCCGGTACAAAACATCGCCACTTTTTTGTGTTTTTCAGGGTCTAAGTTTTCTTTTGCCCACTGTGGAAATTCGCGAAAGGTTTTAGTATTTGGATCAACCGCATTTTGAAATGTACCAATTTCAATTTCGTAATCATTACGTGTATCAATTAAAATTACTTCAGGGTCAGATATAAGTGCGTTCCACTCATTTGGCTTTACATAGCTACCCACAACTTTAAGCGGATCTACGCCTTCAACGCCCATCGTTACAATTTCTTTTTTTAGTTTTACTTTAGTGCGGTAAAACGGACATTCATCGTCGTAAGATTCTTTTGTTACGATGTTTTTTAAATTTGGTTGCTCATCAAGCCAGGCTAATAAGTTGTCTATCCCTTCACGTTTTGCAGAAACAGTGCCGTTTATACCTTCGGCAGCGAGCAATAAAGTACCGCGTACTTCATTTGCTTCCATCACTTCTAGTAATGGCTTACGGATAGCTTCAAATTCAGGTAAACCTACAAACTTATACAGCGCACATACTACAAAGTGATCGCCCGTTACATTATCTTTATGAACAACAGTCATTATATTTCCTATTTTGCCTTGTTAGCCAATATTGGCGTTTACCGAATCGTAAATCCGGCGCATATGGGGCGCGTATTTTACGCTTTTTTAGTTTAATTGCAAAAAATAGCGCTATAGATTGGTTTTTACTGTTAGCGACCTAGCTGTGTAAGCTATAATGCGCTGATAAATTTATAGAGTTAATTTGCTCATTTTGGAGAAACACACATTGCAGTTTACTGATCTTGGGATTGATACACGCCTTGAAACACAACTAGCACATCAAGGGATCACCCAGCCCACCGATATTCAAGCGCATGCAGTGCCTACCGCACTTGCAGGGCATGACATTTTCGCTCAGTCTAAAACTGGGTCGGGCAAAACCTTGGCGTTTTTATTACCTGCTGTACAAAGGGTTATGAAACAAAAAGCACTCAGTAAACGCGATCCTCGTGTACTTATTGTTGCTCCTACGCGTGAGCTTGCTACGCAAGTTTTTACTCAGCTACGTTTATTAATTGCAGGCACAGCCATTAAGGCCGTAAAAATACTTGGTGGCGAAAACTTTAATGACCAAATAAAAGCACTTAGAAACGACCCACAATTCGTAGTTGCTACACCAGGGCGTTTAGCTGATCACATTACAAAACGTTCATTACAATTGAGCGGACTAGAACTGCTTATTTTTGATGAAGCCGACCGTATTTTAGATTTAGGTTTTACTGAGCAGTTAAAAATGATTAACGAGCAAGCTAATCACCGTTTACGTCAAACGTTATTGTTTTCTGCAACACTTGACCATGCACAAGTAGATGCTCTATCACGTAACCTATTAAAAAAACCAAAGCAAATTACGCTAAGTGCAGCAAATGAGCAACATAGCGATATTAAACAAACGTTATACCTTGCCGATCACCTTGATCATAAAGAAGCGCTATTAGAGCACTTTTTAAACCAAGATGATGTTGGTCAATGTATTATCTTCACAGCAACGCGTTCTGACACGAGCCGTTTGAGTGAAGCGCTTAATGCTAAAGGCTTCAAATCTGTGGCGCTTGCTGGTGATTTAACGCAAAGTAAACGTTTAGATATCATGGATTCGTTTAGTCGCGAAAACTTTAAAATATTGATCACCACCGACGTTGCATCTCGTGGTTTAGATTTACTAAGCGTAACGCATGTTATTAACTTTGATTTACCAAAACACGCTGAAGAATATGTACACCGCATAGGTCGCACAGGACGAGCAGGCTTTAAAGGTAACGCAATTTCATTAGTTGGCCCAAAAGATTGGGCAAGTTATTTAGCTATTAAAGCATTTTTAAATGACGAATTAAAATTTGCGAGCGTAGAGAGCTTAAAAGCTAAGTTTAAAGGTTTAAAAGAGAAAAAACCTGAGGCAGCGTGGGACAAATCTAAAGAAAAAGCCGCCGCTGTTAAAAAGCCTGCATTTAAGCGCAAAGCTAAACCTAAAAAGCCTACAGCACCAATTAAAGCACCGATGAACATTGATGGCGATACACCAATGCGCCGTAAAAAAAAGCCTGAGCAGGAATAATTATGAGTTACCTAGGAACCACACAAACATTATTTGTAAAAGAAGTGAGTAACGAAGGTGCTTACTTAGACGGCCATGATTTAGGTGAAGTATTTTTACCAAAACAAGAAATAAAACATGAGCTTGAAGCGGGCGATAGTATTAGTGTATTTATCTTTTTAGACAATGCTAATTTGGCCACAGCAACAATAAAGAAACCACATGCTCAAGTTGGCGAGTATGCCCTACTGCGCGTTAAAGAAATAAATAGTATTGGGGCATTTTTAGATTGGGGCCTTGAGAAAGATGTGCTTGCACCTTTTAATGAACAAAAACCACGCATGCAAGAAGGCCATTCTTATTTAGTACGCCTGTATCTTGATAATGCAAGCCAACGTATTTGTGCCTCAAACAACTTTAATCGTTTCCTATCAAAAGATGAGCCGCAATATACTCACTTACAAGAAGTGGATTTAATTGTTGCTGGAAAAACGGATATTGGCTACAAAGTATTAATTGAAGAGTCGCACTTCGGTGTTGTTTTTTACAATATGGTATTTAAAAGCTTATTTGTGGGTCAAAAGCTTAAAGGCTATATTCAAAAAGTACGTGACGACGGAAAAATTGATGTTGTACTAGAAAAGCCAGGTATGGGAAAAGTAAGTGACCTTGGTGAAACTATTATGCAAAAACTTAAAAACGAAGGCGGTGTTATTCCACTTGGTGATAAGTCTGATCCTGAAGCAATAAAAAAGATGTTTTCTACCAGTAAGGCTAATTATAAAAAAGCAATTGGTGGCTTATTTAAACAAGAGTTAATAGATATTGAAGCAAAATCAATCCGTTTGAAGTAACAAAAATGCGTTTAGTGTACTTACTAAACGCTTTAATTTTTTAGATTAGTTGATTTGAAAATAAGGTTTTTATCGTTTATTAAACCTAAAATATTAATGAAAGTGTATCAACCTAAAATATACTTATAAGGTAAAGTGCATTGCGTATATTGCCTGGAATAATCAAGCGCATCTTCTTTAGTTTCTAGATTAAGTGGTGCTAAACGAAATACCTTTTTGTCACAGTCTTGTTTTCGCTGATCGTGATTATCAACACATTCACTTATACTAATATTATGGTTACTTAAGACGCTTTCATTTTTATAACATAAATGATAAGCATAATCAGCCATCGTCTTTTTAAAATCATATACGTTAATAGGGTAGCTAGAAATAATATCTGTAACCTTTGTCACGCCATCATAAGCTTTACTTGAAAGAACATACTTGTTAACTAAAAAACCCGCAATAATAATGAAAACCAAACCAAAAAACGACTTCAAAATAGATCCCCTACTGAATTTTGATACTATTAATGTAGCATAATATACCAATTAAGTAAGGGCATAGCACTTAACAACTACTTTTTATTGAATTAAGCAATGGACTTGTTAATATCAGTTAATACTCTCAAAGGATTTTCAGATTGCGTTATAGGCCGTCCAATCACTAAATAATCACTACCAGCATCAATGGCTTGCTTAGGTGTCATGATACGCTTTTGATCGCCTGCTGCACTCCCTTCTGGACGAATACCTGGAGTGATAAGTTTAAAGCTTTCCCCCAGCTCGGATTTAAGTACCTCAGCTTCTTGTGCTGAACATACAACACCGTCAAGTCCAGCCTCTTGAGCAAGTTTAGCTAAATAGATAACTTGCTCTTTCGCCGGCTTATCAATACCTAAACGCTCAAGCTCTTTTTCATCCATGCTTGTTAAAACAGTCACAGCAATTAGCAAAGGTGCTTTATCACCAAATTTTTCTAGGGCCATTTTAGCTTTATTCATCATTTCAAAGCCACCAGATGCATGTACATTAACCATCCATACTCCCATTTTTGCAGCTGCAGTCACAGCCTTTGCAACTGTATTAGGAATGTCATGAAACTTTAAGTCTAGGAAAACATCAAAGCCTAAATCAATTAGTTCTTTAACAAAAGTAGGACCAAAATAAGTAAACATCTCTTTGCCAACTTTAAGGCGACATGTCTCTGGTGAAAGTTGCTTAACAAAGTCTAGAGCTATTTGTTGATCGTCGTAATCTAATGCTATAAGAATTTTTTTTGAGTGTTCAAAAGACATAACTATCCTAATGTATGGCTATAAAGTAACTATAAATAGATCTAATGCGATATCTTCAGCAGGTGATTTTAAGTGTTGATAAATGAAATTTATATAGACTGTGTTTTACAAAAATTTCAACTAAGTAAACACTCAGTTTAATTTGCTAAAATGATCATCTTTAAATCCAGTATTATTAAAGGGGTTATTAAAATCCGTCTAATCCTCTGCTTGGAACAATAGTTTCCCAATGTTTACAAGAAGGGCAATTCCAATAAATCGTGTAGCTAGTAAAGCCACAGTGCTGACATTGAAAGTCAGGTTTAGTCGCTATGTAAGAAGTAACCAATTTATCAATTTGATTCAGTACTTCTTTTGTGTTTTTGTTTTGATCACCCATCAATTGCAGTAAAAAACTAAAACCACGAATAGTAGGTTGACGTTTTAAACTATCAGTTAAAAAATCAAAAGCTTGTTTTGTATGCCCTTGTTCTAACAAAGCTTGGCAGTGTTTTATTTTTATTAATACACCGCCCTTTTCTAACAAGTCACCTACTAGCTCATGAAATTGATGCGTTAAATTTAATTGTTTATAACTATGTGCGAGCTGATCAATAAATAGCGGAGCAAACAAAGTAAATTGAGTAACAAGTTCACGCCAGTAATAAATTGCTTTAACGTAGTCTTCTTTTATATAAGCCAATAAACCTAATTCGTAAAGAGGACGCACTGCTTTATAATTTAAGCTAATTGCTTTTCTCATTAATTGTGGATTATCATCACTCAGAGCAGATTCGCAATAAAAATTAGCAATAGCTTTGAATTGCTGTTCTTTAGAAAATAGTTCGCTATGGGCTTCAAACATATTAATACCTTTTTCCCATTCGCGAGTTTGCGAATACAAAGTTATAATCGGTTCGAGCGCTTCAACATGCCCTGCTTTAACTAGCCAGACTAAATGTTCTTCAGCACCATCAAGTAAACCAGCCATAATATAGTCTTCAGCAAGTTCTAAACGGCTTGTTGCAGCTTGTTGTTCATTTAAGCTTGGGTGTTTTAAAAGTAGTTCATGGATTTTTATTGCGCGGTCTAGTTCACCTCGACGGCGAAACATAGTGGCAAGTGTAGAATAGTGCTCGACTGAATCAGCCGAAACTTCAAGCAAGTTAATTAAATGCTCTAAGCCCTGGTCTTCTTCTCTATCGAGTAAAAACTTTAAGCCTTTACTGTATTCAGAGGTAATCTGACGATTAAGTAAGTGAGCTTGGTTTTTAGCACTGTTTTTCCCCATAATCCAACCGTAACCGGCTGCAACAGGGAGTAATAAAAACAAAAGCTCAATCATAATTAAATGTCTTTATTAGCAGCAAGCTTTTTTTTATCTTCTTCAGGTACTAATAACTTTTTCAACCGATAGTTTTGCCACTTCAATTGTGAAAATAATTTAAAGCTAATAAAAAAACCGATCAAAACACCCAGTAAAAAGCAAATACTTATTATTACAGCTAAAGGTAATGTATTACTGGCAATAATATAATTAATTTGTACTAATTGTGGATTTTGAGAACCCAATACAAATGCGCTAATTAGGCATAGCGCAACCAGAATAATTTTTAAGACCTTAAACAAGTAACTACTCCACTAAGTTAACTAGGCAATACTTTCATTCACGCGGTCGCGTAATTCTTTACCCGGTTTAAAATGAGGTACATGCTTTCCGTCAAGCTCAACTGTATCGCCAGTCTTAGGGTTACGACCTGTGCGAGGAGCACGGAAATGCAAAGAGAAACTACCAAAACCTCTGATCTCAATACGATCTGAAGTAGATAATGAGCCGGCCATTTGTTCAAGAATTTCTTTTACAGCATTCTCAACATCTTTCACTGGAACGTGTGCGTGTTGTTCCGCAAGTGTTTCTATCAATTCTGACTTAGTCATATCGTTTCCTTAAAAAGAAATATAGGAAGGGCAAAAAATGCCCTTCCAACTAAAACTAATTATATATTAGTCTTTTTGTGCATTTGCGAAAGCAGCTGCCATTGCGTTTTCAAACACTGGCTCTTCTTTCTTAAGCTTCTCTAGTACTTCTTTCTCTTCTGCTTCGAAAAGAGCTTTTACAGATAAGCTTAAAGTGCGGTTCTTACGATCAACACCAACGTATTTAACTTCAATTTCGTCGCCTACAGAAACAACAGTAGTTGCATCTTCAACGCGTTCTTGAGCGATATCGGCTACACGGATGTAACCTTCAACGCCTTCGATAAGTTCAACAGTTGCGCCTTTCGCATCAACTTCAGTCACTTTACCTTTAACAATAGCACCTTTTTTGTTTGCATCAAGGTAGTTATTGAATGGGTCAGCTTCGATTTGCTTAACACCTAGAGAGATACGTTCACGCTCTGGGTCAACTTGCAATACGATAGCAGTGATTTCGTCGCCTTTCTTGAATTCACGTACAGCTTCTTCGCCAGGTGTATTCCAAGAAATATCTGAAAGGTGTACAAGACCGTCAATACCACCGTCAAGACCGATAAAGATACCGAAGTCAGTGATTGATTTGATCTTACCAGTAACTTGATCGCCTTTGTTCTGTAGACGAGCAAATTCCTGCCAAGGATTAGCAATACATTGCTTAAGACCAAGAGAAATACGACGACGTTCTTCGTCAATTTCTAAAACCATAACTTCAACAGTGTCGCCAAGGCTTACAACTTTTGAAGGATGGATGTTCTTGTTAGTCCAATCCATTTCAGAAACGTGTACTAAACCTTCAACGCCTTCTTCGATTTCCACGAAACAGCCGTAATCTGTAAGGTTAGTAACACGACCAGAAAGTTTAGAACCTTCTGGGTAACGACCAGCGATAGCTGCCCATGGATCTTCACCAAGCTGTTTAAGGCCTAGAGATACACGAGTTTTATCTTTGTCGAATTTTAGAACTTTAACTGCGATTTCGTCGCCAACATTAACGATTTCTGAAGGGTGTTTAACACGCTTCCAAGCCATATCAGTAATGTGTAGTAGACCATCAACACCACCAAGGTCAACGAATGCACCGTAGTCAGTAAGGTTCTTAACGATACCTTTAACTTCTTGACCTTCAACAAGGTTAGCAAGAAGCTCTTCACGTTCTTGTGAGTTTTCAGATTCGATAACTGCACGACGTGAAACAACAACGTTGTTACGTTTTTGATCAAGCTTGATTACTTTAAATTCAAGCTCTTTGCCTTCAAGGTGAGTTGTGTCACGTACTGGACGAACATCAACAAGTGAACCAGGTAGGAAAGCACGGATTGAATCAACTTCAACTGTGAAACCGCCTTTAACTTTACCGTTGATAACACCGGTAACAGTTTCTTGCTCTTCACATGCTTTCTCAAGACGGATCCACGCTTCGTGACGCTTCGCTTTCTCACGAGAAAGGATAGTTTCACCGAAACCGTCTTCAATTGCATCTAGTGCAACATCTACTTCGTCGCCAACAGCAACTTCAAGTTCACCAGCAGCATTTTTGAACTGCTCTGCAGGGATAGCACTTTCTGATTTAAGACCAGCATCTACAAGTACAATGTTATTCTCGATAGAGATTACTGTACCTTTAACAATAGAGCCTTGCTCTGCTTCAAAACCCTTTAAGCTTTCTTCAAATAACTGCGCAAAATTTTCTGACATACGAATATACGTCTCATATATTAATACCAATAAGCAACCATGCTGCATGGGGTTGTTAAAATAGCACTGGCATCCTGCTGGTGCATAAAATGTGTTTAGCTTCGTTTAGGAAGCTTACCTTCAGATATTGCAACATCTAATAAAGTCATAACTTTATCAAACACTTGCTGAGCATTGAGTTCGCTAGTATCGAGTTCAATAGCATCGTCTGCCGGCACAAGCGGAGCAACGGCACGATTCATATCGCGCTCGTCACGAGCTTGAATGTCCTGTAATAGACCACTCAGTGTAACATCAAGGCCGCGCGTATTCAACTCAACAAAACGCCTACGAGCACGCTCTTCTGCACTTGCTGTTAAATAAATTTTTAACGGCGCATCTTGAAAAACCACAGTCCCCATATCGCGACCATCGGCAATTAAGCCACTTTCAGTACGAAACGCTCGCTGGCGACGTAATAATGCTTCACGAACGCGAGGTAATGCTGCAACCTTTGAAGCCGCAGCGCCTACTTCTTCATTACGAATAGTAGTCGTTACATCTTCGCCTTCTAAAATAACTTTTCCTGCATTAGTTTGGCTATCTACCAAAAACTGCACATCTAAATTTGCAGCAAGAGGGACAAGCCCTTCTTCATTGTCTAATGCAATTTGGTGATGAAGTGCAGCTAAAGATAAAACGCGATAAATCGCACCGCTATCTAATACATCCCACCCTAACTTGTCGGCTAACAAGCGACAAACAGTTCCTTTACCTGAACCACTTGGGCCATCAACGGTGATCACGGGCATTAATAACGCCTGCATTTAAACCTCCTGCAATGCACACCTAAATAAACCGCCATATTATACGCCAGTTATAAAAATATATCTGCTATTAGTGTGTAACTTTTTATAATTAGTTATAAAAGCCCTATTCACTGATTGACGCTAAAACATTGAAAAATGTAGGAAATGTCTTATAAGTACACTTTGGATCATTAATCGTTATAGGTTTCCCGCCAACAGCAACCATGGCAAAGCACATGGCTATACGGTGATCGTCGTAGGTATCTATTGCTACATCATTGAAATGTTCAGGTGGTGTAATTTCTATAAAATCATGCCCTTCTACAACTTCTGCACCTACTTTTCTAAGCTCAGTTGCCATTGCATATAAACGGTCTGTTTCTTTTACTCGCCAGTTATAAATGTTACGAATGGCAGTTGGACCTTTAGCAAAAAGAGCAACTGTTGCGAGTGTCATAGCTGCATCAGGAATTGCATTAGCGTCAATATCTACGCCTTTTAATTCGCCTTTGCGAACAACTAAACGCTCATCATACCAATCGATTTTCGCGCCTACTTGCTCCATTACTTTGGCAAAGCCTATATCACCTTGAACCGATTTAGCACCTACACCTTTAATCTCAATTTCACCACCCGCTATCGCAGCTGCAGCAACAAAGTAAGAAGCAGAAGACGCATCCCCTTCAACCATAATTCGATCGAGTGATTGATACTGTTGACCACCTTTAACTTTAAAAGTTGCATAATTACTGTGTTCAACATTAACACCAAAACGTGCCATTACATCAAGCGTAATATCAATATATGGTTTAGAAACCAAGGTACCTTTAATGGTTATATTTGTATCACCACTAAACAAAGGTGCAGCCATTAGTAATGCAGTTAAAAATTGACTTGAAATACTACCGTCAATTTCAACTGAGCCGCCCTTAATTTGCCCACCCATAATCTTAAGTGGTGGATAGTCTTTGTGTTTAGTATAAGTAACATCACCACCCAATGCTTGAAGAGCATCAACTAAATGCCCTATTGGACGCTCTTCCATGCGCGGCTCGCCTACTAACTCATATTCACCAGTAACAGCAGCAAGTACAGCCGTTAAAGGTCTGTAAGCAGTGCCGGCATTCCCTAAAAACAATGGCTCGCTAGGCGTTTTAAATACGCCACCAACGCCGTTTACTGTCGCGACTGTTCGCTCATCATTTAAAGTTACATGTACACCTAATAATTTTAAAGCACCTAACATATGGCGTATATCATCGCTATCAAGCAAATTTTCAACAACGGTAGTACCGCTTGCCAGTGCTGCTAAGAGCAAAATCCTATTCGATAAGCTCTTTGAGCCTGGTAGGGTTACCGTGCCATTTACTTTTGTAATTGGTTCTAAACGAAGCTGTTCCATTAACTGTGCTCCTTAGCAAAGGCAGCCATAAAGTCTACTAGGGCTTGAACACCTTCAAGTGGCATGGCGTTATAAATACTCGCACGCATACCGCCTACAATTCGGTGCCCTTCAAGTGCAAGTAAACCCGCATCATTGGATTGAGTTACAAACTGCTCATTTAAGCTTTCATCGTTTAGCCAAAAAGGAACATTCATGCGTGAACGACAATGCTTAGCGACTATATTTGAGTAAAAGTCAGAATTATCAATAAAATTATACAGTAGCTCAGCTTTTGCAATATTTTGTGTTTCCATGGCTTTTACGCCGCCATTTCTCTCTAACCATTCGAAGACTTCAGCAGCTAAATACCATGCAAAAGTAGGTGGCGTGTTAAACATGCTGCCCTGTTTTGCTTCAAGGGCGTAATCTAAAATACCAGGCTTTGCTAGCCCTTCACGCTCAAGTAGTGTTTTACGAACAATAACGATTGAAATACCCGATGGACCGATATTTTTTTGCGCACCAGCGTAAATTAAATCAAATTTGTTCACGTCTATTTCGCGAGACAAAATAGTCGATGACATATCAGCAACAATCGGCGCAGTTGGGTGACTCGGTACATCAAAAATCTCGAGTCCATCTACCGTTTCGTTAGGGCAATAATGAATGTACGCCGCATCTTCTGGTAATTCCCAGTCAGCAACGTCTTTAATTGAAAATTCACCATCAGCATCATTACGTACATCCGTAAAAGACGTTTGAGTGAACTTATTCGCTTCATCTCTGGCGCTTTTCGACCATACGCCATTCTCGCAATAAAACGCTGTTTTGCCTTCTTGGTGCAAATTTAAAGGAACAGCACTAAATTGGCCACGACCTCCACCGTGCATAAACAACACTTCAAATTCATCACTGATATTCATTAAGCGGCGAAGACTCGCTTCACACTTTGCAGTTAATGCTAAAAACTCTTTGCTGCGATGGCTCATTTCCATTACAGAAACACCCAAGTCTTGCCAATCTAGAAACTCTTTTTGCGCTTTTTTCATAACCGCTTGCGGAAGCATAGCCGGTCCCGCACAGAAATTATATTTACTCATTACCTTTGCCTCATTCCAGTAATTTAACTACTAAGCATGAACGTATAATCCCCATCCACTCAACCTTACGATTTTAATGAATGAATATAATTTCACACTCTATTAATTTTTTTCAACAACATTAAAAAAAGCGGCCAAGGCCGCTTTTTCAATATCAATTATTCTGAAGGAGGATTATCATCCGCTACTTCATCAATAACCGTATCTACAGTTTCAACGTCTTCAATATCAATCAAGTCACTTTCTGTAACTTCAATCTCTTCTATACGTTGTAAACCAACTACTTGCTCTTCGTCAATAGTTCTGATCAAAATAACACCTTGAGTGTTACGTCCAACCGTAGAAACTTCATTAACACGAGTTCGTACTAAGGTACCACGATTTGAAATAATCATTATTTCATCGTTGTCGTCAACTTGCACAGCACCAACAACAGCACCGTTACGTTCACTCACCTTAATTGATACAACACCCTGTGTTGCACGACTCTTCGATGGGTAATCTTCAAGTTGCGTACGCTTACCGTAACCGTTTTCAGTTACCGTCAGAATAGCACCGTCAGTTTTTGGTACAATTAACGATACTACGCGTTGCTCATCTGGCATTTTAATACCACGAACACCTGTAGCAGTACGACCCATAGGACGAACACCTTTGAAGCGAATCTCAGGGTTACCTTCTTCGTCTAATACTGGATTACCGTTTTCATCAACAACCGTTGTTTCTTCAGCTTCTTTAAAACGTACAACTTTACCTGCATCAGTGAACAACATAATTTCGTTGCTACCATCGGTAATATCAACCCCAATCAGGCTATCGCCTTCATTTAAGTTAACAGCAATAATACCGCTTGCACGTTGACGACTGTAAGCCGTTAATGGTGTTTTCTTAACTGTACCAAATGCTGTTGCCATAAAGATGTATTTATCTTCTGCGTACTCGCGTACTGGCAATATAGCGGTAATTCGTTCATCAGCTTCAAGTGGTAACAAGTTAACAATTGGCTTACCGCGCGCTGCACGACTTGCCAGTGGTAACTGATATACTTTAAGCCAATATAAACGCCCGGCCGTAGAGAAACATAAAATAGTATCGTGCGTATTTGCAACGAGTAGACGTTCAATGAAATCTTCATCTTTCATCTTCGTTGCTGATTTACCTTTACCACCACGGCGTTGTGCTTCGTAATCAGACAATGCCTGATATTTCACATAACCTTCGTGAGAAAGCGTTACTACAACGTCTTCTTCGGTAATTAAATCTTCTAAGCTAATATCGTGAGCCGCTGCATTAATTTCAGTACGACGTTCATCGCCGTATTGTGCTTTAATTTCAACTAACTCATCACGAATAACTTCCATTAAACGCTCTGGCGTTGCCAAAATATGTAAAAGCTCAGCAATTAAATCTAATAGTGTTTGATATTCACTCAGGATTTTTTCATGCTCAAGACCTGTTAGCTTGTGTAAGCGTAAATCTAGGATTGCTTGGGCTTGTTGCTCTGAAATAAAATACTGACCGTCGCGAATACCTAAATCAGCAGCGAGCCAATCTGGACGTGCAACATTATCTTCGCCTGCTTTTTCAAGCATTGATTTTACATTACCTAATTCCCACGAACGTGCCGTTAAAGCAACTTTAGCTTCAGCAGGTGTAGGGGATTTACGAATAAGTTCGATAATAGGGTCAATGTTTGCAAGCGCAATAGCTAAACCTTCTAGCATATGTGCACGATCGCGGGCTTTGCGTAAATCAAATACTGTACGACGAGTTACTACTTCACGACGGTGAATAATAAACTCTTCTAGCATTTCTTTTAAGTTGAAACACTTAGGCTGGTTGTTAATTAACGCAACCATATTCATACCAAACACAGTTTGTAACTGAGTCTGCGCATACAAGTTGTTTAAAATAACCTCGCCTACGTCACCACGTTTGATCTCAATAACGATACGCATACCGTCTTTGTCTGATTCATCACGTAGTGCACTAATACCTTCAATTTTTTTATCTTTAACAAGCTCAGCAATTTTTTCAATTAAGCGTGCTTTGTTAACTTGATAAGGAATTTCGTGAACGATAATTGTTTCACGGCCTGTTTTTTCATCCGTTTCAATCTCAGCTCGTGCACGCATGTACACTTTACCACGGCCAGTTTGGTATGCTTGTTCAATACCTTTCTTACCGTTGATAATTGCAGCGGTTGGAAAATCTGGGCCCGGAATATAATCCATTAACTCAGTTATAGTTAATTCAGGATTGATTATAAGCGCTAAACAACCATTAATAACTTCTGTTAAGTTATGTGGTGGGATATTTGTAGCCATACCTACCGCAATACCTGATGATCCGTTAACTAATAAGTTAGGGACCTTTGTTGGTAAAACGTCAGGGATTTGTTCTGTGCCGTCGTAGTTAGGAACGAAATCAACCGTTTCTTTTTCAAGATCAGCTAATAGCTCATGCGACATTTTTGCCATACGTACTTCTGTATAACGCATTGCCGCAGCTGAATCGCCATCAACCGAACCGAAGTTACCTTGGCCATCTACAAGCATATAACGTAGTGAGAATGGCTGAGCCATACGAACTATCGTGTCATAAACTGCACTGTCGCCGTGTGGGTGGTATTTACCGATTACGTCACCGACCACGCGGGCCGATTTTTTGTAAGGCTTGTTCCAGTCATTACTAAGCTCGTTCATTGCAAACAAAACGCGGCGATGAACAGGTTTTAAGCCGTCACGTACGTCTGGTAATGCACGTCCTACAATTACGCTCATCGCGTAATCTAAGTAGGAGTTTTTTAACTCGTCTTCAATATTGACTGGCAGAATTTCATTGGCGAGATCAGTCATTTGATATCACATTCCTTCAGTATCAGCTCTCAACGACCCGGTATTGGGTATTAAGAGTATTGTTATTATTTCTAACAGCCATGCTATCACAATTAATTTTAATTTACAGGCGCAAAACTTTGCGATTTATCAATTTAGCCCTATATAATGGCCTCAGATTGACGAGGAAGTATTTTATGACCGAACATCAAAATGTAGATCACGCAGAAATAGCAAAATTTGAAGCCATCGCCGAGCGTTGGTGGGACCTAGACGGAGAATTCAAACCTCTTCACGAAATTAACCCGTTACGTTTAGACTTTATAGCAAACAAAACGCAAGGCTTATTCGATAAAGAAACACTCGACGTTGGCTGTGGTGGCGGTATTTTAAGCCAAAGCATGGCGCGCATGGGCGCAAAAGTAACTGGCATCGACATGGGGCAAGAGCCTTTAACTGTTGCTAAGTTACACAGTTTAGAAACTGGCGTAAATGTAGATTATATAAAAGTGCCTGCAGAAGAGTTTGCTTCACAAAATCCAGAACGCTTTGATGTAATAACCTGTATGGAAATGCTTGAGCACGTTCCCGACCCGGCATCTATCATTCATGCCGTAGCCGCATTAGCCAAACCAGGCGCAGACGTGTTTTTTTCAACCCTGAACAAAACACCTAAAGCATACTTATACGCTATTGTTGGTGCTGAAAAGCTTTTAAAAATGGTGCCTGAAGGTACACACGACCATAAAAAGTTTATAAAACCTGCACAGCTCATTGCATGGGCAGAGCAAGCGGGTTTAAAAGTTCGTGCAAGTACAGGCCTTTCTTATAACCCACTATCAAAGCAATATACGCTTAATAACGACGTTAGCGTAAATTACATACTTTATTTTGAGAAGTTAGCTTAATGGCTAACTCTCAAGCCCCCCACCCCCTTATTGAGTACGATGCATTTTTATTTGATTTAGACGGCACCCTACTCGACACTGCTGATGATTTAGGTGCCGCTTTAAACGCGGTGCTTATTAGCAATAAAATAGAGCCTGTTAGTAGTGATATATACCGTCCTGCTGCATCTAACGGCGCTGGCGCATTATTAGAGGCTGGTTTTAAAGCGTTATGGGACAAACAACCCCAAAGCGAGCTTATAAAGCAATTAGTTGACGAGTACGCTGCAAACATAGCAAATCACACACGCTGCTTCAGCGGAGTTGAATCGTTACTTATCGCCCTAGATCATAAAAAGATCAAATGGGGGATCATGACTAACAAACCAGGGTTTTTAACCGATCCTTTAGTTGCAGCTATTCCTGCTTTAAAAAATGCCAGTGTAGTAATAAGTGGTGACACTTTAGCAGAGGCTAAGCCATCACCTTTACCACTGCTACATTGTGCAAAGCTTATGCAAGTACAGCCAAAGCGTTGTTTATACATTGGTGATGCACAGCGTGACATACAAGCAGGCAAAGCAGCAGGTATGCATACCGCGACTGCACTTTGGGGTTACATTCCCAGCGAAGATGAGGCATTAAGCTGGAAAGCCAATTTAAACTGGCTAAGTCCAATTGATGGTTTTAACCATATATAGTGCTATGTTAATTAATAAACACTATATATTGTGATTGTGTTAGTTTTTATGCAAAGCTTGCTGATAAAAAAAGCAGTCAAAATTTATTTTTAAAATGCGTAAATTTAGCAGATCATTAGTTGATTTTTGCATATTTCAACTTAAATGATTGTTCGAAGGTGAGTGTCTACTAACACAAATGCGTTATCCCAAAGTTATCCACAAACAGGGGCAATTATGTCCCTTGCAAAACAATGCAGACCACACTATCTTGTGATCTCTAAATTGAACAACACCAGATATTGTGGCCAAATGTTATTCAATTAAATTCACTAATTTGGTGAAACCTATAATAAATGAGCACTACACCTTGCTAATTTGAGGTGTAAACATTGGTCAAAATACATAATCCCCAAGGAATACAGGCAAAGCTATGAACCAACAGTTATCTGTAAGCAAACGTGACGGGCGTAAAGAGCCGCTTGATCTTGATAAGATCCATCGCGTTATTGAATGGGCCGCCGAAGGTTTAAATAACGTTTCGGTTTCGCAAGTTGAATTAAAATCACACATTCAATTTTACGATGGTATTCGTACCAAAGATATTCACGAAACCATTATTAAAGCAGCTGCAGATCAGATTTCAAAAGAATCGCCTGATTACCAGTATTTATCAGCGCGTTTAGCTGTATTCCACCTACGTAAAAAAGCCTATGGCCAATTTGAGCCACCACGTTTATTTGATCATGTAACTAAAATGGTTGAAGACAAACGCTATGATGCTCACTTATTAGTAGATTATACAGAGCAAGAATTAGATGAGCTTGATGCGTACCTTGATCATTCTCGCGATCTTAACTTCAGCTACGCTGCTGTAAAACAGCTTGAAGGTAAGTACCTCGTTCAAAACCGTGTAACAGGTGAAATTTACGAAAGCGCACAGTTTTTATATATTTTAGTAGCGGCAAGTTTATTTGCTGACTACCCACGTGAAACGCGTACTAATTACATTAAACGTTTTTATGATGCGGTATCGTTATTTAAGATTTCATTGCCTACACCAATAATGGCTGGTGTTCGTACCCCTACTCGTCAATTTAGCTCATGTGTATTAATTGAATGTGGCGACAGCCTCGATTCAATCAATGCAACATCATCAGCTATTGTTAAGTACGTTTCACAACGTGCGGGTATTGGTATTAACGCAGGTCGAATTCGTGCGCTAGGTAGCCATATTCGTAATGGCGAAGCGTATCACACTGGTTGTATTCCTTTTTATAAGCACTTTCAAACAGCGGTTAAAAGTTGTTCGCAAGGTGGTGTACGTGGCGGCGCTGCAACATTGTTCTACCCGCTTTGGCACCTAGAAGTAGAAAACCTACTGGTACTTAAAAATAATCGTGGTGTAGAGGACAACCGTGTTCGTCACCTAGATTACGGCGTACAATTTAATAAATTAATGTATTCTCGTTTAATTAAAGACGATTACATTACGTTATTTAGCCCATCAGATGTGCCTGGCCTTTATGATGCATTTTTTGAAGACCAAGCAGAATTTGATGCGCTTTACGTCAAATACGAACAAGACGAGTCTATCCGTAAAAAGCGTATCAAAGCCATTGAGCTTTTCTCTATGTTTGCCCAAGAACGTGCAAGTACTGGTCGTATTTACTTACAAAATGTGGATCACTGTAATACACACAGCCCGTTCATTGCTAAAGTTGCGCCTATTCGCCAATCTAACTTATGTTTAGAAATTGCATTGCCAACTAAGCCACTTAATAACGTAAATGACGAAGAAGGCGAAATTGCCCTTTGTACACTTTCTGCGTTTAACTTAGGTGCAATAGAATCACTTGATGAGCTTGAAGAATTAGCTGAGCTTGCTGTACGTGCACTTGATAACTTACTTGATTTCCAAGACTACCCTGTACCGGCTGCTAAAAATGCAACTATGGGACGCCGTACGTTAGGAATAGGTGTAATTAACTACGCATACTACCTAGCTAAAAACGGTAAACGTTATTCAGATGGCAGCGCGAACGCCCTGACTCACAAAACATTTGAAGCGATTCAATACTACTTGATGAAAGCATCTAACGAGCTTGCTAAAGAGCGTGGTGCATGTCCTAAGTTTAACGAAACAACGTACTCTCAAGGCATTATGCCAACTGATACGTACAAACGTGATTTAGATAAGATTTGTGATGAACCACTTCATCTTGATTGGGATACATTACGTGCAAACATTAAAGAGCACGGCATGCGTAACTCAACATTAAGTGCGTTAATGCCATCAGAAACATCGTCGCAAATCTCTAACGCTACAAACGGTATTGAGCCTCCACGTGGTCATATTAGTGTTAAAGCAAGCAAAGATGGTATTTTAAAACAAGTAGTTCCTGAGTATGAACGCTTAAAAAATAACTATGAGTTATTATGGGATATCCCATCAAACGATGGTTACTTACAGCTTGTAGGCATAATGCAAAAATTTGTTGACCAAACAATCTCAGCAAACACAAATTATGATCCAAACAAGTTCGAAGGCGGTAAAGTACCTATGCAAGTCTTATTAAAAGACTTACTGAGCGCATACAAACTGGGCGTTAAAACGTTGTACTATCACAACACCCGTGATGGCGCATCAGATTCACAAGAAGACACTCCTGACGTGGAAGATGATGATTGTGAAGGCGGCGCGTGTAAAATATAGTTACTAATTTTTATTTTAAGCGGGCATTTAGCCCGCTTTTTCTGATAGTTTTTTTGAGTGATAAACATGTCTTATACTACTTTTAGCCGAAACCATAATAACCAAATGCAAGAGCCAATGTTTTTTGGCCAAACAGTTAACGTATCTCGTTACGACCAACAAAAGTACCCTATCTTTGAAAAGCTAATCGAAAAACAATTGTCTTTCTTTTGGCGTCCTGAGGAAGTGGACGTAAGTAAAGACCGTTTAGACTTTCAGGCATTACCAGATCACGAAAAGCACATATTTTTAAGTAACTTAAAATACCAAACATTACTTGATAGTGTGCAAGGGCGTTCACCAAACGTAGCCCTACTGCCTATCGTATCGCTACCAGAACTTGAAACATGGATAGAAACATGGGCGTTTAGTGAAACAATTCACAGCCGCTCATACACACATATTATCCGTAACGTAACACAAGCACCTGAGCTTATTTTTGATGACATTGTTAGCAACGATAAAATTAGCGAACGTGCTGATGCGGTAACAAAATATTACGATGACCTAATTAACTCTGTATCACTTTACAATTTATACGGTGAAGGCAAACACGAAATTAACGGTAAAACCGTTATCGTGAATTTATTTGAGCTTAAAAAGAAACTTTACCTTGCAATGATGTCGGTAAATATTTTAGAGGCGATTCGTTTTTACGTAAGCTTTGCATGTTCGTTTGCGTTTGCTGAGCGTGAACTGATGGAAGGTAACGCTAAAATCATCAAGCTTATTGCGCGCGATGAAGCACTGCATCTTTCGGGTACTCAGCATATTTTAAATATTATGCAAGACGGTAAAGACGACCCAGAAATGGCGATTGTTGCCGCTCAGTGCCGAGACGAAGCAATTAAAATGTTTGTTGAAGCCGCAGAGCAAGAAAAAGAATGGGCAGAATACCTGTTTAAAGATGGCTCAATGATTGGTTTAAATAAACATATTTTATGTCAGTACGTTGAATACATCACCAACGCCCGTATGACTGCGATTGGCTTACCTGCACAGTTTGAAAACAACAGTAACCCTATTCCATGGATCAACTCATGGCTCGTATCTGATAATGTACAAGTAGCACCACAAGAAGCAGAAATAAGCTCATACCTTGTTGGTCAAATAGACTCTCAAGTTGATGCATCAGAATTTGGTGATTTTGATTTATAATGAGTGACAAGTCTACTGCAAGCATAACGCTTGCAGAAAACAGCCAGTGTATAGAATTTAATACTGGCTGCCCTTCTATTTTACACTGCTTAGAATCCATGAAAATAGACGTCGCATTCCAATGCCGTGAAGGCTACTGTGGAGCTTGCAGAGCTACTTTAGTGTCTGGCAGTGTTGAGTATAACGAAGAGCCACTTGCGTTTGTGCGAGAAGGCGAAATATTGTTGTGCTGCTGTAAACCCAATGGCGATATAAGTATTAATTTAAAGTAATCTGCTGACAAATAAAAAGCCAATAATGAAAACATTATTGGCTTTTTGCTTAAGCTGCATTACGGCTAAATTTTGGAATATTATTTTTCTTTCAAATAAACGGTTTTCTTCTCTAGATATTGCTCTAGACCAAATTTACCATCTTCGCCGCCAAAGCCGCTCTGTTTCCAGCCATTATGAAAACCTTGGTGCTGCTCACCCATACCACGGTTAATATAAACTTCACCCACTTCTAATTCGTTAATGGCTTTATTAATATCGAAAAAGTTTTGCGTAAATATATAAGCGCTTAAGCCATAAATACTGTCGTTACAGTATTCAATCGCTTGCTCCATATCTTTAACTTTAACAATAGGGAGTACTGGGCCAAAAGTTTCTTCGTGCACTGCAATGTTATCTTGCTTAACGTCTACAAGTAACGTGGGTTCGTACCAACAACCGCCTTCAAAACCCTCAACAGAAGCAACTTTACCACCAGTGGCGACAGAAGCGCCTTGTTGAATACTTTGTTGAACTATGTGATCAATGTTATCTATTTCGCGTTGATTACATTTAGGACCCATTTGCGTATCTGGGTTCATAGGATCCCCAACACGAAGTGCTTTTACAGCTGGTATAAATTTAGCCATAAACGCATCGTACACAGACTCTTGAACATATAAACGCTCAACACAGGTGCATACTTGCCCGCAGTTAGCAAAACGACCCCAAAGCGCACCTTCAACAGCCTCATCAAGGTCGGCATCGGCCATAACAACCATTGGCGCTTTACCGCCAAGTTCAAGCATTACAGGCGTCATGTATTCTGCGCTAGTTTTGTAGATTTGCTTACCTGCAGCAGTAGAGCCTGTCATGGTGATCATTTTAGTAATTGGGCTTTCACACAATGCTTGGCCAACAACAGAACCTGATCCATTAATAACGTTTAACACGCCAGCAGGAATACCCGCTTCGTTTGCTAAACGACCTAGCTCGGTGGTTGCTAAAGGTGTTTCTTGAGTAGGTTTTAATACAATAGAGTTACCTGTGATCAACGCAGGTCCAATTTTACGACCAGCCAATGCCAGCGGAAAATTCCACGCAGTAATACCCACAACTACGCCTCGTGGCACTTTATGAATGTATATTTTTTCATCATCGTTATCTGAAGGTAAAATATCGCCTTCAATAGTAAGTGCATGGTCGCATGCATAGTCAATAAAAGTCGCTGTTACGTCGACTTCCATTTGTGCAACTGATAGTAATTTACCTTGCTCTGCAACAAGCATTGGTGCAAGAATATCTTTATTTTCACGAATTTTATTAGCAAACACACGCAATATATTTTGACGTGTGCGAGCTGTCAATTTAGCCCACTTTCTCTGCCCTACATTCGCTGATTCAAGTGCATACTGCGCATCTTCTATACAGCCTTTTGGTATTTCACCAATTTTTTTACCCGTAGATGGGCTTAATATTTCAATCGTGCCACTTGCTTTAGAAGCGACATATTCGCCATTTATAAAATTCACATTATTATGAAAGTTCATTGAACTATCTCCCCATCCATCCGCCATCAACCAATAAAATAGCGCCGTTTACGTAACTAGCAGCCTCAGAAGCCAAGAACACAGCAGGCCCTTTAAAGTCTTCAGGATTTCCCCATCGACCTTGTGGAATACGCGCTAAGATGGCTGCATTACGCTCTTTGTCATTGCGTAATGCCTCAGTGTTATCGGTATCAATGTAACCTGGCGCAATCGCATTTACATTAATGCCTTTGCCAGCCCATTCATTAGAAAGCGCCATAACCAATTGCCCAATAGCACCTTTACTAGCTGCGTAACCTGGTACTGTAATACCACCTTGAAAAGTGAGCAAAGAAGCCGTGAAAATAACTTTACCCTCGCCATGCTCTATCATTTGTTTGCCTATTTCGCGGCTTAAAATAAATTGAGCATTTAAGTTAACTTCAATCACTTTATCCCATAAATCATCGCCATGCTCAGCCGCAGGAGCACGAAGGATTGTACCTGCATTATTGACTAAAATATCAATTTTTGGAAAATCACTTTTTACATCATTAATAAACGAATAAAGCGCATCACGATCACCAAAATCACATTGGTAGGCTTTAAAATTTCGGCCAAGGGCTTTAACTTCTTTTTCTACTTCAGAGCCTTCAAGCTCTAAGCTTGCAGATACACCAATAATATCAGCGCCAGCCTGTGCTAAACCTAGAGCAATACCTTTACCAATACCGCGCTTACAACCTGTAACAAGGGCTACTTTGCCCTCTAAACTAAATTTTTCTAACATATTATTCATTTTCATACCTTTATAATTTTTATTATTGTGGGTTACATTCAACAAGCGCTTTCATGCCTTCTGGATTTCCATCCATACTCGCAAATGCACTACCAATATCAGTTAACGAACTAACCGAACTAATAAAAGGTTTAAGATCTATTTGGCCCGATGAAATTAATTCGATAGCCCAATCAAAGTCGGCCGCTTCGTATACACGTGCACCTAATAACTCCAACTCTTTCCAAAAGAATTGAAATAAATCGATTTCAGGTTTAACACTGTGAATAGCCACCATGACTATACGACCCCGGCGCCCTGCTATTTCAGTCATAGCCTCTATTGCGGGTTTTACGCCTGATACTTCAAATACAACATCAGCACCTTTTGTTTGCGTCCAGCTATCTACATAGGCAGCTAAATCTTCTTCAATGGGATTAACCGATTTAACACCTAGCTCATCGGCAAAAGCACGGCGGCTTTCGTTAGGCTCAGACACGAGTACTTCTGCGCCAACACTTTTAGCAACCGCAGCAACTAATTGCCCAATTGGCCCGCCACCAAGCACAACAACTTTCTCACCCGCTTGTAAGCGCGAGCGTCGTACATCATGGCACGCAACCGATAACGGCTCTATTAATGCGCCTTGTTTTAAATCAACGCCTGCTGGTAATTTATGCAAAGTACGCGCTTTAACTGTCCAGTTTGACTGAAAAGCACCTGGCGTATCTATTCCCATAAACTTTAAGTTTTGACAAATATGCGTATGCCCTGCATTACACGTAGGACAATCGCCACACCAATCTAGTGGACGTACTACCACGTTTTCGCCGACAGCAAAGCCTTCAACGCCTTCACCTATTTCTGCAACAACACCTGATATTTCATGGCCAATTGTTTGCGGAATAGACACTCGTTGATCCATCACACCATGGTATATGTGCATATCAGTACCACAAATCCCAACGTATCCAACACTCAATCTAATCTCACCCGCTTTAGGTTTAATAGATGTGCCTTCAACAATGTTAAATGACTTGTTACCTATATATTGTGCAGCTTGCATATTTTTATACCTTCAAGAATGTTTAATTAAATAGTGACCAAGTAATGCATCATTAAAACAATGCCGATACGAGGAATATCAAAGTGAACTATCACATCTTTGATATGGTTTATTGTTAACAATTTACACCTAGGTATGTAATTTGTAAAGCCACTCTTAATATTTAATATAACTTCAGAGCAGTAAAGCGAGTCAGTTAAAAACATTAAGGCTTGGGTAATAAAATTTACTTGTATGTTTTACTTTCAATCTATATTGTCAACAATTAACACAATGTAAGGAGGCACAATAGTGATTAAAAACAAAAAATCAATTTTTAGCTTAGTGATAATTAGCGCTATGAACTTAGCGGGATGCAGCCAAACCACACAAACGCCCAGTAGCCAAACAAGTAACAACGTTGTATTTTCTGATGTGTCTGAACAAGCTGGCTTAATAACACAAAAAAACTGGAAATATGGCGGCCCTACCATTGCCGATATAAACAGTGATGGTCATTATGACCTGCTGCTAACAAATCACGACACCACTCCTATTCGTTTATTTATGGCAAATGGAGATGGCACATACACACTACAAAACGATATTTTTCCACGAGCAGATCTACACGGTATGTCGGCCGGTGATTACGACAACGATGGTGATCTCGATGTACTTATTGCACTAGGTGGTGGAAATGGCACTACACCTCAACCCCAGCGACTACTTAAAAACAATAATGGTAAATTTGAAGATAAAACCGTTGAAGCTGGCTTATCTAAAATGGGGGCTCGCGGGCGTTCTGTGCGCTGGGTTGATATAGATAGCGATGGTGATCTTGATTTTATCCAAGTAAACGCCGAAAAATTAATTCACGAAAACTCCCCTCGTAATATCATTTTTGAAAATATCGGCAATGGAAAATTTACTTATCACCCATCAGCTACTTTTGAAAATATAAAAGCCGAGCGTGTATTATTAACCGATTACAATAACGATGACATACTCGATATTTTTGCTTTCGATGGATACAACAATTTAGCTATTTATCAAGGTAATAACGACTTTACCTTCGCCAATACGACTCAAGATCTATTAGGTGCAAATAGTGAAGCCTACAAAGGCACGCTCGCAGTTGCGCAAGCTGATATAGATAACGACGGCGATATGGACTACTACCTTGCTCGCGGAAAGCTAAGCTACACTATCGCTAATAACAGTCTATCGTTTAATAAAGGCAGCAAACGACTAGACCTGCGTGATGAAGGTAATAAAAGTCACGATGGCATAACACTCATTACCGACAACACAAACTCAGGAAGCCTTATACTAAGTGACTTTTATCACTTCCCGCGTGCCAAGCTATTAAGCCATATGGATGTGTACATAGGCGAGAAAAAAGAATTAATAAATACACCCAATAAAAACACGAACATTAGCCAGAAAATAGCGCGCGGGTTTCCAACTAAGCTTGATAAAACTGGCTGGTACATTGGGTATTTAGGGAATAATAAATGGCGAGTAGAATGGGTACTTACCGATAACCTTGCATGGGATGTACGCGCATCATTCAAAAATGTAAAAGGCTATCAAAGCGATTGGCAACCACAAAATCTCGCCCTTCCTGATGTATTACTACGTAACGATAATGGTAAGCTAGTTGATATTTCATCTAAATTACCAGCATTAACAAACAGTAATAACTGGGGAGTTGTACCTGGCGATTTTAATAACGACACAAAAATAGACTTTATGGTCTATCGCTTTGGTGAACTAAAAGAGCGAGTTGCCGATGTTTTACTCATTAACCAAGGTGATTACAACTTTAAAGCAACAATCACTCATAACGCCGATACCGAACGTGGCTTAGACTCACACGGCGATATGGGAGCCGCATTTGACTTCAACCTAGACGGAAAACTCGACCTACTAAGCGGAGATGAAGATAACGGCCAATGGCATTTATATAAAAATACCACAGAGTTAAGTCACGCCCACTTCACCCTTATTCGAGTTGGGTACTCAAAAAGTGGGGTTGATCCATATGGTGCAAAAGTACAAATTAAAACAGCAACTGCGAGCCAATATCAAGTTATTGGTTCACAAAGTGCTACCCACTCGCAAAGCTTACTTAATATTGTACATTTTGGATTAGCACAGGCAGATTCAATCTCATCAGTTATTGTTACATGGCGAGATGGCAGCTCTGAGCATTTAAATAAACAACCTACAGATCAATTGATAAGTGTTGGTAACTTAAATAACTAATCCATAGCCGCAACTCTCATGCCCCCTTAATTAAGCGAATAACGACAGGGGGCTTATTATATTTACTTGATAATGTAATTTGGGGTTTGTTTTGCCTGTTCAATATTCTGCTTATTTAACTGCTCAAAAAACTTATCTATTTGTGCTTTGTATTCCCATGATTGCTGCAATACATTATTTGTATTGTGCTTATTCCACTCATTCCACAGCTTGGCTAATTTCGCTTGTTCAGCGGGTAATGTATCAACCAAGTTATGTTGCTCATACGGATCCGCTTTCATATCAAAAAAACTACGGCCTACATTCGGTAGTGGTTGGTTCATATATTTATAATCAGCGGTACGTACAGCATAAATATTCGGTGCCTCTTCTAAGCGCCAAAATAACGCCTGATGTGGGCTGCCTTGTTTAGTGCCTTGTAAAAATGGCAGTAAATTAACACCATCTAATTTCTTATTATCAGCACCCGCTAGTGCAACTGAGGTTGCAGCAATATCAAGTGACGATACTAAACCAGTAAACTCTTCGCCTTTAGGAATTACCCCTGGCCAATGAGCGATAAAAGGAACGTGGATCCCGCCTTCTAGTAAAGCCACTTTACCTCTTCTAAAAGGTGAATTGTCAGCCCAATCGCTAGTCGGTTGCCAGCTTTCAGGAAATACCCCGCCATTATCCGATAAAAAGATAATAAGTGTATTATCTAACTGATTTATGCCTTTAAGTGCATCGACTACCATACCTATTCCTTCATCCATAACATCAATCATGGCTGCATAAACACGTCGGTCTTCATCTTCAATATGCTTATATTTTTCAATATATTCAGCGGGTGCTTGTAGTGGCGTGTGAGGTGCGTTGTAAGATAAATACATAAAAAATGGCGATTCTTGCTGTCGGTGAATATACTTCACGGCATCACGACTAAGCGCTGTCGTTAAATATTCATCAAATTCGGTTACTTGAGTGTTACGCATCAGCGGCAGTGAATAACCATCTCCGCCAACCGTCACTTGATCAGGCATATAATTATGCCCGCCATCTAAAAAACCATAGAAATAGTCAAAGCCACGCTTATTAGGCTGAAAATGCGGTGCGCCACCCAAGTGCCACTTACCAAATACCGATGTATGATAGCCAACGTCTTGTAAACGATTGGCAAAGGTATTTTCAGATAGTGGTAGTCCCATATATTTATCTTGTGGCATATAACTTACATTGTTTTCCATACCTAAACGCGCTTGATAACGCCCAGTCAGTAAGCCTACACGTGAAGGACCACAGTAAGGGTGTGTCACATACGCATTTTTAAAGCGGGTGCCATTACTCGCTAATGCATCAATATTAGGTGTTTTAATCTCTTTTGAACCAGTAAACCCTAAGTCACCATACCCTAAATCATCGGCGAGGATCACCACTATATTTGGTTTTTGCTCGCTGGCATTGACATTAAAACTGTTTATACTCATAAACATAGCTATCAGTATCAATAACACGTGTCGTCTCATTATTTAATCCTCTTTTTAATTATTTTTTTGATGTATGCGATAGCCATCCATACGTGTCATTGCATGACCTTCGTATTCACGCTTTAATTGCCATAAAGGTCTTTCTAGTGTTAGTTCCCACTGGAATAGTTTTTTCATCAAGTTCGCTACTTGGTTTGGCTGCGACGATGCCAAATTATGGTTCTCTGATACATCGACAGAAAGATCGTACAGTTCAGCTGGCCGGTCAGGAAAACGCAGTAGCTTTAAGTCTTTGTCTCGAATAGCGGCTCGAGATTCCTTTTTCCAGTACAAGGTTTGATGAGGTCGTTGTGTGCTCTTTGATAATAAAAATGGCATCAAATCAACGCCATCGAGCTGCATCTGCTCAGTCACTTTGCCATTAGCAGCATGAATAAAAGTCGGTAATAAATCGAGTGAACTCACCGGATACGTATAGCGCGTATTATTACTTGAAAGCCTTTTAGGCCACTTTAATAACATAGGTACTCGGATCCCGCCTTCAAGATGATTGGCTTTAGTACCACTTAATGGATAATTATTGGCATAATTTTGATCAGTCGGTCCGCCATTATCATTAATAAACACCACTAGAGTGTTATCACTAATTTTAAGTGCGTTAAGCTTATCTAATACAACAGCAATAGCGCGATCCATAGCAAAATTCATCGCAGCTAATATTTTTCTCTTACCTGTTAAATGTGGAAATTGAGCTAAATCAGCATTCGTTGCTTGCATCGGCGCATGCACCGCTGAAAACGATAGTACTGCAAAGAAAGGTTGTTTATTGACGACGGATTGACCAATAAAATGACTGGTTTGAGTCGCCAGTGCATCTGTTAAGTACCCTTCGTGTTCAATATAGTGTTTAAAGTCTCGCTCCATCTTTTGGGAAGGGTAAGCTTGTTGTTCCGCTTTGCCGTATGCAAAATAACCACGTGCGCCTTCACGAAAGCCATAAAAGTTATCAAAGCCACGCTTAGTTGGATGATAATCATCGTGATTACCTTGATGCCATTTACCAAATAATCCCGTGTGGTAACCCAGTTCTTTGAGGTGATCGGCCATAGTAATTTGAGTGAAAGGTAAGCCCATTTTGTCGCCAGTGAAGCCTGATTTACTCATATAACCTGGCACATTATTTTCTTCAAAACCGAATCTTTGTTGATATTTCCCCGTATACAAGCCCGCGCGTGAAGGCCCACACACAGCCGCTGTAACATAGGCTTGCTCAAATACAACACTCTGACTTGCCAACTTATCGATTGTTGGCGTTTGCATTACTTCACTGCCCTGAAAACCGAAGTCGTGATAACCCGCATCATCGGAGATAATCAACAGTATATTCGGTTGCTCTTCGCCGTAACATAGATTACTGAATACACTAAGCAGCAATAACCAATATATAGACTTTAAATGAATTCGCATAGTGTCCCTTTATAACTGACATCTAGATTGATGTGAAAATGATGCCGACACCTTAAATTAGCTTTCGCCTTTACCGCATTCAATATCCTCTATAACGAGTTGTAAAATAGTCTTTCCTTTACTAATCAATATATTATAACAAGCTGTATTTCATCACCCCCACTCCAAAAAAGTAAATTGTTAACAAAACTTGACTTATAACCCTCATCACCACTATTGTTTTGGTTCTTGACCTATAAAAAATAAAAATTAGCGATGTATTACACAGAATTAAATTGGGATATATTTTTACGTACCGTGATCCCATTTGCAGCTGCCAACATTTTCATCATGGTACTCATTTATTTTACGCTTGTGCGCGAACGCATAGGTGCAGCCTACCCTTTTTATTGCGCTTTTATCGTCTGTTTTATTCTTTTCTTATGCGGCCCGATTATTAATGTTATGCCACTTCATGAAGGGAAAAGGTGGTATGACTTTTTCAGAAATATTTTGCTCTTTAGTATTGGCACCCCCAGTTTACTTTTTGCATTATTAACGCAGGCTAAGTTGCAACTACCCAAACCCTTATTAATAGCACCGGTTGTACTAGGGATTACATGGTCGTGCTTTTTCCTCTGTGCAGCCCCTTTATATTTTTACAGTCCCAATGAGCTACCTTGGTTAGTTAAGTTAGAAAACATAAACGCACAGCATATTTACTCATCTCAATTACTGTTGATCTGCTTGCAGTTGTTACTCCCTTGTATCCTACTATTACAAACAAACCTCAAAGCGTATGTTGCAACTCATGTTTATGGTGCGCTCACACTCAGTGTTTTTATGTGCATTGGTAACGCTTTTGAGCTGTGGGTTATTTACTATGTTGGGGCAAGTTTAAGTGCGCTAATTTGGAGCTGGGCGGTTTATAAAGATATTCAATTTACAAATAGTAAAATTAAACAACACACTGAACACCAAAATGCACTCGCTATAGCGCAATTTACAGCGGCTAATAATCGCCACTTTAGCCAATTTTACCCAGACAAATCAAACAAAGCGTATCCGCTTAAAGAGCGTGTAGCGCTACTTGAGATTATCTGTACTGCTAACCCACATTTAACAGCAACCAAGTTAGATGAGTTATTAGTTAAACTAAAAAGCTATTGCCACAATTCATTAAGCTGTTATCAGATAAGAGCGAAAGAAATCGCATTTATGATGTTTGATCGGGTTATTTTTCAGTGCGGGAATAGTAAAGTATTACTTGATGAGCTTGAAAATATCGGCAATCGCCTTGATGATGCTAACACTATCGTCAATATTGATGCAGCCCTACATCACGTGATCACAGTATTAAACCACGCGCTTGATCAATTAAACAGTAACACTCCAGATCAACAACTCGTTGATAAAGTAAAAGCGTATATTCTTGAGCAATACCGCCATGATATCTCCATTGCAGATATTGTCAGCGCTGTGGGTGCGAGCCGCTCTCATATAATGAAGGTGTTTAAACAACTAACAGCAACAACGATTAATCAATACCTAGCTGATGTAAGAATAAACCAAGCCAAGTTGCTCTTGCTAACTAAGACAGTCACCGAAACAGCCTATGCGGTAGGATTTAATAACTCAGCGTACTTTTCAACTGTATTTAAAAAACACACTGAGCTATCACCAAAAGAATACCAACAACACCATCGATTAAAGTCGTCGATAACGACTTCAAAATGAGCTTATTTTATCCAATTTCA
The DNA here is from genome assembly GCF_000690055.1 of Pseudoalteromonas fuliginea. Taxonomy (GTDB): domain Bacteria; phylum Pseudomonadota; class Gammaproteobacteria; order Enterobacterales; family Alteromonadaceae; genus Pseudoalteromonas; species Pseudoalteromonas fuliginea. Next base: position 38,234 of record NZ_JJNZ01000074.1, read on the forward strand.
ACACCTTGCTGTAAAAGCCATTTCGACAGATTAAAGATACTTCTGCTGAAAAATTTCTATAAGGTAAACGAGTAAAGTACATATAAGTAATAAATTAGATTTACCTATAGTTCATACTGTTATGCAACCTAACCTGTTTATCGACACTTTTTTTCAAGCTGGAGATATGCAATTGCAAAATCCTCTCCCATGCTTATATAGCTATCACTTTCGTAATGCCACGCATCTTTTTTAGAATAACTATAATTACTTGTTTTAGTCATATAACTTGCACAGATGTCTTGTTCTGTAAATAACTGCTGAGCCGTTTGAACACGTTTGATATATGGCATTATTCCGTCTTCTAATTTTGAATTTGTGATTTTACCTATCACAACAGGAATATCGTCTTTCCTTAATGATGCACGCAATAATGACATTAACCGAGTAAGGTTATCTAAATAAGCATTCGCAGAATGTGTACTTGTGTGGGCATCAGCTTCTCCCTGCATCCAGATAATGCCTGCTGGAATAAGAGTGTCTGGTTCACCGTCACCATCTATGTCCGTTGTGGCAAAGGCATTTTGAATCGTTTCTAATGCGTAATCATATTGGTTCTTACCTTCCCCTTCTGCAAAATCAGGCGACCAGTTACCATAACCTGTTTTTAGCGCTAGTCCTGTACCGCCAACAGAATATTTGATAATGGCAATCTTCTTATTTGGCATCTTTTTATTCAGGGTATCAGCAAAGGTCAACTCAAGGCCAAATCGATCCGAGTAGGTATTTTTATTACCATCTGATTTAAACCCTGTGCCATGGCCTGGTTGAACTTGACTCCAAATCCCTTCTCCGCCACCTTGTTGATTGTCAAACACGCCATTACCATGAAAAATCATTACCTCTTGCTGTTTTAATAAATCGGCTGGCAAAACGTTATTGTAGCCATAACCGTCCATATTTGATTGTCCACCTAAGTAGAACACTTGATATTCAGCAGCATTAGCCGTAAGGGTTATACAAATTGACATCAGAGCTGTAATTAATTTAGTTTTCATAATCTGTTTCTCATCCTTTTATGGTTATTTCTAAATAGTCGATAATTTTAGCATCGTTGTGCTTGCCGCCACCAAAGCTCCAAAGTTCTGGCGTAGGCGTTAATTCACGATAAGCTCCTTCACCTGTGATATCCCAAGTAGTGATATATACGTGACTGTTCAGCCATGAGGTTACCCCAAAGTCACTTGCACGATAGGAGAAACTTATTGTTTTTAGACTCTTATCTACGGTCACTCGTGGTGCAATGCCAAATTTTTTTCCCTTGATGATGTGCATTCGCATTTTGGGCTGAAAATGTAGTGTTACCCCACCCATAAATCACATGACCTAGATCCCATGTCCAGTCAAATGGCATTTCAGCGTTGAGCATAGGGAGAGTTTTAATCCCTTCTTTACCAGGCAAATCGAAAAATAGGCTGAAGGCAACATTGTCAAATCCATTAGTTGGTAGCCAGTCATTTGTGAGTTGTTTCATTGTTAGAGTTAGTTTCAGGACTTCACCACCAAGTTCGGTTTTAGCTTCTATGATGTCTTGCTGACCAATACTTTGGCTATGTGTTGGAGCACTGAGATTACTGTTTAAGCCTACATCGTCACCTATCGGATCACTAAAGGTAAAAGAGCGATCAGGGGTCTCAACAAAAGTATCAAAGGTGAACTCATTACTTATGGTATTGCTTTCAGGGTGATAGACCACAAGTGACACTTGCTCTTGCCCCAAATTGCTCACAGGGTAAGTGATCTGCCAATTTCCTGTGCCGTCTGTCGTAATCTCTCGTGCGGTTTCTAAGTAAGTATTCTTTATCAACAGTAATTTGCTATTTGGGTAGCTAGAACGTCCTGTTATTACAATATCCTGAGTGACGGTTTGTACTGGCCTTGAAGTGTTGATTGCTATTTTTCCGGACACTGACGCCACATTTACATCATTGCTTTCAAGTTCTGCTATGACGATACTACGACTTGGAAATCTAGTTGTAAGATAACCTGATGCATCTAAAGACATACCACTTACATCACCAAATAATGTTCGCAAACTGGCAGATTGGTTTGACACTTTCATACCATTAACTAGGATGTCGTGGCCTGAAGTATTAAACATAACCAACACAGTTCTACCTTGATATTCGCGTTTGTACGCAAGTAAGCCCGGACCGTTTTTATTCGCAGCAATCATCTCTAAAGAACCTCGAGTAAATAATTTATCACGGATACGAAGATGAGAAAGTTCAGCAATAAATTTATAAAGTTCAGTCTCTTGATCAAAGTAGTCCTTGTCTGCCATATAGCCGTCTTTAAACATAGCCTGACGAGACTCAATCATTGCTTGGGCAGAACCTTGATAAATTACTGGGATGCCAGGGATAGTTAAAATAGTAGCTAAAGCTTGTTTAAAGCCTGCCACGTCGCCACTGGCTAAAAAACGGGCCATATCATGGTTATCGATAAATGTAGGAATTACATAAGGGTTACTGTAAACCTCCATGTGCTGCTTGATGCGATATGATAACTGCTCAGTAGGAAAGCCTTGAGCAAAAACAGTTTTAAGCTCATGGTGAAGTGGAAAAGAAATAAGCGAGTTTAATTCTGGCTTTTCTTCACTCCCAAGGTAACTAGCAACCCGATGTTCTGCATCATTTTGATAAGCTTTTGACGTATCAAACACTTCACCAAAAGCTAAAAAATTTTCCCTACCTGTTGATTTTGCTACTGCATGAATACCATCTGAGTCATGCATAAACTTGTGAAAAAAATCATGTTCAACGTATCTTACAGTATCAATTCTGAATGCATCGACACCCACACTTTTAATCCAATCACCGTAGATTTGTTTGAATCTATTAATCACCACAGGATTTTTTGTGTTAATATCAGCAAGGGTAGCCAGTTGATACGTAAACTGCTGAGAGGTATCGTTATAATCTTTAATTGATGGTGTCCAATTATAGATATCAGCATTCACATGCTCTGTATTATTTCTGTTGATCAAGTCAAAAGGGGCTTGGCTTGGTGCTGGCTGTAAAGAGGTAGGTTTCTCCATTAAGAAAAAGTTTTTGGCCGTGTCGTTTGGATCGTAGCCGTCCACACCATTACGATAGTTGAAAAAGTTACCAGTATGATTCACTACAATATCTTGAATTAGATACATGCCACGGCGATGCAGTTGGTCAGATAGTGTCTTATAAGTGTCTATTGTCCCTAAGTGTTTGTCTACGTCACTAAAGTCGATAGCCCAGTAGCCATGATAGCCTCCATAATTAGACTCATTTGTCCACCATTGGTTAGCAACGATAGGAGTCGTCCAAACAGCAGTCGCTCCGAGGTTTTGAATATAGTCGAGCTGATTGATAATGCCTTGTAAATCGCCTCCACTATAATGGCTTTCCTTACTTGGATTGTATTCGTTAGCTCCTAAGTCATTGTTGTTAGGATTACCATCAGCAAAGCGATCTGTCATCAAAAAATAGATGATTTGATCTTGCCATTCAGGAGAAGGAACATGGAGCAATGGCTTAGACTCAGTCGAAGCATTTGACTTATTTTTAGGATCTATAGGCACGGATTGCTTTGTGCTACAGCCACATAAAACAAGTAATACCGAAATTATTTTTATAGGCTTTTTCATATGAAAGCTAATGTTGTCTTGGCGGCTTTATTATTACTAAATACTAAGCTATTGGTACGGGTATCTCAAACAACACGCTATTGAATACGAATGCATAGTACTAATATCGAAGCACAATGATAGGTTTAACACCTAGACTATTTCGTTATGGTCTAGGTTAAAACTTTTGACCTATAACCTCTAATGATTAATTTGAAGAGAGAACTTCGCTTATAGACCAATCCTATATGACAGTAATCACATTTATAGCGACATATAACTACTGTGATAACAAGGCTGAAGTTTTAACAAGTACTGGCTTTACATAAAGAATAACTAACGCTGTGAACATTTTATTTAGCACGCTCGCCTTGATTAGCTGGATGGATAATTCTTAGATTCAGTAAAGATAAAAAGCCCGCAGAAGGCTGCTGGCTTTTTATTAAATCAAAAATTTAGAAATTAATACGGGTATTAAGTCTAAATGTACGTCCGGTATGATATTGATAAACCGTACGAGATTTAGTGGCTTCACCTTCAAGTGGGCTGCCTTCATCAAAGGTTACACCACCCGCTTGTAAGAATCGGCTAGTGAAGTACTGACGAACTCCTTCATCTGTTAAGTTAGCGACTTGGAAAGAAATACTGATATTATTATTCATTTTATAACTTGCTGAAAAATCAAGTGTTTGACGACCCTCTTCCCAAAGTGAACCATTCTCCCAAGAACGTTGTACTAACTGATCTGTAGTCCCTTGATAAGATAGGCGTAATTGGTGACCATTTTTCTCCCAGAAACCCGTTAAGTTGTAGCTGTGTTCAGGTGTATAAGCAACAGCAAGTGATGGCACTTTAACGTTGCTATCGATAGAAGATACTTCTTGGTCATACTCTGAATCTTGATAAGTATAGTTAGCCTGCATACCTAAACCAGACCATATACCTGGTAAGTTGTCGTAGGTTTGCATGTATTGTAGCTCTAGACCTTTGATAGACGCGCCTTTACCATTTTTAATACGGGTAGTATTAAACTTGGCACACATTTGCTCTAAATCACCTGAGTACATCCAATCTAGCTCGTAGTCTTGGCCGCCCTGAAAACGCTTAGGCATACACCCTTCTAAGCTATCTTGGCCAGCAATCAGTACGAGATCGTTTGGATCGTATGTTTCACCCTCAGTTAAACCAACATCGCGTAAATCATCCATATAAGTAACGATTGTTTCTGATTCTTCAAAGTTAGTCATATCTTTATAGAATAACGTCGCGGCTAATAAGCCCGATTCATTAAAGTACCATTCATAAGATAAATCTAAATTAAATGATTCAAGAGGATCTAATTTAGGGTTAGTCAGTGTAATTGAGTTATTACGATTTTCGCCGCCCCATTGCGTTTCTCTAACTTTAAAACCTGGGCGAAGCGAGTCAATTTGCGGGCGTGCCATTGTTTTTGATGCTGCGAAACGAATAATGGTATCTTCACTGTATAAGTAATTTAGATTTAAGCTCGGTAAAAATAGGTCATACTCATGCTCATCCGTAACAGCAAAAGAACGCAAGCTTCTGTCTTCTGTTGGTAATAAGTTACCTGCTTCATCATAAACTCGTTCACCGTATATCCAATGTTTCTCTGTAGACACATCAGAATGACGCCATAAATACCATTCTGATTCAAACTCACTACCTTGTATTGTATTTGGATCATGGCATGGACCTTGATCTGGGATCCTGACATCATCAGTCTTATCATTGGTTCCTAAGGTGTCATAACCCAAGCCATCTGTTCTAGACCAACGAATTTCTTCATTATAATCGGTACCGTAAAACGGAGTCGCAGCACAAAGCGGTAAACTTGGGTCACGTAGCTCAGCAAGCTTGAATGGGTCCATTAAACGGGCATTATTTGAAGGGTCATAAGCAAACTGCACACCTGATGCACCTTGAACTTCAACCGTTGTTTTGACATAACGAACACCGACATCACCGCTAATGCGTCCATCTAATAACTCAAAGTTAAGCTTTGTGTAAAATGCTAGGTTATCTAATTCTGTATTTCGGGTATTTGAATCATCAGTATTAAATGCCACTTCGGGACTGCCCAACGCCACTTCAAACGCTTTAAATGCAGAAAAGCTACTCCAACCATCTGTCACAGCATCACGGCCATAGCCAAGGCCTGCCATAAAGTCATCAACTGGGAACTCTTCACCATCGGTTACCATTTCACCTGTAATATCGCGCAGGCCACTACCAAGTACAGCAGGCAAGCCAGTGTTTGGGTTTGTTACAACGACCCCTTCGCCTACGCTATTAAATGTACCTTGTTGCGCGTCAACATACTTAGTACGGTTAGACCACTTAGCGCCAAATTCAATCGAACGAAAGTTATCTGAAGCAAGCACGTAGTCAAAGTCGACAAATAATGACTTTTGCTCATCTTCGACCCTGTTTAATGTTCTGCTCATATAAGATAAATGCTGAGCATCTAATTCGTCAGGATTAAACCCTGTAGTACTGTAGTTATCCCACAGGCTGTCTGGATCACCAAAAGTATCATTTTCGCCATAATCAATTAAGCCCGTACCTGTCACTAAATTACATTGACCACTAGTGCAATCATAACCAACAGGCTCCATATCTTCTGGCGGAACATTTAGCAAACTCCAAGCACTAATATTAGCAAAGTTTTGTAATGCCACGTATACAGAGTTATTTGGTATTTGCTCTGTTTTTGAGTAACCAATGCCCGCATCCATCGTTAGTGCATCACTAAAGTTATGCTTCATATCTAAAGAAAATATTTGATTTTTGTTCTCAAAATCACCCTCAGATTGTACTAAACCACCACTGCCAAAACGGTTAACGAATTTAGTAAATGTATTAGTTTCTAAATCAATGGTACGCCAATCTTGCTCAGGATCTGTAAACCCAGCTGATACACCTGATAAACCAGGGTCTTCACCTTCAATCAAGTTTTTAGTCTCTACTGAGCGAGTATTAATACCATGCATTGAGTTATTTATATCTTGCTTACCCAAAATAGCATTAAAATTAAATTCAGTATTCTCTGATGCTATCCATTGCAAACCAATATTAAAATTAGTTCTATCATTTTCACTTTCATGATATTGATACTGAACATTACGAGGGGCTATACCAACAACGTTTTCAACAATATTACCGTTTGTATCTGTAGCTAGAGGCGACTCTAATGCATACCACTCCGTTGCTGAAAATTGGTCTTTACGATAAGTATTTGTTTCTTTAACTGCGGTAACCACCACACCAAACGTATCATCAAAAAATTTTCTTGAAAAAGTACCTGATACTTTGTAGTTATCTTCTTCAGACAGATCGTTATAACGGCCTTCAAGTGTTACCGTATTTATTTCATAATTTAAATCAAGTGGCTTGGTTGTACTAAGGTTAATATTTGCGCCCAACGCACCTTCTTCATGATCTGCACTTGGGGTTTTTACAACCTCTATCTTAGATAAGATATCTGAAGAATACTGTGATAAATCGACACCTTGGCTATAGCCAGTTGAGCCCAATTGCACCCCATTCATACTAATATTGTTTTGTTGTGAATTAGCGCCACGAACAGTTACCCGTGCGCCTTCACCATCAACAGTTTGTACAGATACCCCTGTTACGCGTGAAAGCGCATCAGCGATGTTTTGATCAGTGGACTTACCGATGTCTTCTGCGTTGATTGAATCAACAACGTTTTCTGCAAAGCGTTTATCGTTAATTGATTTTTTTACACTTGCCGCTAAACCGCTAACTTCAATGATCTCAATATCAGTTTCTGCTTTCGTTTTTTCTTGTGTGTTTTCATCTTGCTTGGCATATACCAATTGTGTCGCAAGTACTGCAGCCGTTATTGCGCTTAACTTAAACGCTTTGTTGATGATTGTCATGTGTGTTCCCTTTCTAAGGTTTTATTATGTTATCGGGTTAATCTTTTGTAAACAATAATATAACAACCAAACAATTGTCAACTGTATTTTGTTAACAATATATACGTAATTGTAAAAAAACAATTTATTGCCTAAGCAGTAAATTGCTCTTAACTAGCAGTGTTAAAATAGCTTTCACACAGCGCTTAGCGTAAATAGGTGAGCCTAATTAAAACTCTTTAATATAAGGCCAACCAGTAAACTGCTTTTCTGTTGATGGATCTGTATTCCACTCCCAGCACTCTAATTGATAATATTTTTTTGCATGGTTTATTTTAATAATCCCATAACCTTCACTTTTTAAGTTTCTGTCAGCTAAAAACTTGCCCCACGTTGTATTTTGTTTAGCAAAAAGTTTATGTGTAACTTTTGGGTTTGCTGCGGCCAGTACTCGCATTTTATTGCCAAACGTGTCTGTAAAATCACCGGTGTTTTTGTCGTTGTTTCGCTGATTTGGTAAAGGTGCGTGGGGTTCAAACCATCGCTGCCAAAATGCTGCGCTAGCTGGGCCTGCAAAAAACAAGCTGCCATCATCAAAAGTATTGATTCCTTGATAGGCAAGCAATCCGAGGTGTTGATCGCCCGCAATTACTAATGCGTTAGCGTCACTTACTAGTTTTACTGCGCGTGTACGCCCATCAGCCGGGTAGCCATTTGCATCGTAATCTATTAATGCTTTGCCATTTTCATCGGTTTGAGGCGACCCCCACATGGAAGCTGTAATACATATTTTAGGTTTACCCGGGTGCATAGTTTGCCAGTCTTTTAAAAAGTCTTCTTGGCGTTTACCTAATAACTCACCCGTTGTGGCAAGCTTATTAGCTTTATAATCAGGTGGCGTTTTAAATTTACGATCCTCAACCATCGCAAAACTAATACCGCCATATTCAAATGCAGCATAACTAACCGGAATATCATATTTTATCGGTGTGGGATCGTAAGGGTCCGGATTATGCCCATTTTGCATACGGTAGATCATTCTAACTAAGTCTTTGTCCCACTTATAACCACCGTCTTCCTCTTTTGGCATATCGGAGTGATCGCCACCATCGCCCCACAAGTTACCTTGCAGCACATCATGGTCATCAACTAAAACAAGTGTAGGCTTATCTTTTATACTACCGGCAAACGCCCAGTACCATAAGTACCATTTATATAAGGTATCTAGTTTGGCATCTTTCGTGTGGCGACCATAGCGAGTCGGGTATGTTTCGTAGTACTGATCGCCACAAAAGACATACATATCAGGGTTATGGTAATTAGCATTTTCTACAAGTTCAGTGTGAGGAAATAAAATATTGTCTTTGGTGTAACGTCCTAAATCGCGCTCGCTACTAATAAGGCGTGTGTAATGCGTGTTGTCTAAGCTTTTAGAAGTAGGAATAATACAAGAGTACAATGCAATCGTAAATTCTTTACTATTTTGTGGGTCCTTAGCAATAGTTCCAGAATATAAAGTGTCATCAGGCTTTTGTGGGTTAACAATTCTGTATTGAGCTTGTTTTAAATAATCCCAATTACTTAATCTAAACCTTGCTACAAAACCATCTTCAATTTTTGCTGTGCCTGCATGCTGCCAATCGGATTGGTTTTCAAACTTATATTGCAGCTCTACGCGTGAAAATTCTTTAATATTAATAGGCATTAACTGACAAGATAACTTGAGTACCTGCTGATTAACGCTATACATACACCCCATAACGGGGCCTAAGGTATTGGCATTATTTAGAGTTATTTTACCTCCACCGGTTTCAATATCACTAAACCCCCAACGAGCACCTGCTACAAAAGGCTCTGAGGAGCTTAATAACGAAATACCTCCTTGCAGTTGATCTGCGGGGACTTTGTGAAGTACTGCAAATCCTAACTCCTGGGCAGTATTTGTGTTACTTGCCACAAGACGAATATCAAAATGGTTTGCATCTATTGGGTCTAAATGGCAATCGAGTGTTATTTTATCGCCGCTTTTATATTGTTGTATATTAAATGGAGTACGATTAATAATAGTAAAATCAAGGGCTTTGCTTTCATCATCAAACTGTCTAAATGATAATTTACCTAAACTGTCAAAGGCCGCAATTATTCCGCCATTTTCGCCACCAGCTCGCTGCGCTAAAGCAGCACCTTTAGCTGTTAGCTCACCTTTACCAATCCCTAATAAAAATCCACAAAAGCCTTTTTCGTTCGGCGTTAAATTGCGTACGGTGGCTTTTATACGCCCACTTTGTAAAGAGCTATTAAGCTGCCTGGTGAGTAACGATACGGTACGCGCTTCAAAATCTTTTTCTTCTCGAGTACATAAAAGCTCATTACCTATGCGTTGCCAGTCTTGGAGTCTGTTCCCCCAAAAATGCTTACCGAGCCACACTTGCTTGCTTAAATTCGTATTATCTAATGGTGCAGTTGAGGTTAAGTCACCTCGGTATGACGCAAATAAACCGCTGCAACCACCGAGCATACTTGAACTTAGTAGGCCGGCGCTGAGCTTTAAAAAACTTCTGCGTTTCATTTTAATCACCTTTATTATTGTGTGTGAATTAGGACGCCTTGTGTAGACAGTGTTTTTACATAAGGAGGTTATACATTTGGGTAGCCATTAGGGTTATTACTTTGCCAGCGCCACGTGTCTTTCATCATGTCTGCAAGGGTGTATTTACATTGCCAGCCTAAAATAGCCTTGGCTTTAGATGAATCGGCCCAAAAAGCAGCTAAGTCGCCATCGCGGCGCTTTACAATGTCAAAGTTAATATCAACTCCGGTATACTCAATAAATGCTTTTACGATACCAAGCACAGAATAAGGAGTGCCAGTGCCTAAGTTAAATGCTTCATATAAGCTATGGTGTTGCTCGCCAAGCCATTTAAGCGCTTTAATATGACCCTTGGCTAAATCACTAACGTGTATATAGTCCCGCTCACATGTACCGTCTTCAGTAGGGTAATCGCCTCCAAAAATAGCTAATTTGTCACGTTTACCTACCGCTACCTGAGCTATAAAGGGCATTAAATTGTTAGGAATACCTAATGGATCTTCCCCTATTTGGCCGCTAATATCTGCGCCAATAGGGTTAAAGTAGCGTAAGCTTGCTACTTGCAAACCAGTATTTGACGCTACTATTTCTTGTAGTATTTGCTCAATCATTACCTTTGTTTGCCCATACGGGCTTGCTGCACGCCCTAGAGGTAAGTTTTCGGTGTAAGGTACTGATGCGCCTTGACCATAAACGGTGGCTGATGAGCTGAATACTAATTTATTCACGCTAAATTTGAGCATGCACTGACATAGGTTTAACGTAGAGACCAGATTGGTGTAGTAATATTCCAACGGTTTTTCTATTGACTCCCCCACCGCCTTTAAACCTGCAAAATGAATGACCGAATCAAACTGATGCGTTGTAAATGCGGCGCATAACTTATCGTAATCAAGTAAACTGGCATGAATAAATTCAACTTTACGTTGCGCTAAAGCTTCAACACGAGTTAACGATTCACGACTCGAGTTACTTAAATCGTCAATCACAACAACGTTATAGCCATCTTTTAATAAGCTTAAAACAGTGTGGCTACCTATATAGCCTGCGCCTCCCGTAACCAGTACTTTTTTCATTGAATTTTCCTCACGCTCTTATGAGTGATACACCAGCAGACGGTAAGCTGGTATAAATAGACTCTTTCAAGCCTGTTAAACGCTCGTATTGCGACTCAACAGCAGCAATAACATCTTTTACCAGTATATTGGGTACAAATGCGACGACACACCCGCCAAAGCCTCCACCAGTCATTCTTACACCACCATTGTTTTGTATTACTTGGCTAATAATATCCACCAATGTGTCTATTTGCGGTGTAGTTATTTCAAATAAATCACGCATAGAGCCATGGCTTTGAGCCATTAATGTACTAAGTTTCGTTATGTCGTTATGAGTAAAAGCCTGCATAGCTTCAAGGGTGCGGAGATTTTCATAAACAATGTGCTCTACACGTTTAGCAACGTCTTTATTTAGCATATGTTTTTGCGATTCATACTCCTCAATACTCACCTCACGTAAACTTGACTTTGAAAAAGCTTTAGCGCCGCTATAGCATTGCTCGCGTCGAAGGTTATACTCGCTATCGAGTAAGCCGCGTTTAACGTTGGAATTAATCATTAAAATGGTCATAGCAGGGTCAATGCTCACTTCCACTAAATCAAGTGAGCGGCAATCTATCCCTAGTGCTTTACCTTGTGTACCACACGCCGATATAAGCTGATCCATAATTCCACAGTTACACCCTACAAAGTTGTTCTCTGCTGCTTGTGCTATTTTTGCAATCTCTTTACGTTCAATAAACAATTCACATAAATGATTAAACGCATAAGCAATACCTACCTCAAGTGCAGCCGATGAGCTAAGACCAGCTCCTTGCGGGACATTACCTGTGATGCATATGTCGCAGCCACTGAGTTGATGATTTCGTTTTTGCAGTTCATCAACTACGCCGCGAACATAATTACTCCACGTTTGCGTACTGTGGCTATTAAGCGGTTTATTTACTAAAAAGTTGTCGGTTTGGTTATCGCAATCAAGTGCAAGTACATTTACTACATCGTCAGTTCGAGGTGACACTGCAATGTAAGTAGCGTATTCAATGGCACAAGGCAGTACAAAGCCGTCATTGTAATCGGTGTGCTCACCAATTAAATTAACACGCCCAGGGGCTTTGACAACAAAGTCGGCATCGCGTCCAAAGTGGTTTAAAAAAGCTAACCGTGCGCTTTGTTCAACATTCATTTAGTGTTCTCTTTATAATGCGTTAGTGATTGTTTTTTCAAAATAGTGGCAGCTTGCTCAGGTGTTATATCACGCTGTGCTTCGGCCATCATTTCGTAGCCAACCATAAATTTTTTAACACTGGCTGATCGTAGTAATGGCGGTAAAAACTGCGCATGTAATTGCCAAAATAAGTGGCTTTGACCATCATAAGGCGCGCCATGCCAGCCCATAGAGTAAGGGAACGAGCACTGAAATAAGTTATCGTAACGAGTCGTTATATTTTTAATAATTTCAGCTAGAGTACTTTGTTGAGCGTCTGTCAGCTCTATCATTTGAGTAACCGCAAACCGAGGTAATAGCAGCGTTTCAAATGGCCATGCAGCCCAATAAGGAACAACCACAAGCCAATCATCGTTTACACATACTACGCGTTCATTTAATTCCATCTCACGTTTTGCGTAATCGAGCAATAAACTACTGCCATACTGTTTATAATAGTTACTAAGGTTTGTATGTTTACGTGCAACCAAACTCGGTAATTTATTTTGTGCCCAAATCTGACCATGTGGATGCGGGTTAGAGCATCCCATTACAGCGCCTTTATTTTCAAATACCTGAACCCAGTTGTAAGTTTTTGATAACTCTTGGCATTGCTCTTGCCATGTGCTTACTACATTTGTAATTTGCGAAACACTGAGCTCTGGTAGTGTTTTTGCATGATTAGGCGAAAAACAAATAACACGCGCAGTGCCACGCTCTGTATGCATGCTAAATAGGGGATCGGTTTGCTCCACATCAGGCACACCTTCACGCAAGGCGGCAAAGTCATTAGTAAACACAAAGGTGTTTTTGTAATCTGGATTTACTTCGCCGTTAATACGCGTATTGCCTTTACATAAAAAACAGCTTTCGTCGTATTCTGGTTTAACCTCAATATCTACACTTTCTTCTTGACCTTGCCATGGGCGTTTAGCCCTGTGTGGCGACACCAACACATATTCATTTAATAATGGGTTTAAACGCCGATGTGGATGCTCTGACGGCTCAAATTGATTTTGTTGCTCACTCATTGTTTACTTTCCCTAGTTACTGTTTTGAAAGGTACCGGCGTCGAGCACTTGCTTACGAGGAGTAAAACGACAAATATAGTTCCAGTTCCAACTGGCATCGTATTTATGGCACAAGCCCCAACTAATGCCTGGCGCTGGGTTTTGATCAAACCCTTGTGCAGGTCTATATAAGCCAATTGCTTCTGGACCGCCTTTTATATGCGCCATAATTTCAAAATTAATACCGTCCTGAGCAAATTGAATAGTATTTTTTTCAGGGCCATCGGTTGTTAGCAAACTAGCAATACCACCTTTGTAATTCCAAACAACGACCTCATGACCGCTATTAGAAATAGGGTTGTAAGGCGATTTAACATAAGGTCCTAATACATCATCAGCAATAGCAACACCGTGTTTGATTTCACGACCACCAAAGTTCATTCCCTCACCTTGGGTCTCACCTTTGTAATACAAGTAAAATTTGTTATTAAAAAACACCAAACACGGATCGTGTACTTTATGGCTATCAAAACTACCTTTAGTTGTTACTGCAAAGCGATTATCTTCATCACCGTGCCATTGACCATCTTTACTTGGGCTAACAATAGGTTCAGGTGATTTAATCCAAGGACCAAAAGGGGTATCGCAATGCGCTATGGCAATATGCTCATATTGGCGATTGGTGTACGGTGTTTGTACCGTTTGATACACCAAGTAATACTTACCTTGATGCGCAAATACTTCAGGGGTAAAAATAGCGCGATCGTCATAGTTACCAGCGTCGCCTCGACTCACAGCGACCCCTTGCTCTTGCCACGTTATGCTATCTTTTGACGTTGCATGCCAAACTTGCGTTAAATCCCAAGGAAACACTTTTGCACTTGAGTCTTGTGTATTAAAACCAACTGTTTCTCCCTCACCTTTGGTGTACCAACAATGATAAACACCATCAATGTATAAAACAGATGAAGGATCGCGACGTATAACCCCTTCTTCATAGGCAAAATCACCCAGCAAAGGTTCTACATCAAATTCTGTCAGCCACTGCGGGCCATATTTATCGTAGCCACGCTCTATTGCACGCTTACTTGCTAAACTTAATTTTTTATCAGACATGTTAATTCCTTACTTACCTAGGCTTATATTTAGCGACTGGTATACGTCAAGAGGTAAAATCGCGCCTTGATGCTGCACAACTTGTGAGGCAACATTGTCAGCCATTTCTAATGCATTTTGAGGGTTTTGGGCGCACATTCTGGCGGCTAAGTAGGTTCCCGCAAATGAGTCACCTGCCGCTGTACTATCAACTTGCTTTGCAGCGGGTGTAAACGGACATGACGCTTTAAGATCATCTTTGCAATAAACTTGCATCCCGGCACTACCAGCTTTAATAACAATTTCGTCGATATCAAATTGTGTACAGTACTTAACAATCTCTGCACTGCTTGAATGACCGAATAACACACGGTGATCATCAAGACCTGGTAAAACTACATTACTAAGCGCATAAGCACGCTCTAGCCATTCAATAGCGTGGCTTTTTGATTGCCACATACGCGCGCGATAATTAGGGTCGAACGCAATTGTGCAGCCTTGTTTTTTAAAATCAGCTAATAATGTGAGTAAACCTTGTTTAGATTCATCATCTAAAATACCTAAACTAATGCCACTGAAAAACACCCAGTCTGATTCTTTCAAACCTAAATTAAATGGCTTTTGAGTATATAAACTCATCATATGCTTCGCTGCTGATTGATTACGCCAATAATCAAAGCTTCGCTCACCATCAGCATCCGTTGAAATAGCGTAAATACCCACATTATAGTCTGCTGTTGTAATCACGTTTTGCGTGCTAATACCTTCTTGTTGCCAACATTTGAGCATATTGGCACTCAGTACGTCGCTACCTACAGCTGTAAATAGCGCGCAATTTAGTGTGTTTGCAAAACGCTTTGCATACACAAGAGCATTGTAAGTATCGCCCGCAAAAGACTGCTTACATTCGCTAATACCTGTTGGTACTAGCTCGACCATACATTCGCCAATAGCGAGTAAAGTACTCACACACCCTCCTGTACTTTTTTAGTGTGTAGGCCTTCTAGGTAGACTTCAATTTCTTCTATCGATTTATTTTTAGTCTCTGGCATAAACTTAAATAGCAATGCAAAGCCGGCAACACCCGATACGGTATAAAGTAAAAAGATGTTTGCAGCGCCTAAATTACTTAGCTGCCATGGGAAAAACTGCTGAACAAAATAGCTAATTACACTGGCAATAAATGCGAAGGTAGGAATGGCCACACCTCGAATACGAGTCGGGAATATTTCAGAAAATATCACCCACATAATTGGCCCAATCGAAAAGTGAAAGGCTGCAATAAAGCCCGCTATACCAAATGATATAAGTGGCGCGTTTATAGTTGCTGCGCGTGAAATTAAATCGCTTTCAAATAATTGCTGTTGCGAAGCAGTAAGTACGCTCGCTAGTGCTTGCTTAAATTCAATATCGCTGTGATACACAGTACCAATTATGTGCTCCAGTCCTGTAATAGAATTTAACGCTGAAAACGAGGCTATATCCTCAGCCGACAAACTATATTCTGCCTGGCTAAAGCCTAAATAACACATAAACAAACTAATTGTTGCAGCTGCTAATCCCCAAATAACAAGGGGTCTGCGGCCTAACTTATCTATCAAAGCAATAGCTACCACAGTAAATACAATACTGACTAAACCAATTAAAACAGCGTTAAAAAAAGCCGCATCAGTGCCGACTCCCAGTTGTTCAAACACCGTTGGAGCATAAAACATTATGGCGTTAATCCCCGTCACTTGCTGCACAATAGCAATAGTAAAAGCAATAATGACAGCGGCGCGAACACGACTTTCGAGTAGTTGTTTAAATGAAGAAAAATACCCACCTGTTTCGCTGTAATCAACCAAGCTCTCTTTAATACTCTTAAGTTGCTCTTGGGCCAATTCAGTATTTTTATTTAAACGATGCAAGATAGTTATAGCGCGTGTTTCGTTGCCTTTCATAACTAACCAACGCGGGCTTTGAGGAATAGTAAATAATAATAAAAACCATAAAACAGCAGGAACAATCTCAACGCCTAGCATCCAGCGCCATAAATTATCTTGCACATTCCACTGTGTTACCCACTCAAAATTACTGTGAGCTAAATCAACAAGTAAGTAGTTAGCAAAATACGCTGCGGATAATCCAACAACAATATTTATTTGAATCATAGACACTAATTTACCACGGTACTTAGACGGTGCAACTTCACCTATATACATAGCTGCGACCGATAAAGACGTGAATGCTAATCCACCTATAAAACGAGCAGCAACTAATAGCTCGTAGCTTGGCGCGAAAACCGATGCAATTGCCGACAGTATGTATATAAACGCAATGCCTATTAAAGTATTTTTTCGGCCAAACATATTGCATATGTAACCGGTAATGACTAAAGCAAATAGCACACCAAAACCAGGTGCACTCACGACTGTGCCAATTTGAATGTCTGATAAATTGAATTCTGCCGATACAAAACGAACCGTACCTGAAATAAGAGCAGCGTCTAATCCAAATATAAAGCCACCAAAGGCGACAATAAATGCAAAGAAAAACACATTACGTTTACTACCATTCATACTTCAATCCAACTTTGTTGTTATTGTGTGTTACTTTATGTAGAGAATAAAGTAAGGGGTTGTGCTAAATTATATATTGTTAACAATTAACCATGGGTGTGATTTCGAGAGTATTTTAAAATTAATATACTTGCAACCTATATTTTAAAGAACGTTACTTTATGTTCATTTGTTTTGTAATAAATATAAAAAAATAATTAAATAAAATCATTACCTTACTGGTGTATATTCTAAAAAGTCAAAATTGCACATTGTTAACAATTTTCAAATTTGTTTTTTTAATGTATGGTATGTTAAATTGTAATTAAAGGTTAAACAGCAATGACATATAAAAAGAACATACTCCTCACATCGCTCTTGCTTGCGTTAAGTGCCTGTAATCAAGAAGACGTTAAAGTTGATCGCCCCACAACAGATGCCGTACAGATTAAATCTACTAATACATTAATGTATTTATTTGCAGATGACACTCACCATACAGCGACGTCTGTTGATTACCAAAGTAATTCCGCTATAGTAAAAAATGAAAACTCGGTTTTAAATGTACAGTTTCAATCTAAGAAAAACTCGTACGCTAGTATTGTTTTTTCACCGGAAAAACCTTGGGATTGGAGTGAATTTAATGATTTCAATCTTGCCTTTGAATTGGCAAACCCGGGAACACACTCTGTACAAATTTATTTAGATATCTCCGATATTGACGGTGCTAACTATACGCGTAGCGTTAATGTGCCGGTAGGTGGATACAACACGTATTACGCAAAACTTGACGGCCACGACCTTGCAACGCCCGATGGCAAAGAAAATGTAGAACTTAACTTTACTTCTGGTCTTCGCTCTAACCCAGATACGTGGGAGTCTGATGAGGTACAGTTTATTTCTATGTGGGGTAAAAAAAATCTCAACTTAAAAGGCATCGCTAAAATAGCAATTAGCGTGCAAAGTACATTACATGACAAAGAGCTGGCAATAAAATCTATTTCACTTCGTAAAAACCCTCAATTTAATACCGCTTTTTTAACCAAAATTGTTGATGAATTTGGCCAAAATGCAAAACAAGAATTTGCAGGGAAAGTACATTCAGAAGCCGAGCTATTGAGCGACAAAAAACAAGAAGCAACACAGTTACTTTCTAAACGCCCTACTAATCGCTCACGCTTTGGTGGCTGGGCAAAAGGTCCAAAATTAGAAGCGACTGGTTATTTTAGAACGGCTAAATACAATGATAAATGGTCATTAGTCGACCCTGATGGCTATTTATATCTTGCAACTGGCATTGATATTATTCGTCTTGCAAACTCAACAACACTGACGGGTTACGATTTTGATCAAGCGTTGTTAGCTAAACCAGCTGATGCCGGTGTAACACCTGAGGATTCAAAAGGTTTAAACCAAGTAAATAAAGAAGCGCTTAAAAGCCGCTTTGTAGCGTCACAAGTGCGTAAAAATTTATTTGAATGGCTACCTGATTATAGCGATCCACTCGGTAAACATTTTGGCTATCGTAAAAGTGCGCATTCGGGTCCGTTAGAACACGGTGAAACATATAGCTTCTACGCTGCTAATTTAGAACGCAAATATGGTCAAAATAATGCAGATTACATGCAAAAATGGCGAGAAGTTACCCTCGATAGAATGATTACATGGGGCTTTAGTTCATTAGGCAACTGGACAGACCCCAGCTACTACGATAATCAAAAAGTGCCCTATTTTGCCAATGGTTGGATTATAGGTGATTTTAAAACCGTATCAAGCGGCAACGATTTTTGGGGAGCCATGCCGGATGTATTCGACCCTGAATTTACAGTGCGTGCTAACGAAACCGTTAGTGTTGTTGCAAAAGAAGTTAAAAATTCGCCTTGGGCAGTAGGTGTATTCATTGATAACGAAAAAAGCTTTGGCCGCCCTGATTCTGTTAAAAGCCATTATGGTATTGTAATAAACACATTAGGCCGTGATGCTAAAACAGTGCCTACTAAAGCTGAATTTTCTCGCTTAATGAAAGAAAAATATACTGATGTCGCTAAACTTAATAAGGTATGGCACTTAAACTTAGCCTCATGGGTTGAGTTTGACAAAGGTGTAACGGTTGATATAAAAAATGAAGAGCAGCTTGTCGATTTTTCTATATTACTCACCGCCTATGCTGATAAGTACTTTAGTGTGGTAAATGCCGCTATGGATAAATACCTACCAAATCATATGTATTTAGGTGCGCGTTTTCCTGATTGGGGCATGCCTATAGAAGTTGTTAAAGCCTCGGCTAAATATGTTGATGTAATAAGTTTTAACGCATACAAAGAAGGTCTAAGGGATGACAAGTGGGCGTTTTTATCACAATTTGACAAACCCG
Organism: Pseudoalteromonas fuliginea; assembly: GCF_000690055.1. Lineage (GTDB taxonomy): Bacteria > Pseudomonadota > Gammaproteobacteria > Enterobacterales > Alteromonadaceae > Pseudoalteromonas > Pseudoalteromonas fuliginea. The sequence goes on from NZ_JJNZ01000074.1 coordinate 57,650, forward strand.
CTATAATTGGTGAGTTTCATGTTGGTTCATCTGATTCAGGATTATTTCATCCTGGGTTAATACATGCTGCTAATCAACAAGACAGAGCAAATATGTATACCGATTATATGAACTCAGTGATCGACAACCCCTACTTTATAGGTGCTCATTGGTTTCAGTATATAGATTCTCCGATTACAGGCAGAGCTTACGATGGCGAAAATTATAATGTAGGCTTTATAAGTGTCACTGATAGACCCTACATTGAAATGATTGAAGCCGCTAAAGCGATGAATGAGTCTATGTATGAGCGACGATTTAAAAAATAATTGCACATTCATCATTTAATTGTACATTTATTGGTCTGTTGTAATGTGTTAACAATAGACCATTCCTTTTTTTTTATATACACTGAGACAAGTACATGATCTTAACTCGAATAACGACTGTTTTTTAACCGTAGCTAAGGTCACATAAAGTAAATTAAATCTAGGAATAAATATGGCTGGTAACAGAGCAACAAAAATTTTGTCTGTAAAAGATCAAATCGCTGAACAATTACGTTCAGATATAATCTCTGGTGAAATGCCACCACAAACTAAGTTAAATGAAAAAGAGCTGGCAGAGCGCTTTGGTCTCTCCAGAGGTCCAATTCGAGATGTGATTTTGCAATTAACAAAAGAAGGTCTGTTGATTTCGCGAAACAATTGTGGCGCATCAGTCAACAGCGTACTAGAGCCTAAGCTACAGCGTTTAATGATTAAACTTCGTCGCAGCATAGAAGAGTACGCAATCACAGAGTTAAACGGTAATTTAACTGATCAAAACATTGCTGAACTTGAAAGTATTTTAGTCTCACTGCAAGATGCCCTCGACCGCGAAGATTACACCGAAGTAACTAAAATCGATATATCATTTCACCAATATTTAATTTATCAAGCGGGTGGTGAAGAGTTAGTTAATATTTGGTACCCGTATGTCATGCGTATGCGTTTAAATTATAAACGCATCACCTCAAGCTCTGAATGTGTAAATGAGCATCGCGCTATTTTAGAAGCACTTAAAGCTCAAGATAGCGCCGCAGCAGTGAAGGCTGTAAAACATAATATTAAGTGATGAAATAAACTTTATGCTTAATCATAGCCGCTGCAAAGCGGCTTTTGCAGTTTTAAAGCCAACGGAAGCCCCTTTGAGTTATTATTCACAAAGAGATTATGAGGCGCTACGCTTAAGAGCAGGCGTTTTAAAAATAAATAGTAAAGCTGTGTCAGACTGACGGGTCTACTTTCAATGCATCTCCGCTTATCTTATTACACGGCCTGCAATACAAATGTGAAAATGGCAAAAGACAAAGTGCGACCCCATTTTGCCCTCATATAAAGGTAGGTGTGTTAAGTTTAAGAAGATAATAAAAGGGCCACCTTTTTACTGATAGTCCAGTGTTAATACCTATTCCTTATAACTTCTACTGATGAGTTCATAACCTTGGGCTTGATACACATTAATACATTTTTGATATTTATTTTGAAGTTTTATTTCATCAAAAAAACCAAGTGAGTAGGCATCACACTTAACTTCATTTTGTCTGAGTTTTCTAACACAGCAACCAGCTTCAGTTCCGCAAATCCAAATTTATATGCTAACTCTTTAAATTGTGAATAGAGCAAGAGTGAGAAAGCAATTAAAAGTATAGCCGTAAGTGATTTATTCATTTTTTATCCTGTTAAATGAATAGAGTGATTTTAATGAGCAAAAATTGAATCACTTATCCACTCCTTTTAAAACAAGGCCTATAGAGCGCTACTCAAACTAATAAATAGCATAATAACTAAAATTTAGTTAATTTAGCCAAATTCTTGTTATTGATGCTTCAACCATCACTGAGTTGCTATTTTGATTCCATCACTTAATAATATTCGTTTTAGACTATCGATTATTTTAGCATGCCAATACTAAGCACTAAGCTTCCTTCATTTACTTCTCACTCCCTGCTCTTTATACAAAAAGTTTACTGAATTATTCACAAAAGAGGTTAAGAGACGCTGCGCGAATGTGAGGCTTTTAAACGCCTCACACCATTTTCTCTAGCACAGAAAGTTACTTATTTAGCGAGGAATAAGCTGTCTAGGAATATTTAATTTTTTATCATCCGCTCCGACTGCGAAATCACTCAAATGGTAACTATTAGCCTTACTCCAATCAACTTCAATGCGATTATCCCCTAACACAATATTACCTAATTTATTCCTAAACCAGTTAGCAAGCCCAGCATAGTGCTTGTCGTAGGCTACATTATTCTGTTCTTTTGGGTCTTTGTCTAAATCATATAAGGCCATCTCAACGTCTTCAGCTGGTGCCGTTAGCGCCCACTTTAAATCTTTACCGAGCTGGCTTGGCTTTAAGTTAATATTACTAAATGGCCGAGTTCGCATAGAAAAACGAAATCGTTTGCTGTGTAAATACGCTCTTGGGCCTACAATAACGTTAATCTCACCCAGTACATATTCACGCTTTGGTATAGATTCATTATAAACATCAAACAAACTGACACCGTCTAAGTATGAATATTGTGGCTCACTTGCATCTACCCCACCCGCAGCCATAATTGTTGGTGCAAAGTCGACAAACTCAACTAAATCCGAATTAATTTTATTAGCAGGAAGTAGTGACTTATCAGAAGCAACTACAATAGCCGCATTACCCACAGATTGTTGCCAAGGGCCAAATTTTGCTTCCATACCTTGTTCACCAAGGTGCCAGCTATGATCTCCAACTGTAAAAATTATCACATATTCTTGATTATTCTTTTTACTGTATTGCTTAAAGGTCTCTACAGCTTCACCAATTAAAAAATCTCCGTAGGCACAAAATGCATAATAATCTTGAATCGCTTGCTGAATTTCTGCGTCTGTCATTCCTTTCATTTTTGAAGTTTCGTAAATACCTAATAATTGTTTAGGTAGTTTTTTTAACTCTGACTCATTAAAGCTTGGTACTTTATATTGTTTGTTTTTAAACCTGTCACGAAATGACTTGGGCGGGAGTACTGGCGTATGAGGTAAATGAAAACCTAAATGTAAAAACTGCGGCACAGCGCTATTAGCTCCTTGCATTTTTTTACCCCATAAAGAGGAATACTCTGTATTTGCATTTTGCAAATAATGTTGGAACTCTTTAACTATGTAGGCATCTATTGTTTCACCAGCTGGTTTGGGGTTTTCTCCCCCAAGGATTAGATCCGTATTACCGCGAGTATAAGCACGTAAAATATCAAACTCTTTGTCCGTAAGCTTTTTTTGCGCAATATCTTCAGTGGTCAATTCTGCATTATTTCGTTTTAAATAGTATTTACGTTGTGTACCATCGGGATAAAGTACGTTTTCAGTAGTACCAATTACATTATAATTTTCATCATATTGCGCTTTAGTAAATAAATCGCCTAGGCCATTTTTCTGTAAATCATTTTTAAAGTGTACTTTTACATCAAATAACTGAGCATTGTGAAAGCCCTGCCCGGGACCCCATTTATAAATATAATGGTCTTCTTTACCAAAAGTAGAAGTAGTATAACCATTGCTTCTCATCACCTCAGAAACAGTCGGTTTCACAAAATCAGGGTTTTGATGCGTTAACTCAAAAGCATAATGGCCATTTCGAAACGGGTATCGTCCTGAATGCATTGAACCTCGCGACGGGCCACAAACCGGTGAGTTGGTAAAAGCATGGGTAAATAACACGCCTTCAGCAGCTAATTTGTCGATATTCGGGGATTCAACATACCCTAACGGGCTGTTGTTTTGCCCATAGACCGCCTGATTATAGGCCGATACAGAATCTGGTCGCTGGTCGTCAGTAATAATCCATAATATATTAGGCTGTTTGGACTGCACTAACCCACTGAGCAATAAAGTACAAACCCCACATACAAATACAATTAACTTAAAAATTTTATTTCGATCATATAAATAGATAGCCATAGTTTTACCTTAAAAAAGTATTTTTACAATCACGTGAAATTAAGCTAACACAAATTGTTAACAATAAACAACATATTTTAGTGTAAAATTCATACCATCTCGCAGGGCTCAAGCTCCTTGCGTTGTTTATGTATATAGCCGGTGTAACAGTCGACATTGAACTGGGTAAAACTTTTCCTCTTACTTTCTCATTATTTAGGCAACTTCCATTTGAAGAATTTTCTGATTGCATTTCATAGTAAGAGAGTGCTTATCGTTATTCTTGAATTACTTTAATTGAAGTCTGGGTTCATTATCTAGTTTTGTTTCTCATAGTGTTTTACCCATTAAATAACGACAGAATCTTGTTTTATTCGAGGTTGAGCGCATAAATAATAAAAAGTAACTTATAAAGCTGCATCGCCACGTTATGTAATATCTAATTACTCGTAAATATTAATGCTAATGAAGTTTAATATTTGATGTCTTTTTGTTATTGTTAACGGTTGACAATCATGCTTTTATCAATGGTCAATATAAATCTCCAACTCGAACTAATTAAGATTAAGGGTCGTACTATTTCAAATCACGAGGAATAGAGTATTTGATAAGGGTTGCAAGTGTGATCAGGATTTAAAGCACCAATAAATATGCAAATAAAACCACTAATATTATAAAGTTTCACTTAAAAATATCTATTTTAGTTATACAGGGCTTGATAACGGCGAGTGTCACTTTTCAGCTATTACCAAGACAAGCTCTGTTGATTGCAATGAAATACATGAATAAATCTCAAGCGAAAATTTAATACTTGCTAATATAAATAAAGACTATGGATCGAGTCCAAAATGATAAATACAATAAAGAGCCTCTTTGCTATTCTTTTTTTATGCAGCTGTTTTTCAGCTAGTGCAAACGATGAGTGCCAGTCT